>DAOTTX010000181.1:0-1578 GCA_034437515.1 Anaerolineae bacterium
GAAGAAGCGGGAGGCGTAGGACATGGACAGAAAGCAGATGTGCGTGACCAACGTGAAGTACAAGAAGCCGACGCAGAATGAGGCGCGCCGGATGAAGAACCTGCTTGGTTATCTGACCTACCGTGACAGCCGCGACGACTACGTGCCGCAGGTCAGTGGCGTGGAACGCTGGGTGGATCGCGGTATGGGGCACAGTGTCAAGCAGATCGCTGACCGCTGCGAGAGCTACCAGAGTGACCATGTACTGCTGTTCAGCCTGGTGGTGAACCCCAATCCCGACCTCATCCGGATGGTGCCCCATGAGGAGCGAGAGGCGTTTGTGCACCAGCTCACCGAACGAACCGTTGAAGGGTTCTTCGACGCACACGGCATCGACACCGGGGTCGAGTATAGCTACGTGACCCACCATCGCCAGACCGATGGCGACGAGTCGCCAGATCAGCACAACCCGCATACCCACATCGTCTTGCCGGGCACCTACTACGATGCCGACGAAGGCAGACGCAGACCGCTGTACTTCAGCAAAAACCGCGAGGTGAACCACATCGAGATGATCCACGAGGTCACCCAGGAACACATGGCAGATCTGATGGATCGCCACACCGGACCCGACTGGGAGCAGCGATACGACGCACTCGCCGCCGAACGTGAACGGCAGCAGGCGGTGGTTTACGAAGAAGAAGCACACGGAACCTGGAACAACGAGCCGGTCTGGGCCGGGGTGCGCCGCACCGATGACGACGTGAGTGCCGCTGGAGTATACGGCTTCTTCAAAGATCGTGAAGGCAAGAAACGGCTGCAATTTCGCCTCGTTCAGCCCGATCTGAATCACGAAGAAGCTGAACGTCTGGCTGAGCAGTTGAAGGACCTGCTCAAAGAAGAAGCGCACAATCCGAAACATGAGGGCGAACTACGTCCGACGCCGGACATTGACCTTTAACCTGAACGCACACAGGAGCCGAAAGCGCACCTCGCAGCCAACGAATCGCGCCTCAAGCCCCTGTGTACAAATGATGAAAGTGACTACAGTATGACACAGAAACACCAATCGACCAACGACGAAAACGTGAGCGGAGAGACTTTTCTGTCCGCGTTGTACCCGCAACCATCGGCTGACCTATGGCTAGAACTGCGCTGTATCCATCCGGGAACGGGCGAAGTCCGTGCGCTCTGGACGCAGATTGGGAACGAGAAACAGCGCGAAGCCGTGCTGCAACAAGCGAACAATCTCAACGGTGAGGGCTACGGCGTGTACTTCGCGCCGTGTCTTCGTTCGAGGAAGAAGGGCAATGCGGCATCGGCGGCACTGCTGCCTGCCCTCTGGATCGACATCGACGGACCGGAAGAAGACCGTCAGCGTGATCTGGAGCGGCTGCAAACCTTCGATCCGCCACCGTCGGTCATTGTGTCCAGCGGAGGCGGCTGGCACGGCTATTGGTTACTCGATGAGCCGTTATCGCTCGATGAGGACAACAAGCAGAAAATTGCTCGCGTCATGCAGGGTTTATTCACGGCACTCGGCGGTGACGAGGGCTACGTCAAGTCCGTCGCCTCAGTGATGCGTTTACCGGGCAGCAT
>DAOTTX010000182.1:0-1718 GCA_034437515.1 Anaerolineae bacterium
CGACAGGAATATCGGGCCCGTCTTAATAGATATGAAAGACGCAACGGTCCCGAAGAAACCGAAACTGCTGGATGAGCTTCGTAGTGTCTTGCGGATGAAGCACTACTCCTACCGTACCGAGCAATCCTACGTGTACTGGGCGCGACGCTACATTTTCTTTCACGGCAAGAAGCATCCAAATACCATGGGCGCGCCGGAAGTCAGATCGTTCTGTAGCTACTTGGCCGAGAAGGAGCACGTAAGTGCGTCGACACAAAACCAGGCCTTCAACCCGCTGCTGTTTCTCTACGGACATGTGGTCGGAGAAGAGCTCGGCGTCGTCGACGCCGTGCGAGCGAAACGACCGAGCCGCCTTCCGGTAGTGCTCAGCCGTACAGAGGTAGAACGCGTGCTCCGGTTGCTTTCCGGTACACAGGCGCTCATGGCTACCTTGCTCTATGGAAGCGGACTGCGGCTCATGGAGTGTCACCGGCTCCGGGTTAAAGACATCGATATCGAGCAGCGACAAATCGTCGTCCGGGACGGAAAGGGATTCAAGGACAGGGTTACAGTCTTACCCGAAACGGTTATTCCCGATCTGACTAAACACTTGGAGCGGATTAGGGCGCTGCACCACATATTTACCGAGCGCGGCTACGGAGAAGTTGAGCTTCCGTATGCGCTCGAGCGAAAGTATCCGAACGCGAAGTACGAATGGGGGTGGCAGTACGTCTTCCCGGCAAAGAGTGTTTCTATCGACCCGCGATCGGGAGCACGGAGACGACACCACATCCATGAAAGCACCTTACAGCGGGCAGTTAAGAAGGCGGTCCAACTCGCCGGAATAACTAAGCCAGCCGGGTGCCATACCTTGCGTCATAGTTTTGCCACCCATCTACTGGAATCGGGTTCCGACATCCGAACCATTCAGGAATTGCTCGGGCACAAGGACGTCAAGACGACCATGATCTATACCCACGTCATGAACAGACCGGGAATCCACGTCACAAGTCCGGCCGATACCATCGCAAAGTGAGACGCGGCGCAGTTTGTTCCTCGGAGTCGGTGATCCGGGACGTATCAGTAGGGCGCCCGGTGTCCGTTTTCCGAGGGTCAGAGTGAACGAAACAGGGACTGCGCTGCCACATCGCGGTGTCTCCCGTGTCATTTGTTTGATCGTAGGCCAACCGCGGAGCTGTTCATTAGCTGGCGCGAAAACACCCAGCTTGAACGGCCAAAGCCGAACGCGAAATTTCTAGAGAGTATGTTCGAAGAACGCCTCAGTTCACAGGCGTCACGTAAGGATCGCCGTCCATCTCTGTCCATTCCGTTGATGTCGTAGCTTCCACGGTGTACTCCGAGAAGAGAAAGAGATCGATCGCATTTGTGGTGAATCCGAACTCGGTTCCGTAATCAGGACTGTATGGATCGGCGCCGGCATCATTCCACACCATTACGCGGTAGACACCTGAGTTGAGCCCGCGAAACGTCGTATTCAAGGTTTCGCTTCCACCGCCATCCGTCGAGTCAACCAACCCATAGACCGATCCGGATTTCTGGTACAACCGAGCAGCTATTGTTCCACTATGGGGATTTCGAATATCGAGATGAATCTCCCTATCACTCGCCGCATCACCCCAAAAAGAAATCCAGACTTCGCAGCCGGCGAAGAGCGTTATTGCGAGAAAAATTATGAGAACGCGCAGTAGCTTCATGGCGGTTCCTCCGGGTCCCATAGT
>DAOTTX010000183.1:0-1668 GCA_034437515.1 Anaerolineae bacterium
ACTGGTGGATCGCTACGACACGCGGCAGAAATCCGTCGAACGACCATCCACTGCCGAAATTATCGAAGCGGTGGAGGCCTGCGCCCATCTCAACGCCGTCGAGTGGGCCGAACAGCGCGAGAAGTTCAAAGCACTTACCGGTGACGGGCTGAAAATCAGCGACATCGACAAGCTGTACCGGGAAAAACGCAAGTCTATCGAGCGTCAGTGGCAGCAGGAATACATCGATACCGAGAGCTACTTGCTGCTGGACGGCAAGATCGTCTACAGGAAAGAAACATATCGCGGCGTCATGGAACGCACCGTCACCGATTGGGCGGCGACCGCGCTTTATCAGACCTGCCAGGTCGATGACGACGGCAAGGAGGCGCACGTCACCACCATCGAGCTTCAGCGCGGAAAGTCAGTGAAGAAGCTGGAAGTGCCCGGTGAGATTTTTGTTGATGATGTTGCATTGCGGCGCTTTATCGGAGCCAGCGCCGGAGCGCAGTACGTGGTTCGTGCGGGCATGTCGAAGCACCTGGTTCCCGCGATTGTGCATCTATCCGGTGAGTTTCCGACGCACCGGCACTACAACTTCATGGGCTGGAAGCAGATCGATGGACGCTGGGTCTATGTTTCACCCGAAGACTGCATCACCGCGAAAGGCAAGCTGGCTGAGCCACCCTCGGTCGAACTCGACCAGCGCCTCCGCGACTACGGCTTGCAGGCAGTCAGTTGGGACGAAAGTCTGCGTGCGTTCGATGCAGTGACAAAGGTGTTGCCGTCGAACCTCGCACCCTCACTCATCGCCTTTGCCCTGCTGCCGGTAATCCAGCGATTCTTTCCGCCATCGGCGACGCGACCAGCGATCCATCTGGTTGGCACATCTGGCAGCGGCAAATCGGAGATCGCATCGCTGTTAAGCAGCTTCTACGGACAGTTCAGCCGCGACACGCCACCCGCCCAGTGGGGCGGTACGATCAACACCGTTGAAATGCTTGGCTATCCATTGGCGGATGCACTTTACTGGGTCGATGACTACAAGGACATCTACGCCGACACGCGCACCTTCACACGCTTCTTGCAGGGTTATTCCCGCAACCTGGGGCGTGGGCGGCTGACCCGCGACGCGAAGCTGCAAACCTCACGTCCCTGTCGGGGATTGATCCTCTCCACTGGCGAAACCAGTCTGGAGGGCGAGATGTCGGTCTCCTCCCGCATGATGGCGCTGGAAATCCCGCCCTGGAAGCACCGCGATCCGCAGGGGATTGCATTGAGCAAAGCCGAGGCACTGCGCGATAATCTGCCCGGTTTCACTGCCCATTTTGCTTCATGGGTGGCGCGTCATCTCGATGAAGATGACTTCAAAGCCGAGCTTGCCAGCCGCTTCAGCCAGAACGTGGTCGGCTACAACGCTCACGTGACCGCACAGCTCGGCAGGTCGAACGCCCATGACCGTGCCGTAAAGAATTGGGCCGTGCTGGTGACTGTATTCCAGATGCTCTCGAAGTTTGCCGCCGAGATGGACGAAGATTATCTGCTCCCGACCTGGCAGGATTGCATCGTCGAAACGGTGCAAAATCTGCGCCAGGAACTTGCCAGCCAGGTCTTTCTCGACATCCTGGGTCAGCTGCTCGCCGGTGGGCAGGCGGTGATCGACGACGATATGCGCAATCCGCGTGAGTA
>DAOTTX010000184.1:0-16830 GCA_034437515.1 Anaerolineae bacterium
GAATCATCGGGGCCGGGTACTGGCGCTCCGGAAAGCGCCTGTACTACGAGGAGGAGATATGAGCAAAGAGAAGGATCCGAGAAACGACGCGAATTACCGGGAGGCACCCGAGGACATAGAGCAGGCACTGCAAAGCGCCGAGCGAATTGAGGATACCTTGCCGCCTCCGGAGGAACTGGTGCGGAAGAAACAGTCCGTGACCATACGACTGGACGCCGATGTCGTCGAATGGTTCAAGCAACAGGGCGGGCAGTATCAGACGCTCATCAACGAGGTGTTACGGCGTTACAAGGACCATTTTGGTGGTCGGCGAGCCGGCTAAGTCCACTAAGGCGCCGCGCGGGAAAAACCTACTCGACTTAACAATGTGACCAGCCCATACTACCATAGCGTTGAGGTGGTGTGCGGTGGCGTCACGATGGGATCCGCCGTTTTGGGTTGGTGATCGGCAGTTCAGCGAAGAAGATCTGGAACTGATCGTGTGGACGGCGAAGGAGTACCCGGGACTGAGTCGACAGGAATTGGCGAACACGCTGTGCGAGAATCTGCCCTGGAAAGCACCGAACGGACGGTTGCGACTTCACAGCTGCGTTGGCCTGTTGGAAGGACTGGCACAGGACGGGATCATCGGGATACCGGCGAAACGCGAGCTAAAGGCGTATCGGAAGTCGGCCCACGGTAGTGATCCCGTACCGCGCCGTGAGATAACCGCACGCTTGGCCGAAGTGGGACCCGTGACGGTGGAGCCGGTACCGCGCGATGAGCAGGCGGTGTGGGACGTCACGATGGCGGAGTATCATCCGATGGGGTTTCGCCGTGCCTTCGGCGCTCATCAACGCTATTGGATCTATGGCAGCGTGGGCGGGCAGCAGGTGGTGCTCGGTGCGTTCCTGTTTGCAGCCGCGGCGAAAAGCGTGGCGGCACGCGATCGGTGGTTGGGCTGGAGCGCTGCTGAGCAGCAACGCTATCGTCGCGGATACCAGCCCACCCCCGGCCCCGGTCGAAGCGCAACCGATTGAGGCCCTGGTCGAGGCTCCACCGGGCTTTACGGTTGCGCTGTACCATCGTGGCTTGTCGGAACCATCCGTCATCACCTTCGGGCCGGGTGACCTGCTTTACGTGCTCACGCGCAACGGCGAGATCTTCACCGTCACCGAGGACGGCCTGCTGACCATGCTGTTTGACAACACCGATGATCTGCTGAGTGAGTCGGTCGGGCTGGCCTTCCATGATGACGTGATGTATATCTCCGATAAGGGACGCATCAGCACCTTCACCGACGCAGACGACGACGGCACGCTCGATACATTGACGCCCATCGTCGAGGGCTTACCGGCGTGGTTGTACTGGGCGCATTCCAACAACGGCATCGTTTTCGGCCCGGATGACAGGCTCTACGTCGGCATCGGCGCGACCACCGATCACGGCCCGCTCAACCCGGATTATCCGCTGGAAGCGTCTGTGCTGCGCATGAATCCCGACGGCAGCGATTTAGAGACGTTCGCAACCGGCTTTCGTAACCCTTACGATCTCGCTTTTTCGCCCGATGGCGATCTGTTCAGCGTGGATAACAACCCTGACGTATTGGACGACACGCTGCGCTTCCTCCCGCCCGAAGAACTCAACCACATCCGTGCCAATGGTGATTACGGTTTCCCGGCGGTGTTCGCGGACATCAACCTGCAACCCGGCGTCACGCCCCCGGTCGCGCAATTCAACCCCTCCGTCGCGTCCAGTGGATTGACCTACTACAGCGCGTCATCGTTCCCGGCAGATTGGCGTGATGGGTTGTTTGTCGCGCATTGGGGCAGCGGATTGGAGAAGAACATCCGTAACGGGCGCATGGTGGTGTTCGTCGCGCTCTCACCGACCGAAGACGGCACCTTCACCGGGGATTGGCGACCGTTCCTACGCTTTGATCGCGGTCAGGAAGCCTCACGTCCGGTGGATGTCACCGTCGGGCCGGATGGGGCGCTCTACGTTGCGGAGTACGTCTCTGGTGCGATTCTGCGCGTGGAGCACACCGGCGAGCGTGTGACGGTCGAAGCCCCACCGGAAACGCTCGATCTCGACGCCGATCTGGTCACGATGGGTGACGCGATCTATCACAACGGCACCGACCGTGCGCCGAGTTGCGCAGCCTGTCATCTGGCGACGGGTGGTGGGGTCGGCCCGACGCTGCACGGTCAACTGGAAGCCTACACGATCCGCGTGCCGGGGCAGAGCGCCCGTGAATATGTTCGTAGTTCGATCACGCAGCCCAACGACTATGTGACCGAGGGCTACACGGCAGGCGTGATGTACCAGGACTACGCGGCGAACCTCACGGCTGACGAGATCGACGCGCTGGTCGAATACGTGCTCTCCATCGCGGATTAGTTAGCTCTCCGACGGCGTGAGGAAATCCGCCATGAGGGTTTTGATGGGATAGGTCTTGTTGTCGAATTTGACCGTGACCTGCTCTTCCGTGCCGATGCCCTTACTGCCGATAACCACACCCTCACCGAACTTGGCGTGTTTGACGCGCATGTTTGCCACAAAGCGACTGCTCTCACCGGTGGCGTTGGCTTCGGCGCGTTCTTTCGCCTCGCTGAACGAGATAATCTTGCTGCGCACTTTCTCGCGCTCCTCGCTTTTGGATTTGCCGAACACGGGTGAATCCCAGGTGGTTTCGGCGGCGAACCGCTGCTGTTCACGATCACTGCCAAGCATCGTAGAGATTCCGTCGATCAGGCTGGATGGGACGTCATCGAGGAAGCGCGACGAGACACTGGCCTCACTGCGCCCGTAGAGTGTGCGCCGGAAGACATGTGTCAGGTAAAGCCGTTCCTGGGCGCGGGTGATGCCGACATACATGAGGCGGCGTTCTTCCGCTATGTTTTCTATTTCATCCAAGGAGCGGTTGTGCGGTAGTAGTCCTTCTTCCAGCCCGGTGAGGAACACCACCGGATATTCGAGGCCCTTCGCTGCGTGGAGCGTGAGCAGGGTCACACTGTCGGCATCGTC
Organism: Anaerolineae bacterium; assembly: GCA_034437515.1. Lineage (GTDB taxonomy): Bacteria > Chloroflexota > Anaerolineae > Aggregatilineales > Phototrophicaceae > DAOTTX01. The sequence goes on from DAOTTX010000184.1 coordinate 3,007, forward strand.
GGCGAGCGTGTCTACGTCGGAGACGAGCGATTGCTCCGCAAGAAATTCGGCGAGCGACATGTCATCTGCCTGTGCCTGTGCGACCAACCCGCGCAATTCTTGCACATTTTCCCCGCGTTCCATCGCCTGCTCTTCGGTGTCGCTGATATCGTGCAGGTAAAGGTTATAGCCGAGGTCCGAGGTCATGGTGTCGAACATGGTATGCAGGTCGCCGGTCGCGGCGATGTCACGCCAACGTTGTAAATCCTCACCGAATTTTGCAAACAGACGCGACACCCGCGCAGAAAGCCGGACGTCCGCGCCTGCGAGTAGCCGTTTTAGCGCGGCGTCGTAGTCGTTGTCGAATTTTTCTAGCGCCCACTGCTGGAAATCCGCCAATGACTTGCGCCCGATTCCGCGCCGGGGCACATTGATAATGCGCGTAAAGCTGACCCGGTCGGTGCTGCTGTTAATCACGCGCAGATAAGCCAGCAGATCACGGATCTCGCGCCGTTTGTAGAAGCCTACCCCGCCGATGAGCCGGTAGGGGATGTTCTGCCGGATAAAGGCGTCTTCGATGGCGCGGGATTGGGCGTTGGTGCGATACATCACGGCGAAGTTCGACCAGGTGTGGCCTTGATCGCGGCGTAGGGCATCAATCTCTTTCATGATGAATTCAGCTTCCATGCGCTCGTCGTGGAGTTCGCGCAGGATGATCTTCTCTCCCCCGTCTTTATCGGTAAACAGGGCTTTGGGGGTGCGGTTGGGGTTTTTGTCGATCACGGCGCGGGCGACGTCGAGCACGTTCTGTGTAGAGCGATAATTTTGCTCCAGCAGGATCACCTTCGCATCGGGGAAGTCCTCGCGGAAGTGATACACATTGCGGTAATCTGCCCCACGAAAGGCATAAATGCCCTGGTCTTCGTCGCCGACCACGAACACATTATTACGCGGCCTGCCGAGCAACTGTACCAGTTCGTATTGGGCGGTGTTGGTGTCCTGGAATTCGTCTACCAGCACGGCTTCGAGTAAGCGCCGGTGTTTTTCCAGCACCTCGTCGTTTTCGCGTAGCAGCAGTACGGTCTGCATCAGCAGGTCGTCAAAGTCGAGCGCGTTGTTATCCAGCAGAATTGATTGGTAACGCTGGTAGACGCGCTGGGCGATCTCCTCACGATAATCGAGCGCCTGAAAATCGTCCGGTTGGATGAGTTCGTTCTTCGCGCCGCTAATCTTGCCTAGAATCCCACGCGGACTGTACTTCTTGGGGTCGATGTTGAGTTCGCCGATGGCCTGCTTAATCACCGAAAGTTGGTCGTCCGTGTCGTAAATGACGTAATCCGAGCCGAACGGTGTATGATCCCCCTCGCGGCGCAGCATCCGCGCACAGGTGGCGTGGAACGTGCCGATTTGCAAGCCGCGCAGCCGGTCGCCGAGTAGCTGTTCGATGCGATTGCGCATTTCCCCGGCGGCCTTGTTGGTGAACGTCACCGCCATGATGCCGCTCGCGGGGATCCCAACCTCGCGGATGAGATAGGCGATCCGGTGTGTCAACACACGGGTCTTACCGCTGCCTGGCCCGGCGAGGATCAACGTGGGGCCTAAAGGTGCGGTCACTGCTTCGCGCTGCTGATCGTTTAATACTTTGATGAGGTCAGACATGCTCTATCCAGAGAGGATTCCCGTTCGTTTGCACGGGATTATAACATATGGTGGGCGGATCACGCTGAACCGCCCATAATCACATCACATTACATTGTCGGTGACAGTTGTCAGAAACTGAGCACTCCCCCCGGAGCAAAACCGACAAGGCGAAATTACCTGTTTCCCAACCGATGAAACACAGTCAACGGGGTTGAGTTACGGATTTAACGCCCATTTAACGACCGGTCGAGGTTAAAGGCCGAACTAATCAGGCTCAGGTGGGTAAAGGCCTGCGGGAAGTTGCCCAACGCCTCACCTGATTTTCCGGTCTCTTCGGCATAAAGACCGAGGTGATTGGCATTGCTCAACATACGCTCGAAGATCAAGCGGGCTTCGTTGATGCGCCCGGCACGGGTGAGTGCCTCCACCAACCAGAATGTACACATATTGAATGCGCCTTCGTCACCGGGCAGGCCATCGGGGGAGTGCTCCAGATTGTAGCGATAGACCATGCTGCCGACGGTCAGACCGCCGTCGTCCGGGGATTGCAAGATCGCGTTGATCGTCTTCTGCATACGCGGGTCTTTTGCGCCGACGAAGAACACCAGCGGCATGAGCAGGTTCGCCGCATCGAGTGCGCCGTCGTCGTCGTCATATTTTTGCGTGAAGGTTTGGAGTTCTGCGTTCCAGCCGTGTTGCATGACCTGGTCGTAAATGGTGTCGCGGGTGCGCTCCCATTTTTGCCGGTCAGCAGGGAAGGATCGCTTATCCGCGATGCGGATAGCACGCCCGAACGCCACCCAGCACATCATCCGAGAGTAGACGTAGACGGTCGGTTCGCCGCGCACCTCCCAGATGCCCAGGTCTTCGCGCTGCCAATTATCCGCTAGCCAATTGAGGATGCTGCGCAGGCGATCCCACAGGGTATAGGAGATGAAACTACCATACTTGTTATACAGATAGACCGAGTCCATCACTTCGCCATAGATGTCCATCTGTAATTGTGCATAAGCCGCGTTGCCGATGCGCACCGGCGACGACCCCCGGTAGCCCTCGAGGTGATCGAGCGTGGTTTCTTCAAGCACCGTCTCACCGTCAATGCCATAAAGTGGTTGCAGCGGTGCGCCATCTTCTTCGAACGCGAAGCAACGGTCGGTCAGCCAATCCATAAAAGCCTCGGCCTCTGCGTTGAAGCCGATGCGCAAAAAGGCATAGACCGTAAAGGCGGCATCTCGCAGCCAGCTATAGCGATAATCCCAGTTACGCCCGCCACCGATGTCTTCCGGCAGGCCACAGGTGGGCGCAGCGACAATCGCACCGGTCGGTTCGTAGGTCATCAGCTTGAGCGCCAATGCGGAGCGATACACCATCTCGCGCCAGCGCCCGGTATACGTGCATTGACTCAGCCAATGCCGCCAGTAATCACAGGTGTCATTGAAAAGCTGCCACGCCTCATCGTGGGAAAAGCACACACCGCAGCCCTCATCCGCCGTCACCGGACGCAGCGCGAACACCATGGTCTCGCCTTCGTGCAGCGTGAAGCGGCTTTTCACGCCGCGTTCGGTCTGTTCGAGCGGTGCTTTGGTCGCCAGGCCGAGGCGCAGCGCAGGGGAGTCGAAGATTGCACCCTCGTCAGTGGTTTGAGTTGTGTGTGGATCGCGGGCGTAATTAAAGGCCGGCTCGCACAGCATATTGAACGTCAGGTCACCGCTGAGCGCCTCAACCTGCCGGATGAGCAGGCCAGTATCCGCCATATCACCGACCGGCATGTAATCACTGATCTCAGCGACGCCGTCGGTTGAAAGAAAGCACGTGACCAGCACGTTGGTATCCGGCCAGTAGAATTGTTTCTCGGTGTATTCGTGGTCGGGGATGATATGGAAGCGACCACCTTTTTGATCGTCGAGGATGGCGGCGAACACGCTCGGCGAGTCGAAGCGCGGGACGCAGTACCAATCAATGGAGCCGTGTATGCCACACAGCGCGACCGTGCGCATGTTACCGATAATGCCGTAATTCTCGATGGGTTGGTAAGCCATTTAAACGTCCTGTTGTCGTGTGGATATTGCTACCATCATAACGAATACGCTCGGACAGTTTAATCAATCTTCGATGAGCAAATGCCTAGCAAACGGACTAGAAGTCCGGGTTATTTTCCGGGTCATCGTCGGGTGGTGGTGGGGTTTCGTCGTCTTCGTCGTCGTCATCGAGATCGGCGACGTCGCTCAATGCAGCGTTGACCAGCCGGTCTATTTCGCTCACGGGGGCGGTTTGGCCTTCGGCACGGGCGGCTTCGGTGGCGGGGTCGGCATTACCATAGAGCACGCGCAGCACGCTCGGCAAAAAGTGATCCATCATCACGAGGTTGGCGTAAACGATGTGCTGGATCATCCCCAGAGAGAGTGTTTCGCCCTCAACATCGACACTGGTTTTATAGCGGATTTCGCCGTCTTCGTAATCAAATTCAAAGTTGCCGATCACCAGACCGTAGTTCACACGGGTAATAAATTCAACGATGGCATGTTGCCGGTCGGCGGGGGTGAACACCGGGCATACAGAATAGAACACGAAGTGTCCCTGAGTTTCGCGGACCTGTGCGTAGCACATCCACTGGGCTGTGCGCCCGGTAAAGGGAAGGTTTAAAATGGGCAGGTCACCGACCTGGTAGCTTTCCCAATCATCGGTTTCAAAAAATGTGCGGACGAGGTCGAAAAGTGACTCCGTCATCAATTATTTACCGGCGGCGGCGTCTTCGTCACGGTCGGCAGATTTGTCTTCACCTTCAGTCATCGCGATGCGGATACGCCCGGTCGTCGCGCCTTCGCCTTTTGACTCCGGCAGGTGGTTGGGCGGTGGCGGCGCTTCACGCCGTGCTGGTGGTTCGATCACCGCACGGGGGAACACACCGGACTTCGTCACATCAATTTCTTCGTCGGTGCTGAGATTATCAGACATAATTTACCTCGAAATGTAAGCAAACGTTACCCTTCTATCATAACGAGGACACGAGAAGGTTTCAATAACGGTTCTTTTCTGTTAACAAAGCTTAACGTCGTGTAGTCGTGTTAAGCCTGGGATTTCTTAACGCGATTCTGATATAATGCCGGTAGAATAAGATCAGATAAGGCACGGCAAGCCCGTGTCTTTCTTCATGTATATGAGCAATCAAGAGGGCAACAGTGACCATTACACGCGATGACCTTCGCAATATCGCGATTATCGCCCATGTCGATCACGGTAAGACGACGCTGGTCGATGGCATGTTAAAGCAGGCGAAAGTCTTTCGGGAAAACGAAACCACCGGGGAGCGCATCTTAGACTCCAACGATTTAGAAAAAGAACGCGGCATTACCATTCTCTCCAAGAACACCGCGATCACATGGGATGATGTGAAAATCAACATCGTCGATACCCCCGGTCATGCCGATTTCGGTGGTGAGGTCGAACGTGTGTTAAACATGGTCGATGGTGTGCTGCTGCTCATCGACGCGGTTGAGGGGCCGATGCCGCAGACGCGCTTTGTGCTGCGTAAGGCGCTCGGCTTGGGCCTGCGCATTATCGTGGTCGTCAATAAGGTTGACCGCGCCCATGCGCGCATCGAAGAAGTCATCAACGAGACGTTCGATCTGTTCATCGAACTCGGCGCGACCGACGAACAAGCTGATTTCCCGATGATCTATGCCATTGGGCTGGAAGGTCGCGCTGGTCTGGAACCGGATCAACTGACGGAAGATCTGACTCCGTTGTTCGATATGGTTATCGACGAAGTCCCCGCGCCAGAGGTTGACATGGACGGTCCGGCCTCGCTGCTGGTCACCACGTTGGACTACGATAATTACAAGGGACAGATCGGCGTCGGGCGGGTGCATTCCGGCAAGTTCAAGAAGGGTGCTTCTGTAGTGCGCATCGCGCCGGAAGGCGAGCGCAAAAACGGACGCATCGAGTATCTATTCACCTATCACAACCTATCCAGAGCGGAAGTGGACGAAGTCACTGCCGGGGAGATCATCGCCTTCGCTGGCCTGGACGAGATCCACATCAGTGATACCATCGCTGACCCGGTCGTCACCCAGGGGTTGCCGCCTATCAGCGTGGAAGAACCCACCGTGCGGATGACCTTCGGCGTGAACACGTCACCCTTCGCCGGGCGGGAAGGCAAGACCGGCTGGGGCACCTCGCGCCGCGTGCGTGAACGTCTCTACAACGAGGTGCGCAGCAACGTGGCGCTGCGTGTTGCGGATACCGACCAGGCCGACCGCTTCACGGTCAGCGGACGTGGTGAACTCCATCTTGGTATTTTGATCGAGACCATGCGCCGCGAGGGGTATGAGTTCGAGGTTAGCAAGCCGGAAGTGATCTTCCGTGAAGACCCGGAAACGGGCAATGTGCTGGAACCCATCGAAGAGGTGCATATCGAAGTCGCGGATGAATCGTCCGGCACCGTGTTCGAGATGATGGGTGAACGGCGCGGTCAGATGACCAACATGGTCAGCGAGAACGCCACAACCTACCTGACCTATCTGGTGCCGACCCGTTTCTTGATCGGTTTCCAGTCGAGCTTTATGCGAGCGACCAGCGGTATGGGGCAGATGCACACCCTGCATTACGGCTACGACAAGGTGCAAGGCGAGACGCCCAGCCGCCAGTTTGGCAGCCTCATCGCCGACCAGCCGGGCACGTCGACGGCCTATGCGCTGGTGAACTTGCAGCAGCGCGGGACGTTCTTCGTCGGCCCTGGCGTGGATGTCTACGAAGGCATGGTCATCGGGGAAAACATCCGCCCGGACGACCTCGCGGTCAACGTGGCGCGTGCCAAGCATCTGACGAACTTCCGTGCCAAGCCGAGCGAAACCACCGACGGTCTGGTGCCGCCGCGCAACATGAGTCTCGACGACTGCATTGAGTTTCTGGCGGATGACGAACTACTCGAAGTGACACCCAAGAGTCTACGGCTGCGCAAGCGCATCCTCAACAACGACGAGCGCCTCAAAGCGCAAAAGGCCGCGAAGAAGCTGGTCGGCGCGAATTAGCAGATAAAACGATAAAGTAGGGGCGATCCCGCCGGGGTCGCCCTGGGCAGGCTCGTAAGCCTGAACAACGGCGGGTGCGATATTTTAGCATCCGCCGTTTTGCGTAGACCAGCCGTAGCGCGGGCGTAGCACGTCAGCACGGCATTCTACATGGTGTCGCGTTACACTAGGCATGACTGAACTCGCAAAAGGAGAGGTGTGTCATGCGACGCTTATTTTTTGTTGGCCTATTCTTTTTAATTTTGATGCTGTCCGGTGCGCTCACCGCCGCACAGAACGCCCCCGACCCGATCAACGACGCGCTGGATGCGCTCAACGAACGATTGGGTACGAGCTACACCCTCAACGACATCTTCTGGACTTGGGCGCAGGAAAGCTACGACGACGGTAGCCTGGGTTGCCCACAAGCGTTGGAGACCTTCAGCTCTGAACCGATGGTCGGCTATCAATTTGTGTTTACCGTTGAAGACGTCGAATACGATTATCGTGTCTCGTCGGATCGCAGCACGGTGTTCCTGTGCAGCAGTGGTGAACTCCCCGAAGAACAGGCCGTTGCCACCCCGGAGCCGGTCTTAGACGAGGACGAAGCGCCCTATAGCAATCCGCTATGTGGGGCACCGCCGCCGGACATCACCTACATGCCCACCCGCCTGACCAGTGACATCACCGGTTACATCACGCCAGGGTTGCCGGTCAACCTGCGGGCCGACCCCAACACGACCGCACCCATTATCGCCGAAATCGCCGCCGAGTCGGTGTTTGAGGTGCTCGCCGGGCCAAGCTGTGACGATCAGGGTTATTTGTGGTGGCAGGTCAGCGTGGATGGGCAAACCGGTTGGATGGCGGAAGGGCGCGACGGGAACTACTTTGTCGAGCCGCTGCCCGGTGAACCGCTCGGCACCAACTATCCCGTGCTGGATGTAGAAAACGCGGTGAGCCTGGTCAACGTCTCCGAGTTGCAGGGCAATTTCGGGGATACCGTCGCCTTCTCACCCGATGACCTGACGGTCGTCATCCCCGGTGGGCTGGGCGCGGAAGGCGTGCTGCTCTACCAGACCAACGATCTCGACGCGGGTGTGCGCAGTATCCCCGCCGGGACAGGCTTCACGACGGTTGACTTCTCCGATGACTCCGATCTGGCGTTGCTCGGTGGGGAGAACGGTTCGATCCGCCTATGGAACCTCGACCCGGAGACACAGGTCATCGAACGGGCGGTGCTGCTCGGTCACGATGACCCGGTGAGCGCGGTTGCGTTCTCACTGATCGGGGCGACGATGGCGTCGTCGGGTGGGCTGGCCTTCCTGCGCGAAGAGGACGAATTCAACGCCTTCGCGGTCGCTCTGTGGGATGTCGAGAATGTGCGCCTGCTCGATGGTCTGCGCGGACACACCGACCGCGTGACCGGCCTCGCCTACACCGCAACGGGCGATCAGATCATCTCCGGCAGTTTGGACGGTACGGTGCGTGTGTGGGATGTAGCGACGGCGACTGAAACGCTCGAGATCGAACTCGACGTGGCCGTGAACGCCATCGCACTCAGCGACGACGCGACGACGGTCGCGGCGGCATTGGCGACCGGCGACATCGTGCTGCTCGACGTGGCGACCGGTGAGGTCAGCGCGACGCTGCAAGCGCATACCGGCGCGGTGAACAGCGTGATCTTCGGTGTGGACGACACGGTGCTAGTTTCCGGCGGAGATGACGCGGCGGTCTACGTGTGGTCAATCGAGGACGAAACCGCGCTGGTCGAACTTACCGGACACACCGACCGCGTGACCGACGTCGCCATCAGCGCCAACGATGTGGTCATCGCCACCGTCGGCGCGGATAACTTTGTACGGCTGTGGGCGGTCATCCTGACGGCGGGGTAACGTGAAAGTGATGGGTGTGGGTTGTTCGTGTCCACCACTTACAACCCCACGCCGCCCTCGCTGACCATCTCCGCTTGCTGGTTGAGCTGGCCTAAGATGTCCGTGAGTTGGAGTTGCCATGTGTCGTCGTCGCCCATCGGGAAGGCCACCGCCGTGCGGGAGACACGCACCTCGTCGCCGAGCTTGTGCGCCAGCGCCTCCCGGTTGACCTCACCGAGATAGGGCAGCTTGATCTGCATCAGGTCGTCGCGCCCGATGACGTGTGTCGCGATGGCCTGCTGGGCGAGCAGCTTGACTTCGATCTGGTACATCAGGCCATCGACCGCTCGCGGTGTTTGCCCGAAGCGGTCGCGCAACTCATCGCGCATGGCGTCGATCTGTTCCAGTGTGCTGAGGCCGGCGATGCGACGATAAATCTGCAAGCGCAGCGCCATATCCGGAATCCAGTCATCGGGCACATAAGCGGGTAGCGGCAGGTCAATCACGATGCTGGCCTCGCTCGCGGGGCGCGTATCCGTCTCACCTTTGAGTTTGCTGATGCTCTGCTGGAGCAACTGTGTATACAGGTTTAAGCCGATGGCGGCGACGTGCCCGGTCTGCTTGGTGCTGAGGATGTCCCCCGCGCCACGAATTTCTAAGTCACGCATGGAAATCTGAAAGCCGGAGCCGAGGCTGGTGTTTTCCGCGAGGGTGTCCAGACGTTCGCGGGCCTCGCCGGTCAGTTTGCCGCTGTGGAACAGGTAGGCATACGCCTGCTGCGCGCTGCGCCCGACCCTGCCGCGCAACTGATACAACTGCGCCACACCGAACATATCCGCGCGATCTACGATGAGGGTGTTGGCGTTGGGGATGTCGATGCCGCTCTCGATAATCGCCGTAGACATCAAGATGTCGTACTCGCCCCGTCCGAACGCGGACATGACGCGCTCTAACTCGCGTTCGCGCATCTGCCCATGCCCAACCACGATCCGCGCTTCGGGGACGATCTCCTCGAAACGCTCCTCCAAGGCGTGGATCGACTTAACGCGGTTGTGCACGACGAAGATCTGACCACCGCGTTCGATCTCACGCAGCACGGCCTGCCGGACGAGATGTGGGTCGAGCTTGCCGACGTGCGTGATGATCGGCAGGCGTTCCTCCGGCGGAGTCTGAATCATGCTGATGTCGCGGACGCCGGTCAGGCTCATGTAGAGCGTGCGCGGAATCGGGGTGGCGGTCAGCGTGAGCACATCGACCTGTGCGCGTAGCGACTTGAAATGTTCTTTGTGTTTGACGCCGAACCGCTGTTCCTCGTCGATGACGATCAGGCCGAGGTCTTTGAATGTGACATCGTTGGAGAGGATGCGGTGCGTGCCGATGACGATGTCGATCTCGCCACTGGCGATTTTGGGCAGCACGCGGCTCTGATACTCTTTAGTGCGGAAGCGCGAGAGCATCTCCACGTTGACCGGGAAGCGTGCCAGCCGGTTGGTGAAGGTGTCGAAGTGCTGCTGTGCTAACACGGTCGTCGGCACCAGCACGGCGACCTGCTTGCCCTCCATCACCGCCTTGAAAGCCGCCCGCAGCGCGATCTCGGTTTTGCCATAACCCACATCCCCGCAGATCAAGCGATCCATCGGATGGGCGGTTTGCATGTCCTGCTTGACCTCTTGCAGTGAACGCAGTTGATCGTCTGTTTCCACGTAGGGGAAGGACGCCTCGAGTTCGTGCTGCCAGGGGGTGTCCGGTGTGTAGGCGTGCCCGGTCGCGTTGGCACGGGCGGCGTAGAGTTCGAGCAAGCCATGTGCTTCTTCTTCGACCGCTTTCTTGACGCGCCCTTTGACCTTCTGCCAGTCCTTCTTACCCAGGCTGTTGAGTTTGGGCGGCGTGTCGTCCGCGCCGATGTACTTCATCAACCGGTCGGTCTGGTGGATGGGCACGAACAGCATATCCGCGCCCTCGTATTGGATGAGCAGATATTCACGGTCGTTGCCGTCTACCGTGCGGTGACGCATCCCGGCGAACTGCCCGATGCCGTGATCGGTATGCACGACGAAGTCACCGTCGCGCCAGTCGCTGTAGTTGGTCTCCGGTGTGCGTTTGCCCTTGCGTGTCTTGCGCCTGCCGGGTTCGGGGCGGTTCCAGCCGAAGATCTCCGCATCACTGAGCAGGTGCGTGCGTTCGCCGTCTTCCAGCACCCAACCCTCGCTCAATGTGCCGTTGATGAAGACCAGCCGGTCGGCTTCGGTGAGGGTGTCGAGATCGGTGTGCGTGGGGATAAATGCGCTGGCGTCCTGTTCGTGCCAGAGTTGCGTGATGCGCGGTGCCTGCTCACTGACCACGATCACCCGGTCGCCATCCCGGTAGCGTTCGCGCAGGGAGTTGAGCATAGGGCGCAACTGACCGCCGAAGCGTTCCCCCGGTTGGAAGGGGCCGCCGCTGGTCGTCAGGTGTAGCACGCGCCGCTCGGCAAGCGCGGCCTCGATCACGTCCCAACCGACGTAAGGTTGCGGGTGGTCGGCGTGGAGTTCGTTGCTGTTTTGCAGCATCTCACGCCGGTCTTCGGCCTGATCTGCCAGGTCGTTGATGGTCTCGCGCAGCGCGTCGATGTCCTCTACTACGATCAACGCATCATCCGGTGCATAATCTAACAGGCCAACCGGGTGCGCGTACATATAGGGCAGATAATGTTCCATGTAGGCGAAACTCGCGCCGGTCTGCATCAGTTCGAGGTCGGTGATGGCGGTCGTCATATCGGCATCGGCGGCGGGGAGGCTGGCGAACCAATCTTCGAGGTGGGCGGCGATCTGCGGCAGATACTCCGGCAAGCCTTCCCGTGCCGGGGTAACCGTCAGCCGGTCGATCTCTTCGGCGGATCGCTGCGTCGATGGATCGAAGCGGCGTAGGCTCTCGATCTCGTCGTCGAAAAAGTCGATGCGTACCGGCTGGTCGGCGGCGACGGGGAAAATATCCAGCACGCCACCGCGCCGGCTGAACGTTCCCGGTTCCACCACGATCTGTGCGCCTTCGTAGCCGAGCGACTGCCATTTGCTTAGCAACTTGTCGAGCTGCCAGCGGTCGCCGGGACGCAGCGTCATGGTACGGCGTCTAAACTGGTTGGGCGGCATGGTGCGCTGCATCAACGCCCGTGCGGAGGCGACTGCGACCGCGTTCTCATGTGTGTCGTCGTCCATCAACGCGGCGAGTGTTTCCAGCCGTCCCCGGATGGCGGCATCGCCCCACGCGGCCCGCTCGTAAAACTGTGGGGTCGGCTCGGTGTAGCGCAAGACCTCGGTCGCATCCCCGGCCCACACCGGGAGTTGTTCGGCGACGTTGTACGCCCGTTTGATGCGCCCGGTCAGGTAGATGACTGGCGCGTGCCAGTCCTGCGCCAGCGCCGCCAGCAGATAAGGCCGCGCCGAACGGACGATGCCGTAATCATGGTTGACGTTGTCTTTTGTAAGCTGCGTCAGCAGGTGTTGATACGTCTGGTTAGCACGCAGTAAAGTAAGCAGGCCGGTTAGCTGCATGGGGCATTTGTCTTTCTCAACAGGATTTTATGACGTGATGGTGCGACGTATCGCACCCATTGATGACGTTATGTGCGTTATGTGGTCGGGTTCTTCTCGTCGATGTGTCCGTTATGGCGCGTCATGGCGAGTTCCATACCATCGGTGAGCCACGTCTCAATAGCATCGGCGGCGCGTTCCACCAGGAGTTTAGCGGTGATGGTGTCATCGCCGGTGAAGGGATGCAGCACATAATTCTTCGCTGGCATCCGCCCCGGTGGACGGTCAATCCCGCAGCGCACCCGGTCGAAGTCCTGCGTGCCGAGATGCTGAATGATGTTGCGCACCCCGTTCTGGCCCCCGGCACTACCACTTTTGCGCAGGCGCAGCGTCCCAAGCGACAAGTCCATATCGTCATAGGCGACGATCAGGTTTATGGGGTCGATCTTGTAAAAGTCGATCAGCGCCCGCACCGCTTCGCCGCTGAGGTTCATGTAGGTCTGCGGTTTGGCGAGCAGCACGCGCTTCCCCTTGATGAGGCCATCGGCGGTGATGGCCTTGCGCTCGGTCTTGCCGAACGTGAGGTTATGGCGGCGGGCGAGTTCGTCCACCACCCAGAAGCCGATGTTATGGCGGGTATCTTCATATTTGCGACCGGGGTTGCCCAGCCCGACGATCAAGTAGCGGTCGGTCATAGTCTCCACTTTGATTGTTATGCTTACGTAACCGCTGCATTGTAATGCACGGACATTAACGCACTGTAAAAGTTACCAGCGGTAATGCACTTGTTCGTAGATGAAACGATCATAAATATCACGGATGCGGCGCATGGCCTCGTCGCTGAGTTCGGGCAGGTCGGCGGTGCCGGTGTTGTCCTTGACCTGTGCCGGGTTCTTGCCGCCAGGAATGGCACACGTCACCGCGTCGAACATCAGAATCCAGCGTAGCGCATATTGCGCCATCGTCACGTCCGGCGGCACCATCTGGGCAATCTCATCGACCGCCGTCAGCCCCTTGTCGAAATCTGTCACACCGGAGAACGTCTCACCGACATCGAAGGCGTCCCCCTGTTTGTTGAAGTTACGGTGATCGTCTTCGGGGAAGGTCGTCTCTCTAGTGATTTTGCCGGTTAGCAGACCGCTCGCCAGCGGCACCCGCGCCAGCACACCGACCTGCCGCCTCTCCGCCTCTTTGAAGAACAGATCTGCGGGGCGATGCCGGAACATATTGAAGATAATCTGCACGGATTGCAGGTTCGGGTATTCGATGGCCTTTAATGCCTCTTCGACCTTCTCCACGCTGACGCCGTAATATTGAATCTTGCCCGCATCAACCAGATCATCCAGCACGCCGAATACCTCCGGGCGGTAATAAACCTCGGTCGGTGGGCAGTGGAGCTGCACGAGGTCGAGCCGTTCGGTATCGAGGTTTTTCAGGCTGCGGTCGATAAACGCGGTCAGGTTCTCGCGGTTGTAACCCTCGGCGGTATGTGGATTCAAGCGGCGTCCGGCTTTGGTGGCGATTTAGATGGTTTCGTCGCGTTCGTCGCGCAAACGGGCGATCAGTCGTTCGCTGCGTCCGTCGCCGTAGACATCGGCGGTGTCAAAGAGGTTGATGCCCTCATCGACGGCGGTATGCAGTGCCGCCATCGCGTCGGCTTCGGTGACGGTGCCCCACGAGCCGCCGATGGCCCATGCGCCGAAGCTAAGAAGCCGTTTGAGAAGTATTATTTCGGTAATTTCGGTAATTTTTGGCCCTCATCCCCCGACCCCTTCTCCCCAACGCTTCGCTGGGAGAAGGGGAGAAAATCGTTCT
>DAOTTX010000185.1:0-4755 GCA_034437515.1 Anaerolineae bacterium
AGGGAATGTGGATGATACCGGCATCGGACAGACCAGCGCGGTGGGGATTTTCTCAGAGGGTGTGTCCTGGTGTGGCACATTGGATATGAGCGGCAACGTGTGGGAGTGGTGCCTGAACCTTTTTGATAGTCCAGAAGCAGTTTTATTAAATAATAATTATATTTATAACACCCGGCGGGTGTTGCGCGGCGGCGGCCTCTTTCGGTTGCTTGGGAACGACTTTCATTACGATGCGCGCGCCGCGTCCCGCAACCTCGACAATCCCTACTTCCGTCGCAACGACCTCGGTTTTCGGTTGTGTTGTGTGCGTGCCCCTTCTCTATGAATTTCTGTTCGCTGAGGGCGGTCAGGCGTAGCCGCACGTGCGTTCCTCATCATAGATGAGGCGCACTAGACCCCTTCTCGCGAAGCGGAATCAAATTTTGGGGTTTTTGACGTATACTTCAGATGCAGCCTGGAAACAGGTTGTGGGGTTTCCTGTAACGCACCCGGTGACGCACGTCATTTCTTCCTTTCGTCGGCATAGTGGTCGGTAACCTCGTAATGACCGTCCCGTGGCGGTCGCCTGTAATCTCGGTCACGAGGGGGGCGCGAATCAAGCTTGATTGGTCCGGGGATGATATCTTCGTAGTGGACGGCATCGAGAATATCACGCATCACATTCAGGCGGGCGCTGCGTTTGTCGTCTCCTTCGACTTGCCGCCAGCGAGCCTCCGGGATGTCCGTGTGTTCGATCATGATGTCTTTAGCTTTGGAGTACTCCACCCAACGCGAGCGTGATTCTAAGTCCATCGGGCTGAGCTTCCAACGGCGCATGGGGTCGTTGGCGCGGCTCTGGAAGCGGCGTTCCTGTTCCTCATCACTAACGGACAACCAGTACTTGAGCAGGATAATCCCCGCGTTGACCAGCAGACGCTCGAACTGGGGAACGGCCCGCAGAAAGTCCCAGTATTCCGCGTCCGTGCAGAAACCCATCACACGCTCAACTCCGGCGCGGTTGTACCAACTGCGGTCGAAGATCACGATCTCCCCGGCGGCTGGCAGGTGCTCGGCATACCGCTGGAAATACCACTGCGTTCGCTCCCGGTCCGACGGCTTGCCAAGCGCCACCAACCGCACGCCCCGTGAGTCCATTGTCTCGATAATCCGCTTGATGATGCCGCCCTTCCCGGCGGCGTCGCGTCCGTCGAAGGTGAGAACCATCCGCAGCCCCCGTTCTCTGACCCAATACTGCAACTTCACCAGTTCGAATTGGAGTCGCTCCAGTTCTTTTTTGTAAACTTTTTTCGGCAGGCGAGGGGGCTTCGCACTTTTTGACTTGTTCCTTTTTGACATTTTCAAACATCCTTGATTTTGTGACAGGTTTCCAGAGCAGTTGCTTGCTCGTGCTGCTTAGTGCTGAGATTGTCAGGAGTTGTGCGTCAATACTAGCGATCGAACCGGATTTTGGCAAACATGCCAAGATGGAGGCAAGTGCGCCTCATCTACGATGAGGAACGCACTTGCGGCTACGCCGCACCGCCCCAACAGTGATCAGAAAAACCTATAGAGAAGGGGGACGGCACAACCGAAAACCGTCGGACTTGAGACGACTGTTTGGGTTGTAGTTGTTGCGGTAGACGGCACGCGCATCGTAGTTAGGGAGGTTCCACGAGCCACCCCGCAAGACCCGCCGCGAATGAGAACTAATGTTCTCTTCTGCCGCCATCTGCGCGGGATTTTTGTAATCGCTCAAACACCATTCCCACACGTTACCACTCATGTCCAGTACACCTTCCGGCGCTGCGCCGTTCGGGAAAATACCGACGGCGCTGGTCTGGCCGATACCGTTTTCGCGTGTGTTGCCCTTCGCCGCGTCAAATTCATTGCCATACGGATATTTCAGCCCATCAGTACCGCGTGCGGCACGTTCCCACTCAAATTCCGTCGGCAGGCGCACCGCCCACTGGTCAATGTGGTTCAGGTCATAACCACCGCCCAGTCGCCATGAGAGCCAGCGGCAGAACGCCATCGCATCGTACCAGCTCACTCGCTCACGGGGATGGTTCCAGTATTTGAACACCTGGTTGTCCGGTTTAGACTGATTTTTATGGCGGTATTCATTATCAGCTAGCCCGTCCCACCAGCGCGAGTCATAAAAGCCTTCGCTGTCGTCGATAAATGCCTGAAACTGCGCGTAAGTCACCGGGTAGCGACTGATCTGGAAGTCATCGTCCAGCGTCATTCTGCTATCCTGATAGGTGAACTCACCCGCCGGGATCGTCACCCAGTCAATGTCGGGCAGGCCGTCTGCTCGTAAGCCAACACCGGGGCGTGGATCACCAATCTCACTTAATGTTTGACCGAAAGCAACACGTTCACTAATTTCCATTCTAGTGATTTGTTGGTCAAAAATTGCGGTGAATGCGTCTTGTCCTTCCTCACCAAACTGAAATAATGCGTTGAGCGCAGTACGGCAAACGGTTTCATCATTATCAAAGCATAATTGGGCAAGAGGCTCAATTACACGCAGTGTGCCCAATTGCGCCAGCGTTTGGGCGGCATTGCGACGGTCAACGACACGATCCGAATGGACTTTAGCGATAGACTTGGCCTCGATGAGTGTCTGCGTTTCTGCGTCAACCTGCTGGCCTTCCTTGACGCACCACCATGCCAGCCAGGGGTTCACATCAGCCAGAGATCGCGCCAGCGTGTTGGGGTCGTCGGTCAGCCCGGCCAGTTGGATGAAGGTCTCCGCCCACCAGCCATCGCCAGCATAGGCAAGTACGCTGTTACCACTCAAGCGTTGCAACCAGCGGGCAAAGCCGCGCTTGCTGGCTTGTTCTTGGGCAGTATCACGCACAGCCAGAGCGGTGAAATACTCTTGGATGGTCTGGTGTGGCGCGAAGCGAAGGACATCATCCCCGACCAGTAAGCCGTTCACTTCTACCGCTTTGAGCACCGCATCATCGGTGATAATCTGTTCCACCTGTTCACGTTTCATGACCAATGTTTGGTTCTCATGGTAGGCCAGGGCCAGGCGGCAAAGAGCATCGCTACGCTGGCGCTCGGTGATATTTGCGTCAGCTTGCTGGCCACGCCGCATCATATCGCGCACGAAGCTATTATAAAGCTGGCCGCGGTTCTCCGGCATGATCGGGGTTACGCTGGTCGTCTTGGCCGCCAACCACGCCTGTTTAATCAGCCACAGCAAGAGCGGTGTCTGCGCCAGACCGCGCATCAGCGGGTCAAGTTGATCCCACAAATAATCACCATCATCACCCAGATGGCCGCGCAGGTAGGTTTTAATCTGACTCTCCTCGATGGGCCGAACGATGACGGTTTGTTCAAACGCCCGATGCCCCTGCAATCTGCGCCAACTTTCATCCTGCACGCGGCTGGTCACGATGATGTTGGCACGGGAAAATTCCATCTCAAAGCGGTTGATGGCTTGCACAACAGCCTCACGATAGGCGGGACGCACCTCATTGAGACCATCCAGCAGGATGGTGACAGGATGATCTTTAAGAAATTGCCGGGTCGCATCGGCATGGGGCAGGTCGAGGTGCTCGCCAGTCAGGCGCAAGCGTATCCACTCGATGATCGGCTCGCCGCTGTAGAGCTTCAGTTCGATGAACACCGGGACAATCAATGGATCCTCGGTGGCAAGTTCCCAGGCGAAGCGTTCCAGGGCGACGGTTTTACCGATGCCCGGTTCACCAAGCACGATGAGTCGTCGTGCTTCTTTCATCAGGTGGATCAAGTCGTCGGCCTCACCATGAACAGCACCGTCGGCATAAGGGCTGGCATTCACCGGTAGGAGTTGAGCTTGCTCACGGATGTAGTGCTCCATACCCCAGGGCCGCTCAAGCATCTCTGCGGCGACTCCCTGACACAATGCCAACACTCCCTGAGCGACCGTATCCAGATAATCTTTGAGGTCACGGAGGAGCCATTCACGCTCGCTTTTATAGCCGCGCACATGGACATTGCGATAATGGGCATCACCCAGTACCCCATCTCCCAACGGAATCTGCATCATGGAATCCCATGTGTCATCCTCTGGGTAGGGCCGGAACAAAATTGGCAGTACAGGCTTTCCCGTTGCTCCGGCACGTCGGATCTCGGCTCGCACCCAATCCGATGCGATGCTATCTGGCGAAAAAACGAGGATCACAGCGGCGGCTTGTTGCACAGCATCTGCAAGTGCTAGTTGCCAGGAGTCGCCACTACGGATGCCTTCATACGCTGGTTTGATGTTGTCTACCCACACACGCAAGCCTTGCTGATGGAGATCCTCAGCCAACATCTCCACAAATCCCCGATCCCGTGTCGAGTAAGAAATGAAGATGTGTTGTGTTGCTAATTCAACTCGTGGCAGTGGTAATTCGACCGGGCTAGTTGTTGACACGCTGAGACCCCATGTATATTACAGTCATTATGGTAATTATATCCATAATTGACCCACACGCTCCACATAGAAATCCCAACTTTGCACACATTTTCCGAAAGCACCAAATGTCCTACTTTTTCGCGTATCCCGAACTGACCCCGTAAAGCGGCGCTGTGCCCCACGCATCAGGGCATATTTGACGGCCTGTTCGGTGCTTTTGTGTGCCTGCCGAATCACGAAGCGGCGTAGCATTTGGTTACGCCACAGGATCAACACAACCCGACGTGTGCTTGCATATCACATTTTACATCTCTGCTGTCTCCATCGACATATAAATTGTAACGTTAAAATAGGCAGGTTCGTCGCGCTTGCCAGCGTTAGAT
>DAOTTX010000186.1:0-2918 GCA_034437515.1 Anaerolineae bacterium
CCGGCAACATCGACGCCGATCCCCAGTTCGCGAATCCTGCCGGCGGCGATTACCACCTGCAAGGCAGCTCCCGGGCCATTGACGCGGGCACGCCCTTCGGCGCGCCACCGGCAGACCTGGACGGCACGCCGCGCGACGCCCGGCCCGACATGGGTGCCTACGAATACCAGCGCCTGGATCACGACGTGGCGGTGGTGGACGTGCTGCCCGGCGGCAGCGTGGCCGTCAACGTCTCCTTCTCCATCCGCGCCACGCTGTACAACGTGGGCAACTCGACCGAGGATAACGTCCCGGTGACCTGCGAGATCGTGCACGGCGGTTCGAACGTCTATACTCAAACCATCAACAGCAGCCAGATCCAACCACTTACCTGGCAAGTGCTCCAATTCCCCTCTTACACGCCGACCAGCCAGGGGCTCTATACGTTGACCTGCCAGAGCAACCTCTCTAACGACGAACGCCAGATGAACGACACCTACACCCAAACACTGACCGTGCTGGAGGAGATCGCCGATGTGTGGACCAAGGACAATCCTGACGACGACGGCGACGTGCCCAGCGCGCTGGACCGGTGGTACGAATCGCCCGATCTGTGGGTACGCAATAGCGACGACGGCGGCTTGATTCACCAAGATCCCATCGTGGGCGTCACCAACACCGTCTACGTGCGGCTGCGCAACCGGGGTACGGTGGCCATCAGCGGCACGGTGGACGTCTACTGGATCGAGCCGTCGCTGGGCGTGCGCTGCGGCGACTGGGCCTACATCGACACCATCCCCTTCGCCAACCTGCTGCCCGGCGAGGTGCGCATCGTCAGCACGCCGTGGATCCCCACCCGCACCGGCCACACCTGCCTGCAGGACGTGATCGACTCGCCGCAGGACCCCTACAACCGGGCGCTGGAGTGCGCGCCCCAGTGGGTGCCGTGGGATAACAACGTCGAGTGGCACAACGTCAACGTCATCGCCAATCCCCGGAACGCCATCATGGGCGTGCGGGACGTGAAGGAGGCCGAGGTCCAACTGGTCAACGTCTACAATCTGCCGCAGGAGGTGGACCTGATCATTGAGCGAAAGACGTTCCCCATCACCGGCGCCATCACCGTGCAGTTGCCGGCCGGTCTGTTCGACCGCTGGTGGGTCTACGGCGGGCGCTGGAGCGAGGGGGTTGAGGTCGTCACCGCGACGAGGGAGATCAGCGTCACCGGCGCGGTCTCGGCCACCATCGGCGCGATCCCGATGCAGGCGGCCGAGAAGGCCGCCGTGGGCCTGACTCTTGATGGGCCAGCCGGGTTAACGTTCGAAATGGCGATCCGTGAACGCATCGACGGGGTCACCATCGGCGGCGTGGGCTATCAATGGACCATTCCCGACAAGACGCCGCCGTCGGTGACCGACAAAAGCCCGGCCGAGAGAGCGACCGATGTGGCGTTGGACGCACCCGTGGTCGTGGCCTTCGACGAGGAAATCGCACCGCTTAACTTCAGCCTGACGCTGACGCCAACGCTCGGCGTCACCATCACGTGGAACGAGGCTGGCACCGTAGTCACCGCGACCCACGCCGGATTCGCCGCCGAAACGACCTACACGGCCACAGTGACAGCCAGCGACGCCGTCGTAAACGGGATGACGCCGGAGCACTGGACCTTCACGACGAAGGCGGAAGGACATAAGATCTACCTGCCGCTCGTCCTCCGCAACTCCTGATCGTTCTGACCCGAACAGGCCAGGAAAGATGGTGGGTGTATGCGGGCGGTTTCGCCGCCCGCATACACCCACCTCGGTTTGTTAAGATGATCAAAGCGCCCCTGACGCTTTCAACGACACGCCAGCGAGGAGGATAGATCATGCCAAACGTCAATTGTGTTGACGATCGGGCCACAACATGGATAATATGCTGGATTGCCCGGATATGGGGCACCCTGCTCGTCGTATGTGCGCTCTTGATCCTCATCGGCTATGCCTGGAAGTGGGTGACAACCGGTCAAGCAGATCCACATGCGGTGGCGGACTATCCGCCCGTTGAAAACTTGCCCCCGCTATTTAGTCTATTGAGTATCCTGGGGCTGGGCGTTGCCTGGCGTTGGGAGGGATTAGGCGGAGCGATCGCCGTTGTCTTCGGCCTGGCGACGCTTCCGCTGCTTTTGATCCATTGGCCGCTTGCTGACGGCTTTCCGCGCTATTTCGTGGCGCCTTACGGTGTGTGGATGATCATCACCATTCCGGGGATACTTTTCCTGGTGTGTTGGCGGCGATCGAAAAAGAGGCTCCTGCCTCGGACAGGCGCGTAACAGTGCCGGATGAGATTCACCAGAACCCGACGATCGTTCGTTCCCGCCAAAAACAGGAATCATCCCCAACATACCAATTTACCAGTCTACCGATATACCAACCCATGCCAATCCTAATCGACGGAGGGGCTGCCGGACGATGTGCTAGCAGGAGAGCGACGAGGCGTCGGACTGTGGTTGGTGGAGGCAAACACAACGCACGACATAGAAGGCGACATCGCCTGGCGCAACGATGAGGGTCCTGATGGGGGCCCTGATAGGGGCGCGGTGGTGGAGATCCAATTTCCCATTCGCTAAGGGCATTGACATCCCTCGCATCCACCCCTCAACCGCAATACGGACACGGGATCGCATTTCCGGACGCACGATCAATGTCCGCATAATCCGGGTCCGATTGTGGGACATCGAGCACAACCGCGCCGTCGCCGTGGCAGAAGGAACAAGCGCTGCAAGATTCTGGCTGGTGATGGTGACCGGTATCCGGCGGGGTCTCGCCGTTTTTGAGCTTGTAGGTCAACAACGCGGCCACGCTGCGGACTGTGGGATCGCGCTCCAGGGCATCTAACCAGGCCTGAAGCACTTCAACGCCGTGCTGATCAATCAAGTTGGTCGCCGCCTCGGCGCTCAT
>DAOTTX010000187.1:0-6656 GCA_034437515.1 Anaerolineae bacterium
TATAGACATCTTATAAGAGCGACGCTTGGTATATCACTTGAAAAAACAGCATGTTATATTGACATTGATAAGGAGCAACTCGAATCAACCGGACAGGGTGTGTGGCGAACACGCGATATTCCATCAAGCACCAGGACAGAGCATATATTTTTTTCACCTTCACCGATAGTGTCAATTGCAAACTCACTTGTTGGAGATGGCTCAACACATAGCCTTGACCCTGAAAATAATACAGGCGACCTTGCCGAAACTTGCGAAAGGTAAAGATGATGTCAAACCAAGATGATAAAAAGATTGGTTATGAAGTTGATTTTCCAGCTTCAATGTCTGCACTTGAAGTTCTAAGGATTGTTCTACATTCGATGGAAGACCCTTTGAATTCTATTGAAGGTAGTGTTGTCTTACTCCAAGATGCAGAAAAACCCCAATTTCATGGAGATGCAATAAACATATCGCATGGTGCTACTAAATTGCTGCGTCTTTTACAGAAATCAGGACAAGAGTATGTTGCTGGAAAGATACAGGATGTAGACTCATAATTCTTCTGAAATAAAAGCTAGCTCAAAGAGCGTTTCAGGTATTCGTACTTTATATTCCTCAATTTACATTTATGGGTATAGCCACAAGATAGCGTAGTTGCGATTTTTGTTACGACAAAAATCAATACATGAGCCATAGAGAGCTGAAATGAACTTATAGATTCGCATTTTTGCGGCTCAGAATGCGCTAAATTGGTTCAAATTTAACCGTCCACGTTATTGTGGGGTGCTACCGGGAAATGAGACGGTCGGGAAATTACAAAATTGAAGAAACTAGCACGTAACATTTTCATCGTCATTGGCTTGTGTGTAGCGGTCGCGTACCGGCTGCGTCGCCATCTGATCGCGTGGGCGCTGGAACTTACCCGCGTCAAGAACACGGTGGAAGTAGTGCGCGGTGTGCGTGTGCCGATGAAAGATCAAATCATGTTGACCGCCGACCATTACAGCCCCCCCGACCCCGGCAATTACCCGACCATTTTGATCCGCACACCCTACGGACGTAACGCCAACGACAGCTCGTTTGGATTGCTACTATCGCTGGTCGCGCAGCGGTTCGCGGAACGCGGTTATCACGTTATCGTACAAGATGTCCGCGGACGTTTTGAATCTCAGGGTGAGTTTACCCCGTACTTCAACGAAAAAGAGGACGGCCTCGCCACGCTGGAATGGATCGACCGGCAGCCCTGGTCAAACGGTGTGGTGGGCACCTGGGGATCAAGTTATCTCGGTATCGTGCAGTGGGCCGTCGCCGCACATAGCCCGCTGATTCAAGCCTGTGTGCCGAGTATCACCGGCTCGGATTCGCGGCGCGTGCTCTACCCCGACGACGCCCTTGACCTGGGGTTGGCGCTGCGCTGGATGGCGATTCTCGAACATTTACACAAGAACAAAACACGCCATTGGATCGCCGGTTTACGTCTGTTGCAAGACGCGGAAAAAGACATTACCCCCGCGCTGACCCACTTGCCGCTTAAAAACGCAGATCGAATCGCCACCGGCGAAACCAAGCAGTACTATCAGGATTGGCTGGAACACGAAAGCGCCGATGACCCGATGTGGCAACAGGAACGCGAGAAGATCAACATCGCCGGCATTGACGCGCCGGTGCATCTGATCGGCGGTTGGTATGATTTCTTCCTGAGGGCGCTGCTCGATGATTACAATACGCTCAAGCAAGCGGGGAAATCACCACACCTGACGATTGGCCCCTGGCATCACTTCACCGCGATGATCCGTCCGGTGGACATCCGGGCAGCGATCAACTGGTTCGACGCGCATCTTAAAGGCGACCGGCGGCGACTGCGCGAACATCCCGTGCGCGTTTACATCATGGGGGCGGACGAATGGCGCAGCTTCCAGACGTGGCCTCCGCGTGCCACCGCGACCCAATACTATTTACACACCGGGCAACGCCTCGATACACAACCACCCATCGAGGCAACCGCGCCGGATTGTTTCATCTATAACCCGAAAGACCCGACACCCATCGTCGGCGGGGCGCAGTTTCACCCGCTGGCCGGGGCAAAGGATAACCGCCCACTTGCCGCCCGCCCGGATGTGCTGACGTACATTACCAGCCCGCTCGAAACCGCTCGTGAGGTCATCGGGCATGTGCGGCTGAACCTGTATGCGCGTTCCAGCCAACCGACGAGTGATTTCTTCGCACGACTGGTGGATGTGCATCCCGACGGCAAAATGGTCAACATCTGTGATGGGTTGTGCCGCGCCACCCCCGCCGACGACCATGACGCCGTCCGCATTGACGTGGATATGTGGGCGACCGCACATCAATTCCAGGCCGGGCACCGCATCGGCTTATTGATCGCCGGTGGCGCACATCCCCACTGGAATCGTAACCCCGGCATGAAACAAACCACCGCCGACGTTGACCAGCTCCATCCCGCAGAACAAACCATCTACCACGACCTGCGTCGTCCCTCAGCGTTGGTGCTACCCGTTTACCGATAATGAACTTTGGCTTGTGTTAGAATACCCTAACTTCTCCACAACAATCAACTTTGCAAACGTGTTATAATAGAATAAAGAAGATTTAATACAGTCTTAAGGTCTGAAAGATGGGTATATTACCCCGCGATAGCGCCCCCAGCAGCATTGATTTCGCCAGTGAGGTCAAGCTCGACCGGCTCGACATGCTGTGGAAAATTACTGCCGTTGCCAGCTTGTTTTTGATGACTATAGCCTTCGTCTTTAGTTCATCGCATGAGATGAGCTTCGAGGTGTGGGTTTCCGGCCCGTTGGTGATGTTCGTCGCCAGTTTGCTCACCCATAGTGCCATCAACCGGCAAAATCTTGAAATCGCCTCTCGCATATTTACGGTCGGCGCGATGCTGGCGGTGGCCATCGGCCTGACCAGCGATTATGTGCTTGCCGTCCAGATTTTGCCCTTCGCGTTCATCCCGATCATCTTCATCGGTGGTTTGCTGCTCTCACCGGCAGCGACGTTTTTTATCTGCATCATAGCATCGGCCTGTGTCGTGCTGGTGCCGTTCTTCTCTATGGGGGACTGGGCGTTCCTCGGTGAATACCAAGCCTTCGCCATCGCATTGATGTTCGTCAGCGCGTTACTCGCCGCCCAGGTGACGGGCGAACTTTACGCGATCACCCAATGGGCGCTGCAAAATTACCAGCGAGAACGCCGCACCAACCTCGACCTGTTCGAGAAACGGCAAGAACTCCAGAAAAGCCTCAAGCGCAGCCAGGCACTCAGCGACCAGCTTAAAGACACCAACGAAGAACTCGCCGAAGCACACCAGGCCGCAGAAGCGGCGAAAAACTTTCGCGGGCAGTTCCTCGCCAATATGAGCCACGAACTCCGCACCCCGTTGAACGCCATCATCGGCTTCAGCGAGACCATGCTCAAGTTCCCGATGATGTATGACAACACCGATCTACCCGATGTCTATAAAAAAGACCTCGAACAAATCTACGGTAGTGGGCGGCAGTTGCTCCACTTGATTAACGACATCCTCGACCTGGCACGGGTGGACGCCGGTAAATTGGAAATCTACATGCAGCGCGTAGAGATCGAACCGATCATCAATGCCGTGCTTGCCACCGCCAGTGGTTTGATCGGCAATAAACCTATCGAACTCGATATGCAAATGCCCGATCCGCCACCGGATGTATGGGGCGACGAGAGCCGTGTGCGGCAGGTGTTGCTCAACCTCTACAGCAATGCGACCAAGTTCACCGATGCCGGGCAGATTTCGCTG
This sequence comes from Anaerolineae bacterium, assembly GCA_034437515.1. Classification (GTDB taxonomy): domain Bacteria; phylum Chloroflexota; class Anaerolineae; order Aggregatilineales; family Phototrophicaceae; genus DAOTTX01. Next base: position 3,776 of record DAOTTX010000187.1, read on the forward strand.
GTCGTCAAAGAAATAGACGAGGGTGTGCAGTTCAGCATTCGTGATACGGGCAACGGCATCGACCCCGAAGCCCTGATCCGCATCTTTGAGGAATTCGAGCAAACACAGCAGCAAGGGCGTGACCCACGCGCCGGTTCTGGTTTGGGGTTGGCGATCTCACGCCAATTGCTGGAATTAATGGGCGGGCGCATCTGGGCGGAAAGCGTCCCCGGCGAGGGGAGCATTTTTTACTTCTTGCTTCAGCCCTACCACAAGGCAAAAGTGGATACAGTCGAGACCAAAGCGATCTCAACTTATGCGACGGAAACACCGGTCGCCGAACCAAGCGGACAGGATGACTGATGCGTATTCTATATGTCGAAGACAATCTGACTAACGTCTACTTGGTCAAGCGAATCGCTGTTGGGCATGAGGTCATCAACTACATCGACGGCGAAGAAGCGTTGAAGCGGTTCGAGCGAGATCAACCCGACATCGTCTTAATGGACATTCAACTTGCCGGACGTTTGAACGGGTTGGAAGTGGTGCAGCAACTCCGTGAACGCGGGCACACCATCCCCATCGTCGCGGTGACGGCTTACGCGATGGTCGGTGATAGAGAGAAATGCCTCGCCGCCGGTTGTGATGACTACATGGCGAAACCGCTTGCCATCTCGCAAGTGTTAGAATTGATCCAGAAATACGCGAAGCAAGAACAGGAAACCGCCGAAAAACCAAAGACTGACACCGAAGCTTCAAACGAGACGAGTGAGACGCAAACGACACAACCAGATGACACACAGACCAAAACCTCGCGTTCGCTTGATTAAATTATGACAATTACACTATAATCTTTAAAACTGGATGCTCATACAGATCATCATGTCGTTCTAACTACGAAATTAGTAAAATATTTGGTAAGGACTTAAAATATGTCGAACAAGAATGCCATCGTCATCGACGATACCCCGGCGAACCGTGATTTTCTCGTGCGCCTGATGACACAGGCCGGGTTCAACGTGCATGGTGCGGAAGACGGTAAGACCGCCATCGAAACCACTACCACCCTTGACTCACTCGCGCTCGCCGTCATCGACATGGAACTGCCCGACATGAACGGCTTGCACCTCACCCAGCATATCCGCCAACTTTACCCGGATGCGTATATCGTCGTCGCTACCATGCACGACCAGCGTTCGCTGATTGAAAAGGCGTTCAGCAAGGGGAGTAACTGCTATCTCGTCAAGCCGCATGGCTTTATGGAGTTGTTTAAGCGCCTGACGACAGTTGACCTCGCCGAACTGACGCGACAGGGATACGTGGTTATCGACCAGTACGGGCCGCGCACCTATAATCTTGCGGCAAATTAGGCTCAGGCCAGCATCAGCAACGCCGCCGGTCGCACGGTGAGCCGTAGGGTGTGGCTTTGCGCGTATTCACCGTCGAGATCAAGCGCCAGCGGTGTGTTTTCGCTGCGGATTTCCACCTGTCGGGCACGGTGAAATCGCACCCCGACCTGTTTCAGGTGTGTTCCAAAATAGACATGCCCTAACTTCGCCAGCAACCGTCGCTTCGGCATCGCTTCGACCAGCACCACATCAAACAATCCATCATGCGTGGACGCCTCCGGTGCTATTCGCATCCCATGCCCAAACGTGGTGCCATTGGCGACCACTGCCAGATAAGCACGGTCGTCGTACCAGCCCTCACCGTCCAATGCGATGTTCACCCGCTGCGGATTGTAATTCCAGATGGCGCTGACGGTCGCACGGAGAAATGTCCAGGGACGCGGAGTATGCACAGCGTTAACGCGGGCATCGACTTCCCCACCCAGGCCAGTACTGACAATATTGAGAAAGTAACGTGAAACATCGTTATCGAGTAGCACATGCCCGACGTCGAAAGCGCGGGGTTGCATCGTCGCCAACCACTCGACCGCCGCTACCGGTGAGAACGGGATGCCGCGTTCGCGTGCCCAGTCTCGCCCGGTGCCGACCGGCAGGTTGCCGTAAACGATCTGCGCTCGGTCGGGAGAATTTTCTTGCAGTCGCATCAGCGCGTTAATCACAGCATGATTGGTGCCATCACCGCCGATGGCGATGACACGGGTGATCGTACTCGTCCGTTCGAGCAGTGGCAGCACATCTCGCGGTTGTTCGGTGCGTGCCAATTGCCAACCCTCGAAGTGACGGTCAAAAATCGGGCTGATCTGCGACCAGATGCGCCCTGCTTTGCCGCCACCCGCGTGCGGGTTGAGAATGACGAGTGTTTCCGGCATTTTACAGATTAGAGGAAACGCTCAATAACCGCTTCAAATTCATGATGCTTGAAGGGTTTCACAATAAACGCATTCGCACCGCACCTCACCGCCTCATTTTCATCGTGTGGTGAACCGCTCATCAAGATAAAGGGTACGCTGGCATGATGGTCATGATGCCGCACATTCTGAAGAAATTCAAACCCGTCAATTTCCGGCATACGAATATCGCTGATGATAAGGTCAGGTGTCCTCATTCCGTTCAGTGCCGCTAACCCTTCGCGCACATGCCCGTAGGCCTGCACATCATAGCCGATAATCTCAAGTGTTTCTGTAATTACCTGCCGCATCGCACAATTGTCTTCCAGCAAAAGTATGCGTTTCATCATTTATTACACTCGCGTTATATACGTATTTGTCCTTCCCCAATGATAACCCATTTATATGTCGTCAGTTCCTTAAGAGCCATTGGCCCACGCGCATGAAGTTTTTGTGTGCTGATTGCCACCTCCGCACCCAATCCTAATGCGCTGCCATCGGTGAAGCGGGTGCTAGCGTTGACGTAAACCGCCGCTGAATCGACCTCGTTCAAAAATTTTTCGGCCTGCGTCATGTCTTGCGTCAGGATGCCATCGGAGTGCTGCG
>DAOTTX010000188.1:0-2972 GCA_034437515.1 Anaerolineae bacterium
AGCAATCCAGTCTATGTTGGGCGAGTAACCATAAGTGTCACTATCGCCGTCCAAGACAGAGTTGGTGGGCGTGCCCTCGACAGGGCCTGTGGTCCAACTCGAAGAAAGGGCACCAGTGGACGTAAGGACAGAGCGTACCATCGTCCCCTTGGTAGTGTTATCTCCCGCGAACCACATCTCACCAGGTTGTCCCACTATATCTACCACATTGGAGAAAGCGTCGGTTAGCGTAATAACCTCGCCAGCGTTGTGCAGTCCACCTGTGTAAGTCTGGTCGGCTAGGGGCGGGGCAGAGGTGTCATCCGTGCGCTCCAGGAGAAGGTGACCAGCAGCAGGGATGGTGCCTTGCAGAGCGATACTTGGAGACTCGTCGTTAGTCACCAAATGCCAACCTTCGAGCTCAATGTCGACCTCGGTGTTGTTACATAGTTCGATCCACTCGTCAGTGTAGGTTGTCTGGGTACCCATCCAAGCGATCTCACTGACCACAACTTCCAAGCTGGGGGATTTCAGCATCACTGGGGCAGCCTGTGCCCGCAGCGCGATCAGCGTTGAAGCCAGTAGAGCTAGACTGAGTAAGAGTGTTGCGTGAAAATAGTTCTTTTCGCTATTCATAGACCCCCATTCCTAATCCAAAGTTGAAACCCCCGTCCAAGGAGACACATAGCATTACCTTTGACGGCGCTGGATAACCGCCGTAGATTCGCGTTGGGCTCGACGCTGTTCAGCGTGTCGCCAGCACACGCGGGCACGGTGTACATCATCGGTGTTGATGACATCGACGACGAAACAGCCAGCGGCTGTGCGCTGCGGGGACCGATTGAGGCGGCAAATGATCAAAGGTCGGTCAAGAGTTGCGCAATGTCAGCGGCAAGTAAACTTGATACGATCCGGCGATGGTGAGCACGCGCGGATCGGCCTCCACCTGGTCGCCGCAGTTCTCGGCCGTCAGTGTTATGGTGTATGTGCCGAGATCGGCCCATTGGTACGTGCCGTTGACCTGGTTCTGCCCGTTGATGGGCGTTGGCGACCAGGTGTAGGTGATGGGCTCCGTAGCCTCGGCGGGGGTGATGACGGCGGTGAAAGTGTAGGGCTTGCCGACTTGGAGCGGGGCGGTGATGCCCACAGGGCCGTCGATGGCAGCTCCGGTCAGGGGCTTCGGACAGGCAGGTAGCGAATCCGAGATGGCGATGGTGTGCGTGCCGCTGCGCGAAGTCAGAAGATTCGTCGCGGTGACGGTGATGCTTTGCGTGCTGGTCACGTTCCAGGTGAAACTGAACATGTCGGTGATACTCATGACATCGGTGTGCGTTACGGGCGTCTGGCCCGTCGCTTGCCAGACGTAAGTGATAGGCAGCGTCACTGAGATCGGCTCGACGGCGGCGGTGAACGTGTAGGGGGTAGCCACTATGCCCAAAGTCGGGCCGTCGAGACTGACTACCTCCGGTGCAACTGGTTCGCCTGCTGGCTCGGTGAACGTGACGGTGATCGTGGACTGAATCTCCCCATCGGCGCCCTGCGTCGTGGCGAATATGTGAACTATGCCTGCCGCGTTCGACTTGACGTGAGCCAGCGCTATTCCGCCGCTGACCGTCGACCGAGCCGAGATGCTGCCCAGATTGGTGTCGAAGGTCACCAGTGTGCCATCAGGTGCCGGGCTGGCGCTGCTGGTGACCGTCGCCGTGACTGTGATTACACCGCCAACGGTCTGGGTAGCTGTGTCGGCCTGCAATTGTGTCACCTCGTAGGGCACGTCCACCTGTTGGGTGGCGGTGTAAAAGTCGTCGTTCGGCGTGTCCGTGGTTTGGCCCGCACTTTGCGCCCAGCGATAGTCGGAGCGCATCAGGGAGGCTAACTGTGCATCACTCATTTGCCCCAGCAATCGACACTCATCGCCGACGCCGGTGCATTCATCCTCGAAGCCCTTGGCCCAGAAGTAAAGGTAGCGCGGGGCCATGTGCCGATCCAGATCGTTCGCAGCATATTGCGGCGACATTTCGGCGTAGAGCACCATCGGCTTGAGAGCATCGTTGGCATCGCCCTCGTCTGGCGTGGTCCATCCGGAGGACCAGTACCACTCGAAGAGCGTGCCGGTGGGCAGCAACTCAGCGATGTATTCGCGTACCACATCGCCTGTCTTTCGATCTGCCACAGCGCAATCCGTCAGGTCAGTTCTAGGATCAGGCGACCAGTAGGGGTCGAGCAGGGCGACGCGTGTGGGGCGCAGATCTTCTGCTACCGCGCCGGAGTCGATGCCATCATGCACCAGTTTGGCCAAGCGCACCGCCATCTGATTGCCCAGCGAGTGACCCGCGATGCGGATGGTGCCGGTGTAGTCCTCCATCGCGGCTATGTACTTTTCATAGAAGAGATCCGCTGCACATTTATCAGACGGGCCGACCCCGTAGCCGTCGATGTAGTCATTCCAATCACGCCAGCGCATTCCCTGTGCTCCATCCGGTGCCCATATCTTGGCCTCAGCGTCCTTGACGCCCTGCGGTGGGCCGTCTGTAAACCAACTACCACCCAACGTGACGCCCGTGGTCTCGTCTGAGAATTGGTTCCAGACGAAGACACCCACATTCCAGCCATCATCTATCCAGGCAGAGGCGGTGTCGTTGCCATTGAAATCGAAGTCGGGTAGCTCGTCGGATATGTAAGGCTGCCATCCATGCACAAAGATCAAGGTGGGTCTGGCGGAATCGAAGTAGGCGTTGGCCTCGTCGACGACAAATTTCTGGTTAGCGTCATTTTTTCCGAACCAGTAGAGACCATAGCTAAGCTCATTGGGATTGTAGTCATCCGATGGCGCGGTATGCGCTATAGTAGGAGTTAACAGCAACAGAGAAATGACGAAAAGAGAGAACAGTTGTAGACACTTGCGTATATCCGACACGTCACACCTCCTGTTGAGACAATCTATTTGTACACTTTCTCCTTACTCTGACCCGCTTCCGGTGGGCGAAATCGCG
>DAOTTX010000189.1:0-2038 GCA_034437515.1 Anaerolineae bacterium
ATGTGGGAGAGGGGGACAGCGACGCATGTCGCAGGGGGTGAGGGCAGCTTTGACACGTGAGTCGTTACAAATTTGCAACTGTCAAGCGTCTGACAACTTGTTCGTAGTCCCAGGGGCAAGATAAGAATGCAGTCTTCGCCCCCTCACCCTGTCTGCCCTGCGGTCAGCCTGTTCTTACACTCATGGGGGCAGGATGGCTAAAACAAAAAGAACATTCGGGCAATTCTAACCGGTTTGTCCATGAGAACGTGGTGACCGCACCACATACCAAAAAGTGCGGTCAAAGCCGATGAGGCTAACGCCGGATCCCCAACGTCAAGTCAAGATCAACCAGGCGGCCTTCACGAAAGACGGTCATCGTGATGATATCACCGGGGCGGGTGTTGGTCGCGACATACCCCAACAACGAGGCAAAACTGATAATCGGATAGTTGTCAATGGCAACGATCACATCAGCGGATTGATAACTATCTTGGCCGGTAGCACTGGAAGGTTCCAGCAGACCGGCAAGGGCGGCAGGCTGACCGTCCGTCACGCCGGTGACCACGACCCCGCGTGTGTCATTGGGTAGATCAAGGGTTTCGATGTAATCCAGGTCGATGTCTTCGCCGTCCAGCCCCAGGTAACTATAGGTGACCTCGCCGGTTTCGATCAACTCATTGGTGACGCGCTGTACCAGATTGCTGGGCACCGCAAAGCCGACACCGGAATTCATGCGTCGTTCGCTGAGGATTTGTGTGTTCACACCGATCACTTCACCATCCAGGTTGAGCAGCGGGCCGCCGCTGTTGCCAGGGTTGATCGCCGTATCGGTCTGGATCACCGCGCCGATGTTGAACCCGCCCAGGCTGGTGATCTCCCGGTTGAGCGCACTGATAATGCCTTTGGTCAGTGTCCAGTCTTGCCCGAAAGGGCTGCCGATGGCGACCGCAGACTGCCCGACCAGCACCTTGTCGGAGTCGGCAAAGGTCGCCGGACGCAGCCGCTCCGCAGGTAGATCGACGAATAAGACGGCAATATCAGAATCGGGATCCGTACCGACCACTTCCGCCCGTACAATCGTTCCATCAAAGAACTTGACCACGACCCGGTCACTACCTTCAACGACATGATAATTCGTGGCGATGTAGCCGGCAGCGTCGATTACAAAGCCGGAGCCACCGCTCCATTCTTCGAGTTCGCCACGTATGAGGCGGTCAACCGTGATCGACACGACCGATGGGCTAATTTTGGCGTAAAGTGATGTGAGAAGTTCTTCTTCGGCGCGGGTTTCGCTTTCATCCTGGGAGATGACCCCTGCTGCCGAAAACAAGAAAAGAACGAGTGTGAGGAGTACTGTACGTTTCCATATCGATGTGATTACCATAAAATACCTCAGTTCATTTTGTATTTTTCATCATATCATGGAAAATAGGGGGTAGGTCACAAACGTTCGTAAAAATTTCAGCACACTCTAAAGAGGCAATAATTCTGATGACCCTGCATCTATGGCACAATCTTTCTTCCGGCCCAGACGCGCCCGATACCATTTACACCGTCGTCGAGGTGCCGAAAGGCAACCGCAACAAGTACGAATACAGCAAAACCGCCGGTGTGATCAAACTCGACCGCGTGCTGTATAGCCCGCTGCATTACCCCGGTGATTACGGCTTCATCCCGCGCACTTACTTTGAAGATGGTGACCCGACCGATGTACTGGTGATGATGAACGCGCCGACTTTCCCCGGCTGCGTGATCGAAGCCCGCCCGCTTGGGATGTTCAAGATGATCGACAAAGGCGAGCTTGATTACAAAGTGCTTGCCGTCCCCTCGACCGACCCCAACTTCGAGGATTACCACGACCTCGACGATGTGCCACGCCACTTCCCACGGGAGGTCGAGCATTTTTTCATGGTCTATAAGCAGTTGCAGGGCACCGAGGTCAAAAACGACGGCTGGGTCGGCGCGGCTGAGGCGAAAGAAGCCATTCATAACTCGATGAAACTCTATCGTGAGAAGTTCCCCCCCACCGGGCTTTGATCGACGGATGAAATAGATG
>DAOTTX010000190.1:0-3167 GCA_034437515.1 Anaerolineae bacterium
GGTCTTGAGCAAATCAGCATCGATACGATAGACCGATGTCGATTCCTGTAAAATCGCCTTAACGCGCTGATCGATTTCGTAGCTGCGGCCATCGGGATTAAACTTAGGCGCCGTGACCGGCGGCAACGCCCTCACTCTGGACGGATGGTCGCATTCATGCGAACGCGCAACCAGGGATTCTTCCAGTCCTAGCGCTGCGACAATTTCGGTACTGCTTGGGAGCAGAGAAGCTACGCGGAGCATTTAGATTTCACCTTCCACTATCAAACGGATAGCTTCAATAAGTCGTACATTCTCCTCTGGCCTGCGGGTGGCGATACGCACATACTCCGGCAGGCCGAAAGAGGCGCAATCTCGCACCATGATTTTGTCCTGCAACAGCTTCAAGCGAAAGGCCGCACCATCGCCCACGTTGACGAGAAAGTAATGCACGCTCGACGGTAGCGGTTCTAAACCGAGCGCACGCAGCCCGGTTACTAGTTCCTGTTTATCGTCGTGCAATTTGAGAACCGTCTCACGCAACCAACTATCCTGATCCAGCACGGCCAGCCCTGCGGCCTGTGCCAGCCCGTTGACATTCCATGCCGGGCGAATACGACGCACGGCTTCGATTATCTCAGGATGACCGACCGCATAGCCGAGTCGTAGACTTGCAAGGGCGTAGTCTTTGGTCAGAGAACGCACGGCAATCAGATTTGGTGGCATCTGCTCAATGGTAGATTCCGGCTCAAGCAGGAAATTGGCGTAGGCTTCATCGATAACAAACAGTGTCTCCGGATGTTTCGCCAGCCAGTGTTCGATGATCCAACTTGCAGGCAAATGCGTACCATCCGGGTTGTTGGGATTGCATAGGAATACAAGCCTCACCCCTGCAAACCGGGCCGCCACATCCTGCATCTGAACCTGCGGATCGAAAAAAGCATGTCCATTTTCCGGCGTCCATGTCAGCGATTGAACCGCCGCGCCTGCAATGCTGGCGACTCGTTCGTACTCAGAGAAAGTTACGTCAGGAATGATGACATGATCACCAGGGCGCAGAAAAGCGAGCGCGACCAACAGCAGAAGTTCAGCCGTGCCGTTGCCGACCACAATGTTCTCGATCTCTACATTGTGCCGCTCCGCCAGCTTCTCGCGCAGCGCGATACACTCGCGGTCGGGGTAGCGATCCAACGGCACGCGGGCAATGGCTTCGCGCACACCGGGCGGCGGGCCATATGGGTTACTGTTCACACTGAAGTCAATGACCTCATCCGGTGAGTAGCCAAGCCGCCGAAGTTCGTCGTAATCAAACGCACCGTGATGCGCGGGTGGGGTATTGGTGATTTCTGGTTTCGGTTGGATCATCGCTGCCTCAATACGATTAGTAGACCCATTGTAAACAATCCGACCGCGCCGAACATCAAGCGGCGGGTGCGGCGAATATCATCGGTTTCTGGCGATCTTGCTCCCACATTGAGCCGATAATGATCGACCTTCTCTAATTCGACATCCAGCGCCCCGGCGGTCGCGCTCATCGGATGGCCCGCGTTTGGGCTGGCGGTTAGTCGCGCATCGCGCCGCCAGACATGCCACGCACGCGGACGCAGAAGCACGATACAGAGCGCCGTAAGCCGTGCCGGAATCAGGTTCAGCAGGTCATCGGTGCGTGCCGGGATTTTGCCCAGCCATTCGCGTTCCGCATCTCGATAGCCCAGAATGGAATCGCAGGTCTGCAAGTAGCGATAGGCCAGCGCCGCCGGAATACCACCAACGCCATACCAGAACAGCGGCGCGATGATGCCATCCGACGTATTCTCCGCAACCGATTCGATGGCTGCGGCTGCAACCTGCGATGCCTTTAACTGCGATGTGTCGCGGCTGACGAGATGCCAACTTAGTAGACGACGTGCTTCTGATAAATCATCCGCATTCAGTGCGCTTTCGACTTCGTAAGCGGCGTTGTTCAGCCCACGCAGTGAGATCGTCGTCTTGAGCAACCAGGCCTTGATGAGCCAGTTAAGCGGGGCAGGCACTCGGTCTGTGAGCCGGAGCGCAAACCAGGCCAGCCCCCATACGATCAGTCCACCACCCCAGGCGATCATCCCGCCGTACAGGAACTTGCCGCGCTCCGGTGCCCGCTTACGCAGGCGATAGATAGCCGATCCCATCCACGCGACCGGATGCCAACGATTGGGCGGATCACTGACCACCAAATCGAACAACAGTGCCGCTAACAACAGCCTACTCCGCATCCAGCGCCAACTCCAGACACTCGCGCACACAACGCCCGATCAGATAACCGACTTCGGTAGCAGGACCACCGTAGACGTGTTCGGCACCCCGCCCGGTACAGGCCAGCACTGCCGCGTCGGTCGATGTGCCGGTCGCCGGGTAGCCTTCGGGTGTCTGCACTCCGCGCTTCATCAACACCGCCGTTTTCGCCTCCGTGATCGTCATCATCGCGTTAACCATTGCCGCCGGAGACAGTTTGCCATCAACCAGGATGACCGTATTGATTGTGCCTGCCTGAACGGTCTGAGGTTCATTCAGGCCAGCGGCAACGGCGTTGCTTACGCCTGCCGTCATCACTGCGCAGACCGTCAGATCATCAGCGCGAAGTGTGATGCTGCGTGACTTATGTATCCAGACTGCCGTCAGCAGACCGACAAAATCCGCGATGCCGCGTTCGGTGGCAAAGCTGTGCAGATCATGGATCGGGTCACTGCAATCATAGTGCTTATCGACATGACGGTTGATGATCGTCTGCGCCCGCGTGAAGCCACCCCCGACCACTGCTGATGAAAGAACCTGCAAGGGCTGGTCACTATGTAGCACAATGGCTTCTGCGTCTTGTTGTACGATGATGTCGGGGAAGTCCACTTGCATCAGAATTCAATCCCTGCCCGCGCCGGAATACCCGCGTCGTAGGCGTGCTTGAGCTTGGTCATGCTTGTCACCGTGTCGGCGTAGTCGATGAGCGCCTGTGGTGCGCTGCGCCCGGTGATAATGAGGTTCAGGTTCTCCGGCTTGTGTTCCTCTAACCAGTTGAGGACCTCCATCGTGTCCAGCCAGCCGAAATCCAACAGGTAGGTGAACTCGTCCAGTACGATCAGATCATAGTCACCGCTGGTGATCTTCGCTTTTGCCAGCTCCCAGCCATGTAACGCCTTCGCCTGTGTTTCATCCAT
>DAOTTX010000191.1:0-1506 GCA_034437515.1 Anaerolineae bacterium
GCTCACCCTGCTGCTGGCAGGCACTGCTATCGGGCGTGTGCTGAGCTTCGGCTTTGATGAAGCCCTCTACATAGCAACGCTGTTTCTCATTCTCGTTGCTTGGACATTTAACCGCTGTCTGCTGCGCCAGAAAATCGAACAGACGGGAGATGATACGGAGGATAACCTGTGATCTATTGGTTGTTCACCGATGGACGCGAGATTCTGGGCACCCTGCTCATCCCACTGTTGTGCCTGACGCTGCTCATGCCGTTGATCGTCAGTGCCGTTTTCGGTGCGGGTATTCAACGCAGCAGTGATGTGCAGAGCATCTCGGGCTGGAAACGTGGACTGAAGTCATTCACACATGGGGTTGTACTGCTGGGCATCACGACGATCTACTTGTCACTGGCAAGCAACTTCGCCATCGAGACAGTGCGCGGCAGACAATCGACCAACGCCTTCGTGCGCACTCTCACTGGTGGCCCGGACAACATCGACCATATGCGTTTGTTTGGCTTCGGCGTCATGCTGCTGTTTATCTGGGTCGTGATTTCAATCGGCTTGCACAGCGGACTCAAGAACGGCGGTTGGCTGCGCGAGCGCGTAGATCGGCTGCGAACGCCGCAGGTTCGGCGCGGTGCGCTGGGGTCATCGCACTTCTGCTCGCAGCGCGAGTACAAACGCTTTCGGCGGGAAGACCCGGAAGGACTGACGCTGCTCGGCGCGTTCTGGGGCGAGAATAAGCGGCGGCTTGATCTGGGCACCGGGCGTTTCTGTTTAGGTGGCGAGGACATCGCACGCGGTATTCTCACGCTCGGCGGTCCGGGTTCTGGTAAGACACAGGGTATCATCCTGCCTGCCATCGCCGACCGGATGCTGGCCGGACACTCGCTGGTCGTGGCTGACCCGCAGGGCGAGATCACCGGACACATCCTAAAATACGCCGCCGTCACGCGCCATCTGGTCGTTGTCCATGACCCGACTTCGACGGTTGGGCCACGTTATAATCTGGCTGAAAATATCGACAACGTATCAGATGCCCGTGCTATCGCGGATGTGCTGGTTCCTTCAGCGCAGGGTGATAACAAGTTCTGGACGGACAGCGCCGCCGCACTGCTGGCCGCCTGCCTGATCCGCTTCCCGAACCTGGGCGAGATCTACAACGCCATGAACGATCTCAAAGCACTGGCGACGAAACTCGCCGAAAAGAAAGATGATGCCGCACTATTGGCAAACAGCTTCATCGCCTCGGTAGGTTCGGATGGCAAGGTCGCCTCCAACGTGGTGGCGACGCTGGCGACGGCACTCACGGGTTGGGCATCCACCGACGTGCGTGACAACACAGCGGCTTCGGACTTCGACGCGGAGCTGATCGTCGAACAGCCCACCGTCGTCGTGCTGACCTGTCCCGGTGAGCTGATCGTCGAACAGCCCACCGTCGTCGTGCTGACCTGTCCCGGCAGGATGCGGGCTGTTTACGCCTCCTATCTCGGCGCGACACTGCGAAAGGTCATGTTAGATCTG
>DAOTTX010000192.1:0-10013 GCA_034437515.1 Anaerolineae bacterium
TGGCACAAATCACAATATAGTTGTGAATGTGTGTAATAAATTGTAGCCCGATAGATACCCGCTATGACCCCTTGTTATCCGAATGACGTGGGGGTACCTGAGTAGTTACCAATAACGTCACTATAGCGACGGCTTGTATCAACAGGTGACGAGAAGATGCAGATGACTTGCCCCAATTGCGGGGAAACCGTCTCCGCAGAGAATATCAACATCCAGCAGATGGGCGCGGTGTGCCCTTACTGCGATTCGGTGTTCCGCTTTGAGCTGCCTGGTGAAAAGGCCAAACGGCGTAAGATTAAACCACGCGAAATACGGGTGTTCGATAGCGACTTATGTCTCTTGAATGAACGGTTCATGAGTGTGTCACGCCAAACTCATCTCATCTGGCTAGATTAGAAGCACATCAATAAAACTTCTACGCAGACATGGGATGATCACATATGCGAAACAATTTAGTAATTGCGGGTATCGCCGGATTTGCGCTGTCGGTATTCGTTCTCATCGCCGTTGTATTGCTATTGACAAGCATTCTCGGTGATGATGATGAGCCTGACGAAATCGTGCAAGTCCCTACGGCAACCGCCGAATCCATACCCACGACGGGTGCAATTGAAGTGCTGCCAATCGGCACGGTGACACCGACTCCACTGCCATCACTTACAGAGGATGATGCCACACCCGGCGGTACCGCTGTCGCGCTCGGCACCTCTTTAATTACGACCGAGAACATCAACAGTCTCACCAACTTCATCAGTTACCGTGAGGATGTCACACCGGTACGTGCTTCGGCGGTCAGCCAGGATGGCACGTTGATCGCCACTGGCAAGGGTGACGGGCCTATTCTGCTCTATGAAACTGGGAGCAATATACAAATCGGCACGCTTTCCGGGCATACTGGCATCGTCTATGATGTCGCTTTCAGTCCCGATGATATGTTGTTGGCTTCTGCTGGTGAGGATAACATCGTTCGCCTGTGGAATGTCGATGAGCGGCGTCTGGTCGATACGCTACAGGGACATACCGGTGATGTTCGCGGACTTGCATTCAGTCCCGATGGTCGCTTACTCGTTTCCGCCAGTGAAGACAGCACCGTGCGCTTATGGGATGTTGCCGAGGGCGATCAGATAGCGGCGATGCGCGGTCATAACGGGCGGGTGCTCGATGTCGATTTCGACCCGGATGGCACACAACTCGCAAGCGGCGGTCAGGATGGTGATGTGCTGCTATGGGATGTTGCGAGTCGGTCACGGTTGCGGGTGTTGGGCAGCCACAGTGAGGAGGTGCGCTCGGTGACTTACAATCCCAACGGTACACAACTTGTATCCACCAGCCGGGATAACACCGCCCGTTTGTGGGATGTAGAGACCGGTTCAACACTGGTCACTTATCGTGAGCACGGGCGTGATGTCTTTAGTGCGGCCTTTAGCCCTGACGGTGCATTGGTCGCCACGGGTGGACGCGATAACCAGGTCCACATCTGGCTTACGGAAAATGGCGCATCACAGACCGTGCTTAGTCGTCATCAAGGTTGGGTGTTCGACTTGGATTTCAGCGATGACGGCGCGATGATGATTTCTAGTGGGGGCGATGGCACCGTTTATCTGTGGGCACCACGCGGTTAACGGAAACGGCGCAACAACCGCCTACCTGTCATCAGACGGCATTTCGTCATCAGTGGGGAAAATATCGCGCAGTTCCAGCCTGAAGCCGGGCAGCACATCGCCACCGTCGAGTGTACCATCGGCTGTGATAATCTGTGCCGGCGCACCAGGCTGATGCACCTCTGCATACTTTCCAAAAGGGTTGAACACCCACACCACGACTCCCGCAGAGAGATAGTTGGTAATCTTGATCCGCAGCTTGTCACGCTCCTCGGCATTTTCATGGTCGGAGATGACCTCGACCGCCAGATTGGGCGGCAGCGGGTTGTAGCCCTTGCGCACAAGTTCCGGTTGCCGTGCCTTGCTGATGAACGCGACATCGGGCGCGTAACGTTCCCCGGCGACCATGTAGCCACCGGCCTCCCCGGTAAGGTGACCTTCGATATCGCTTTTCCGCAGATAAAGTTTCATGTGAAAGGCAATTTCCATAGAAATCTGAGATACAAACGGGTTTGAAGGCACTTCGTAAATCTCCCCACCGATGAACTCGAAATCACGTTCTGTATTTTCCGAGCGTTGAACGAACGTCTCGAATGCTTCTACCGTCATGCGCTTGGTTTGTGTGACCATTGCTCGCTCCTACTCTTTTGCTATGTTGATTTTATCATGTCTCGACTGTATGCCTCCCCCATAGTGTAACCATCACGCCACCAACCAGGACCGAATGTATCCGCGAACAGCGAGAGCAGCAGCACCAATCCTAGCGCCCGGTAAAAGATGCCATGTCGTTGATGCGTGCCGCGTATCGCCTGCCAGCGATTGTCAAAGCCAATGGAGTCGTAGTCGTCGCTCATGGTTGATGCTCCCTCGTCTGTATCGTTCCCTTTACTATGCGTGTCTCTTAGTCAACTGGCAACCCCGCAATCCTGAGGGTATGCGAGCACTATCCATTCACCATAGGATGCGCTATACTTCGGGCGTTTTTGAACGTGGATGGGAACGCTATGGTTGCTATATTTCGCATCGCATGGGAACGCTTCCGCCTCATCAGTCTAATTATCGGTGAGGTGCAGAGCCGCGTGCTGCTGACGGTCTTCTACTTTACGATTCTGCTGCCCTTCGGCCTCGGTTCGCGTCTGTTCAGTGACCCGCTGCGGCTTGACGCTCCCGCCGAATGGCTTGACCGTGACCCCACCCCCGACGATCTCGACTCCGCACGCGAGCAGGGCTAAAGACGCATGTACATTCTCGGTATCTCCTGCTTTTATCACGATTCGGCGGCGGCGCTGATCGAAGACGGGCGCATCATCGCCGCCGCGATGGAAGAACGCTTCAGCCGTGCCAAACATGACAACGAGTTCCCTACGCAAGCAATCGCCTTTTGTTTGGAACAGGCCGGCATCACCAGTGCCGACCTCGACTATGTGGTCTTCTATGAGAAGCCGCTGGTCAAGTTTGAGCGTATTTTGCTGACCACGTTGAACACTTTCCCCAAGTCGCTCGGTGTGTGGAATGAGTCGATTTTAGCGTGGCTTAACGAGAAATTGTGGGTGAAGAACATCATCCAGACACAGGTGAACATCGAAGCGAAAAAGATCCTGTTCTGCGACCATCACATGAGCCACGCGGCGAGTGCGTTCTTCGTCAGCCCCTACAAGGACGCCGCCGTGCTGACCGTCGATGGTGTCGGCGAGTGGACGACCACGACGACCGGGATCGCCACCAGCGCATGGACGGATGACACGGACACTAACCGCCGTAACGAGATCAAGCTCACCCGTGAACAACGGTTCCCGCACTCGCTCGGCCTGCTTTACTCGACGTTTACGGCATGGTTGGGCTTTCGCGTTAATAATGGTGAGTACAAGGTCATGGGGATGGCGCCCTACGGTGAGCCGCGTTACGTGGAACAGGTCGAGAAAGTCATACAGCGCGGCGGTGATGGCGGCTTCAAGCTCAACATGGACTATTTCACCTTCCATCACTCCACGCAGCGCAGTTACAGCGATAAGTTCCTATCGTTGTTCGGTGCGCCACGTCTGCCGGATGCTGAGTTCTTTACGCTCAACACCAACCCGGAGCGCAGCGGTGAACAGAGCGCGATTAAAGACAACCAGTATTACGCCGACATCGCCGCCAGCATCCAGCAGGTGACGGAAGATGCCCTGATCGCCATCGCCAACCAGCTTTATAAAGATACAGGGCTGAGCAAGTTGGTGATGGCGGGGGGGGTGGCGTTGAACACCAAAGCCAATTACCGCATTTTGACCGAAACGCCCTTTGATGAGATTTACATTCAACCCGCCGCCGGGGACGATGGCGGCGCGCTTGGTGCGGCGCTGTGGGCTTATCATGTGGTGTGCGGTCAGCCGCGTGAATGGGTTATGCCTGATGCTTATTGGGGCAAAGCCTACACCGATGATGATTATCTCGCTTTCCTGAACGCGAATGACATCGCCTACGAACGTTATGACGACCATCCCGACAAGCTGGCGGAAGTCATCGCTGAGGAAATGAACAATGAAAAAGTCGTCGGTTTGCATCAAGGTCGTTTTGAATGGGGGCCGCGTGCACTCGGCAATCGTAGCATCCTCGCTGACCCACGTTCTGAGGCGATGAAAGAAGTCGTCAATACCAAGATCAAGTTCCGTGAGCCGTTTCGACCGTTCGCGCCGGTCGTATTGCGTGAGCGTGCGTCGGAATATTTCGCCTACCCCGATGTTGAAAAACACGAAGCACCGCGCTATATGTTGATCGTCAGTCCCATCCACGAAGCCAGGCAAGACGAGATTTCAGCGGTCAGTCATATGGGCACCGGACGCTTACAGACCGTTGAACGGACGACTAATCCCCTATACTATGATATTATTCACAACTTTGGTGCGATTACGGGGACGCCGGTCGTGCTGAACACGTCTTTCAACCTGCGCGGGGAACCGATTGTCAACACACCGCGTGAGGGATGGAACACTTTTCGTAACAGCGATATTGATTTGCTGGTACTTGGCAATTATCTGGTGAGGAAATAACACCATGCGTAACTTCTTCTCACGTCTGGGCATCCTGGGCGAACTGCTCGGCTTCATGTGGAGGCGTCGTCTGTTCTGGCTCATTCCGTTGGTCGTCACACTGATGATTATCGGTGTTCTGATCCTCGGCGGCAGCAGCGGACTCTCGCCGTTCATCTACAGCCTGATCTGATTTCCCATGCTCGAGCCGATTATCTTCTCGTTAATATTCGGTCTTGTCCTGGGGCCGCTGACCGCCCGCAGTTCACAGCGCCGCCAGCCGATTTATGGTGGTGTGATCGCACAGTTGTTGCACGGCCTGGGCGCGGTGCTGATGATCGCCGTGATCCCGATGGTGCTGGTCAATTTGCTCCTCGGCAACGGCTTCTTACCGTCGGTGGTGTTAGGGTTCGGTACACTTGGCACCGGGTTTCTCGTGCTGCTGATCTTTGCCGCCGTCGAAAAACCTGCTCTGAACGCCCAATCGACAGTTCAAGACCACGGTTGGACGAAAGAAGACGCCCATACGTCAGGGTTATAGCTTCTCGACGCGTAGTGCTTTGATCTGCGATAGAAGTTGTGCATGATTTAAGTCGGTATCAATGTTATCAATGAGCTGGTTGATACTTTCATGTAGTGAATCGAGTGCCTTTTCATAACGTGAGTCAAGCTGTGACTTCGCCTTTAACTCGATTTCCTGCGTGATGATTTCTGCAAATTGTTGGGCGATCTCCACTTCTACATCACGCCATAGTCGCGCTCGATCATCAATGACACAGAAAGACCCCAATGTGTGGTGCCCCCCAGCCGCGTTTATGGCGACCGGAACCCCCATGTAAGCGATTACATCGAGTTCAGAAATGGCTTTATTGTTCTTTAAAAAGCTCACCTTACGCGCATCTTCGACGATCAAGGGTTGGTTCGTGGCGACGACGTGTTTGCACAACGAATGCGATAGCGGTGTCCGGCGCTTCGACTTCCAGGGTTCGGGCAAGCCGGTATAACTTTTGAAGAATTGTTCGTTGGCCGTCAGGAGCGTGACCAGAACTACTGGTGCGCGGAGTATGATCGAGGTCAGGTTCGTAATGCGGTCGTAGATGAGTTCGAAGCTGTCTGCGCCATCACCGATAAGCGCGAGTTCATCCAATATTCTGAGCCGTTCTGCGTTGATAAGTGCCTGTGACAGGTATGTTTCTTCCATTGATTTGGTTTAACCTTTGCAATCCTTGTACACAAATACTAACTTCTTACGTCATATAATGCTAGAGAAAATCAAAATTGTAACCTTCGCAAAAACATCTGATCTGTGTTTATGTTTATCGGACATCTGTCCTTTTATTTGCAGACATAGAGAGCGGTGCTTTACCTCACTCTCTATGGTCACATTGCTTTCAAGCTGATATAACGAGTTCCGCGACCGATATGTATCGAGATACAAGTGTGATGCGACAAACTCGGCTGCGTGCATTGCAGCTTCTCCACACTGCACGGAAGGCACTCCGAAGCGAAGGTATTGTTGGCCTGTTGCGGCGTGGCATCCGTTGGCTACGTGGTGAGCGTGGCAGTTACCGGCAGATCAAACCACCAATTCCGACTTATACCGAGTTTCAACAGCGTTTCGAGCCATCAATAACACCCGCTACCTCATCCTTGCCCCACTTTGACATCATCAGTCCAGACGCGCCAGAAATAAACTATCCGGCGTACACATGGCATACGAATGATGACGACCTACAAGGCGATTATGTGTTGCCGGTGGCTGCGGGTGACCAACTCCACCCGGATGCGCTACATTTGTTCGCACAGGTTATACAGACGACGCCGAATGTGCCTATCATCTATGCCGATCAGGACCAGATTGTCGAGGGTAAACGCGTTGATCCCTGGTTCAAGCCACCGGCAACACCGGAAAATGTGCTTTCGGCAAATCCGTTGTTACATGGTTGCGCGATCCGCCGTGATTTATGGCGACCGGGCACACAATATGCACGAACGCTAGAAATCATCCGCGAGGGCTACGAAGCGCAGCACATCCCGCGTGTGCTGCTGCATAGAGATGATCCCGCCGTGCCTCCAGTCGATTGGGAAGCGGTGTGTGAGCATCTCAGAGGTTATACGCTCAAGCATGTGCGCGTCGAGGATGACGTGCTTTGCTGGCAACCCTCAGCACGGGTGAGTATCATCATCCCCTCGCGTGATAACGCCGCGTTACTTTCGGCCTGCCTGGGCAGCATCCGCGCCCACACGACACAGGGCGACTACGAATTGATTATCGTCGATAATGGTTCTACCGACCCGGCGACTTTTGCACTCTACGAAGGGTATCAAGCAAGTTACGAACCCGAAGACTTCCGTGTGGTGAGGTATGACCAGCCATTTAACTTCAGCGCGGCCTGTAATTTGGGGGCCGCCCATGCGACCGGCGACCTGCTGCTGTTCCTCAACAACGACACGGAAGTGTTGACGAATGATTGGCTGCCGCGTTTGGCGCAGTGGTTCGCGCTGCCCGGTGTGGGTGCGGTGGGGCCGCGTCTGCTCTACCCGGATCGCAAGGTGCAGCATGGTGGTGTGGTGATCGGCCTCAACGGTGCGGCGGATCATCTATTTGCCTTCGCCGAGCAGAACACGACCACCCTCTACGGCGGTGATGACTGGTATCGTAACTTATCGGCGGTGACCGGTGCCTGTCTGCTGACTTCACGCGAGGCGTTCGACGCGGTCGGCGGCTTTGATGCATGTTATCGTCTCATGTACAGTGACATCGAGTATTGCCTGCGTCTGCACGAGGCCGGACTGCGCATCGTCTACACACCGCACCCGCGCATCATCCACCACGAGTCGAAAACACACCGCCGCCGTGTCCCCCCGGCTGATCTCGCCCGTGTCCATGCGCGGCTCAAGCCTTATCTGCATACGGGTGATCCGTTCTATCACCCGTATTTGACGACGCGCTGGCAAATCCCGGCATTGCGCATCGAAAAGCGCGACCGGGCCGCGCAGTACGATATGTAATGACGAGCGCATGTGTGCCAAAAACGCCTCGGCAAGTTTTTTCGTGGGCGGTATGCACGCTGTAGGCTATCGCTATTAAATAGAATACGCATGACTGTTCCATCGAAGATCGCAATCGAAACTATCAGAGAATGATCTACTCAAAACACACGCGGTACAGAATCCGTTAGAATCGGGAATCGGAAAAGTGTAAAATGCCTGTCGCCGCGACGGTCAATCAGTCATTCGACACTATTGAGCGAGGATACACGTTTCTCGATAAGGCGTATCGCGGAAGTACTGCCCCCATTCCGATGGGGTGAGATCGCGGTTGCTGATCGCACACGCCATCGCCGACCACTCGTTCGGATCGACCGTCCAACCGATAATAGTGCGGTCGCGCCCACCGGAGTAAACCATCTGTGCCGCCGGATCATAAACCACACTGGTCACCCAATCGAGATGCCCCGCCAGCGGAGCACCGAGCATCTGACCGGATGCCAGATCCCAGAGCATGACCGTATTATCACGCCCGGCACTGACGATCAACCCGGCGTCTACGGCGAGGTCAAGCACCCAATCATCATGACCGTTCAAGCGTCGCAGCGAGTCCTCGCGGTTCTCAGCATCGGTAGACCAGACGTAAATCGTGCTGTCACGTCCGCCGCTGGCAACCGAGAGACCATCCGGTGTAAAGGCCAGCGTCTCGACGGCAGCACGATGGACGGTGACCGGTTCGCCGATGAGTGCATCTGTTAAAAGATCCCACAGGATAATATCCCCGTTCCGACCACCGGCGGCGATGGTCGTACCATCCGGGCTGACCGCCAAACTGAGTATACCGTCCAACCCGACATCAATCGGATCACTGACTACGGTTCCATCGGCGGTGTTCCATCGAGTGACGAGACCGTTGTCGCCAGCGGTGAACACGGTTTCACCGTCCGGTGTAAAGGCGACCGCCTGAAGTGGACTATCACCGACCGTCAGCGGCGGGTAGGGGGCTTCGCCGCTGGCGGTCTCCCATAAAGAGAGGCGACCGTCCGTACTGACGGCTGCCGTGTAACGCACATCGAGGGCGAGGCCGGTCAGCAATGCGCCCTCGGTCGAGGCGCTACGTACTGCATCACCACTGATGGGCACACGCCATACGACCGTGTCGGTATCGCTAATCGTCGCCAGCAGATCACCGTCAGCGGCAAGTGCCATATCACTGATGACCTGACCGCTCATCGCCTCTGCCGGACTGTAAGCGATGACACCGGGGCGCTGTGGCAGTTCGACCGACCAGGTGAGCAGATTACTATCCGCGCCGCCGCTGACAAACCTTGTTTCTGTGGGATGAAAATTCACACTCCACACGGCATCAGTATGGGTGGTCAAGTCATCGATCAAAGCGGTCTGATTCGTACTCCACACACGCACGGTATTATCCGCACTGGCAGTGGCAAACAGTTGTCCATCAGCACTGAAGTCGATGCTGCGTACCCAGTTATCGTGCCCGGTCGGGAGTTGACCGACGAGCGTATTATCGCTCACATCCCAGAACACAACGGTTTCATCCGCACCGGTGGAGGCCATCACACGTCCATTAGGGCTGAAAGTGAGGTCAAGCACCCAGTTGGAATGTTGTGTGATTGATTCACCGACCGGCTGACCGTTCATGGCGTCCCACAAACGGACGGTCATATCTTCACCACCCGTCGCCAGCAGTGAACCGTCCGGGCTAAAGGCGACGGCGTAAACGATGCCCGTGTGCGCGTCAAGCGTGTGTCGTGCTGTGTCACCGTCCCAGATGATGACCCTACCATTCGCGTCACCACTGGCAATGCGATTCTCATGGGCGTCCAGGCTCCAGATCACCGCATCATGTTCGACCAATGGCTCGCCGACAGGTTCACCATTTGTGACCGTCCAGCGGTAGATATCACCGCCGCCACCAGCAGCAACAACCTGATCGCCGATAAAGGCGACATCGTTCACCGTGCCACCAGAGATTGAAAGCATCGCGCCGACAGATGTACCGGTGACGGCATCCCACAGACGTACCGTGCCATCAGCCGCACCTGCTGCGATCAACGACCCATCGCCGTTGTAGGCAGTGGCGCGGACGTGCATCTCATGGCCTTGTAGATATGCGGATAAAAATGGTTCCGCACGGAGCGTGGTGAGCAAACCGCTGCGAGCCTCGTAAGTATCAGCGGCATTCAAGCTCTCGACATGCAGCAACAGCGCAAGATCAGTCTGCGCTTCGAGTGAAAGCGCGGTGGAGGCGAGTTCGCGAGAACGCGAGATGCTAGCAGCAAGATTAGCACGATCACGCTCGGCTTCGGCCTGCTGCTCACGGTCAAAGGCGAACAGTGCGAGCAATAGCGCGACCAGAGCGAAGCCCGCAAACGCAGCGATGACCAGT
>DAOTTX010000193.1:0-4966 GCA_034437515.1 Anaerolineae bacterium
GGCCGCCCAGTTCTGCTGCTCCAGGTCGATGAATATCTCCGGGAACTCCAGGTCCCAGTGGAAGAAGTGCAGCCGTTTTCGCAGCGCCTGTGCCTGCTCGAAGGCCTCCCGGTAACGTTTGTCGATCTTCTTCTGTTTGCCCTGTGCTACGTCCAGCGCGTCCACGCCGTAAAGAATGAGGAAGTTACGGGCTTCTTCGTTGTCGAAGTGTTGGCTCGTCCACAGGTCTAGCAGGCGCTTGTAAGGGACAACGGCGGCTTCAAAGTCGGCGTATAATGCCTGGCTGCGTTCAACATCGCTGATGGTCGCGTCCGCTAACCGGGACACCTCCCGCATGATTCCCGTTGCTTGCAGCAGTTCCGCAAAGGGGCCGCCAAACAGGGTTGCGCCCAGCTCGTCGATGACCTCACGCGCCATCACCCCCAGCAGTGAGTTCCCCCGCCGCAGGTGATGATCGAGGAAAGACAGCGGCGCACCAATCGTAAACGTGTGCAACCACAGGCTCAGTTTCGCCAGTTCCACCGCCAGCGGGTTCAGGTCTACGCCGTAGATGCAGCGTTTCATCACCACCCGCATCAGCAGTTGGGTATCCGTCAGCGCGGCGGGGTCGGCGGTCAATCCCTGCGCCGCCATATCGTCTACAATCCCCTGCCGGATGCGTTCCAGCAGCGTCAGGATCGGGTTTTGCGCGACATCTTCCTCCGGTTTCGCCAGTTTGCGCCGTTCGATAATGGCGATCACCTTGTCAGTCAGGTAGTCCACCGCCTCTACCAGAAAGTGCCCGCTGCCCATCGCCGGGTCGCATATCTTGATGTTCAACAGGGCTTCGACAGCAGTACGGGCGGCGGTTTCGTCGCCTTCCGCCAGGGCATCCATCGCCGTGTTGTAGCGCACTTCACGCTCCGCCAGAATCGGCGACAGCGTTTGCTCGACGATGTAATGGACGATATGGTTGGGGGTGTAGTAGGCACCCAGGGCGCGGCGCTCCCCCTTATCGTTTTCGAGATGCACGTTTCCTGCTGCCGCGTCATCCACGATCAGGCGGTATTCCAGCAGTCCCTCATAGATCGCGCCCAATTCACGCACATCCAGGTAGGCATAGTCAATGCGTTCGCCGTCGAGGTGGGACAGACGATAAACCGCCTGTGCCAGTTTATCATCTGCGATCTTGTTCGCCCGCATAAACTGGTTACTCGGTGCGGTGCGCTTGAACAGACCACCGTTATAACGCGGTACGCTCAAACCAGGGTCGCCCGCGTCGATGACATCAAATAGGTTGAGGAGATTGTCATACAACCGTGCGGAAACCGTACCCAGCGGTTGGTTCTCGCGCACCATTCTGGCAATGTCACTGACCGCACGCGATAGGCTCAACGCCTGATACCCCGGCGTGCGTATCGGCAGCAGGTCACGCGCTTCGGCGTACAACAAGAACAGCAGTTTGTAGAGCAAGGATAGGGTCACCGCGTAGATTTCATTACGGGCAGCTTCTGAGGTCGCGTCTTCTCCCTGCCGCTGACGGTGCTGCACAAAACCGCCTGCAAGATACGGGAATACCTGCTCAAATACCAATCGCTTGAGTTCGTCTCCAACCTGCCGCGAATAGGTCAGACTGCCCGTCAATGCCCGCTGCGGGAAAACCATATCGTCATGGTCGGTATAGTATGAATCTGCCCGAAAGAACAACCATAGTTGTTTGAATGTTGCCGGGTCTTCCAGGCTGGCGATCAGATCGACCTCGTAGAATTGCGTCGCCGCCGAGGACACAGCACTGGTGTACAAGCGCCAAGTTCGCCCGTTGGTGAGAATACCCCAGTCAGCCGCCTCAAAGGTGCGGATGTAACGCACCATCTGGAAGTTTGGGTCGGTGTTATCACCAGGGTCGCTAGTACGTGACGACAGCGGACGGTCCCACTTTTTCGCATCCGCGATTACGTCAACCAGAGACCAGAATTCAGCCTGCTTTTCTGGGTCGCCTTTAATCGCATTGGCGCGTTCACGTTTCTCTGCGGAGGTAAACAACACATAATCCGGGATGTCCAACACACCAGCGGTGCGCCGTCCCTGCTCCTCTACGAAGTGCCAGCCCAGTATCTCAAATGCTGGTTTGATGAAATCATTGATTGTTTGCCGTTCATTGGAACCTTCCAGCCCCCTGCGAGCAGAGCGATACAGCTCAAGCAACTGTTGACGGGCTACCTCTGCCTGTTCATCCTCTGCCCATACGGGTTCCTCGGGCAGGCGTTTCGATAAGTAATGGTCAGAGAATAACGGTTTTACGGCAGGCATATATTGGCATCCATCGTTTCAGCAAATAACATTAGTCTGTCCATATTCAATCTGTGTCTTATCTTTGCCGTTTAGGTGGCATGTCGTTGTCATCTGCAAGTTTATCTCTGTTGCAGCGCAGCGCATATAGGTTCGCCTCGCAGCGAACCTGCTGCCGCCAGCGGCAGCCCCGACGTATTCCGACCGTAGGTCGCCGGGATAGCAGGTGTCATACGGAGCACACATTCTGTGTCTCTCATCACCTTGCGCCCGGTCGGAATACGGAGCGAGCTAAAACGCTCGCTCCTCATGCGCCGGAGGGGCTGATGCGCCACGCTCACGTGACGCACCGCTGAGCGACCCTGTACGTGTCACTCAGCGCGTCGGCGCGGTAAACCACGCCGACCAAACGCACCACCAGCCGAAAATCCCCCAATGTCTGACGACCGGCTGGTTTACTTCAATGCCGTTCAATTAAGCCCCGTAAATCACGATAGCCTCGCGGAAAGAGCATGTCGGTTGAGGCCTTCGATGACGTCCTCGGTGTTTAGCAGAAAACGTGCTGGTTCTTTGTTTCACTTCACGACGACAGACGCGATTACGCCGAGGTGGCAGCAGAAAAGCCATCATGTCCTCGCGCAGCTGCTGCCAAATTCGCTCATGCCAAGATCGGTCTAGCAATTGCAAGCCGGGCAGGACGTCCTGGATCAGGCGAAGACTGTTGAGAAAGCTTAAGCGATCAGGATCAATCTCATAAGCGCAAGCCGTCTCGTGCATCAAACTGCGGACGACGAAGTGGGCCAGCAGCAGCGCATATAACTCCTGCAGAACGGCGGTCGCTTTCAGCGAGCGTAGCGGCAAGGATGGGGCTTGCTGATGGGTATCCATCTCATCAATCGCGACCTCAATCTCCCAGCGCTCGTGATAAAGACAAGCAACTTCCAAGGCTGGACACGCCTCGGCGTCGAGCATTGACGTCATTAACCGTGCCCGTTGTCGATGACCGGGACGACCCGGATCGTCAAGTGTGTACTCAATGACACGCATCACGATGTATTCACCGGATCGACGACGCTTGGCATCACTAGGCCGCACGGATACTAAATAGCTACCATCCTCGAGATATTGACGCGCTTTCCGGTCAAATTTCGCCGTATCGGGTACGCGCACCAGCACATCTGCCAGTTGAGACCGGATTCTCAGCAGCATGTCGTAGCCGTAGAAGCCCCGATCCAGCAGCAACAGCATACCCCATGTCACAGATCGCAGCATGCGCGTGGCCGCTTCACGTTCGCCCATTCGTCCGTAAGGATGAAACACCGCGTCAAAGACGACATGTGTCCCCAGCTCACACAGATAAATTGCCTGCACCAGCGGACAATTACTGTTGGAGGGTCTCCCGAAAACGCGCTCGTTGTCCGCCGTATCCACGACGCGCTCCGTGGTACCATCAAAGGCCACCAAGTGCCGTCCGAAGGCGAAGGCACCGGGCGTATTCGGTGTGGCAATTGGTTGGCAGAGATGGTGGAACGCATACGCCAGGGGACGCACGCCCAACCGCGAGCGGGCCATGCTGATAGCGCCCTTTGTCGCCTGTGGCACGTCGGCGACGCTCAGCCAGCGTAACGGCTTCGCCAGTCTCACCAACAGCGCCTCCCAGGAATAGTGGCTGTACAATTTCATGCTGATGCACAATAGCAACGTCAGCATTGCCGTCAACTTGCTTTGACGCTGTTCTCGTGCACCACACGCATCGATGGCTTCTTGGAGGGTATCGAGGGGCAAAATTCGAGTAATGGTCTCGAGTCCGAGAGGGGTATCAGATGCTGGTGGTGTGAGGTTAATGCGCATCGGGCTGTCCTTTGATCCATCAGTTCAGCCCGTCATTTTGCCATGCTTTTAGCGCTTAATTGAACGGCATTGTGGTTTACTTGCGTTTGATGTCTTACGCCCCTAGAAACATTGTTCCTGCGTGCGTAAGACGAAAAGCTAACCCAAATTCTTAACGCCTTCACAAATTATAGTGTACCCTCTAAATTCGCACAAAACCCGTAAGATCTCGTGTTCACCTCTTGATGTCCGACAGACCCGAAATTACCCTGCAACAGATCCATGCGCGTGCCAGTGAACAGAGCTTTTCACGCGGCGAGAACTGCTACAACACTGGCGCTGTGTCCGACACCATCCGGCGCGGCGACGAGATCGAAGCCCGCTGTCACGGCTCGTATCCCGAACCGTACCGCGTATGGGCACGGCTTGATGCGTCCGGCATCGCCGCGACCCGCTGTAACTGCGAATACGACTGGGATGGTGATTGCAAACACATCGTCGCGGTGCTGCTCACCTATGTGCACCAGCCTGACCAATTCGAGGCGCGTCAGACACTGCAAGCTGCGCTGCTGGATCGCAGCAAAGAAGACCTGGTAGACATCATCAACTTGATGATCGAACGCTACCCTGATCTGCAAGACATCGTAGACAGTCCGACGCCCAACGAGATCGCCACCGGCACGGTACCACTGGATACCCTGAATTTCCGGCAGCAGCTCCGCAACGCTTTTGGGGGCTACGATTATGATGACTACTACAGCGGATATGGCTATTCTTCATCTGGTTCAGCTATGGATCAGGTTTCGTCTGTAGCGGATAACCTCGCGCAACGCGGCGATTGGCTCAACGCAGCAGCGGTCTATCGCAC
>DAOTTX010000194.1:0-29847 GCA_034437515.1 Anaerolineae bacterium
TGGCACAAATCACAATATAGTTGTGAATGTGTGTAATAAATTGTAGCCCGATAGATACCCGCTATGACCCCTTGTTATCCGAATGACGTGGGGGTACCTGAGTAGTTACGAGAATGATGTGATAGATCGTCGATGTTGAAAGTTTTACCAGCGTCCCTCGTCCTTGTGCGTGAGGGAAAATAAGGAGATTTCATGCCTGCTGATCTGATTACATTGCGTGACCCGCGTTCGCCGGTCGCGGAGGCGTTCCGCACACTGCGCACCAACTTGATGCTGGGCAACGCCGGGTTGCACGCGGTCGGGTTGACCGCACCGCACAGTCACGAGCATAAAAGTGTCGCGCTGGCAAACCTCGCGGTGACGTTTGCGCAGTCCGGGCACCGCACCATCCTCGTGGATGGCGATCTGCGTGACCCGTCGCAGCATACCATCTGGGGGTTGAACAGCGAACGCGGCCTGATGACCATGATGACCGACGATAGCGCGATGTCGAACCCGCCGTTGGTCGAGACTGAGGTCGAGAACCTGCACCTGCTGCCGACCGGCCCGCTGCCGCAGATTCCATCGGATGTGCTGAGCAGCCAGCGCATGGGGGAGATCATCGGTGTGCTGAAGGCGCGGTCAGATTATGTGCTGTTCGACACACCACCCGTGCTCACCGCCACCGACGCCGCGCTGCTCGGTAATAAGCTCGACGGGTTGCTGCTGGTGGTACGCGCCGGGCACAGCCGCCGGGAACACGTCGCGCAAGCCAAAGCCGCGCTGGAACGGGTCAACGTGACTCTGCTCGGCGCGGTGCTGACCAACGCTCCAAGCGGTAGCTGACCTATGCTCAAGCTCGACCGTCAGGAGCGACTGCGCCAACGCTACAAGCAGATCAAGCCGGGGTACCGCCCCGCGTTGGAGGTCTATAAGGCGCTGGCGGACGATCTCGTCAATGAGGACACGCGCCTGTTGGATGCTGGCTGCGGTGAGGCTAATCTCGTCGATGACTATCTGCCAACGGCACAAATCGTCGCGGGGGTGGATCGCTACTTGCAGCCGGTGCGGTCTACGATTGAGATTGACGACGTCGCGGAGGGGGACATCGGGGCGCTGCCGTTCGGCGCGGCGACCTTCGATGTGGTGATGAGTTCGTGGGTGCTGGAACACCTCGAACAGCCGGAGCGCGTCTCCGGTGAGGTGGCACGGGTGCTCAAGCCTGGTGGTCATTTTCTGTTCATCACGCCGAACATACACAATTATCTGATCTGGGGGCGGCGGTTGGTGCCGAACAAGGTCAGCACACCCGTCGTTGATGCGATGTACGGGCGCGGCGGCGAGGACTACATCTTCCCCACGTATTATCGCGCTAACAGCCGTAAGGCCATCGACGATTACTTGAATCCGTTTGGGTTGGAGGCCGTGTGCTTTAAATACATCAGCGACCCGACCTACCTGGCATTTAACCGGTTGTTCTTCTGGTTGTCGGTCGGCATAGAACGGGTGACGGATGTCGTATGGCCTACCAGCAAAGTGCATCTCGTCGGGTTGTATCGCAAGCGAGGGTAAAGTATGCCACAAGATCAACTGGAACCGGACGAGGACGCCCGTAAAGCCTGGGCGGATATGCCCAAGAACACCCCCTCAAAAGACGCGTTGCCCCCGGTCACGGGCGGGTTCCCCGGCTGGTTGTGGATCTTAATCGGGCTGGCGGGTGTCATACTTGTTGTCGGCTTGCTACAGATGGTTTTCTAACCGCGGCTGCTGAAATCACAAGACACGATAGGGAGAACAAACAACATGAAGGGTTTAATCCTCAGTGGGGGCAAGGGTACGCGCCTGTATCCCCTGACGTATACGCGAGCCAAACAACTGATCCCGGTGGCGAACAAGCCGGTTCTCGTCCGGGTGATTGAAGCCATCCGTGAGGCCGGTGTGACTGAAATCGGCGTGGTGGTGGGTGATACCGGACAGGAGATCGAGGAGACGTTGAGCGCCCATGACCTGGGTGTAGAACTGACGTTCATCCCGCAGGATCGACCGGCAGGGCTGGCGCACGCGGTCAAAATCTCGCAGGACTTCCTCGGTGATGAACGCTTCGTGATGTTCCTCGGTGACAACGTCATCGAAGGTGGCATCACGCAGTTGATCCGCGATTTTGCCAGCAACGACTGGAACAGCCAGGTCGTGTTGAAAGAAGTACCGATGGAAACCGCGTCTTCTTACGGCATCGCGGTCTTTAACGATGACGGTAGCATCAATAAACTGGTGGAGAAGCCGCAGAACCCGCCGTCGAATCTGGCGCTGGTCGGCATTTATATGTTTGACCGGCATGTGTTCGAGGCGGTGAACGCGATTGAACCGTCCGGGCGCGGCGAACTGGAAATCACCGACGCCATCCAATGGTTGATCGACAACGACTACAGCGTCTACCCGCACGTTCATGAAGGCTGGTGGATTGACACCGGCAAGCCGATTGATATGCTGGCGGCAAACGACCACGTACTCGCCGAACTGGTGCCGAGCGTCTCACGCGATGCGGTGGTGGAAAATGCGACCATCGACCCGCGTGTGACCGTCGAACCGGGGGCGAAGATCATCAACAGTGAGATTCGCGGGCCGTCGATCATCGGGCGTGATACGATCATCCGTGATAGTTACATCGGGCCGTTCACCAGCATCTATCATAATGTGTGCATCGAGGACTGCGAGATCGAACACAGCATCGTGCTGGAAAATAGCAAGTTGCTAAACCTTGGTGTGCGCTTGCAGGATAGTTTGATCGGGCGGGACGCGCTGGTCACCAGTGATAACACCAAGCCCCGCGCCGTGAAGATCAACCTGGGCGACCACAGCAAAATCTTGATACCAAAATAGTAAAATAAAGGGAAGAAATAACCTTGACCAACACAACCGAAACAACCACGAAAAAAGATATTCAGCTCATCGTTGTTGACCTGGATGGCACGCTACTAAACAGCCAGAATGTGATGTCTGAGCGCAACGAACGCGCACTTAAAGCAGCGATAGCACAGGGCGTTAAGGTGGTGATCGCCACTGGCAAAACGCGCTACAGCGCCAACAACGTCGTTGACCGGCTAGAATTGGATACACCGGGGATCTACCTGCAAGGGTTGACGATCTACAATGCCGACCAGAGCATCCCCTACCAGAAAACGCTCGACCCGAAGCTGGCACGCCGTGTGATTACCTTTGCGGAAGATCGCGGTTATGACATGGTCGCCTACAGTGGGTCGCGGCTGCTGGTACGCACATTGCATCCCAAAGCCGAAGAACTCGCGACCAAATACGGCGAACCGGTGCCGGAAGCCATCGGCCCGTTGCAGAACATCCTCGATGAGATGCCGGTGAATAAGCTCATCGCCGTCAAAGCGGGGGAACCGCGCAAGATTACCGCGTTGCGCTGGCAGTTGAGCAAGCAGCTTAACGGGCAGGGCAAGCTGATGCAAGCCATGATCCCCGATATGCTGGAGATCATCCCGCCCAAGACCTCGAAGGGGGTGGCGTTACAGGTGTTGCTCAAGCAGATGAGCATCGACGCGGCGAATGTTATGGCGATTGGTGATGGTGAAAACGATGTCGAACTGCTAGAAATCGCCGGGTTATCGGTGGCGGTCGGCGGTGCGTTCCAGGGTTTGCAAGACATCGCCGATGACATCATGGGCACCAACGACGAGGACGCGGTCGCGCAGGCCCTCGAAAAATATGTGCTGGCAAAGCCGCTCGATCCTGAACCGACTAAGCCGGACGACACCGCCGACACCGCTGAAGCTAATGACACTTCACCGGAGAGCGAAGCATGAAAAACATCCTCATCACCGGCGGGGCAGGGTTCATCGGTAGTGCGTTTGTGCGCTATATGGTGCAGACCTACCCCGAATACAACATCGTCACCTACGATAAGCTGACCTACGCCGGGAACCTCAACAATCTGACGCCGGTTGATGACGAGAGCAACTATCATTTCGAGCAGGGCGACATCGCCAGCCGGGGCGCGGTGCAGGCTGTACTGCAAAAATATGAGATAGATACCATCGTCAACTTTGCGGCGGAAAGCCATGTAGACCGCAGCATCCACGATCCCGACGCTTTCATGCACACGGACGCGGTCGGCGCATACATTATGCTGGACGAAGGCTACAAGCACGGCATCGGACGGTTCTTACAGGTGTCTACCGACGAGGTCTATGGCGATGTATCCGAAGGTTTCTCTGTAGAAAGTGATAACTTCTTGCCCAACAGTCCCTATGCCGCCAGCAAAGCCAGCGGTGAACTGATGGTACGTGCCTATCACATCACACACGGCATGGATGCGGTCATCACGCGGGGCAGCAACACCTTCGGCCCTTATCAATACCCGGAGAAGCTGCTGCCGTTGTTCGTCACCGAGGCGCTGGATGACAAGCCGCTGCCGCTCTATGGTGATGGGATGCAGGTGCGCGACTGGCTTTACGTCGAAGATCATGTGACGGGGATTGACACAGTGCTGCACAAAGGCGAACCCGGCGAGGCTTATAACGTCGCCGGGGAAAACGAACAGCACAACATCGACGTGATTAAACTGATGTTGGAAAAGCTCGGCAAGCCGGAATCACTCATCAAGCATGTGAAAGACCGTGCAGGCCACGACCGC
The DNA here is from genome assembly GCA_034437515.1 of Anaerolineae bacterium. Classification (GTDB taxonomy): domain Bacteria; phylum Chloroflexota; class Anaerolineae; order Aggregatilineales; family Phototrophicaceae; genus DAOTTX01. The sequence goes on from DAOTTX010000194.1 coordinate 4,637, forward strand.
CGCTACGCGATGAATTGCGATAAGCTGCGGGCGCTGGGCTGGGAACGTCAATACGACTTTCCGCAGGCGCTGGCGCTCACCGTCGATTGGTACCGGGATAACGAATGGTGGTGGCGGGAGATCAAAACCGGCGATTATCTGGAATACTTCAAGCGGCAGTATGGCGAACGGCTCGCCGCTGCGGACGAGTAGAAAAGCATCACCTCTTTCTCTTTGAGGCCGCTTCCAGTGCGGTCAGTGTTTGCTGTGCGGCGCGTGCCCAGGTGAACCGCGCCGCTTGTTTTTCGCCCAGTGCCGCCAGATCCGCACGCAGCGCGGCGTCCTCGTCTAAACGCAGCAACGCCGCCGTGATCGCCTCCACATCCAGTGGATCGACCGTCAGCGCGGCGTCCCCGGCGAGTTCCGGTAAACTGGCGGTGATGCTGGTGACGACCGGTGTGCCGCAGTGCATCGCCTCCACCACCGGGAAGCCAAAGCCTTCATACAACGTAGGGAAAACCAGCGCGACCGCCCCCGCCAGCAACGCGCCCTTATCCGCTTCATCGATGTAACCGGGCAGATGCACACCTTCAACACCTGCCGTCCACGCCGGGTCATAGAGCCAGCCCTGACCGCCTGCCAGCACCAATCCTACGGGGTCTGTAGCGGTCTGCTGACGATAGCCTTTGTACGCTTGTACGATGCGCTGGATGTTCTTACGTGGTTGCAGCGTACCGATGAAGATGAAATAGCGTGCGGGAAGGCTGTACTTCGCACCCCCATCAACTGGATTGATCGGCGGGGCATCTACACCGGGATAAACCACATGGATTTTATCCGCTGGCGTGCCGTAGAAGCGCCCCAGATCATCAGCGGTGGCCTGGCTATCTGCCAGCACGACCGCTGCTCGGTGGGTGCTATAGCGTGTGGTCAGGTCGAGATAGAAGCGGCTGCGTGCTGGATGGGCTTCGGGGAAGTGCTTGAAGCCCAGGTCATGTGCGGTGACGACCGCCCGACCGGGAAAGACGAACGGCAGCGTGTGCGCAGGGACGAAGGTCACGTCCGGGCGATCGCGCCAGATCGCCGCCGCAAACCGGAGATGCGTCCATGCCCGGCGGAACGGGATCACGCGCCGGGTGATGGGTGCCGACTGTGGAAACAATCCGGCGGGTGGCGCGTCCCGAAAATACAGCGTGAAGTGATGCTGCATGTTCTGTGCGATCAACGCACGGATCAGCGCCAGCGCGTAATGTTCCGTCCCGGTGAGCCGGGTGACGGTCGTCCGGCTGGCGTCGATGGCGATGCGGAGTGCATCAGCCACGCTGACGAATGAACGCAGGGGCGACCACCAGCACCGCCACCACCAGCAATACCACCCAGCCGACGGCTTCGATGGCGTCGGTCACGGTTTCATCGAGTGTGGTCGTGGTGATGAATAACCCCACCGTGCCGACCACGATCAGCGCAAGACCGACCAGCAGGAAGGCATAACGCCGCGCTGCGGAAAGCACACCGGTCAGCAAGGCCGCCGCACCCACCGCACTGACCAGCAAAGGCCAGCCATCCGCGCCGAGGGTGTTCTCCTGCGCCAACCAGAACAGCACGCCGCCGCATAGCAGGGCGGTCAACCCGGTGAACAGCGCCCCCTGTGACCAGCGTTCGGTCGTCAGCCAGTAGACCAGCGTTACCACACCCAGCGCCGCCGCACCCACCGCGACCAGCAGGCCGAGCGTCAGGGTCGCGTCAGTCGCCAGGGCGAAGGTCAGCCATGCGCCTACGCCCATCAGCACCAGCGCGGGGACGACGGACGCGAGTTGCCCACGCTTGAGGTTCAGCAGTGGCGGACGGTTCATGTAATACGCGGAGCGGCGCTCCTGTGCTTGCTGGGAGGCGCGTGCTTTGGCTTCTTCCTGGGCGAGTTCACGTGCTTCTGCCGCTTCCCGTTCGGCGATGACGTCACTCAACGAGGCGACCGAGGCCAGCGCCTCGTCGATGTTGGGGATGTCTACCTCACCGAACATATAGCCGACGGCCTCGCTCTCGTGTGCTGTGTCATCGGATTGGTCGCGTTCGACGTTCTCGTGTTCGATGTCTTCGTGTTCGGCGTCGTCCGGTGTGTCCGAGATCATCCCGCTGCCGGGGGTATCTTCGGTGGTGTCTTCGGTTGTTTGCTCTTGAGTTTGCTCTTTTTTGCTCATGCTCGTATTGTGAATGTTTTTATAGAGATGCGCAAGTCTTCAGGGTTGCCAATGCTCACGAAACCCGTTTATAATGCGTACAATCAAGGCGACGTAGCCAAGTGGTAAGGCAGGGCTCTGCAAAAGCTCTATCACCGGTTCGATTCCGGTCGTCGCCTCAAGCACGAGCATCTGTAAGGATGCTCTTTTTGATTTGTGCCGGGGACGCAAAGGAGCGACACATGACTGACAAAGACGACCGCAAAAAATCCCCGCAGGAAGAAGTGCCGCCGGAGGTCAACTATACCGATGCGCCATCGCCGCTGCCGATCACCAATTACACACTCTCGACCGTGTGCCCGGCCTGCGGTGACGAGACGTTCCGCTTGGCCTGCAAGGTGCGCTGTGGGCGCTGCGGCTTTATGTGGGATTGCAGCGAGCTTTAAGCCTTGTCCTGTGCGGCTTTTTCCTTTGCCGCGCCGGTGACCATCGAGACGATGCCCATCAAGCCCTGCCCCTTGCCCATTGAGACCTCGTTGCCGAAGATCTTAAACACGATGTCGTTGGGGATTTTGCTTACCGCCTCCGGGTCTTCGCCGTTGAGCGAATCCGCGAGGATGACACTCATCGCCATCGCGCTGAGTCCCTGCGGGTTGAGCACGTCGAAGTAGTATTTTTGTGTGCCGTCGGGCTGGTCAATCGCCCACACATACGCTTCGGATTCGCAAAACTGCACATGATTCACTTCCGGGTGCGGCGGTGTAGAAATTTCCTCCGGCACTTTGACCTCATCGAAGCGATCCGCCACTTCGATCAGATATTCGATGCGGTCGTTGCGGCTCGTGATGAACGAGAACATATCGACCGTTTCTTGTAGTTTCTCTGGATATTTTGCCATTATTTTCACTCCGTACCAATCAATACATCAGGGGGTTCTTTTTCATCTGTGCATCAGATGATCTCCCCTCCCCACGTCTTTGGAGAGGGGAACGGCTGATTGATAGATCAGCCAGGGGTGAGGGTTCAATCTTTACTTCTCAATCGGCACACCGACGGAATTACCCCACTCCGTCCAGCTACCGTCGTAGTTACGCACATTCTCGTAACCGAGCAGGTACTTGAGCACAAACCAGCTATGGCTGCTGCGCTCCCCGATGCGGCAGTAGGTGACGATGTCCTGATTGCTGCTCAGACCCTGCTCGCTCTCGTAGATTTCGCGCAGTTCGTCCGCGCTCTTGAAGGTGCCGTTCTCGTTGGCGGCACGGCTCCACGGGACGTTCTTCGCGCCGGGGATGTGCCCGCCACGCAACGCACCTTCCTGCGGATAGTTGGGCATGTGCAGGAGTTCGCCGCTGAACTCACCAGGGCTGCGCACATCGACCAGCGCGCCGTCGCCGCGAATGTGGGTCAGCACGGCGTCACGCAGGGCGCGGATTTCGTCGTCGTCACGCTCACGCGGGGCGGTGTAGTCGCTCGGCTCGTATTCGGGGATTTCGCGAGTCAATTCACGACCCTCGGCCTGCCACTTCAGGCGACCGCCATCCATCACCTTGGCGTTGGTATGCCCGAAAAGTTGGAACACCCAGAAGGCATAGGTCGCCCACCAGTTGTTTTTATCGCCATAAAAGACGATGGTCGTCTCCGGTGTCGCGCCGATCTTCGACATCAATTGCTCGAAGCCGTCCTTGCCGATGTAGTCACGCACGATCTGATGATTGAGGTCGGTCGTCCAATCCACCTGTACCGCGCCGGGGATGTGCCCGGAAGGATAGAGCAGTGGGTCCTCGTTGGATTCGACGATGCGCACATCGGGGTCATTCAGGTGTTCGGCGACCCATTCAGTAGAAACAAGTACATCAGGATTTTCGTAACCGCGTTCTTCAATTGGTGCTGTCATTTGTTTTCCTCATTTATGTTGTTTAGCTTTGCACAATACTAAGACTATCGAACGTATGTAAAACTTACATTAGCCGATCAATGGAATCGAACAAGAGGTTCCTTTTTGCCAAACAAATAAAAAGAGCCAACCGGAAAGGTTGACTCCTGTTGGTCGCTTGGCGTCACCTTTCCTGACCTTGCGGCAGCAAGCGCACGGTTTGTGGTTGCACCTGGGGCGGAATTTCCATTTTGCCGTCTATGTTGGTCAATAACAGTGAGCTATCCGTCAGGTTGAGCGCAAGGTGTGTGTCGCGTGGGACGCGGGCTTCAAACCGGGCGCTGGCAAGGCCGCCGACCAGCAAGCGCCGCGCCGCCGCCACATACACGCCGGCCTCGTCCTGTTCGGTGGCGATGCGCCAGCCAAACGACCCCTGTAAGATCGTGGTGACCTCAATCATGGGGCGGTTCCACCGGCTGATGTGGACGGCTGCATTTTCCGTGCGTAAGTAGAAGGTCAGCGGGCCGGTCACGGGGAAGTAGTATTTTTTGGTATGTTGGGCTAAGTCACGCATCGCCGCCGCCGTGTTGACCAACTGCCACAATGTATTGAGCTTTTGCATCAGGTTGCCTCATCGCGCCGGGGCAGCGTGGTTAACCAATCACGCATGGTCTCGGCGACAAATTCTGTCTTTTCGAGTGTCATCATGTGCCCCGCATTTTCGACTTTGATCAACGTCGAGTTTGGGATGTCTTGATGCATATCAACACTGAGGCTAAAGCGGGTCATCTTGTCTTTCTCCCCGCCGATAATCAGGGTCGGCGCGGTGATTTCGTGCAGGCGGTCGCGCACGTCAAAGCGGTTGCACGCCAGATAGTCTTGATAGATCACCAGTGGGGGCAGCGCCATCATCTTACCATACATCACATCGCGCATCTCGTCGGTCGCGGTCGGGCCGAAGACCCAATTGCTGAGCGTCTGCGCGACCTCTTGCTGGGCGGTCATCACCTGGTCGAGAATATTCGGGTTGACGACCAACCGGGCGCTGGTGCCAAACAGAACCACACCGGCGGTGCGTTCTGGGTATTCCAGTGCGAACATCTGTGCGATGGCCCCGCCCATGCTGTGCCCGGCGATAATCCCCCGGTCAAGGCCGATGGCATCCATCAGCGCCCGCACCACTGCCGCAAAGGCTTCGATAGTATCGTGACCGGGGTCGGGACTCTTACCGTGACCGGGCAGGTCGATAGCGATGGCGTTGGCTTCTGGCAGGTTGCGTAGCTCACCGGGCCAATCCAAGCGGGAGCCGCTGGCACCGTGAACGTAGACCACCGGCGTATGCGGTGAATCCGCCTTGCGATGGTCGCTGTAAAAGACCTCGCCTTTACTTGTTTCTGCCATCGGCATTACAGATAACGCTCCATTAAAAAGCCGGCGTAGTAGTGTCGCCAGTTGGAGCCGGGGGCGTCGAGGTTTTGCTGCTTTTCCATCAACACCAGTAGATAGACCAGCTCACTTTTGCTAAAGGCGGCGCTGAGTAGTTCGCCGAGGTGATCCTTGATGTTCTCGGCATACCAGATGGGCCAGTCCGGGTCGAAGCCGCCAGTCTCTTTAAACGCCTCGTGATGGGCGTCTGCCACCTGCTCGAAGATTTGCACGATGGCATCACGGATGTCTTCCATAATCGGTTCCCTCGTTGATGATTAATTGCAATTTTACTAATTGTACCGCAGATCTAAACGCAACTCGCGCACTAATCCTGTTTTAATAGGATTGACGCTATATCGAATCTCAGGCATCATATTCGCCGCAATCATTAGCTTAACGGAGCAGTTATGAGCGACTTCAACCAGAACGACGATCTATCCAAGCCAAAAACGCCGTTTCAGTACCTTCGTCTGTACTTTAGCGGCTTTGCAATGGGGTCTGCGGACATCGTGCCGGGTGTTTCCGGCGGGACGATGGCGTTTATCCTCGGCATCTACGAGAACCTGATTAACGCGATCAAGTCGTTCAACCTTGACGCGATCCGTAAGGCGTTGAAGTTGGATGTGCAGGGCTTCGCCGAACATACATCACTGCGCTTTTTGATCGCGCTGGGGTTGGGGTTGATCTCAGCAGTGCTGCTGCTTTCCACGATCTTACACACGCTGCTGGAAGAACAACCGACCTTTTTATTCTCGTTCTTCGCCGGGTTGATTATCGCGTCGATTATCGCCATCGGTGTCAAGGTCAAATGGACACCCCGCGCTATCGGTGTGTTCGTGCTGGCGACGGTGTTCGCTTTCGTGATCGTCGGTGTTGACCGCGCACCGGAGACGCGGGTCGCCGCGTTGATTGAGGCGGTCGAAGCCGGGGAAGGGGTCGAAGCCGCGCAAACCGAACTGGTCGCCGCGCTGGAAGCCGAAGCATTCCCCGATGCCGAAGCTCAGGTCGCCGGGCTGGTCGCCGGGGTAGAGGCTGACGAGGACGTAGAAGAACTGGCTGACGAGATGGAAACGGCCATCTATGAAAGGACGAACCTGCTTACCCTGTTCGTCAGTGGGATGATCGCCATTTGCGCGATGATCTTACCCGGCATCTCCGGTTCGTTCATTTTGCTTATCCTGGGGCAGTACAGCACGGTGCTGGGCGCGGTCAGGAACTTCGACATTGTCAGCATTGGCGCGGTTGGCGCGGGTGCGGCGCTCGGCATCATCATTTTCTCACGGATTCTAAGCTGGCTGCTCAAACACTATGAGAACGTGACCATCGCCGGTTTGGTGGGCTTCATGCTTGGCTCGCTGCGGCTGATCTGGATCGAGGCCGCCGCCGGGATGGACGTTGTCAACGATGGCGGCAGCCTGAGTGCGGCACAGTGGGCGCTAGTCGCCGCGTTAATCCTGGGTGGTTTCCTGCTGGTCAGCCTGTTGGATCACCTGCAATCACGCACGAACCCGGTGTTCGTCCGCTTCTGGAGCGCCCCCTCGCCGCCCGCACATCCTGATGTCATCGGTGAAAAAGCCGACGCGCTGGAATAAAACCGATCAATGTGCGGGGTGACCGAGCAGGCCGCCCCGCATATCCGGCAAAGATATGTAAAATCAAACAGACCCAAAGCACACGGATTTTGATATTTGTGTATACTTGGGAAATGCGGTTTGCACTGAGGATCAAATAAAGGTAAGCATACATGGCTCGTGTGGTTGTACTCGGCTCGGCGGCTGCCGTAAACGATGTGAAACACGATTACACACATCTGCTGCTGATTGGTGAAGAAGATACCCCGGTTTTGATTGATGCGGGGTCGAATCCATTAGGCAAGATTAAAGACCTCGGCATTGATGACGAAGGCCTGCAAGATGTCATCCTGACACACTTTCACCCGGATCACGTCTCCGGCGTACCCAACATGATGATGCATATGTGGCTACTCGGTCGCAAAGCGCCGATTCGCTTCTACGGGTTGCATCATTGCCTCAACCGGATGGAAGATTTGATGTCCGGCTATGAATGGCAAGAATGGCCTAATTTCTTCCCGGTCGCGTTCAACCGTGTGAGTGAGCGCAACCGCGCCCCGGTGATGGAAAACAAAGACTTCATCGTCACCTCATGGCCTGTCAAGCACTTTGTGCCGACGATTGGTTTGCGCATTGAGAACAAGCACAATGGGCGCGTCCTGGCTTATAGTTGTGATACCGAACCGACCGACTCGCTGTTTGAACTTGCCGACGGTGCCGACATGCTCATCCACGAGGCGGCGGGGCCACCACCCGGTCACAGCACTGCCCGTCAGGCCGGTGAACTGGCGACCCAGGTCAACGCACGGTCACTCTATTTGACTCACTATCAGGTGTGGAACACCGACCCCTCCCCGCTGGTGCCGGAAGCACAAGAGGTCTACGATGGGCCGGTGGTGTTGTGTAAAGACTTCGACGAGTTTGAATTTTAAGTGTTCGCCGGTACGACAGTCGCATGTAGAAATAAGAACTCGTCACGCGGTGGCATGATCTCATAAACCTCGATGATCTCAAACTGGCGTGGGCCGATCTGTACGGTCTTGCCCACTTCCGGTCGCTCCTCCTGACTTTTGATGCCACCGGGGAACTCGCCCCCCTCAACCACGTAACTCACTTTATAAATCATAGATTGCACCCCCATTATGCACTACCGTAACTGTCTTTATCACGGTGGCGGATCTTAAACGAGAGATCCTGGGCGATGTTGCGCATCATGATGTAGCCGATGGCGGTATTTGTCTCGCAGAGTGATGTAAACTCATCGGCCGGGATGTAGTATAACCTGGTGTCGTCGCCTTCCGCGACGATGGCAGCGGAGCGAGTCGCCCGGTCGATCAAAGCCATTTCCCCGAAGACCTGTCCCTCGCCGAGATACACCGTCGGTTCGCCGCCGTCGCCATCGCTGCCGCGTGGGATCACGCTCACCTGTCCCATCCCGACGATGTATAGTCCATCGCCGGGGTCATCCTGGTCGAAAACGGTATCACCGGTGGTATACGTTTTTTGCTGGCTGATGGCGGCGAGCTGCGCGAGGTGCGCTTCTTCCAACCCATGAAAGAGTTCTGCCCGCTTCATTGCGACCTTCACATCCATCGCTTGTTAGCCTCCTGTCTTTTTTGCTATTGTACTCGCAATCGCTCAGCCAGCACAATGTCGCCGCCGAACTAGCGACGGCTCCAGAAGCGCAGACGCCGTAGCCAACGCCGGATGATGTTCTTGCGCGTTTGCGTCCACGCTTTCGCCGCGATGTCACTTTTGCGCTGCGCCTCCGCCGGGTGAGGGGCACCGGGGCCGTAACGCTCGGTGGTGTACATGCGGGTGATCGCCGTGACCGGTCGCTCCGCTTGCGGGATGTTACGCACGATCTCACGGCGGCGTTCCTCGGTGGTCTGGTCATTCCCCAGGCGAATACCGATTAACTTGATGTAACGATCCAGACGAGCATAGGCCCGGCTGATCGGACTCAAGCCACCCATACCGCGCCATTCCCACCACCAGTAGATAAACGTCACCAGCGCGACCAACAACGCGATCAGCAGCAAACCAAGCAGCAGCAGCCCGATAGCCGGTAAGATCACCTCAATCGGATTCTGTGCATCCGGCGGGGACATGGGCGGCGGTTGTGTGGGCACGATAACGGGCGTCGCGGTCGGCGTCGGTGAGGGCGTGGGGGTGATGGTCGGTGTCGGCGTCGGTACATCGACGTCGCTCTGAGACTCATCGGTCGGCGGGGTCGTCGTGGGTTGCAGTGTCAGTGTCATGGTCGGCGTCGGTGTGACGGTCGGGGTGGCCTGCTGCGCCTGATCGACCGGTGGCGGCGCTTGTAAGTTCTGGTCGTCGCCCTCACGCTGAATGGGGGTTTGCGCGGCGGTCGGCTCAAACTCGATCCACCCATAGTCGGGGAAATAAGCCTCTACCCAGGTATGTGCTTCACGCTCGGTGATGATGTAGTTACCGCCGACCGTGTCGTACTGCCCCTGTGCGAAGCCTGCCGCCATCCGTGCGGGGATGCCGATGCTGCGCAGCATGACGATCATCGCGGAGGCGTAGTAATTACAGTAGCCTTCTTGATAGTCGAACAGCACCCAATCGACCGGGTCTTGATTGCTCGGCGGACGCGGGATCGACTCGTTATACAAAATATTGGTGCGTAGATAAAACTCGATAGCCTTCGCTTGATCGTAAGGGTTGAACGCGCCTGCTTCCGCGATGATGGTACGGGCGAGTTGCTGTGTGCGCGGCGTGACAGAGTCTGACACGACTAGATAGGGCGCGAGCCACGCCGAGTAAGCCTGCGTCGCCGTGCGTAGTTGGGGCGCGGTCGCCACGCTCATGCTGCTGCTGGCGGTGTAGCTCTCTCCCCGGCGGATGACCTCCTGCGGTCGAATGACGGAGATGTTCATCGTGCGTGACGGGTCGTCCTCTGGTGCGGTGTAAGACAAATCGGCATGGACTTCAAGTGAGACCAACTCAGGCTGCGGTGCGGTGTAAACCAGACGGCTACCGTTGAGCGCCATCGTGAACCGCTGCTGTACCTCCTCACGGGCGTTATACTGCGGTCGGATGACGTCGAAGGGCGCGGTTGAGTCCGTCAGGCGAATATCGGCGGGTGGGGTGGAAGTCCACCGCCCGCGATTGTAAGTCGCAAATGTACGAGAGCGCCAATAATAGCGGCGATCCGGCGGCGTATCGACCAGGAACACGGTTTGATCCCCCAGACGAATAGCACCGCCCAGATCGAGCGAGTCACCGCCGTAATAATCCGCTGTGACCGGTCCCTGCGCGTCAATCGGAGAGAACAGCCGGTTCCAGAACTCGCTCATCTGCGTCAGCGGTTCGGATTGTAAAAATTCCTGAAAGTTATCGAGCCGTTGCTGCAAATTGCCGGAAGGCACGCCCCAGCCCAGCAACAGCGCCACCAGTGCCAGCATCGCGCCGACGCGCAAAAATTGTGCCCGAAGCTGTTGGGGCACCTGAATGCCTTTGCGCTGCCAATCCCATTCACGCGAATCCAGGTTGGAACGCGCCACCAGCAGCAGCGCCATGAAGATAAACACCGCGAAGTAGATTTCCAGGTTGGCATCACCGGTATAGAAGGTGCTGTTGGTTGCAAGGATTAACCCCGGCGGCAGAATCACCCGCCAGATGCGATCAATGCGGAAGGTGTGCCACGCCGCGTTATAACCGAGGAACCAGAACAACGTCGCCACCAACAGGGTAAACACCATGTCATCCTGGTTGATGCCGCCGGTGTTGGCGTCAATCACCCATTCGACAGTGCGGCTGAACACCTCATAGACTCCGCCGGTGAGGCCGCCGCCGATGCCAATCGCCGTTACCATCAGCACGATGCACACACCATAAGTCGTGCTGATGATGAGCGCCATCAGTTCGTTAAATTGACTGCGTGACAATAACAGGCCGAAGAATACACTCATTATGGTCACCGGGATGATGACCGACATAGTCAGAGGCCAATCCGCCGCTCGTAACCCTAACGTGGGCACGACGAGCAGTGAGGTTACGATAATCAGTGCAGAAAAATCACCGGACGCGAACAGATCGCGCCAGAAATTGATAAAGCGTTGCCCAAGATTGGGTTTGCGCTTGCTCTGTGATCGAGTCGCTGCCATTACACATCCACACGCTGCCTACACAAAAACATCGGGGAACTCGCCCCGATGCGTAAATTCATTTTAGTCGCGTGTCTAAGGTTTAGCAACCGACGCTTGACCTACCCTTCATCGCCTCGGAATGGTACCAACCACAGTCAATCCCGTTCGTTCGAGTTCGTTCCGTTCGCGTAGAGTCGGGTCAAGATATTCGACTAGAAAAGCCAACCCCACCCCGGCGATGACACCTAACGCCAGTTGAATCAACGGGCGCAAGCGGTTCGGCAGTGTTGGCGGTACCGGGTTCACCACCGGGTCATCCAACGCTTCGACCTGCGCCGGTTCCCCGCCCAACTGCGGGAAGGCGTCCTGACTGCGTACTTCCAAAACGATGACGGTCATTGCCGCGATGGTGCGTAATTCGTCGGCATCAGGCCAGTTGATGAAAATCTGCCCGATGCTGCGTTCGTTATCCGCTGCAATTACCAGCGCCGCCGAGTCGATTTCTACACCTTGTTCGGCGGCTTGCTCGGCGACCGCCTCCGCGAAGCGATTGGTACGCACCCATTCGGTGAGCGCATTCACGGTCAGTTCGGAGGCCAACCATACATCTTGATAGTCACCGTCACGGTTGGGGATGGCGTCAAGCTGTTGGGCCGCTGTGTAGCGGATCACCGTGCTGAAGCCCCCCGCACCGCTCGGTTCGTTGTCGATGATATCCGGCACAGTGACGATTGCGACGATCACGGTCGGGATCAGCACCAGATACCAGCGGCGCAACAGCACCTTGAAGATTAACCAGAGTTCCATTCAAAACCTGCCTTTTGCGCTAGTAGATGAACGTAATGAGCCTTTGCATCACGGCTCGATCATTTTTTTTGCGTATTTCTCCACCACAAATTCACGCAGTTGACGTTCAAAGACGCGGCGGTCGAATTTAGCCGCGTGTTCGCGTAAGGTCGCCGGGTCGTAGCGGTCGGCGTCGAACGTCGCCAGCACTTCGACCAGACTCTCGACCGTCATCGCCTCGAAGTGTTCGCCCGTCACGCCGGGGATGACCGTATCCAACGCACCGCCGCCGCCGTAGGCGATCACCGGGCGACCGGTGGCCTGTGCCTGCACCGGTGTGATGCCGAAGTCCTCCAGGCCGGGGAACAAAAATGCCTTGCAGCGTGCCATCAGGTCGGGCAGTGCGTCGTCCGACACGTAGCCGAGGAACTCGACTGTCGGCCCTGCCATCGCCTGCAACCGTTGAAGGTCGCGCCCCTTGCCGCCGACCTTCAACGGCAGGTTAAGCCGGGTGGCGGCCTGCACCGCGAGGTCGATGCGCTTGTACGGGATCAACCGGGACACGACCAGATAATAATCGTCGGGCTGCGCCGCCGGGGTATTGAAGCGGTCGGTTTCCACCGGCGGGTAGATAATCACCGAGTCGCGGTCGTAATAGGTCTTGATGCGCTGCTGAATGGCGGTCGAAATGGCGATAAAGTGATCCACGCGCTGGGCTGCCGCGTAATCCCAGCGTTTGAGCCACGCCACCAGCGGCTTCAATGCCATCTGTGCGGCGCGCCCTAGCCCCTCACGGGCGGTGTAGGCGTCCGACTGCCAGACGTAGCGCGTCGGCGCGAGGCAGTAGCAGATGTGCAGCGTCTCATCGTCATGGCGCACCCCATGACAAAAGCCGCTTTTATTGCTCAGAATCACATCATAGGCCGAGAGGTCTTTGCCACCCCACGCCAGCGGATACAGCGGTAGATAGGGTTGGTGATGGTCGTAGATGCCGGGCAGTCGATCCATCCACAGCGGGCGGATGTCCCAAGTCTGGTAGAATGCCGGCATGGTGTGTGGTGCGTAGATGCTGGTATAAACCGGGCTGCCCGGGTACATCGCCACCAGCGCCGCCAGCACATCCTCGGCCCCGCCGACCTGGTTCAACCAATCATGGACGAGCGCCAGCCTCACGCTTTCCCCTTCAATTCGCGGATTGGACGAAATGTCTGCCGGTGAATGGGGGTCGTGCCGAGGCTTTTCAGCGCGGCCTGATGTGCCTGTGTGCCATAGCCTTTGTGCTGTGCGAAGCCATATTGCGGGAACTCACTGTCAAGTTCGATCATATGGGCATCGCGCCATGTCTTGGCGAGGATGCTGGCGGCGGCAATGCTCAAAGCACGGCTGTCACCTTCGATCAAACTCACTTGATGATATTGCTTCAAAGTGGGCAGCAGCATATCGTCGATGAACAGACAATCCGGTTCGACGGTTTCGTCTTCCAGCGCGGCGAACAACGCCCGTTCCATCGCAAATTGAGTCGCCTGCACAATGCCGTGTTCGTCGATCTCGGCGGCGCTGGCATGACCGATGCCCCACACAATCGCCGTCTCCTTGATCGTCTCGACCAGCGTCTCGCGTTGCAGGGCGCTGAGTTGCTTGCTATCCCGCACGCCTTTTAACACATTAGGGAGATCTGGCTGGTCTAACGGCAAACAGACCGCCCCCGCACTAACCGGCCCGGCCCAGGGGCCACGTCCGGCCTCGTCAATGCCGATGATGTGGCGGTAGCCCAGTTTAAAATATTTGCGTTCGTGCCTGAGGCTTGCCGTTTTGGGGCTACGCTTTTTCTTTTTCGGCATACAGCCCTCGCCAGCCATTTATGCGAATACGCAGCGTCTCGATCACCATATCAATCGAGTCGCGCAGGGGGTTAATCTTGGAGTGTGCCTTGTAGTACCACGTAATCGGCACCTCGACGATCTTATAGCCGCGCTGCTGGGCGATAAACAGCAATTCTACATCGAACGCCCAACCGTCAATGGTCTGCATGGGGAAGATTTCATCGGCGACTTCTCGCCGGAAGCACTTAAAGCCGCATTGCGTGTCATCCAGCCCACGAACGGCGATGATACGCACGATCCAGTTAAACACCCGCCCCATGATGTGCCGTAGTTCCGGCTCTCCGATGCGTTGTGAAGCGGGCGCTTCGCGTGAGGCGATGGCGACGGCGTAATCTTCATTGATTTGCGGCGGGATGAACTTTAGCACTTCTTCCACCGGCATGGAAAGGTCAGCATCACAGATGAACAGATATTCACCGTTGGCACGCAGCATCCCCGTGCGTACCGCCGCGCCTTTGCCCTGCGTCGTCTCGGTCACCACGTCGATGTAGTCATATTGGGCGGCGGCGGCTTCCGCGATGCTTAATGTGTCGTCACTGCTGTTGTTGTTGACGATAATCACCTCGATGGGGAACGACTGCGCATCGACGAACGCCCTGATCTTTATCAAGCTGGCAGGGAGCCGGTCGGGGTCAGCTTCGTTGTAAGCAGGGATGACCAGCGACAGCGTCGGTCGTGGTTGGTTACCTACAGATTGGCTGTCTTTATGCGGATTGATCGCACTCATGAACGCTCCCGATTGCTTAATTCACGATTCGGCGGTGAAAGCGCCGCTTCTATCACATCCGTCGGGACGGTACGCATCCGTTGGATGATCCTGCGGGTTCGCAGCAGGCGCGGCAACTGCCACACCGCCGCCAACATCCCGCGCAGGGTCGCTCGTGCCGCCTGCCCACGCCAGGCGCAGAGGGCTTCCCAGGCACGGCGCAACTGGAACCGCATGATCTGTCCGCCATGCTTACGCCATAACGCCGCCGGATAATTCTTGACCAGCACATAAATCAGGTTGCGTCCGTCATGGTAGCTCGCTGTGACCCCACCGCCCGTCGCGGAGAGATGATGGTACACGATTGCATCCGGGGTGTAAAGACAGCGCCAACCGGTGAGCTGTGCCCGCCACGCGAGGTCAATATCTTCCAGACTGAAGAAGAAATCATCGTCGAGCAGACCGATTTGATCGAGCATTTCTCGCCGGTAGGCCGCCGCGCCACCGCACGCGCTGAACACATATTCTTTGCGGTCATACTGGCCCTCGTCGCGCTGCCACACCCCACGGTTGCCCGGTCTGCCATCGACGGTAAAGTAATCCCCGGCGGTATGGAAGTGGTCACGGCGGTCGAACAGCAGCATCTTACTGGCGATGATGCCAGCGTCCTCGTAACGCCGGAACGCCTCGACCACCGCCGCCGCCCACATTGCATCGACCTCGGTGTCGTTGTTCAGCAGCGCGACGTATTCGCCTTTTGCCGCCATCATCCCGGCGTTACACGCACCGGTGAACCCGCGATTTTCGGGTAGCTCGACCAACCGCACCGCCGGGTAATGCTCGCGAATATATGCTTGCGAGCCGTCGGTCGAGGCGTTATCCACGATGATGATCTCACAATCAGGGTAGGTCTGCACAGCGAGTGAGGCCAGGCAAGGCGCTAAGAAGTGCTTGCCGTTCCAGTTTGGGATGACAACCGAGAGTAATTGGTTTATCATGCGCGGTAAACACCTTCCTTGACCAGAAACGCATCCACCGCTTCCTGCCAGGGGCGCAGCGACACACCGACCATCGGCCCGGCGAGGTTATTCATGGCGGTGTAGGCCGGTGGGATCGACGCACGTGGCCATTCTCGGCTGCTGATCGGTTGGATGGGCACGCCATCATGACCGGCTTGATCCAGCACATGCCGGGCGAAGGTATAGCGCGAACACGCCCCTTCGTTGACCAGATGATAAATGCCGTAGCGCCCGGTCTTGATGAGTTGGGCGATAGCATCGGCGAGGTCGTTGTTATACGTCGGGTTAGCGACCTCATCGGTGACCACACGTAGCGTCTTGCCCAACTGCACCGCCCCTAAAATCGCCTGAATAAAATTACGCCCGCCGTGTGCGAACACCCACGCCGTCCGCACGATGTAATGCTTCCGGTTGAAACGTGCCACGACCTGCTCCCCGACCATCTTGCTGTAGCCGTAAGAATTGAACGGGTTCTGCTTGTCGTACTCCAGATAGGGGCGGTTCAACTGTCCATAGAACACCTCGTTGGTGCTGACGTAAACTATCGCCGCGTCGATTTCCGCAGCGGCCAGCGCCATATTCTGCGCCCCGTAACCGTTTATGACGATAGCTTTCTCCGGCTCACGGGCGCAACCATCCACGTTCGTCCACGCCGCCGCGTGCAGCACGACCTCCGGTTGGTACTGCTGGATGAGCCGCCGCGCCGCCGCGAAGTCGGTCACGTCGAGGTCGTCGCGTGTTAGCCCGGTGACGTCGTGTTCGTCCTGCAATACACTGACCAGACGCCCACCCAGACGCCCACCCGCGCCGGTGATTAAAATCCGCATAGGTTATTCACCCCAGTAATCTACAATGCGTTCGTATTCGCGCTGCCAGAAGGCTTCCGGGTCGCTGACGTCGAAGCCCTGCGCGGCGCACCATTTAAAAAATCCGGCTCCACAACGCTCGGTCTGCTTGTTGACCACCAGCACACCGAGGATCGGACGACCAGCGGCGACCTCATCGGCACACAGGTCTTGCAAAATTTGTGCGAAGGCCGGTGCGCGATGGTGCATATGTGCGGTTGAGATGGCGATTGCCAGATCAGAATAATAGATGGTCTGCTCAACCCGCGCCAACCCGATGAGGATACCGCGCACCTCTGCTTTGATCTCGTCCCATTCAGCTTCTGCTAGACCGTACTTTGCCATCGTTCACTCTCAATCCAGAATTCGCACAAAAGCATAACACAGAATTGTAACGTCGTAAAAGCACATCAGCGCAGCAGCAGTTCCAGCGTATCCGCGTTGATGCTGACACCCTGTAGATCGTAGGTCGCGCCGCCCGTCATCACCCGGAAGTCACCGACGACAGCCGCGCCGATGCGCTCGATCTCGCGCACCGCCTCTTGAATCTGTGCCCGTGTCTCCGCCGGGATCAACGGCGGCAGCGTCGCCGGGTCGTAAGTGGAACCGTCCACATCCACGCCAATCACATCGACCGCTGCCGCAGAAAGCCGCAGCACCAACCCGACACGCTGCCAGACCGGGCCGGCCTGCACATCGAGATACAGCACCGCGCCGCCGGGCCGTAGATCAACCGCCGGATCACGGAAACGCAGGTCTTCGCCCCGGCAGATCGGCGTGCGTCGCGCACACAGCGCCAGCAGACCGGCTTCGTTGAACGTCACATCAGCGACCGCTGCACCGCCTTCGTCCGCGCCAGTACGCACGGTGACATTCTGGTTGCCCGGTTGGATGTATTCCTGACCGTAGCTGCCGAAATCCAGCGATGCGCCGGCCTGCACGACCGGGTTTACCACCGTGATCTGTGCCGACGATGCCGGGGCCTCCGCCAGCAGATCATCGGTATCGCCGACTCGATCTACCCCCAGCACACCCAGCGCCAACGGTGTCACCACACCGGTGACGTAAAGTAGCACACAGGCGAAAAGCAGCACGAACCCGCCGCCGATCAGCCCGGCACAACCCCACTGTGCCCGGCGCGGACGTCGCCTATAGCGTCGGATACGGTTATCGTTCACGTTGCGACCTCGTTCTCTCGCTCAAATGGTCTATTCTAGCGGAACTCAAACTAATATCAGAGAGTCCGTTGCGCCACTGCTGCAATTTTCTGATATAGTGTATAAAAGGCATTATAAAATTATTGGATTAACCTCATGGATGATCTATACAAATTTATACATCTATGGACCGTACAGAAAAAAGAATATTTCCTCTTTACGGTTACTTGCTACGGCAAAACCGAGTATCTGCTTTACCACCGTCCGACGAAAAAGATTAGTCTTATCGCCGATGGCAAACTTGGACGGCGTTTGATTAACAAATTGATTGAGGCGGGTATGCCCCTGCTCGATGACGCCCCCGACTGCCTGCATGAATACCCCGAAGTGCTGGGCGAACAGGCCATTCAACACGCATGAGCGACGGCGCGACGGTGTACATTGCGCTTTCCAGCGCCCGGCAGATGGACATCCCCGGTGAAATGCCGACGATTGAACGTTACACCGCCGCCCGCATCCACGATGTCTACCGGCGTTCCCAGCGGGATGATGTCGGTTTCCGTGTGCTTTCCGGTGCATTAGGTTTGCTCAAGGCCGCTGACCCCATCGCGCTGATCGACCACAGTATGCACGTCGAGAATGTGGCGGTTGTCGCGCATAAAATCGCTACTCAGATCGACCAACAGAGCATCGGCGCATTGATCGTCCATACCAGCCGCATCGAAGACAATCCCCGTGCGTTGATCTACCTCGGCTGTGTGCAGATCGCGGCAGGCATCGCCGGGGGCGCGGTCGTGGAACATCGCGTTATCACCGACGCCGGCTGGTGATTAGCCGCCATTCACACAATCGTCAGCATGGTTCCATGCCTCTTTAGACTGGTTATGTTTCAACAGGCTTGATCTTCTGCAAAAACGCGATGCATTCTTCCGGTAGGTGATGCGCCGTGCCCCTTCAAGGGTTGCAGCGAGATAGACATCATCGCTATGATTGCGCTCCAAAGTTGACGAATAGATGAGACTGATTATGCCGCAACGACTGCTGCTGGTTCAACTTGCAGATATTGGCGATCTGGTGACGACCACACCCGCCCTCCACGCACTGCGCGAGGCGCTGCCGGATGCCCATCTGACGGTGTTGACGTCCGCACACGCCGCTCCGGTGATCGACGGTACAGATTTGGTAGATGCGGTCATCACATTTGACCGGCAGAAATTCAACAGCTCGACCGCATTGCTGCGCCCGTCAAATCTGCGGCGGGTGCTGGCGCTGGGGCGTTATGACACGGTGGTTTACTTCCATCACTTTACGCTCAAGTTAGGCACGCTCAAATTCTGGTTGATCGGGCGGGCCAGCGGTGCCAAACACCGTCTTGGCATCGACAACGGCAACGGCTGGTTTTTGACCGATTCCATCTCCGACCCCGGTTACGGCCCCAAGCATCAAGCACAACACTGGCTTGATCTGGTCGGCTTGCTGGGTGCGGAAGCCTCGCCGCGCCCGTGCCGAGTGACAATGCGTGATTATCCGCTGCCGTCCGGCGATGTGCCGCGAGTCGTCATCCATGCGGGGAGTGGGGGCTACAGCCGCGCCCGCCGTTGGGAGCCGGAGAAGTTCGCCGCCGTCGCGGATCGTCTGCACGAGGAACGCGGCGCACAGATCATGCTGGTTGGCGGCAAAGGGGATGATGCCGGAGCGGTGGGTGCGGCGATGCTCAGCCCCGCGCATGACCTCAGTGGAGAGACGACGCTGCCCGAACTGGCGTCGGTCATCGCACAGGCCGATCTTTACATCGGTGCAGATAGCGGTGTGATGCACATCGCCGCTGCGACCGGTACGCCGGTCGTCGCCGTGTTCGGGCCGAGCAATCATCATGCCTGGGCACCCTGGACGCCGCAGAGCCGTTCGGTCGTGGTGCGCAGCGATGTGGAGTGCAGTCCGTGTAGTTACGTCGGGCATGGCATTGGGCTGCGCGAGGGCTGCCCGGCGCGAACGTGTATGAAGTTGGTCACGGTGGGGCAGGTAGTACGGGCTGCATCCGCGTTGTTGGACGGTGACGACATCCGTCAAAAGCACATCGCGCCTGTAGAAAGCCGGACGTGGCAGCGAATCGAGGTGTTGGGGTTGCCGGTGGACGGCATCACCTATGCGCAGTGGCTCGATCTGATTGACGAGTGGGTGAACACCGGCGAACGGGCGCGGCATGTCTGCACCATCAACCCGGAATTTACCATGATCGCACAGCAAGACCCCAACTTCGCCCACATTCTATGCCGGGCCGCGTTGTGTGTGCCGGACGGCGTCGGGATGCTGTGGGCGGCGCGGCGGCAGGGCGTACATCTACCGGAGCGCGTGACCGGCTCCGATGGGGTGCCGATCATCGCGGCGCGGGCGGCGGCGCGGGGCTGGCGTTTGTTCTTACTCGGGGCTGCACCGGGGATCGCCGAACAGACGGCGGCGATTTTATGTGAGCGGTTCCCCGGCTTACAGGTCGTAGGCACGTACAGCGGCTCTCCCGCCGCCGATGAAGAAGACGCCATCGTGGAGCGCGTCAACGACAGTGGCGCGGACATTCTGTTCGTCGCCTATGGTGCGCCCGCGCAGGATGCGTGGATTGCCCGCAATCTACCGCGTTTAGATGTCGCAATGGCGATGGGTGTAGGTGGTGCGTTCGATTTCATCGCCGGGTTGGTTCCTCGTGCCCCCGGCTGGATGCGCCGCGCCGGGATCGAGTGGTTATACCGGCTCTACAAAGAACCAGGTCGCATCAAACGACAGACCCGGCTGCCACGCTTTGTGCTGGCGGTTTTACGTCAGCGCAACTTATCGTGAATGACCGCGCTTTCGGGATGTAAGGCCAGCAGCTTATCACCGAGGACGCGCACGGCATAATGCATCCCCTCGGTTGGGCGCGGGTTGCCGAGCGGACTCAGCTTGAGTGTGTACTCTTTTGGTTTGTCGTCGCGTTCGACCAGCATCAACGCGGTGCGCTGGTTGATGGTCGTTTCATGGACGAACACATCGAACAGTAGTGATCGCTCTCCGCGATAGACGTTCTTGAAGTTGACCCGTGTCGCGTCGATCTCATGGGTGGACTCGCGGAAGTCGTCGTTGTCGATTTGCGTGGCGATTTCATCCAGGGTGTGCGGGAGTTGAAGCACGAGATGGGGCATGGTTGCCTCCTTGATGACGGGTACATTGGGCGCGGGGGTGGCGGTGCGCGTGTAGGCGAAGTAATGACACGGTCGCCCGACCTGCCGCGCCTTCTTCTCGTATTTGGTGATCGTGCGTCCTTGTATCTCGTGAAGCCAGGGCGTGTCAAAGTCGTTAGTCAGGCCGGGAGTCGCCGCCAGCAGTTCAGCGGACATTGCCGCGTACTCGCGGATGTCAGTCGCCAGATACAGCTTGCCGCCGACTTCCAGGCGGCTGACCAGCGCGTCGATTGTGTCCCGCTGCATCAGCCGCCGCCCGGCATGGCGATCTTTGAACCAGGGGTCGGGGAAGTTGATGTGAAACTCGCGCACACTCCCCGGCGTGAACAGATGATGCAGCGCCGTTTCCGCCGTGCTGTGAACCACCCGCACATTCCCCATGCCTTTACGCGGGATAGCTTTCTCCGCTTTGACCAGACAGACGTTATTGATCTCCAGGCCGATGATGTTGGCCTGCGGATGGTGATGATGCAGATGTTCGAGATATTGCCCGTAGCCGAAACCGATTTCGACGATCAACGGACGCGCTGCGTCGAAAATCACCGCCCAATCGGTAGGCCAGGGCAGGCTGTTACTGCTGAGTTTTGGAATCGTATTCATAATGTGCGATTCTAGCAGACCGCACCGCCGACGTTAATGGTGCAGCGGCGTCGAGTTGATTGTATACTGTTGGCGTGCTGCAAGCTGACTATTACAGAGGGATTGCATTGGAGAATACACGCGCTCAACTTGGGACGGTGCTGGCAATCGTCGTGCTGGCCGTGCTGGTGGTCGCCGGTCTGGTGCTGCTATGGAACAGCCGACCGGAGCCGGTCGCGCTGACAATTAACCCACCCGTGCCGACCGTCACCCCCGAGCCGACGCCAACACCTGCGCCGCTGCTGGTCTATGTGACCGGCGCGGTCAACATGCCGGAGCAGACCATCGAATTGCCCGCAGGCAGCCGCGTGCAGGATGCGCTCGATGTGGCGGGCGGCATCACCGAGAACGCCGATATGACCCGCGTCAATATCGCCGGGATCGTGCGCGACGGCGATCATGTGCATGTGTTCGCAGCTGGTGAGGGTGACGCACCGCTCACCGAAGCCGACCTGCCTACGCCGAGCGGTGGCGGTCTGGTGTACGTCAACACCGCCACGCTGGAAGAACTCGACACGCTGCCCGGCATCGGCCCTGCGATTGCCCAGCGCATCATCGATTATCGTGGTGAATTCGGTCCGTTTGCCGACCTTGAATCAATGACCGAAGTCAGCGGCATCGGCCCGGCGACCATCGCCGACCTTGAGGGGTTGGTCGGCTTTGATTGATTATCATGCGCTGCTCAAGCAGGCGACGACCGGCACGCCCGACCAACGGCGGCACGCGCTCCACATGATCTACAGGCAGGACGAGGCCGCCGTCGCCCCGTTGATCGATCAGTTCTACGCCGGAGTGAACGAAACCACCGGTCGGCTCATCTTGCACATTCTACGCGAGATCGGCGGGTATGAGGCGCGGCGCTTGTTCCATGAAATCTGCGATCTGGGGGCATGCTGCCTCTCATGGGAACGCATGGCGGCTGATGCCGTTAAAGATGAGTAAGTGATGAAATTGAGCTGATCTTTGAACCGACCGACGCTTTCAGCCGTATAAGGTAGTGAAAGCCAGATCGGGAGGAAAAAGATGATGCACAACCTGAGCCAGCAAGAACAGATTGAAAAACTCCGCCGGGAAGAGGCGCTACGCCGTGCCGCTGCCGGACAGCAAACGACAGACGACGACACACCGAAGCAGCAGCGCCGTCCGGCACTGGCTCGCCTGGGTGCCGCACTCAGCAATGCCGGGGACTACCTGCAAGAACGCTACGACGACTCCACATCACGGAATTACGGTCTGGAATCCGCCTAGACGAGACGCTACACTGTTGAACCGAACATACGCATGGGACAGGTTCAGCACACTTGAAAGCCCTGATTGAAAAACTTGCCAACCAACGAATACTCGTGGTCGGGGATGTGATTCTCGACGAGTATTTGATCGGGCAGGCTACCCGCATGAGCCGGGAAGCGCCCGTCCCCGTGTTGGAATACGAAGCACGGCGGTTAATCCCTGGCGGGGCCGCCAACCCCGCCGCCAACATCACCGCGTTGGGCAGCCATGCCGTGCAAATTGGCGTGACCGGTGCGGATGACTTTGCCGTACAACTTTGCAGGGTGATCCGTGAACGCGGCATTGATACCGCTGGCCTCGTCAAGGACGCCGGCCGACCGACAACGGTCAAAACCCGCATCATGGCGCAGATGGGTTTGCGCTTCCCGCAGCAGGTCGCCCGGTTGGATCGTCTCTCGCGGGAGCCAATCAGCGCGACGGTCGAAGCCGACATCCTCGCGGAGATTGAGCGCCATCTGCCGGAAGCGGACGCGCTGCTCTTCTCAGATTATCACTGTGGGTTGCTTACCCCGGCACTGATTGCCGCCGTGTGCGACCGTGCCGCCGCCCATCGCGTACTGCTCACCGCTGATGCCCAGGGGGAATTCGCCAAGTATCACGCCTTTTCGCTGGTCAAATGCAACGCGGACGAAGCCCGTACCTATCTCGACCGCGACCTGACCACCGATGCTGATTTCGCCCAGGCCGCCCGTGATTTGTGCGCTGCGCTCCAACTGACCGGGGGCATGGTCATCACACGCGGCGCGGATGGTGCGAGTTACGCTACCGTCGCCGGTGATGCCGGGCACGCGCCCGCCCCCTCGGTGACGGATGTATATGATACGGTCGGCGCGGGGGACACGACCACCGCCGTGCTGACACTCGCCATCAGTGGCGGCGCGACCTATGCCCAGGCGACCACACTCGCCAACTACGCCAGCGGCCTCGTCGTGCGGCGGGTGGGTAATTATGCGCCGTCCCCCCTGGAAATCTTACAAGCCATAAAAGGATAAATCATCATGTGGCAGCCACCCGACCCTGAAACGTTCAACCGCATTGTCTGGAAGATCGCCAAGCAGATCCCGCCGGGGCGGGTGATGACTTACGGACAAATCGCCGCGATGATCCCGCCGCCGGACGGTGTGGAACCGCCGGATTACGAGCGTATGGGGCCGCGTTGGGTCGGCACGGCGATGAACAACACCCCATCGGATCGCGGCATCCCCTGGCAGCGGGTGATGAACAGCAAAGGCGGCATCAGCCTCCCCGCGGGCAGCCGTGAGGCACTGATTCAGCGCGAGCGCCTCGAAGCCGAGGGCGTCGAATTCAACGACAGGGGCTTGATCGACTTCGACACTTACGGCTGGGACGGTCCCGCCGCTGATTGGTTGGAGACGCACGGTCTCTACCCGCCGCCGTCAATGAAAAAGCCGCCGGGGTCGGCGACTCAGATGTCATTGCTATAGCGTTTTCAGTTAGGTTGGGAACTATCCGATGCAAACATTGTGTCAGTTATTGGAAATAGATCAATTAGGGCTAACGATCTATCTGCCGGAATGTGCCCAGAGTCGACTCTGGGGCAACCTCGACCACGCGATACATGAGGCGACGGGATACGAACCTGTGTTTCGTCGTTGGATCATCCACGACTATAATTCTGTAATGCGATTTTATGTCGAGGGTGACGACGAAATACCCCAAACCGATGATCTTCAAGCTGCTGCCAGGAAATATGATAATATTCCCGCTGACGAGCTTCAGTACGGGCATCTTGTCGTTAAATTGTTGCTTATGGGGCCTTCGCTGCTGACGTTATGGCGCGGTGACAACGCAATCGCTGAACTACTCACGTTGAAAGGCGCGACACATCCGGCGGAAGCGACAAAATCGAGCATACGTGGTCGCTTCCGGCGATGCAAAAGAAACTTATGCGCTGTTCTCTGCGGCATTGACTCCGCTTGCGTCGCGTTATCCATCCTCGCCGATTGCCCCCCTTATCACGAACTACTTTGCGGGGGATACGGTCGCTGTCAGCAATAGTCTAAAGCACTTACCTGTCACACGATAGGAGGAGTTCATTATCCAGTGTGGTGCGATCACTCAGAACAAATGGCACACCACCAACACAGAATAAAAACACAGCGTGTCGTCGTCACTCTGGCTGACTTTCATCAAACTTCATTCGACGGAACCTGATGATTAGCCGTCAGCTTTATCAGTTGGGGTGATCCCCTGAGCAGGCACAATGCCCGCCTACTAAAAACTGACTACTCAAAACTGACAGCTAATAGCTGAGAAGCCGTTTGAGAAGTATTATTTCGGTAATTTCGGTAATTTTTGGCCCTCATCCCCCGACCCCTTCTCCCCAACGCTTCGCTGGGAGAAGGGGAGAAAATCGTTCTCAAGTCCCTCTCCCTGGGGAGAGGGAAACAGGGAGAGGGCTTTTCAAACAGCTTCTTAGGAAAAGGCAGTGCCGTCAAGGTGCGACGGAGTCGTCCGGGCGTGGGTTTAGGGTTGCGATCCCAAAATCCAGTCGGGATCGCCGGATG
>DAOTTX010000195.1:0-2536 GCA_034437515.1 Anaerolineae bacterium
CGCTGAAGCGTCTGAAATGTCGATCTGCAATAGTACTTCTGCCGATGCCGCGGAGGTTATCAATGCCAACGTGGCAACAATCGTTAGTGTTTTTAATGTCTTCATTCTATCGTTCCTTTTCAATTTAAGCGTTTTCATTCGTGTTTGCAGAGGTTTCACAATCGTTACATTAATTTGTTTTCCTACTTCTCCTTCCCAAGATCAAACCGCCAAGGCCGAGCATCGCCATCGTCGCCGGTTCGGGAACCTGATTGATCACGCCAAGGGCGTCGATGTCGGCTCCGCCGGTGCCCCAGGTCAGCCATGGGTCATAAATGGCATTGCCCTGGCTATCTACAAAGCTACCGTCGCCGGGGATATCGACGAGGCGGACAAAGTTGATCTCATCGAGATCGACCAAACCATCAAGGACGAGCTGGTGATTCAGCAGGTCGTCGAGGTCAAAAGGGGTTCCGAAACTTGTTCCGTAGGCGTTGGCGTGTTTGCCGACCAGATTATAGATGTTGCTTGCATCCAGAGTGAGGTAGTCTTGCGTAGCCGGCGGACCATCGAGGAAATTGTTATAGATGCTGGGGAAACGGGCAAAATGTGAACCGTCAGTAGAGACTTCTACATAAGCCAGCTCTGCCCATATCTCGCCCCGGACACTGCCAGCGGCGGTGGTGTGGTCGGATACGAAGCCGTTCTCGAAAGCGGCAAAATCCGCTCCGGAACCGTTTGTGATCGCAGAATCAAAGCTCAAGGTCACCGTGCCCGGACCGTGGCCTGTTCCGGCCCGCCATGCCTCCAGTTCATCCTGATCCATATCGCCGAGACACAGCACGCTGTTTGCCGCTACCTCTCCGAGGACAGACGACGGATCAGAAAACGACGCGCGAGGATCCGGCGGCCCGGGAATCCAGTCTATAGCATAATCCCCGATATTATCCGCCGGCTCATAAACAGCACCAGTTGCCCACCCCTTAAAAACGGGGTTGACATAACTGCCGTGCCCTGGGTCAACATCACCGGGACCATCGGGACCGCCGATGTGCCCGGGGATGCCGGCATCAATGAAGCCTGCTTCACCCGGCCCCCCCTTGCCGGGCGAGAAATCGCCAGCCATCGCCGTGCTGCCCGCCGCCAGAAGAAGTGCTATCGCAGCCAACGGCACGGCGCTGCGGGCAGTGCTCCGCGCGAAGTGACTCGGAGTCCGTACACACCTGTTCCTCCGCCGCCGTCGCAACAAGGCCAGCCCGCCGAAGCCCAGCAGACCCATCGTCGCCGGTTCGGGGATGACGGTCAGGGCAAACGGCGAAAACTCATCAACCGAGCCAGTCGTGACGGTGCCGGTCAATAGGTCGTAGTCGGCGATGCCGATGGATTCCCAGATGCTGCCGTCATAGTGGAAAACGGCCAGATCGCTGCCATCGCCTGCGTAGTCTGCCGGGTCGAAGTGCAGGGTGAGAGTTCCACCGCCGTCCTCTTCGAAGACCAGATCCCCAATATTCACATCCCAGGCGGCCAGAAGATCGCCATCGAGGAGATCGAGAATTCCCGCATCCGTGTAGGACTCTGCAATCACCGATACGGGGGTGCCGTCACCTCGCGCTGTGTCGCTGAACAGAATGTCAAGCGTACCGCCGTCGTCATTCCAGTGTCCCCAAGTGCTACCGCCCTTGGCCACCGTCTGGGTATTGCCGTGGGTGTCTTCGGTCAACTGGTGGATGACCCCGAGGGCCTCGACGTCCATGCCGCCCGTGCCCCAAGTGACCCAGGCGTCGAAGATACGCTGCCCCGAAGCGGTCTGCGTACTGCCGTCGCCGGCGATATCGAGAATCCGAACGTAGTTGATGTCGTTCAGATTGACCGTTCCGTCCTGCACCAGGGGGTCGCTCTGGAGATCATCCAGATCGAACGGTGTGCCCCAGCTTTCGCCATAGGCGTTGGCGTGCTTGCCGGCCAAGTTGTGGAGATTGCTCACGTCTTGGGTCAGATAGGCGATGTTGTTGGGACTCCCGTCGCCGTCCGTATCGCCACCCGGCAAGCCGTCGGGGTGGTTCAGGTAGTCGGCGGGGAACCGCGCGAAATCGCTGCCGTTGGTGGACACCTCGACGAATCCGAGTTCGGCGAACATCTCGCCCATGGCACTACCGGCCCCGGTATTATAGTTGGAGACGAAGCCGTTCTCGAAGGCTGCGAAGTCCGCACCCGGCCCATTGATGATCGGCTTGTCAAAGGTCAGGGTCAGCGTGCCGGGAGCATCGCCATTGGCGATCTCGTCAGCGTCGCGGTCGCCCATGCACACGACATGCATGACGTTGCCCGTGACGGGTCCGCAGGCCTGCAACGGATCGGATGGATTGCCGCCGCCGTAGTCAGTGGGAATCCCGTCATTGCCGTAAAAGCCGATCTGGTCGGACGGGTCGTAGGACTCGAACCCGGTCGCCCAGCCGGCGAAGTAGGGGTTGACCCAGTTGCCGTTGTCCGTCTGCCCCGGGTCGTGGATGTGCGGGTTGGTCGTGCCCTCGCCGGCGGGGCCGATGAATCCGGCAAT
>DAOTTX010000196.1:0-2552 GCA_034437515.1 Anaerolineae bacterium
GACGGAGGCTGCAAGAAGGCTGACTGAGGAGTATCGCGCCTTGTTGGTCTCCGACGACGACTGGCCTGGCGACGAGATGCGGAAGGAGTGGGCTGCTTGGAGTAAGATACGAGAAAGAACCATGGAACTGAATTTAGAAAGAGCCTTAAAAGACGGCTTTATAACGCGTTCTCATCCTTACGGTTGTAATTCCTGTAAGGGGCCCTGTTACTGTGCTCCTCCTAACCCCACCCCACAGGCGCGTCTGGTTAGCTGGCTGAAGAAGCGTGGGGTTGGCATGTATGGCGTTCCACGTACTGGACCCGTAATGTCAGATCCACATGCCGACTATGTCGACGACATCCAACTGGTCCATGATGTGTGGCTCGATCGATCGTGGCTGAGATGCCTGGGGGACGTTCTCCTAAGAGTAAGCATTGGCGTAAGTTCACGTCAGTCATCTGGCGAATTCTTGACATCACAAGGGACATATGGTGAGGATAGTGTAGAAGAGACAGGAGGAGTGATCCAGAATCGCAAGGCGTTGGCTCGAGCTGAGGGGCGTATGATGGTTGCTAAGAAAGGGCTTGAAGCTATCGATGAGGCAGTAGGCGGCCTGAATCGCATCCATATAAAGGTCTGGGTGAATACTTTAACTAAGAGGCATGGCATGCTTATGTGGGCAGATGGCGGGAGGTATCAGAAACGGCCTGTGCCAAGGGACCATGCCATGGAGGTTTTACAGAATTGGGGGATCAGGTAGTGCTGGATCAGCTGCGCATAGCAATATGTATAGGATTGGCCTGTGTCCTGCTTGCGTGCTCCGGGTGTCGCGATTCACGGAAAGAGAAGGAACTCAGTCGAGATTTCCCTCTGATTGCGTGGCAGGAGTACAGCCGAGAGCATCATCCAGTGGCCGCCATGCGCACGTTGGCTGAGTTGCGGAGTAGGCATCCATCCAAGTGGGCCAAGACGAGTACGGGCTTCAAAAAGATGAGCTATCGGAAGAATGCAATGGATTTGTGCTGTCTTGGCTATTGGGAGGCGGCCAGCAAGCAGTTCATTGAGTATGGTAAGTTGGGAGGTCTGGAGCAAAGCGCTGACCAAGCGTGGCTGGCCTATGCAGCTTCGCTGAGCCATAACGATAGCCTGCAGGCGCGTGTCATATCCCTTCTCACAAAGATGAACAGTTCGAGATTGGCCAGATGCATAAGGGCGTATTCTGACAAAGACACTGCATTGCTGCTTGAGACGACACAAGAGTTCTCAAATGGATCGCCGATATGGGAGGTCAGTCAGCTGTTGACTGCTGAGGCGTTCGTGCAAAAAGGAATGGCCAGACGAGCACGAGAGTTTCTGGCTCCGGAGGTACCAGATCGAGTTGGGAAGGCCAAGGTCTTTGAGATGTATCCGTGCTTTCTCTATCGATGGGCTTTGATCGCGGAGGCTGCTGAGGATCATTTCTCGGCCTTAGTGTTGGCTGAAATGGTCTTGAGATCATGCAAAGGAGAAGATGGCGGAGGCGACTTTGTGAAGGGGCTGCTGTACAGACGCATACGACCGTTTGCCCGCTACTTGGACAAGAAAGTAAGTCAAGGCGAGTAGGTGTCGGGATATCGGGGGACAGCATACTGAATTGCCCTTGACGGTCGTGTGCTGTGGAGGTATGTGGGAGCGTATCGTCGAGTCGGTCGGCCACCGGCCGCGATATCACCAAGAGACAGCCCGGTCCAAAGCCGAATGAGGCGAATTAAATATGGTGTCCCCGGATCTCCAACAACTTGCCGGTGCCCTGCAGCGGTGCATTGTTCGGTATTCTGGGTGCCACCGGCGTGTCCTCACGCCGGTGCTTTCCCATGCCACGAAAGACCCACCGCAGCACGGCCTTCCAGGCCGTGTTTCCATGGGCCCTTCGGCTTCGCTCAGGATTTCCAACTGGAAGCCCATGCCACGAAATCGTTCCGCCCGCAACAAATTGCGGGCGAAATGACCGAACGGGCGAGTAAGCAGGGCGAAGCGAACCAAACCACAGATCACCCTGCACCAAAATCATGTCGCAAACGGGCGAAAACCCTTGGCAGATTCGCCATTCCGTGAGATACTCCGTTTGATCGGTTTACGCCGATGCATGTCCGCCGTATTCCCGGGCCCCGTCGCGGGGGCGATGTATCAACAAATCCCTTCACCCGTCGGACCCACAATCAGCCTATTGCGTGGGATGGAGCAAGACGATGCCGCGGACACTCATCTTTGAGTCCGTCGAGGATGCCGTTCACGCGTTCGATTGGATCAACGACGCCGGCCAGACCGTGCAGGCAAAGCAGACCATCGCAGCCGCCTCAGTCAGTGAGGAAGGTCGGCTGACCACCCCCGGAATGCGTCCGCTGGCGTGGTCGCTGGACGTTCGTCAGCCAGGCCCTGCCGACAGTTTCGACATCCGCATCCGGCGATAAGTCCGGCTCACTCGAAATACAGTTCCGCCGGGCCGAACACCTCGGGGAACGGTTCGCGCAGGAACCGCCGGACCTGATAGCACAGGTCGCACTTGCTGACCACCTCCGCCGGCGGACGCA
>DAOTTX010000197.1:0-14351 GCA_034437515.1 Anaerolineae bacterium
GGGGGGTGGGGGCGTATTACCGGCGTGGTTGCGCATGTAATCGACGATCTCTTGGAGTGTGCGGAGTTCGGCGAGTTCTTCGGCTTTGAGTTGCGGCAGTTCGGGGAACTGGTCGCGCATGGCACCGAGGATTTCTACGCGCTTGATGGAGTCGATGCCGAGATCGGCCTCGATGTCCATGTCGAGTTCTAGCATTTCTACCGGGTAGCCGGTTTTCTCCGACACGATTTCGAGCAGCGCCTTCGCCAACACCGACATATCCAGCACGGAATTGATCTCGCCTGATGTCACCACACCGGCGGCGAGGTCGCCCCCCGTCGCGTCGATGGCTTCTGTTTCCGGGGGTGTCGGTTTGGTTGTGCCACCAGCATCCGGCGGTGTGGGGATCGTCCCGCCGCTGGCATGGTCGCGCATGTAATCGACGATCTCTTGGAGTGTGCGGAGTTCGGCGAGTTCTTCGGCTTTGAGTTGCGGCAGTTCGGGGAACTGGTCACGCATCGCGCCGAGGATTTCCACCCGTTTGATGGAGTCGATGCCGAGGTCGGCCTCGATGTCCATGTCGAGTTCCAGCATCTCCACCGGGTAGCCAGTCTTCTCCGAGACGATCTCTAGCAGTGCCGACGACAAGGCCGCCACGCTGATGCCCTCGTCAGCATTTGCGCTGCTGCTTGGCGCTGCGGCTTGACTTGCTGCTTCGGGCGGTGTCGGCTCCGGCTCATGGACTGCGGCGGGTGTGGGTGCGGGTGACTCCGTGGGAACGGTGCCGCCGCTGGCATGGTCGCGCATGTAATCGACGATCTCTTGGAGTGTGCGAAGTTCGGCGAGTTCTTCGGCTTTGAGTTGTGGCAGTTCGGGGAACTGGTCACGCATCGCGCCGAGGATTTCCACCCGTTTGATGGAGTCGATGCCGAGGTCGGCCTCGATGTCCATGTCGAGTTCTAGCATCTCCACCGGGTAGCCGGTTTTCTCCGAGACGATCTCCAGCAACGCCGACGACAAGGCCGCCACGCTGATGCCTTCCGTCTCCGTGTTTGGCGCTGTGGGTGCAGGCGCGGTTGCGGCTTCTGCCGGCTGGCTGATCTCAGCGGTGCGAGTTGTTTGCTCTGGTTCACGTGTCGGGGTCGGCGCTGGTTGCACAGGCGATTGTGTGCGCGGTGCGGGAGCGCCACTACGCATGGTCTGGAGCAGCGCCTGCGTCTGCTCGGATTGGCGTTGTAAGTACGTCTCATGGACGCGCAGTGTTTCCGCTTGATGTGCGTGGAATGCTTCGAGGCTCTGCGCCAGTTGGTCGGCGGCTTGCGGGGTCATGTGCCCGTTGCTGACGGCCTGCTGCTGCTGTGCGGTCAGGTCGCTGAAGGTCTTGATGTAGTCGGCCTGGTTGGCGAGATATTGTTGATGTGACTTCAAAATTTCGTTTTGCTGCTGACTGAACAGCGCCAATGCGTCCTCAAGGGATGTCGAGGGTTGCGGTGCCGGTTGAGTCTGCCCACCATCTGAGACCGGCACTTCCTTAATCACCTCGACCGGCACCTCTTTGATGACTTCTTTCACGCCGCCCGTGCTGATCTGCCAACCGTCGTTGAGTGTGTCCTCGTATTCTTTGCGCGTCTTCTCGCTGATGTAGGCACCACCGTTGATCTGTACCTTCATTCCCTTGCGGCGTCCGCTGGCAGGGGACTTGATCGGGTCGGCGTTGTAGGGGTCGATCTCACCGAGTTCCAGGCCGAGCACACGCAGATGCGCCAGCGCCGCACGGAATTGCTGGTCGTCGCCTTTCTTGCGGCTGGGGTTGAGCGCAATCGCCATGTGTGGCTTATCCGCCAGAATATCCTTGACCAGATTGGTCAACACGCTGCGCGGGCCGAATTCAATGAACAGATAGCCCCCCGCCGCCTGTATATTTTCGATCTCTTTGCGGAACTGTACCGCGTTGAGGATATGATCGCTCAGTGTACGACGGATCGCCGCCGGGTCTTCGCCATAGGGTTGTCCGCTGGCGTTGGAATAAACCGGCACACGCGGTTGTCTGAACTGTGCTTGACTGATGGCATGGGCGAACGGTTGCTGCGCGTGCCCGACCAACGGCGTATGGAAGGCCGCACTCACCGCGACCGGCACCACGTTGTAACCTCTGGCGGTCAGGCGCTCTTTGGCTTGCGCAAGGCTGTGTTCTTTACCGGCGATGACCACCTGTTTCTGCGAGTTGATGTTCGCCAGATGCACACCTTCTAACCCTTGCAGGTCGGCTTCGATGTTGCTCAGGTCACTGCCAGTGACCGCCATCATCGTCCCGGCGTCAAAGTTGGGGTCAGTGGGGGGGACCATCGCCAGCCCACGCGCCTTGACCAGCGCATAATAATCGTCATCGCTCAATACATCCGCCGCCCACAGCGCGGTTAGCTCACCGAAGCTGTGCCCGGCGACGAAATCCGGCAGGAAGCCCGCCTTCTTGAACACGTTGAATAAGCCTACGCTCAACGCGCCGATGGCTGGTTGCACATAATCCGTGCGCATGAGCATCTCGGCCTGTTCGCGTTGCTCTTCTTCGGTGAAGGCTGGCGATGGGAACACCGCCTCGCTCACCGGTTTGAGGCCATCACGTTTGAACAGGTGGTCGATCTTACTGTAGCTCTCACGGATCTCCGGGAAGTTGAGCGCCAGTTCACGCCCCATTTCCACGTATTGTGAGCCTTGCCCGCTGAACAATGCCACGACGCGCCCGTTGAGGTCAAGGGCGCTGCGGCGGTAAAAGATCCCCTTTGGATGTTGCCATTCTTCGGCATCCGGTTTGAGTTGCAAGAATTTGTGTGCCGCTTGCAACAGCTCTAAGGCTTCTTCCGGGTCACCGGCGACGAAACCGATACGCGGATGTGAGGCGGGGATCGTAATATTGCGTGAGAACTGCGCCAGGTTTAAGAACTGGTCGTGCGGATCGTTTTCTTGCAGTTTGTCGATTTCCCGCTGGACTTTTTCCGCCAGTTGCGTCGATGTTTCCGCATGGAACAACACCGTTTCCGCAGAATGGTGCAGACGATAACCGCCGGTATGATCCGTGGTGTGTTCTTCCAGCACAAAATGGAAGTTGGTACCACCGAAGCCGAAGGAACTCACCCCGGCGCGGCGCGGTGTGCCGTTGTCCAGGATCCAGGGGCGCGTCTGGTTGTTGATGTAAATCGGCGACCCGTCCAGGCCGAGTTTGGGGTTGGGCATGTCCACGTTGATGGTGGCGGGCAACACCTTATGATGTAACGCCAGCGCCGTCTTAATCATCCCGGCGACCCCGGCGGCGGCTTTGGTATGCCCGATCTGTGATTTGATGCTACCCAATGCAACCGCGGCGTTCTTTTCAAGTTCAGGTTGTTTGTTGAAGAAGCGCACCACCGTAGAAGTCTCGGTCTGGTCACCGGCGACGGTGCCGGTGCCGTGTGCCTCGAATAACCTGACCGTCATCGGGGAAACCCCGGCGTCCTCGTAGGCACGGTCGAGGGCTTTTTCTTGCCCCTCACCACGCGGCGCATAGATGCTTTTGAAGCGACCATCACTGCTGGTGCCGATGCCCCGGATCACGGCATAGATGCGATCTCCATCACGTTCGGCGTCCTCCAAACGCTTGAACACCATCATGCCTACACCTTCACCGACCATCATGCCATCGGAATTTTCATCAAAGGGGCGGGGGTTATCACTTCTGGTGAAGGCCGGGGTCTTGCTGAAGCACATATACATAAACGGTGAGTTATCGGTATCGACACCGCCGGTAATCATCATATCGCTGCGTCCTTCCACCAGATCACTGATGGCGAGCTTCATCGCACCCATGCTGCTCGCACAGGCCGCATCAACCACGCAGTTCATCCCACCCAGGTCAAGGCGGTTAGCGATGCGTCCGGCGATGACATTCCCCAACATGCCGGGGAAGCTGTTTTCTTCCCAACGGACGTATGCTTTGCGCATCTTTTCCATGATGCGTTCGGCGTCTTCGCCGGCGATGCCGCTGCTTTCTAACGCCCGCCGCCACACTGGATACTGTAAGCGACTGGTCAGCGGGGTGATGAGCTTTTGCCCACCGCCTACACCGAGCACGACGCCTGTGCGGTCACGAATGTCGGCTGCTGATTCGGCATAACCAGCATCCGCAAGCGCATCACGGGCGACGACCAGGCCGATCATTTGCGAGACATCGGTGACTTCGAGGATGTTGGGTGGCAGGCCGAACTCCATCGGGTCAAAGTCAATATCTGGTAAGAAGCCCCCGCGTTTGCAATAGGTCTTATCCGGCGTGGTGGGGTCAGGGTCGTAATAGTCCTCGATGCGCCAGCGCGATTCCGGTACATCGGTGATGCAATCGGCTTTGTTGACGATGTTATCCCAGAATTGGCGTAGGTTCATCGCCTGCGGGAAGACAGAAGCCATCCCGACGATGGCGATAGGTGTCTGATGTAGTTTGTGAGCCATATGAAGATACCTCAGCACTCAGTTTAATTTGATAACTTTTCATGAAGATTCATGAAAAATCCATGCACTCTGCATCAGTTAAAACACTTTCAAGCGAAAACGTCACGCATCTAAGTGAGGTTTTATTTTCAACGGATCAGAGAAGCAGCGTGAATATTGCTTATGCGTTTTTAGTTTATCATATGAGGTTTCGGTGAAAAGGTGGAAAGAATTTAACCGTCCCGGTGGTTGGGTGAAGGCGCAATGATTGGGCAAGGACGGTATCGGTGCTTAGTGCAGTTCGTATTGTCGGCGTAATACGCGAATATTTTCCAGAATATCCGCTTTAGTTTGACTAAGATCAAGGTCGTCAACGAATTTATTGAGCGACTCGTGTATTTTTGCAAGCTCATCCTGTTGCGATGGATCAATTCGTGCTTCAGCACGGATGTCGAATTCTAACGTTAGCAAATCCGCCAGCTCTTCCATGATCTCGATCTCGGTCGGTTCCCATTCACGCGGTTCATTGTCGATCACACAGAATGACCCCAGTGGTTTGTGATCACGAAAGGTCAGCGGAATACCCAGGTAACCTATTACATTAAGATCAGGAATGGCTTTGTTATTCTTAACCAGCTCATGCTCACGCGCATCTTTGATGACCAGGGGTTCATTGCGATGCACCACATGCTGGCAGAAGGAATGTGAGAGGGGTGTCCGGCGATCTGATGCCCAGGGATCAGGCAGACCGACCTGGCTTTTGAAAAATTGATAATTCGCCGCGACCATTGATACCAGTGAAACCGGCGCATCAATAATATCGCTGGCAAGTTGCGTGAAACGGTCATAGATCGTTTCTTCCGGGCCGTCGATGAGTGCAAGATCGCGCAAGATTCGCATCCGCTCAATATTCACGAGCGTCCGTTTAAGTGAATCTGAAACCATCATTCAAATGACCTTTAAATTCCGATTAGCGTTCAATATCTGTACGACTACATCTTAACAGAGAAATGGGAGTTCTCTATGAATTATTCATAAATTTTTCGTTATGATGCTTTCGCCAATGACCTGGATGCTTCCACACGGCGATCATCGGCATCTTCGCACCCGCTATTTTGAACGCGATGCTGACACATAGAGCAGAAGGGCGTCCTTAAGATGGACGCCCTCGGATATTCTACTGGTTATTCGTCCTGGGTTTTGTGATGTGGGTCACCGACGTAGTGTTCGTACAAGGTCTGGATGTCGTCAGGTTCCCCGATGATGGTCACCCGGTCCCCTTCTTCGAGCACGGTGTTCCCACGTGGGATAATCACCTGCCCATTACGGCGGATCAAGGCCACAAGTACACCTTCCGGCATGTTGATGTCACGCAGGGCTTTACCGATCATCA
The DNA here is from genome assembly GCA_034437515.1 of Anaerolineae bacterium. Taxonomy (GTDB): domain Bacteria; phylum Chloroflexota; class Anaerolineae; order Aggregatilineales; family Phototrophicaceae; genus DAOTTX01. The sequence continues at coordinate 5,828 of DAOTTX010000197.1, forward strand.
CATTGGTGCGGTGTTCAGAGTTGAGCCACAATGTCAACAAACGAGCGTCGTGTAGCAAGATCTCTTTGAGTTCTTGCTCATCAGCGGCGTAGAGCCAATCGTTGACGAAGTCACTCGCTTCGATGTGTGTGGAAAGCTCCGATAGGATGCGCAGGTGCTGACCGGGGTTGTCTTCCGGGCTGACGAGGTAGAACAGCGCGTGGATGGGTACCTCTTCGGTGGTTTCATCGTCATCGTGGTCAAATGGGATGCCCTTGCGCACACGCACGATGACAAGTTCGGTATGACTGATCCCCGTATAACGGATGTTGGGCAACACAGCGCGTCGTGAGACCAGCGTTACGGTATTCGCCAAACTTTTGAGCAGAGCATTCTTAAGTAGTTCCTCGTCCACCGTTGGATGTCGTTGGCTTAACAGGCGCGTGACGTGAGCGTTGATCGCCTCGATGGTATTGCCGTCTTGCAGGTCTAACACTATCGCCCGTGTGACCACTTCGTCGTAGGGGTCTTCGTCGCGCAGACCTTTTTCTTTGATGATCTCACGCAGTTCGTCTTCCAGCCCTTCGTAGCGGTTCTCGCCGAGCTGCTCGAACCAGTGGAAGATGGCCCCGTGCCGCGCTACTTTCGGTCGCGCATAGTACGTATACCACACCATGGCTATCCCGACGACGACGACCGTCAGCACGATGGCATCCACGCCGATGTAACTAATCAGGAAGATTGACGCCAGAATGCCAGCGATCTGCATCCAGGGGTAAAATGGCGTCCGCGCGACCGGGTCGTAATACTCGATTTTGCTCTCCCGCATCACGATCACGGAGAAATTTACCAGCATAAAGATAACCAATTGGAAGGTGCTGGCGACCTTCGCAATCGCGGACTCATCTAACAGCAGGATGGCGAGTATCATCAAGCCGGATGTGAACACAATGCTGAACAGGGGGGTGCCGGAATCACTGATGGACGCAAACCGTCTGGGGATGAGCTTGTCGCGTCCCATCGCCAGCGGATAGCGTGACGCGGCGAGGATGCCCGCGTTACCAGTCGAGGCAAAAGCCGCGACCGCAGACGCTACCACCAGCAGCACCCCCAGGTCACCGGGGAGCCAGGCCAGGATAACTTCAGCCGCATCAGCCACGGGAGTCAGGCTGTCGCGTAGTTCGCCGGGTTCCAGCACTGCGACCATAATGCCGACACCGATCACATAGATGATGGTGGTGGAGATGATTGAAAAGATCATGCCCAACGGGATGTTGCGACCAGGGTTACGGACTTCTTCGGAAACGCTGGCGATTTTCGTCAGACCTGCATAAGAGACAAACACAAACCCGACCGTCCCCAACAGACCAGCGACACCGTCAATCATAAACGGCTCGAACTGGTTTTCTGCTACCGTGCTCACACCGATATTGAGCACGTTATTGATCCCGGTGATGATGAATAATACCATCACCGACACGAGGATGACGATTAACAAGCGTTGCAGGCCGGTTGTCTGCTTCGCACCGACGATGTTCAATACCATAAAGGCGATTGTGAGCGCGACCGCCAACGGCTTAATCGGTACATCCACGAACAGCGCAATATACGCGCCCATACCAATCAACGCGAAGGCGCTTTTTAAAGTCAAGGCGAGGTAGGTGCCCGTGCCGCCGACTGTGCCAACCAACGGCCCCATAGCACGGTCGAGGAAGTAATAGTCACCCCCTGCGCGGGGCATCGCGGTTGCCAGTTCCGCCATACTGAACATTGCTGGCAGCATCAAAACCCCGGCGATCAGATACGCCAGTGCGACCGATGGCCCGGTTTGGGCGGCGGCTAGTCCCGGTAACAAGAAAAAGCCGGAGCTAAACATTGCCCCGGTGCAAATGGCGTAAACGTCAAACAAGCCCAAAGATTTCTTGAGCTTTTCTTTCGGCTGCATACTATCGGCTATCGTCGTTTGAGACATAGTCGATCTCCATTATGATGTATACTGCGCATCGGCAGTACGAACGTTAGTGAAATTGCAATCAGTATAACGGCGACCTCACAGACCGGACAATATGTTTAACATCCTCTAACAAAACAGTCTCCTCGTCGCTTTGCCATAGATGCGCGTAGACATTTGAGCAAATTCGCTATAATGATACACACGCAAATAGGGGAAAAATAGGTGGGGACAAGTTCATGCAGAATATTCAAGAATCCACACGCCCGGAGAAGCTGCGGCTGGCTCTGCAATTAACACGCTGGCGGCATCATGTGCCGTTCGTCGTACCGCTGACGATTATCGGGGCGATGATGGCGGTGGAAACACACGCCGTTCGGATCGACTGGCGACTGGCGTTTGTCATCCTCGGCAACATCCTGTTGATGTCGGCGGCGTTCGTCATCAATGATCTGGCAGATGCGGAAGACGATGCCCGCGACCCGGAAAAAGCCGCCAAGAACGTGATTAGCAACGGGCAGTTCGACTATGACAGCGGTATGCTGGTTTACTGGGGTACCGTCGCGTTCTCGTTGATCTTCTACCTGTTCGGTGGGGCTTGGGCGTTGTTCTGGGGGACGGTGGGGCACACGCTGGCCTATATGTATTCAATGTCACCGTTTCGCCTGAAGGCGCGGCCTGTCGTCGATGTGGTTACTCATGCGGTCGGTGCGGGTAGTCTGTTGGTGTTGATCGGATATTTTCTCTACAGCACTTCACCGGGGTCTGGATGGTATATCATCTTAGGGTTGGCGCTGGGGTCGGCTTATGGTCAATTTTACAATCAAATGGATGACTACCAGATAGACCGTGCGGCTGGGTTGCGCAACACGACTCAATTATGTGGAGAAGCCGTCGCAAAGGTGTTGATGTACCTGTGCCTGTTGGCGGCGGTCGCGTGCTTTGGCTTGGCGATTGCGTCGAGCGTGTTCCCGCCCTGGTTAGGGACGGTCGTCGTCGGTGGTGGTGTCGCATGTTCGATGTTCATCTGGAAAACCGACATGCGCGGCAATGAAGCTGGCCTCCACGCCTTGCAGGTGCCCGTCCTGCTTATCTTCAACCTTGCGGCGATGCTGTGGCTCGCCGACGCACTTGGTTTGATGGTCAGCAGTGTAACATAATCCTAAAATTTCCCGAATTTTCTGTAAGCCTGTTGTACACAGGCTTTTTTTGTCGGTAGAATAATAATGAGAATGACTGTCTTTATTCTTCGATGTTTGCTTATACTTACCGTAATTGTTCTATCGAATAATTGTTGTCTAATTAGAAATAAATTTAAAATTAATTACTTTGATTGAGTTGTAGTGTTACAATCAGATTGTTTTAGTGTAAATTTAAGGATTATCGGTCGTGGCGAAGCTCTTCGTATCGTATGCACATGAAGACGTTGTATTTGCCGAAAACGTCAAACTGAGTTTGGAACGCTTCAGTCATGAGGTGTGGATTGACCACGAAGGACTTCATGCGGGTGTTGATTGGGGACGGGGTATCGACGATGCGATCCAGGCGGCTGATGTGCTGCTGCTGATTGTCTCCGAAGATGCGATGGACTCGAAATATGTGACTTATGAGTGGTCTTATGCGCTCGGCGCGAGTGTGCCGATTATTCCTTTGCTATACAAGCAGATAGACGAAGGCTATTTGCACCCTCGGCTGGCGAAGATCCAGTATGTGGATATGAGCCACCGGCGCTATTGGGACGAGTTGAATCGTGAAATCAAACAGTTAGCCCGACAAAACAAATCCGCTCATTACGAGCTAGACCGCTTGCCGGGTGGTTATGAGACGCAGTCAACCGACATCAACGTCGGCTCGACGACAGCAGACGGCGTGACGGCGACGCTACCCACACGACCGACCTGTTATCAGTTGACCGTGGTCGCTGGCCCGGAAGCGGGGAAGTCTTTTACGCTGACAAACCAGCTTTATCGCCTGGGGCGCGAACCGGATAATGACATTGTCATCGGTGAACGCACAATCAGCCGCTATCATCTGCATCTGTTGCGCAGTGATGATACTTACGGCATTCTGGATTTGAATTCCAGCAATGGTACGACGGTCGATGGGTTTCGTGTGACCAATCTGAAATTGCTACATCACAACGCAAAAATCACGGTCGGCGGTGTGGTCGTGTTGCATTTTAAAGTAACTGACCTAAACTGAAGAAGATCATCATGGTTCCCACGAATATAAGATTTCCGTCTTGTTTGTCGATTATTTACTTTTTTCAGTGGGTTCCTGCTGTATGATGAGCTTGGCAAAGGCTGACAGGGATCAGGATCGAAGTATGACCGAAGCAAGTGAAGTCACGATTTTAATCGTCGAAGACTCCGACGAAGTCGCTAATATCGTCATCATCGGGTTGCGCAAGACTGGATGGAACGTACATCATGCGGTCAACGCGCAGGCGGCATTGGATTTTCTGCGCAATAAGCGACCTGACGTTATCCTGCTGGATATTGGTCTGCCGGTGATGAATGGTTGGCAACTTTTAGACGAAATCTATAAAGATGAAGATAATCTCACAATCCCGGTAATTGTGCTTTCTGCATATACCGATGGTGAAAATCTCAAAACGGGACAGCTATACAATATTTACCGTTATCTAGGTAAGCCCGTTACGCCGCAAGACCTACGTCAAGTGATTAAAATGGCGCTTGATTCGGGCTAAAAGTCCCCTGTGACTGTTTGTAGGTCGTTTCTAAACAGCCTAAATCAAGTTATACTAATAGACAGAAAATCAGGACCTTCAAACGAACTTTATGGGAAAAACCAAGTGGGCCACGTTTTTATCAGTTATAGCAGACACGACACGCAGATTATGCAGCGGGTACGTGATGACCTGCGCGGTCATGGCCTGGAGTTATGGACGGACGAGGCTATGCAGCCTGGCAATCCGTCCTGGCAAGATACTATCGAAGAAGCCATCGAAAATGCCGGATGTATCGTCGTCATCCTTTCCCCTCATGCGAAGAAATCACGCTGGGTGCGTGAAGAAATGCGCTATGCCGAAGCACAGAATGTGCGGATTTTCCCCATCCTGGCAGAGGGTAGTGCGAAGCGATCAGTACCGTTTGGCTTCCTGACGGCACAATGGGTGGACATCCGGCAAGAATCGGATTATATGCCGACGATCAAGCGGTTGGCTGGGACGATCCGCTTTCATCTCGGTCTGGAGTCGATTAACGAGGATGAGAGAAACCGGACTGGCCTCAGCCTGGATACAAACACGGTTCGCGCCGTTGGTGAAGAAACGCCGACCAGAGAAGTTCCTAACCCGCTGTTCCCACCTGACATCTCCAAAGCGATCATGGTGCTGCAAAATCGAGAGAACAAATGGTGGCGGCGGGTTGATGCGATCAATCATCTGGGGGAATTGCGCGATGTACGTGTGAAGGGTGTGTTGGAGGCTTACCTCGATGACGACGACCTTGACGTACAGGCCGCCGCCCGCCGTGCGTTGAATCTGATTGAAGCGCATGAGACACGCGAATCAACGGCGGTTCAGCAAGAAAACACATTCGACACCATCCCGTTTGTCAGCCGTGACAGGCTGGTCGAGAAAGAGGCCCCGCCGGCAGATGTGAAAACACTCAAGCTCATGGTCACTGGGCCGGATGCGTTGTTGCGAGAGCAGTTTATTCGCACGATCAGTGAGGTTGAAGTGCTCAGCCGGCGCAGCAATCAGCCCGATCTGGTACAGCGAGAAGTGAATATGTCCTTTGGGCAGATCAGCGTGACGGACGAACTGGTAGTTTATCTCTTCGGGACGCCCGGCAGACGTCGTTTCATCGCTGTATGGGATATTCTGACAGAGGGGATGCTCGGTTCGGTGATCGTGATCGACAGTGCGGAACCGAACGCCTTTTATCAGGTACGGTCTGTGGTACAGGCGATTGAGAACGAGCATCACGGTCTCCCGTGTGTCATCGCCGCCGCTAACCGTGATGCGCTGCACGCCTGGCGCATAGAGGACATGCGACGGGCGCTGCGCCTCAGTGATGAAGTGCCGATGCTGGCCTGTGACATTCATGACTCCGAACAGGTCAAAGAAGTATTATTGGAGTTGATCTACCGTTTGCCGGTCGATGTCGATACGGGTGAATAAGTGCGGAACAGGCCAATGAGAGAGACAATTACGGTGGCACGCTCACCGTTTTTTGATTCTGTAACAACAATCTGCCCGTTTGAGGTTTATACTTGTATTGTGGATGCAATTGCCAGGGTTGGAAAGGAAACTATGCGTAAACTTTTATTGTTATCGCTGCTCGTGATGGGTTTCGTCATCGGGATTGATGCGCAAGATGAATCCCGGCAAGTCACAATAGAGCTTGACGCGCTGCGCTCCTGTAATTTCCAGAGCAATGTCGAGGTGAGTGGTCTACGGCTCGGTGCGGTGGTCGTCAATCTGGACGAAGGGCGCGGGTGTGCCGACCAACTGGATACACCGTTTCCGGTTGCCAGTGTGCCGAAGGTCTTTGTACTCGGCGCGTTCCTGCAACAGGTGACGCTGGGCTGGCATGACTTTAACGATGAGTTTCTGTTTACCGAAGACTATGTGATGGGTGGCTCGTCGGATTGCCTGAGTTACAATGATGTCGGTCGGCGTTTTACGCTGCGCTACATCAGTAACGTGATGATCTGGTGCAGTGATAACAGCGCCACCTGGATTTTGATGGAGTTGATCGGTTATTCGTCCGTACAAGCCTATATTGACACACTGGCGATTGAGGGCATCGGGCCGGTGCTGCCCTATGCCGAAGTGGATCGTCTTAAGCTGGCGTTGATCGACCCACGCTGGTCAGATGTGCCGCTACATCTCGCGTCGCAGTATTATCGTCGCCGGATCACCGATGGACTCGTGCCGAATTACTTTGATGAGATGCCAAATTACAGCCGTAGCCAGCGCCGGGAGGCCAACGCGCAGTATTTTTATCTCTACGACTATAATACGATCACCCCGCGTGCGATGTACACATATCTGATGATGATGCGCGACGACCTGAACAGCGACGACTTTAATAAATCTCTGGCGGCTTGGTGGTTCTTCGAGACGCTGATGCTGACCCAGCGCCAATACTCCACGCAAGATTTACCGCCGACCGTTTACGTCGGGGCAAAGAACGGGTGGGACTATGGCCTGAAAGCCGAAGTCAGCCTGGCGTTCAGGTCGTTTGCGACCAACGAGCCGGAGGCATTGATCGTGATCTTCGCGCACCAGACCGACCTCTATGCACCGGATGTGGCCTTGCCCAACGACGAGGATGACTTACTCAATCGTTACCTGGAAAGTATCTCACCGCAGATCGAATGGATCGTCTACCCGGTAGAGCCGATGCCTGAGCTATCTCTAAACTCGAACATTCTCTCGGTGACGTTGGCGCGTGAGGAAGCGGTCGAAGCCTGTCGTGAGAACAGTGATGGTTCAACCGCGACGGCCTATCTGGAAGCACTGGCGCGCTGCTGGCGCAATCTGCCGTCTCTGGATCGCCTGCCGGTCAATCAACGCATCGGCACTGGTATCGAGATGCGCCGTGTCGATCAAGAAGCACGGTTGACCATCGTCTACAATGCGCCGGACGGCCAGCAATATGCTTATCAATACAACACGTTGTTCGTCACGCAGGATAACGTCTACTGGTATCACCGTCTGGATCAAGTCGGAACGTGGCAGATAGATATCTACCAGAACCTCGAACTTGTTTATACTGAAAGTATTGATGTGAATTAGGATTCACAACCTATGCCCCGCAGGTGATGCGCTGCGTATAGGCGTTGTTCGGTGATGCGTGACGGCAAACCGGTCAACCAGGAAGAACGGCCTGAGCCGGTTTAGTGACTGGATTCTGCTAATTTGATGGCCTCGCGGGCGACCCCGTAGGCTTCGCCGAGTGTCTGGCAGACCTGCATATTCGGCAGCGCCGCCGGATAAAGCCGGTTGAACATATCCATCATCATCTGTAAGAAGCGCCCGGTGCCGACGATGACATTGATGCTGGCCTTATGGAGGTTGGCTTCTGCATAGCGCCCGGTGGAAAGAAAATTGGGCGGGATGCCGGTTGTGTTGGTGAAATCGTAGATAGCGACGTAGGTATGGTCGATGGCACTTGCCATCTCACGCGAGTGCTTCATGGCCTCGTAATATTCGTTGAGCGTCCACGCGCCGCGAAAGCAGATGTGCTGAATGTTGTTGTTGCTGTCCGTCCATTGTAATTCGATTGCCATGTGTATCCCCGATGATTTTATCATTTGCTGGTCAGGATGTGCAAAATCGAATGTAGTTTAAAGAAATTATTACGTGGGGATTATAGCGGCAATACGGACGATGCCCAACGATTCAACAAAATCATCATTCAACCTCAAGCAAACATTATATGTAACGCAATCCTTCTCCGGCTGGGGCGTAGATACTTGTATGATGAAGATGTTGAACAAGAAGATAGGAAGGGTGTGGCTACTTTGCGTTTTAAGGGGTTGAAAGACAGAGGAAAACTCGCGACGATAATGTAATCAACAATTGTCTGGGAGAAATCATGTCTTTCAATAGCAGTATAA
>DAOTTX010000198.1:0-16767 GCA_034437515.1 Anaerolineae bacterium
CCGCCGTAGGCGGCTAATCCCCCTCGCCCCAGGCCGTAGGCCGGGTGTGGGAGAGGGGGAAAACGACGAATGTCGCAGGGGGTGAGGGGGTTGGCGATACCTGAGTAGTTACTTGCAAAGTCCATCAAAATTAGCTGGTCAGAGTAGTGTTCCGACAGTGTCACAGTGTCACATTCGTTGTTTGCGTCGAGATCGTCTCAAGCGGGTGCGGTCGTCGAGATGTTTCAACACCGAGGTGATGGCATCGCTTCTCTTGTGGCGCAACCAGAGTCGCCTGCTTTAGTGATGTCGTTTGCTACGACCTTAGCGTTGACGCTCACTCGTCGGTGGTTTCGTCCTCGATGCCGAGCACCTCCTTGACCAGCAGCAGCAGCGTGGACGGAATCATGGTCAGCACGGCGAGCGCCGCTTCGGGGTCGTTCTCGGCGGCGGCCTGCGCTTCTTCAAGCATCACGTCCATCACGTCAATCGTCAGGATGAACAGCGCGGTCACCTTTGCCAGCACCCGCTCGATCGTTTCCGGCTTGGCTTTGGCGTTGAGCATCAATTCCGCTGCGGCGACCAGCAGCGGCAGCGTGGCGACGGTCACCGCGTTGAGCGCCACCTGTACCACCGCTTCCGCCATTTCATCGAGATCGTACTGCTGGCGTTGGCCTTTCCTGGCTTCTTCCGCGATGCGTGCTATGATGTTTACCGCAAGGCGCTCCGGGGCGCGGCGATGGGGGGCGACGCGCAGTAGCTGGTCTACTTTTTGCAACTTATCGAGTTCTTGCAGACTTTCGGAGTCTTCTTGCAGATAACCGTCAAGTTCCTGCGCTTTTGCAGCGGAAAGCTCACCGTCGATTGCTTCTTGCATCAGTTGTTGTTTACGATCCATAGACACGATTTAGTTTCCCAATGATAAACGACTCGATCGTCCGGAGTCACCGTCGTCTTCGGTGGTGTCTTCCGGGGCGATAAGCCCGGCGAGCATCTGCCGGGCGCGGAACAGACGGCTCTTAATGGCACTCTCAGTCGAGTCCGTCATTTCGGCGATCTCAGCATATGAGTAGTCGTACCAATAGCGCAGCACTACCGCCGTGCGGTAATCCGGCGCGAGTTGGTCGAGCAGCGCCTGAATGCGTTCGCTGCGTTCACCAGCAAGCGTGGCTTGCTCTGGTTGTGGGTCATCGCTGGCAAGGGAAAGGGTCGCCGGGATCGGCTCATCAATCGAGACGTACTTCATCCGTCGCTTGCGCAGCCGGTCAATGCAATGATTGGAGGCAATCGACAGCAACCACGTCTTAAACGAGCGGTTGTGATCGTAGCGACCCAGGTTGTTATACGCTCGCAAAAATGCCTCCTGCGATGCGTCCTCGGCCTCCACGCTGTTGCCCAGCAGACGATAGCACACGTTATACACTGCATCCTGAAAGCTGTAGACGATCTCCGCGAAGGCGTCTTGATCGCCCTCCTGCGCAGCATATACCCATTGGCTTATGGTTGGGTCAGACAATTCCGATCTGCTCCTGTGCGTTCACGGGCGTTAGTGCTCATTGGAACGCGCTAAAATCTATACGCAAGTCTACTATATCAGGTTGCAAGTTGAGTTTCTACAAGCTACGCCACATACGTAAGATAATCGTTTCAAAATGCACTTGACTGTAAGACCTGGTTCTAGCGAACACTCCGCTCCTCTAAATTTCCTCCGTAGACCTCGCACAAATCCGGCGTTAGAGATTTTCGACGTACTGCCCACTGCCGGTTCAAAACCGGGCGGCTACTTTAACCGCTCGGCGGTCGGCAAAAATCAATGTGGAAATTTGGAGCGATTGCCCTGGTCACATACGGATGAGTGTCAACACGGAGGACAAACGTTGCATATTGTTGGGGAGCAGGCGCGTCAGATTACGCCCAGCGTTGACCAGAAACGCCCGCCGGTCGGGTTCCGGGTAGGCGTAAACCGCCCGGCGCAGCATCGCCGCCATCAGGTCATCGGAGGGGACTTCGGAGGCGTTCAACACCAGCCGAAAGAAATCATGCCGGGTGGTAAAGTCGTAGACCTCATCTGCCGTACACAGCTTGACTTCCGATAGGCTCATCGGCGGGCGCAGCGGCAAACTGTGGATGTAACGTCCACGTTCACAGTAACCCACGCTAATCACGCTGATTTCCACCGGGATGAGCCGGTTCTCGCGCTGGTCACGCAGCACGTTGGGGTCAACCGCATCCGCCATCACCAACTCGTTGATGAGCAGATCGTCCTTAATCTCCACCGCGTAGATCAAGCCCATGACGAACGTGTTGTCATCGTTGGCGATGGGCGCTTTGACGAATGCGCCGAAGTCGTGCCGGGTGTCAATGCGGGTGCTGTGCGTCCCGCAGGAAAAGCCGCGGGTGCTGGCCCGTAGCACGCGCCCCACCATGTCATCACTCATCTGTGTTACTCCTTCTTCACATCCATGACCGTGCCGTCCGTGATCTCCACCAGAGCATCAAATGTCAGCGGAAAAATCGCGTTGTGCGCCCCCGCCGCCGCGTAGACCGTCTGGTAACGCTTCAGCGAGTCGTCGATGTAAGTCGGCAGCGGTCGCCGGTGCGCGACCGGCGGCACCCCACCCGGCGCGTAACCGTAGATCTCGACGCATTGCGCCGGTGTGGCGGTCTTGACCTTTTTACGCCCAACTTCGTAATGCGTCGCCAGCTTGCGGTCGTCTACGCGCTGGTCGCCGCTTGCCAGCACGAGGATCGGCGTGCCATCGACCATAAACGCCAGGCTCTTGACGATCTGACCGAGTTCACAGCCGATGGCATCCGCCGCCTGCTGGGATGTCGCCGTTGACTCGTCGAAAAATGTGACCTTCGCACCGGGCAGCACATCATCGAGTGTTTGTTGCACATGGGCCGGGGTGAGCGGTTGCATGGTTACGCCTTCACCCGTGCGACGTTTTGTAGCAGATCGCCCACCAGATCGTCGGTGCTGATGCCTTCCGCCAGCCCCTCAAAGTTGAGCAGCATCCGGTGGCGCAGCGCGGGTCTGGCGACCGCCTCGACATCCTCAAAGGCCACGTTAAAGCGCCCTTCTAGCAGCGCGTTGATCTTCGCGCCGACGATCAACGCCTGCGCCCCACGCGGCGACGAACCGAACTGCGCATAGCGTTTGACCAGATCGGGCGCGGAGTGATTCTGTGGGTGGGTGGCGTAGATCAGTTCCGCGACATAGCGGCTGACGTGGCTGGCGATGGGGGTATCCAGCGCGAGTTGCCCCATTGCCAGCACCTGCTTACCATCGGCGACCTTCTGCGCGTGCGGAACATCGGTGCCGGTTGTGCGCTCGATAATCTGCACCAGATCTTCCACATCGGGGAACAGCACGTTGATCTTGAACATAAAGCGGTCGAGTTGCGCTTCCGGCAGGGGATACGTCCCCTCTTGCTCGATGGGGTTCTGGGTCGCCAGCACGAAGAACGGTTTATCCAGCGGATAGAGTTGCCCGGCGACGGTGACATTTTTCTCCTGCATGGCTTCTAGCATGGCGGATTGCGTCTTGGGTGTGGCGCGGTTGATCTCATCCGCCAGCAGCAGGTTAGCGAAGATCGGCCCGGCCTGGAAGCGGAACGCCTTACGTCCGTCTTCGGTGTCTTCCATCACGTTGGTGCCGGTCACATCGGAGGGCATCAGGTCAGGCGTAAACTGGATGCGGCTGAAATCAAGCGCCAGCGCGTCGGCAAGCGTGCGGATTAATTGCGTTTTACCCAGGCCGGGCACACCTTCCAGCAGGGCATGACGTCCCGCCAGCACGCAGATCATCACATCGCGGATCACGTCCTTCTGCCCGACGATCACGCGGGAAATCTCCGCTTCGACGGCCTGCGCGATGCGGCTAAATTCTTCCAGTTTCATTGCAACGTTTGGGTTCTCGGTCATATTTTTACTCCTTAGATGATGGCGTTCTATTCAATCATGTCGTTCTATGAGGTGACCTGACAGGTCTGGGTGTGAAATAGTTGACCCCCTTCGCCGGGGTGGGGTCACAATGTCCCTCGCGTTCACTATGGGTGTGCATCACTCCGTATCAATCGAGAGGAAGTACTCGCGGACGACATCGCGCAGCCCCAACGGGATATAACTCTGATCCATCGCCTCGTTAGCGGCGTCGGCGTAATCCTGAAAGACCTCGTTATAGGGCACGGTGACGTTCCCGGCGGGGTTGTCATTGAACTCACCCTCACCGGCGGGCTGGTCGCTTTGATCCGGTTGTAGCTGGATGTCGGTATCGCCTTCCGGCGCGTTGAGGCGGCGTGGGTCGAACACTTCCTCGAACTGCCGCGTGCCACCCGATTCGGGGCCGCTGGCGTCTGGTGCATCGTCCGGGGCGGTCGCGCCGCTGGTGTCCTGTGAGAGGTCGCCGGGACTTTCACCGGCCTGGCTCATATCGCCGTTGCCGCTCTGCCCGGACGCCTGACTCTGACCCTGTTGGCCTTGCTGTCCCTGCTGTCCCTGCTGCCCCTGTTGGCCTTGCTGTCCCTGCTGTCCCTGCTGGCCTTGTTGACCCTGCTGCCCTTGTTGCCCCTGCTGACCTTGCTGTCCCTGCTGGCCTTGTTGCCCCTGCTGGCCTTGCTGTCCCTGTTGGCCTTGTTGGCCCTGTTGGCCTTGCTGTCCCTGCTGTCCTTGCTGTCCCTGCTGTCCTTGCTGTCCCTGCTGTCCTTGCTGTCCCTGCTGTCCCTCTTGTCCTTGCTGTCCCTCTTGTCCTTCTTGGCCTTCTTGACCTTGCTGGTCTTGCTGGCCTTCTTGCATATCCTGGGCGGCTTCATCAAGCTGATCGGCAGAGTCTTGATTCTGCTGTTGGTTTTCCTGGGCATCTTCGAGGGCTTCTGCTGCGTCTTCCATCGCCTCTTGTGCGGCCTCGGTATCGCCTTCGCGCAGGGCTTCCGCTGCGTCACGTAAGGCTTCCGCCGCTTCCGGCGCGGTTTCTTCCAGCGCCTCCGCTGCGGACTCCATCGCCTCCGCCAGTGCGTCGAGTTCCGCTTGTGACATATCCTCCAGGCTTTGCGCGGCCTCGTCGAGGGCGTCGGCGGCCTGTTCGCCCGGTGTCATCTCGCTTTCGGCGTCGCCCTCCCCTTCGGACTCACCCTCGCCCGGTTCACCTTCTCCGGCGGCGGAGTCGTCCTGCGGCATGTTAGAAAGCGTGTCAGAGGCGTTTTCGAGCGCCTGTTGTTCTTGCTCGGACTGTTCGCGCAATCCCTCGGCCTCGTTTTCGAGCATTTCCCGCGCATCCTCGGTAATGGCGAGGGCTTCCTCTTCGGTGATGTCCTCGTCTTGCAATGTGTCGAGGTCTTCTTCCAGGGTTTGTAGCAAATCTTCGCGCGTTTCGGCATCGAGGCCGGTGTTAGTAGCGACCTCCTCAATCGCCTCGCGGACGTCCTCCTGCGCCTGGTCGATGGTCGCTTGCTGGGCGTCGTCTTCGGTGAGCGCGTCCGCCTGACTGTTGGGCAGCGCCAGCAGCAGTGCCAGCATAACCGCCATCACCAGCACGGCGACCCATTCGTTACGCCGCACATAAAAAGGCAGAAAATCCGATGCGCTGACCGTCTGCGCCTGTGCGTAGGCGTCGTTAACCTGCGAGTCGGCGATTTCTTCCTGCGCGTTGATGCGTCCGTCGAATAATTCGAGCGCGGTGGAGATGCGCTCTTTGAGGCCGAAGTCGAGATCGAAGCGGCGAGCGGCATCCAGCGGGGGACGAGGTAGCAACCACACATACCCTAACATCCCCAACACGCCAGCGGCCAGCGCCGCCGCCGCCACCAGCCCGATCTGCTCCGCTGTGAGGAAAGGGCGCAACCGTGAGATAATGCCGATCACAATGCCGATCACCAGACCGGGGATCAACGCCCGTGAGAACAACGCGATGGTCTGCGTCTGGCGCAACCGCCGGTCCCAGGTGCGGATCTGTCGCATGAGCGTCTGTTTCTTTTCCTGTGCTGCCTTTAATACCATAAGTCCGAAAATTCCTGATTGTCGTTTGTTGTGTGGACGCACGGCGGGCGCGTCCGGTTCCATTTTATCATGATCGCAGGTGGTGTGTGTCGTCTGCTATGTCGTGTGCATTTCAGTCTCGCGCGTTTTGCCCCCTCATCCTAAATCCTTCTCCCACACGGGGAGAAGGACTTGCGAAACCTGCGGTTTCGGTTGCCGCAGGCAACGATTGTCTACGACGACCGCACAACGCGGCGGGGGCGGAGTGCAGGCACCCGCTATGCCTCGGCGCGAAGCATCCGGCGAACCGCCAGCACGACCAACACCGCCGCTGCCACCAGATAGATGATGGTGAAGCTGATCCAGGGTGAGGCCAACGGAATCATCGTGCCGTCACTGCTGAGTGTGGCGTTCCAGAACCCCAGTCCTTGCTGGTCGATCAACAATTGTTGAGAGAAATGTGCAGCGGTCACCGGGTTGATGCTGGCGACGAACGCCCCCAGGTAAATCATCGCCGCTTCGAGTGTGGGGTTATCAATGCCGGTGTTGGTGCCTGCCAGGGCGTTGTTAAACACATTCAAGAACAGGCTCATCAACAGTGGAATACCGACGATGACCGCAAACGCGACCGTATAAGCCCGCACACTGGCGGCGAGGGTGCGATCCACCGTCGTGGAAAAATATAAGCCGACCGTCCCCAGCGTGATCGCCGTCACCGCCAGGATGATGAACGCCAGGATCAACTCCGACTCGGTCACACCGCCGAATAAAAAGGTGATGCTTTGCAGCGGGATCGCCGCCAGCAGCAGCAGCACGATGTAACCCAACGCGGATTCTAATTTACCGATGATAAACGACGCTTTGGAGAGCAGCGTGATCTGTAACAGATCGTAGGTCTTGCGCTCGCGCTCGGTGCTGACCGCGCCTGCCGTAAACGCCGGGGCGATGAACACGATCAACAGTAGTTCGATGCCGACCACGCCGCGAAACAGCGTCCGGCCTAGCTCCCCGGTGACGGCGGTGCCGTCGTTCTGGATGATGCCGCGCTGGATCAAATACAACAGCACGGTAAAGCCGCTCATCAACCCCAGGTAAATCGTAATCACCACGAAGGCACGGGCACCGCGCATCCGTTCGCGCAGTTCTTTGAGTGCGACCGGGTTCATCCGCATCGCGCTGAACTCCCCGAACATCACATAACCAGCGTAAGCGGCACTGCCGATTGCCAACACACCGGGGAAGAACCCGTATAGCACGATCAAGGCCACGTTAGTCATAATCGTCGCCGCGATCAACACCAGTGACCAGAATTCCTGCGAAAGCACACCGACCATCGTCACCAGCAAGGCGCTGACGTTCGCTAACAACAGCAGTATCACCGCGATCAAAGCTGTATCCGCCGGGCCGCCGTAACCGCCGAAGGTCAGGTCAGTGATGGTGATAAAAAGATCGGTGTTGGTATTGGTCGCCGCGACGATGCCGATAATCAACACGACCAACGCACCCAGGCCGTTGATAACCGCGCCCCAACGTAAGATCTCACCGGTGCGGGCCAACCGCGCCTCACGCGGGGTCAATGGTTCTTCCGGCAAATACACCGGCTGGATTGTCTCTTCTGCCATAGTTTACGCTACCTATGCTCGCTGCATTCGCCCAAAGTGTATCACGTTAGGTTCGTTGCAAGCTATAGAAAAATGTAATGATAGGACATCACTCGTAGACCACCCATAGCTGTCAATTTAGGCTTTTAGACCCCACCCGGTCTAGCCCAGCCTCACCGTAAACAGGGAGGGTAACATGCCTGCTAATGCTTCGATGCTACTTTGGTCGTGCATTTTGCGGCTTTGTTTGTAGGTGCAAGTCTCCTTTTCTCCGTCTACGGGGATAATGTGGATTTAGCGGGATAGGGGTCAGAATAGCTGCATATTGAAGCACAAGCGGCTTAACTTGACACGCATAGGACATCACTCGTAGACCACCATAATCTCATCGAGCGGCTTCTTCTCGATGACGGGCACCTGTGCGTCCGCTGCCGGGTAACCGACCGGGATCACGACGAGTGCGCGTTCGTTCGCCGGACGGCCTAAAATCTCGCTGAGGAACTTCATCGGGCTGGGGGTGTGCGTCAGTGTGGCTAACCCGGCCTGATGCAAGCTGGCGAGCAGCATCCCAACCGCGATGCCAACCGACTCGGTGACGTAGTAATGCTTGAGTTTCTCGCGCTGACCCGTCGCCGGGTCGGTCTGCCAGCCGTGCGACTGGGCGAATACGATAATCAAGTAGGGGGCGTCTTCGAGATGCGGTTTCTGCCAATCCGTGCCGAGATGCGCCAATGCGTCGCGCCATTCATCGCTCATACGCCGTGCGTAATTCTCTTTTTCCTCGGTTTCGGCGGCCTCGCGGATCTGTCGTTTGATCGTCGGGTTGCCCACGACAGCGAACGTCCAGGGCTGCTGGTTGGCCCCAGAAGGCGCGGTGCCAGCGGTGGCGACGGCGTTTTGAATCAGCGCGAACGGCACCGGCTTCGACGAAAAATCACGCACGGTACGCCGCCCGTGCATCCGTGCCAAAAACACCTCTGAGCGTCGGTGTTGTTCCGTTTCATCCAGTGTTTCAAAGGCTAAGGGTTGGTATCGGGCTTGTGGTGTCATCGGTCGTACTTCCTCCAATGTTAAGAGCGGGGGACGCTCTCACAGGTCACTCACTACGGTTTCACTTTGAGTTTAGTCATTGCGCCTAATATCATGTCAAGTTGATGAACTTGGTCAGGTTGTGTTGATCCCTCCAAATTTGAAGTATGTCTTTTAACCAAGTTCATGGGCAACACGGGAGCTGGCATTATAAGAGTTTCACCAGCAAAAAAATCCCATTGACCCTTCCCTCCATAAACCGCCTGCTTTCCCCCCTTGCAGGCGGTTTGTGGTTCTGCCGCTCATACGTTACTTTGGGCGCACCGTGCGCCGCAGCAATCGTTCGGTCGATGTGTTCCGGGGTGCGCCGTCTTCCAGCAAACCGACCGTAAGCGCCCCCACATAGATGCACATCTCCCAGGGGATTGAGACATCTGCTTGCGTCAGTGCTGTCTCTTGCAGTTGCACGCCCGTATTACGCACAATCGCCAGCGGTGTGGCCTCGTCCGTCTCCCCCATGACCATCTGCGCACACACACAGATCGAATCCGCGACACCAATCTGCGTCACCTGCATCGGGTTACCAAACAGATCGGCCTTGCCACGTTCATCTTTGACCGGTGGAAAACCCGCCGTCGCCAGCGCGACCCCCGTCGTACCCAACCGACCGGGCATCAACCAGCTATCCGTGAGGATGACGCCGACATCCACACCGAGCCGGGTATGAAGTTCTTGCCGGATCTCCGCCGCCATCTGATATGGATCCGCCGGGAAAAGCACGACCTTGCCGCTGGGGATGTTCGAGCGATCTAAGCCCGCGTTGGGTGAGATAATGCCGTCTTTGTGAGTGAGTAGAAAACCGATCTCTACACCGTTAAACTCGTGGATGATGCCACCGAAGATGTGGTCGGCCTCCTGCACGATGAGTTCGGTCAGGCGCGGATTCATCACATAGCGGTCAGCGAGGGCTTGCGCTTCCTCGCTGATCTCGACTGTGTCCATATCGACCACGCGCCCCTGGCTGATCGCGGCGTATTTACTGCTGATCGCCAGCACATCACCGTGTTGCAACCAGGCATCATTGGCGTCAAGCGCGTCAATCAGGGTCGCATAAAAATCGAAAGCGGCGGCTTTCACCGGCGCTTCGACGGGAATTACCATTAATGGCTCTCTGGGCATGGGGGGGTCTAACTTCCTCAACATACATCACGTAGAGAAGCGTAATTCTACGACACGACAGATTCAAGTGTGGATGTTCCTTCGGCGCGTCTGCCGGCAAGCAAAGGCCATAAGCACATCGCCCACAAAAACAGCATGTTGAAAAATCCGAGTGAAAGGGGCAACTCTGAGAGTTGCCGTCCGTATCATAGCCGTACCTATAGAGATAATAGGCCAACCAGATCAAGATGGATAGTGCTGGCAACCAGAACAATTTCCGCTTGCCGGGGTAGTGCTCCATGTTACAGAGGATGAGCAGATACACGAGGATCAACGGCGGCAACGTCAGCGGGAGCAACCAGAACCAGGCGCGGCGGCTGGCAGGGGCATAACGACTGACCATATACACCGACAACACGAGTGACAATGTGCTGACGGCAAACCAAAGCAAACTCGCAATATCAAAGCTCAAGAGGCTCACCACTGGCACCAAAAGTTGCGCCAGCAGCGGCGGATACAGATAAACCAACCCTACAGTCCCCTGATATAGCGCCTCATCATTGAGTAGTAACTCCGCGCTCGCATGATAGACGCTGTAGTCCACCATGCTATGTCGCTCCTGAGAGGCAAGCGTTCCGGTAGCCAGGAAAAGCGCTCCCACATCAGCACAATCAGGATGTATTTAATCTTGCTCGTCATCGTCGTCTTCTGCCTCACGAGTGGCGATTTCGTCAATGGCACGCATCATCTGCGTCTGGCTGAGGATCATGGATTGATCGTCCTCGCGTTCGAGGCTTTCCGGCACGTTGATCTGCCGTTCTTTGAGGAAGTCCACCAGTGCATCGCTGACTTTGCGTGAGGGTGCATCATCGCCGAATTCCTCGCGCACATCCAGCAGATGATCGACGATCCAGAGGTACAGATCGGCTTCGGTACGCACGCCGAGTGCATCCATCGCATTGTACTTGCGGATCAGCGTGATCGCCGGACGGAAAACGGTGTCATACCAGTGGAGAGCCGCCTCCTGGCTGTCGATCTCGCGGCCTGCCATATGCTCGAGGATCGACTTGTGCATATAGATGTGACCGAGCAGGTCAGCATAGCGTCCGCGTTCGCTTAATTCGAGCGGCACATGATGCGGGCGGGTTGAGTCGAGATTGGTTTCTTCCAGAAAAGCCACGTAAGCGGTGGCATCGTCTAAATCTTTGGCAGACATGCCGGCATGTAAATCGACCGCCGTCGGTAGTTCGGTGACGTGCGCTTCGATGGTTTTCGCTTTGAGTTGCTGTGCAACCGAGACACGGTGATTACCGTCACGCACGAAATAGGCATCACCCACCTTGTACAGTTCAATCGGAGGCAGGCCGGCCATGCCGGTCGCCTGCGCATACACACGGCTCCAACGTTCTTGCATGTTGCCGCGCTTGGGCAGGAAGTCACGGGTGAACTCACGGTAACGCCCCACACTCCCGACAATCTGATCCAACGGCACGTTATGCAAGCCCCGGTAACTTTCCTCGCGCAGCCGCAACCGTTGTTTGATGTCTTCAAAGCTCAATAACTCCGCTGATTTGCCTCGTAGATGATTGAGCATTTCTTTCCAGAAGGCGCGTGTTCGGGCACTGTTGAACTTGTTCATGCCCTGCATGTAGTTCGTGCGAAACACCTGATCGTCACTCATAGGAGCACCGCCTTTGCTGATTTCTTCAATGTGTACAGATTCAACTGTATCCTCTACTATTCTTGAGTTCAATGCAACATGAGATTTCCACAATCATCAGCGTTGATGATTGCACAAAAGCCCAAATCGGCATGGAGAAAGCCCTAGATGACCTATTTACTTGTGACAAATGATGACGGCGTACACGCACCGGGGATCTTTGCGCTGGCACAAGTCATGCGCGAAATCGGTGATGTGAGCGTCGTCGCGCCAACCATCAACCAGAGCGCAACCGGACACAAAAAGACGTTATTCGAGGACATTATCGTTAAGGATACCCAATTGAACGACGGGATGGCGGCGCTATCGGTCGGCGGCTCCCCGGCGGATTGTATCGCGCTGGCGGCGCTGGGGATGACGGACTGGCCGCCGCGTCTGGTGGTGAGTGGCATCAACCGGGGGGCGAACATGGGGCAAGACGTCACCCAGAGCGGCACCGTTTCCGCCGCGCTGGAAGCGACCATTCATGGCGTCCCGGCGGTGGCCTTCTCGCTGGATAACTACACCGCCGACGACCCCGAAGACTACGCGGTCGCCGCACAGGTCGCGCAAGCCGTCGTCCGCAACCTGCTGGACAAATCGCTGCCGCCGTTCACGGTGATGAACATCAACATCCCCAACGTACAGCAAGTGAAAGGCATTCGCTTGACGCGGCAGGGGGTGCGCACCTACCGCGACGAACTGGAACGCGACGGCGAACGCTGCCGCATCGTCGGTGACCCGCCGACCGGCAAACTGGACGAGATCGGTACGGATTTATGGGCGGTGCATAACGGCTACGCCAGCATGACGCCTATCCATCTTGATATGACCGCGCACCAGTTCATGGCGGATGTCGCCGCGTGGGACATCGCGTTGTAGACGATGCCCTACGTTAATGTCTTGCGAGGCGCTACGGGATGGTGAAGACCGGCCCTTCGGCGAAGCCACTGTTGCCGATGCCGCCCGTACTGAGGCCACCACTGCCGTAGCTCTGCACGTACCAGACGTACTCACCGGGCGCGGGATTTAGCGGCAGGGTGAGTGTGCAGCGGTTGTCTGCATCACAAATCTGCGCGGCGTCGTGCCAGCCGTAATAAAGCTGCTGGAAGGTGTTATTCGTCCCCGTCCAGATCTGGAACCAACTGGTCGTATCTGTCGCCGACCACTCGAAGGTGACCAGCCCACCGGCGTACCCGTTGCGTATGGCAAGGTCTGCCGGCAGCGCGGTCGCCGCACCGGGGACGTTTACCGCTGTCCCATCACTGTAGGGACTGAGGCCGCTATGGAAGCTGTAACCGCGCATGTAGAGGTCGTGAGTGCCGGGTGTGCCGTAGAATTCGAGCAGCGTCTGACAGTCGTCATCACACTCGACCGCAACCGCCGCCTCAATCCACTCGCTATAGGCGACCTGCCCGGCACTGTTGACTAAAATAAACTCGTACCATGCGATCGGTACATCGGATGGTGCCCAACTGATTTGTGGGCGTCCATGCACGATTGCAGCGGAAGGGCTTTGCACCAGCGGCGCGGGGATGAGCAGCGCGAAGTCAAACGGCTGCGAGTCTTCAGGACCAAAGCCCAGATCGCTCCAGCCACGCACGCGCCATGTATATGCGCCGTTAGGCAGCGTCGGGGGGATATTGACGTTACAAAACGTGCCTTCAAAGCTGTTGTAACAGATCTCTGAGGCTTCGTACCACACATCATTTATGATTCGACCGACCTCGTCAATTTTCAGGTTATACCATTCCGATTGCAGATCATGACGCCAGGTAAAGCTGTTGGTTTCCTGCGTTTGCGAGTCAACGATGGCTTCGATGGTCTCTCGGTTCGCCGGGGTGAGCTTGGTCACGGCCCGACCGATGTTACGCAGTTCATACGCGCCGATGTCGCAACCCGGCCCTAACGGACGCGGCACACCGCGTATGTCGGTTTCCAGGCACCAGTCGCTGGCACCTGCATCTATGGCGGGGCCGTTGGGCAGCAGCGCGTGAGACGGTACACTGCCGGGGGTGTTCATCGCAAGAGCGGCGATTGTCGGGTCGCCGTCTACGATATAAGACCCGGTGACGCATCCACTGTTGTTGCTAATCAGGTTGCGGCGTCCGTCGCCCATCGTCCCGAAGCAATCCGGGCCGATAGGGGCGGTATTTTCGACGATCAGCGAGTTATAGTAATTCGTACTGGCGGTCTCCGCAAAATAGATACCGCCGCCCTCGATGCTGGCACTGTTACGGGCGTAGGTCACATGGCGAGAGATCAACTGTCCGCCCTCGACATACAGCCCACCGCCTATACCGCTGCTGTTGCCGCTCAACGTGACATTTTCCAGGGTGGCACGGACGAATTTGAGCGTGATGCCGCCGCCTGTCTCCGTCGATTGGCTGTTGATGACCGCCGAATTCGCCATGTAGAGACTGCCGTTATAGCCGTAAAAGCCGCCCCCTTCGACCAGCGCCCTCGTGTTGCCGACCCTGCTATTAGCAATGACTACACGCTCCATACGGACATCGCTTTCGTAAGCGTAGAGGCCGCCGCCGTTGTTCTGTGCTTGGTACCCATTGACCAGCGCGAGATCATACAGTTCGAGCGCATTCCGGCTGACCGCCATCACACGCGATCTCCCTTTGCCATAGATCACGGTCTGGTCTGCACCGGCACCGATGAGGCGCATGTCACGGCTGATTTGCAAATACTCGTCGATTTGATAGTACCCGGCGGGGATGTTAATCACGCTACCGTCGCTGACACTGTTGGCTTCTTCGATGGCGGCCCGCAGCGAACACGCACCGTCAGTGTCGGCGCAGATCTGATTGCCGGGGGCGGCATCAGCAGTGTCGGCGGTGGTGTTGATTGTCACGTTGATGGGTCGCCCGATGACGTCTATCTGGGCATCGGTCTGGGTAAATACAATCAGCATTAACGATAAAACAAATAGAGCTGATCTGACAAAATACATAAGTTAAATACCTGAGATTGTCGATGTTTTGAGGCTTCAATGTAGAACAACCGCCTGGCGAGATTATGCCTTAGATCGTTGAGTGTTCAATGAGAAATAATCATTTTCATACAAAATAAACGCCGGGTGAACCCCAGCGTTTGCATATTTTTATAAATTGGTATGCTTTATTCTTAGTTGTTGCCGTTGAGCCACCAGCCAATAACCAGACCGACCGCGAAGATCATCGCCAGCAACTTGTATGGGTTCTCCTGCGCCATCTTGACGGCATCTTCAGCACTGTCGAGTGCCCGACTGTTGACATCATTCGCGGTACGTTCCAGGTTACGGGCGATGGTGTTCATATCGTCACGCGCTTCGCCGCTTGTCTGACGTGCCTGAGAACGCAGGTCATCTGCGACTTCAAATAGACGTTTTACAGCGTCCTTACGAGCGCCATCGGCTTTACCGTAGGCTTCACGCGCCACTTCTTGTGCTTCTTTGCGCATTTCGCGTAGATTTTCTGGTGTGCCGTTGTTTGACATAGGTTTCTCCCCTTTGATTATTTGCTTATTATTTATAGTTTACGCGCCCAATGTTTGCCATGCTTAAGACCATGATAATTCCTGCATGAGTGCGGTGAGAATCGCACATGTGCAGGAATTGCCACAGCCGCTATAATGCCGCGCATGAACAAGACTCTACGCAATTCCGCTATCTTTCTCGTCGTTATCGGTGTGCTGGGTGCTGCGCTCGCGCTCGACCTGACGAATCGAGGGTTGTTCTGGCAGTTCGCCTGGTCGCGTACTGGCGAGGAAGCGCCCCTCGCGCAGGTTCGCGGTCTGGTCGAATGGTCGGTCGGGTTGACTCGTCCGCAGCCGCGCACCCAACCAATGACCGCCATCCAGCATAGCAACGTCAACCCCTACGGCATCAATACCTTCTTAGAACAGGAAGCCGACCCCGCCAAAGTCGATGAACAACTGCGGATGATCGCCGACGCCGGGTTCGTCTGGATTCGCCAGCAGTTCGAGTGGGCGGAACTCGAAGTCGATGGCCCCGGTCAATATACCGACAACCGCAACGATCTCGACGGCGACGGCGAGCCGGATACGATCTCGGCGTGGATCAAATACGATAACATCGTGGAGAATGCCGAACGTTACGGCTTGCAGATTCAAGTCCGGTTGGATAACCCGCCGCTGTGGTCACGCACGGAGCCGGTCGAGGGGACGTTCGGCCCCCCGGACGACCTCCAGCAATTTGTCGATTACGCTGCGACCGTTGCCGCACGCTACCAGGGGCGACTGTATCACTATCAGGTGTGGAACGAGCCGAACCTCGGCTTTGAGTGGGGCGGCAGGTCAGTCGATCCCGAACGTTACACCGAGATGCTTTGCCGCACCTACGACGCGCTCAAAGCGGTTGACCCTGACATCGTGGTCATCACCGGGGCGATGGCTCCCACCATCGACCTTTCCGGCTATAACCTGATGGACTTCATCTTTTTGCAGCGCATGTACGACGCCGGGGCCGCCGATTGCTTCGATGTGCTTTCCGTGCAAGGCTACGGGTTGTTCAGCGGCCCCACCGATGAACGCCTCAACCCGATGCAGGTCAACATCGGGCGCAACCGCTACATGCGTGACATCATGGTCGCCAACGGAGACGCGCACAAACCGATCTGGATCAGTGAGGCCGCGTGGAACGCCGTGCCGTCCGAGGCCGAGTATCCCGACCCCATCGCCGCCCGGTATGCCTTCGGGCAGGTCACCGAGCAGCAGCAAGCGGATTACGCCGTCGAACTCTACCAACGCGCCCAGCAGGAATGGCCCTGGGTCGGCGTGGTGAATTACTGGTTCTTCACCCGTGCCAGCGACCGCGAGAGCGACCAGAGCTTCTATTACTTCCGCATGGTGGAGCCGGACTACAGCGACGAGAAACCGAGCTTTACGCCGCTGCCAGTGTACGATGCCATGCGCGGATTTATCATGTCACAGCAGCCCACGCTCTATATGGGGACGCATCAGGCGGCAGGGCATTGGGCCATCCAGGCGACGGATGGTGAGAGCATCCCGGCGCAAAACGGACGTTATGACAAGTCGCTGCGGGCGGCCTCACTGACCTTCACCGCACACGGTACCGATGTCACGCTGCGCTGGCGCGGTGCGGTTGCATTAGAAGTCAACGGGCGGACGTACCCCGGCAGCGCCGACGGCTGGAACCGCACCACCCTCCACGACACGCTGACGCCACAAACCGCCACGTTCACCATCACCGCACAGACGCCGGTCGAGGTCAATGCGGTCGTCGTGCAAAACCGCCCCTTCGAGAAGATCGTACCGCTGGCGGTGCCGCTTATCGTCGGCGTAGTGATGCTGCTG
>DAOTTX010000199.1:0-34536 GCA_034437515.1 Anaerolineae bacterium
GCATTGCGGCGCAGCCGCGTTTCCCCCTCGCCCCAGGTTCCGCAGGAACCGAAAGGTGGGAGAGGGGGTGGCTCGCGTAGCGAGACGGGGGTGAGGGGCAATCGGATTACGCCCGTAGCTTTGCGCCCAGGCGTTTCTCCGTCGCTTTGATGATCTTCTTGCGCAGCTTGGCGGCTTCTTTGTCGGTCAAGGTGCGGTCTTTGGCTTGATAGGTCAGGCTGTAAGCCAGGCTTTTCTTCCCCGCTTCAATCGAGTCCCCGGTGTAGACATCGAACAAGCGCACCTCGCGCAGTAGATCACCACCTGCCTGCCGGATGACCGCTTCAACCTCGGCGGCGGGCAGGTCAGCCGGGACGACCAGCGCGATGTCTTCCAGCACGGGCGGTGTGGTCGGCAGGGCTTGCAGGTCGAAATCCTCAACGGAAACTTGCAGCAGCAGGTCTAGGTCAAACTCCGCGATTTGCACCGGATGATCTTCCAACTCAAAAGCGCGTGCCACCAGCGGATGCAGTTCACCGAAGGTGCCCAGCGTCCGTTCGCCAATCTTGATCGTCGCGGAGCGCCCCGGATGGAAGGTCGGATGTTCGGCACGTTCGTAGCTGAGACCGGTGACGTGCAGCTTTTCCAGTAACCGCTCGACCGTGCCTTTCAGGTCGTAGAAGTCGATGTCACCGGGGGCGTCGCCGCCCATCCAGTTGGTTTGGGCGCGTGGCCCGGTCAGCAGCAGACCGAGACGGCGCGGTTCTTCCGGCAGTTCACCGGCTTTATACTTGTAATAGACACTGCCGATCTCGAAGACCTGCTGCCGGGCGGTGAACCGCTGGTTGTTCTGCGCGTTTTCTAACAGGCTGGTCAGCAGACTGTGACGCAGCACGGTTTTATCCGACGCAATCGGATTTTGCATCTCGACATAGCTTGCATCCGCCCAGGGCGCTTTGCCGCCGTTGGTGCTGAGTGTGGCCTCGCGTTCCGGCGTGGTGAAACGATAGCTGATATTTTCCTGTAAGCCCAGGCCGACCAGTAGGTCGCGCACACGCTCCTCGTGGGCGAGTGCGACATTTTCCCATTGGGGCGGCATGGCATCAGCGATGATGGTATCGGGAATCCGGTCATAGCCGTACATCCGCGCGACTTCCTCGATCAGGTCGGCCTGCCCGACCACGCCTTCGCCGATGTCCATGCGGTGATCCGGCCCAACCGCGTGCAACCGGTCGCCCTCTACGCTGACCTCGAATTCGAGGCGACGCAGCATATCAGCGGCGGTGTTGATGTCGATCTTCAAACCGAGCAAGCGTTCGATCTCGTTTTCGGGCAGTTCAACCGTGATCTTCTCCGGTGGCAGTGGATACTCGTCCACCAGACCCTTAGCGATGGT
Organism: Anaerolineae bacterium; assembly: GCA_034437515.1. Classification (GTDB taxonomy): domain Bacteria; phylum Chloroflexota; class Anaerolineae; order Aggregatilineales; family Phototrophicaceae; genus DAOTTX01. The sequence goes on from DAOTTX010000199.1 coordinate 1,376, forward strand.
GCCGCCGCCGGTCTGTCGCATCAACTCGATGCCCCGGCTGACACCCGGCAAGGTTTGGCTGGGATGCACACCCCGGCTGAAGCGCGTTGCGGCATCGGTGAAGACCTTTTGTGATTGTGTGGTACGCCGGATGTTAATGAAGTTCCAGTTCGCGCCTTCGAGCAGTACATTCTTTGTCTCGTCGCTGATTTCCGTTTCCGCACCCCCGATGAGTCCGCCCATGCTCAACACACCGGCGGTATCACACACCAGGATGTTATGCGGCTGTAATTCCCGTTTGATCTCATCGAGTGTTTCTAGCGTTTCGCCCGTTTCCGGCAGGCGGGTGATGATGGTCGGTGCGCCACCACCAGCGCGGGCGACCAGCTTATCGTAGTCGAAGGCGTGCAGCGGTTGCCCGATCTCGAACGTGATGTAGTTGGTCACATCGACGATATTGTTGATGGGGCGTTGCCCGACCAACGTCAGACGGCGCTGCATCCACGCCGGTGAGGACTGTACGGTGATGCCCCGCAGCAACGCCAGCGTGAAGCGTGGGTTGAGTTCCGGCTCACGGATGTCGATATGCGCCTGTCCCTCGATGGGGTCGCCTTCCGCGACGAAGTCATAATCGGGGTAGGTCAGTTTTTTGTCGAGGATGGCGGCGACCTCTCGCGCCACACCCAACATGCTGAAGCAACGGGCGAGGTTGGGCGTCAGCTCGATGTCGAACACCACATCGCCGAACACATCTTGCAGTGGCGTGCCGGGCGCGTAGGATTGGCCTTTACGGTCGGTCGGTGCGTTGTGCATCAAGATCACACCTTCGTGCTCATCGCTGAGTCCGAGTTCTTTCTCCGAACACACCATACTCTTGTTGTAGATGCCGCGCAGTTCGCGCCCTTTGAGCATCATACGTTTGGGGTCGTCGCTGTGACCGTCCCATACTTCCGCGCCTTCAGCGGCGAAGGCCGTCCATACCGGGTTTTCCAGCGGTCCCTGGTCTTTGTAGTCGAACAGATTGGGCGCACCGGTGACACATTGTTCCATCTCATCGCCGCCGTAATCAACCATTGCCAGCACCAACCGGTCAGCGTCGGGATGGGCTTTCACCTCACGGATCGCGCCCAGCAGTAGCTTGTCACGATCCCATACCAGATGATCGGATTCGGGCCAGCTCACGCCCTCGACGTGCTGCTGTGGCACACCGATGTAGTTCAGCCGGGCGACTTCCAACCCGGCGACGGTCAGTTTTTCCGCCAGCAATTCGGCGGGGATGTCGATCTCTACGAAATCTCTCAACCATGAGAGGGGTACAAGCATGTTTCACTCCTTGTTTTGTGTTTTGTTTTTTAACCGCCAGGTTCAAGGACGCTGTGCGGCTGAATAATTGATACGGTCTAACCCCACCCCAATACCGTGAAGTGACTTGTCACTTCAATACGGGGAGGGAGCCAGTGCGTGCTTTTCGCAGCGATTTGCATCTGGCAGCGTGTTTTCCTCCCCCGTAGCGTATCGCATAGCGGATCGGGGAAGGTGGCGCGACGCACTCGCGCCGGAGGGGGTTGAAACTGAAAACTAACAACTGATCGCTGAAAGCCGATCGCTAAAAACGAAAATCCTAGAATTGCTCCAAAAAGCGCAGGTCGTTGCCCCAGAAGTAGCGGATGTCTTTGATGCCGTGCTTGAGCATGGTGATGCGCTCCGGCCCCATGCCGAACGCGAAACCGCTCCATTCGGACGGATCATAGCCGCCGTTGCGCAGCACCACCGGATGTATCATGCCGCTCCCGGCGATTTCCAGCCAGCCGGTGTATTTACACACGTTGCAGCCATCACCGCCGCACAGGAAGCACTCGACATCGACTTCCATGCTCGGTTCGGTGAAGGGGAAATACGAGGCGCGGAAGCGCACCTTCGCCTCCGGGCTATACATACGCTTGGCGAACTCGGTGATGGTGCCTTTAAGGTCGCTCATGCGGATGTTACGCCCGACCACCAGCCCTTCGACCTGATTAAACTGCACCTCGCTGCGGGCGGTGATTTGCTCGTAGCGGTAACACATCCCCGGCAAAATCACACGGATCGGCTGCGCACCATCGTTACCGAGTTCATGCATGGCGTGGATCTGCCCCGGTGAGGTGTGCGTGCGTAGGATGATGCCCTCGTCGGTGGTGTAGAACGTGTCTTGCATATCGCGGGCGGGGTGATGGGGCGGGATGTTCAACGCGGTGAAGTTGGTTTCATCCAATTCGACATCCCGGCTGCGGTAGACCTGAAAGCCCATCTCCGCCCAGATGTTATAGAAACGGCGCAGCGTCTGTGTGGAGGGGTGCAGGCCACCCATCGACCGGGTGCGACCGGGCAGGGTAATGTCGATCTGTCCTTCTTCCAGGTCGTGGGCTAGGGCGTGGTCACGCAGCACTTGTTCGCGTTCGGCTTCGGCGGCCTCAAGCCGTTGTTTGACTTCGTTGGCTCGCTTGCCGAAGGCCGGGCGTTCTTCTTTGGGCAGGTTGCCGGTGTTGCGCAGCAGCCGGGTGATCTCTCCTTTGCGCCCGGTATATTTGCTCGACCATGCTTGCAGCGCCTCGGTGTCTTTGACCGCTTCGAGCGCCTCAAGCGCCTCTTGCTCGACGGTATCCAATTTTTCCAGCATAAAATCTCCTCGTGTGTGTAAAATGACTCGTTCTAACGTTTTTGGTGGAAATGTGGAATTTACCCTTGCCCTCACCCTAAATCCCTCTCCCGACCGCCGCTTCGCGACTAGGAGAGGGACTTTTCGCCCCTTCTCCCAGCGTAGCGTTCGGGAGAAGGGGCTGGGGGATGAGGGCTAAAACGGGATTCCACCAATTCCGGTAGAACCAGTAAAATGAAAAACGCCCTCGTCCTCGATGCACAATAAACATGCACATCAGGGACGAGAGCGTGTGATTGTCTCTCGCGGTACCACCCTGGTTGACGGCAAATTGCCGCCCACTCACGCCTGACATGGTTCTATCAGGCTCACCTTGTAACGCCGGTGTCGCGGAGCAGACTATTAAGTGTATCCCACTGGATACCCGTTCACCTGTCAGCGTTGACGAACGCACTTGCACGCCGCCATCAAGAGTGAATTCCGTGCCTGCTATCAGCGCCTCTGCGCCGCCCTGCCAGCCCTCTCAATCTACGGATGCTGGCTCCCTGTTGGGGCAGGTGCTCACGGACTGTCTCCGTCGTCGCCTTTCGTGCCATATTATGGTCGCATAGGTCTTTTTTTGTCAACCCTGGCCTTTGAAGTAGCCTTTTTGAACCCTCAAGGCCATTTAAGGGTTGGTTAAATCTCTTGACGTCCGCTATAATGTATGCTAACGTTCAGAATAGAATATAAAGGAAAGTTCTCATGGAAAACACGTCAAAACCACGGATTGAACCCGGAGCCGTATATTCCCGTCAGGAAGCGGCAGAAGCCTTAGGCATCAGCCTGAGCACGCTCAAACGCCTGATTAAGAAAGATCATTTGCGCGTTAGCAAACCGAGTGGTATGCGTCGTGTCTTCATCACCGGCGAGAGCATCCTCGAAATGTTGGATGACACCTCGGTGGAAAAAGGAGCGTAACAATGTCTGCGGCTTACCGTTTCGCAAACAACCCGCAACCGAATATTTCGGCTATGGCAAATTCTGCCTGCGGCTTCGCATATGAACCCGCCAACCGTGCAGATGGCCCGCTATTCGATTTCGGTTTGCTGTTTGCAGACGACAGTCGGCAGATTGCGCAGTCTCATCGGTGGAGGTGCCGAACCTGATCCGCACCACCCTACCGACAGTTCCAAAAATTACGGGACGTGAGACTGAACAAAACAGCTCACGTCCCTTTTTTTGTTTATTTGCCAGAGGTGAGAAGACGAGATGACAACGCAACATGTGAAGTTAAAACACTGCTGCCTAGATCAGCGACTCGATGAAATGCTGGAACTACTCGACCAATTGCACTCTATCACCAGTGAGAACGCCGCCGAACTCCACTTGAGCCAGCGCGAACTGGTCGCCTGGTTGTACGAAGTCATCTACACCGCGCAAGAAACGGTCACGGAGTTGGAGCGCAACCGACAGGTCAAAAGATCGACGCTGCGATTGATCGAACGGTCATCATCTGTAAGAACTTGCTGATAAGAGTAGGAGTTTCGTACTATTTTGACAAGATTTATGATTGTTGCTACATAATAGAGTGTAGAGGCAGAGATAAAAAGAAATAGACAATATAAGAAAAGCGAGGAGACAGCCTATAAGCCAAAACGAAACATCTGCGACTATTCGCAGCTTTTACTAATATACAGCACAGAAATCATCAATGACAGTTGTAAGTTGTCGTAAACGTAAGCAAACGTAAGTAAACGAAAGGGCAAGCATTATGCCGGACGCATTATACAGCCGGCGTTGTTGGATAAGTATCATATGGACATAGGCGATGGTGTCTTAATAAAAGCAGGCACCGCCGCTGTGTTCTCGCCCCGATTTTAAAGCAAAAGTAACGATTTTAGCGTATAATAGATGTTCAGGAAGATTGAAGCAGACTGAAAGGTCGTCTGAACGGTGTCTAGTACATCTGTTTTACAAAGTCGTGTATTGTTACTCAATGGAAGCACCTGGGAACCCCTTTCCATTATTACGTTGCCGCGTGCAATTAACCTCATTTTAGCTAGCAAAGCCATCATTGTTGAGGAAACCGGTAAGATGCTCCGGACGATCAACGATCAATATCCTGTCCCCTCTGTGATCGCGCTCAAGCGGTATGTCAATGTGCCTCGTCGCCGTGCCACCTGGAGCCGTAAAGGTGTGCTGGTGCGTGACAATTACGTGTGTATTTACTGTGGCGCACAACCCGGTTCGATGATTAAAGGCAAGGTGTTGGGCAAAAGTGATTTCAGTGTCGATCACATCCTGCCGCGCTCTCGAAAGGGGAAGGATACGTGGACGAACACTGCCTGCGCCTGTGCCACCTGCAACCATCGTAAGGGCAATCGCCTGCCCCACGAAGCCGGTATGAAATTGCACTGGGAGCCAAAGCGACCTCGAACGAGCTACTTTGTCGTCGCGGTGGGCACCGGGCCGGATACCTGGAAACGCTATATTGAGTTTTAACAAAAACGGGGACTAAAATCGCCGTTTTTTTGTTGACAAAATAATTTATTTAGCATAATATATGCAATTGCACATATAAGCAGTTGCATATAGGTGACTCATGTCGCTACCACATCTTCTGCTGGGCTTGCTCAGCTTTGAACCACAATCAGGCTATGACCTCAACAAGCGCTTTGATGCGACTGTCAATAATTTCTGGACAACCGACCAGAGCCAGATCTACCGCGCCCTCTATAAATTGCTCGATAAAGAACAGGTGCGCGTGGAGACGGTAATACAGGAGGGCCAGCCGGATAAAAAGGTCTATCACCTGACCGACGCTGGCAAGGCTGCGTTGGATCAGTGGTTGGCAAAGCCGATAAAGAGCAAAGGGGCGACGGTTCGCCAGGGCTGGCTCGGTCAGTTGTTCTTCGGAGAGCGCATCCCGCCGGAAGAACTGCGTGATGTGCTACAAACCTATAAGCGGCAAGCACAGGTCTTTATCGACAGTTTGGATTTCATCCGAAATCAATATTTTGCGGATAAGTCGAAACTGAGTTATGGTGCGCGGCTCCGTCTATTGACGATTGAATACGGCATTCAGGTCAATCAGGCAGCGGTCGAGTGGTATGACACTGCAATTGCGGTTGTCGAGGACGAAATATAACGTTTCATCGACGCTATGCGTATACCGAATAAAACAAACAGCAAATGGAGGACAACATGAACGAAACATTAGTCGAAGCGCGAGGGTTGGTCAAGACCTACAAGCGCAACAACGGCGAGGAAGTGCAGGCCGTCAAGGAGGTGGATATTGACATCCGCCGGGGAGAGATTTTTAGTCTGCTGGGGCCGAACGGGGCCGGTAAGACGACCATGATCTCGATGATTAGTGGGTTGGTCGAACCGACACGCGGCGACGCCAAGATCGGCGGTTACAGCATCACCAAGCAACCGCTGGAAGCCAAGAAACTGATGGGCGTCATCCCACAGGAGATCGCGCTGTACCCGACATTGACCGCACGCCAGAACCTTGAATTCTTCGGTCGAATGTATGGGATGGGCGGCAAAGAACTCAAAAACCGTGCCGACGAGGTGCTGGAATTCATCGACCTGACCGACCGCCAGCATGACACTATCGAGACATTTTCCGGCGGGATGAAGCGACGGGTGAACATCGGGGTGGGCTTGTTGCACAGGCCGCAGCTCGTCTACATGGATGAGCCAACGGTCGGCATCGACCCGCAGAACCGCCGCCGCATTCTGGATACGGTCTTTCGGCTGCGTGATGAATATGACATGACCGTACTCTACACCACACATCTGATGGAAGAAGCACAGGAACTGAGTGACCGGGTCGGCATTATCGATCATGGTGAGATCATCGCGCTCGGTACGCAGGATGAACTGACCAAGCAGGTCGGGCAGGAAGACCGGTTAGTATTCAGCCTGGGTGAGCAAAAGGCGGACGACTCGCTGCTGCGTCGCCTCCAGGATGAGATCGACGGGGTAACCCGTGCCGAATATGAGTCGATTACTTTGGGCGGCGACGCAGACGACAGCGACGAGGAAGCCTCCGCCGAGGCGACCGCGACCGGCACCCTTGCCGCCGTCCGACCGGGGCAGACTTTCGAGGGTGTGCTGACCGTTTATGCGCCGCGTGGACGGAAGGCGTTACCCGCTGTCGTACAGTTGCTCAACACTGCGAACATTGACATCTTCTCCGTTGAGGTGCGAGAACCTGACCTTGAAGCGGTCTTCTTGCATCTGACCGGGCGAGCGCTGAGGGACTAACCATGCTGAGTAAAATTGCGACTATTGCCTGGAAAGACACCCGCATCACATTTACCGACCGTAACTTGCTACTGATTATGCTGGTCACGCCGATTGTGCTTTCGACCATCATCGCGCTGGCGTTGGGTGATGTCTCCGATGGCGGCGGCCTGAGTGATATTCCGGTCGCGGTCGTCAACCTGGACGAAGGCGATGCGAACGGCCTGAACAACGGTGCGATCTTCGTCAACGCGCTGGTGCCGCCCGAAGACCGGCCCTCAAGTGCCGGTGACGGGTCATCACAGCCGACCTGTGATGCTGTAGCCAGTGACGACGATAACGCAAACGGTGGGACGACACTCTACGACCTCACCGATGCTGACCTGTTCGACACACCGGAAGCGGCCCGCCGGGCCGTCGAAAGCGGGGATTACGTCGCGGCGGTTATCATCCCGGCAACGTTTAGCCAGCAGTTGGCCTACACACCCAACGCGCAGCCGGGCGAACCGGTACAGATCGAGATCTATGCCGATGGTGCCCGGTCGATCTCCGCGAATGTGATCCGCAGTGTGGTGGAAAGCATCAATAATCAGATCGTCACGGGGCAGTTGACCATCCGGGCGACGGTCGATAACTTGATCGCAACGGGCAACGTACCGGAAATTGATCAGGACACATTCGCCTGTGCCTTCACCCCGGCCTTCGTCAACGTGGGCGTAGAGCAGGACAGCATCCAGAGCGAGGAATTCAACCCGCTGGTATTGTTCGGCTCTGCGCAGGCCATTTTCTTCGCGCTGTTTACAGCGTCGGGGGCATCGGCGGCGGTATTGGAGGAGCGCGATAACTGGACGCTGCAACGCATGGTCATCTCACCCACGCCGCGCTATGCAATTTTGCTCGGTAAGCTGATCGGTGTGTTTACGACTGTACTGCTGCAATTGATTTTCCTGTTCATCGCGTTTACGGTCGTCGCCAGTTTGCTGGAAGGCGAAGTGCGCTACATCTGGGGGACGAATTGGGTCGCCATTAGCGCGTTGCTGATCGTCGGGTCATTGAGCGCGGCGAGTGTCGGCATGATGGCGGCGGCGGCCTCCAAAACACCGGAGCAGGCCAACATCATCGGCGGTATCGTCAGCATTTTCATGGGGGCATTGGGTGGCGCGTTCTTCCCGGTGGATACCCTCGGTGCCGTCGAGCCGCTTACGCGCCTTTCGATTGTCCGTTGGGGGTCGGAGGCATTCATCGAGCTTTCCGAAGGGGGCAGTGACATTGTCACGAATCTGATATTTTTATTGCTCATCGGTGCGGGCTTGTTCCTGTTCAGTCTGTTTACGTTTAACCGCCGGAAGGATATTTAACCATGACGAAGTTACTACAGGTCGCGCTTAACGATCTACGTGTGAGCCTGAAAGATCGCAGCGTGTGGGTCAACCTGACCGTTATTCCGATCTTCCTGATCTTTATCGTCGGTCTGGTCAACGGTGGGGCGAGCAACGGCGGCGAAGGTGATACCGTGCTAATGGACGTGCTCAACCAGGACACAAGCGAACTCTCGGCTTCGTTTCTCGACAGTCTGCGGCAGGCCAACCCGACGCTCGTGTTATGCCCGATGGACAACGACGACGAAGACATCTGCGGCCTGGGTGATGAACCGCTGACGGAAGCACGTTCGGTCGAGCGTATCGACAATGACGAGGTCAGCGCATTGTTGATTATCCCGGCGGGGTTTGGTGAGGCGGTCATCGACGGTGCGCCGGTCGATGTCACCTTCCGGTCGGAAAGTGACCCCACACAGCCGAGTCCGTTGCTGCAATCGGTACAGGCGGCGGTGCAACAGGTCGCCGGGGCGTCGGTCGCCGCGCAGGTCGGCGCACAGGTCTACGAACAAAACACCGGGGACGACGCCGGTACATTCCGTGAGACGGTCTATGAGGACGCCGCACAGCGTTGGGAAAACCCGCCCTCGGTCGTGACGTACCAGGTCGCCACCGCTGAGGACGGCGAAACCACCTCCGGCTTCACGCAATCCGCGCCGGGCATGGGCACGATGTACGTGATGTTTACCGTGCTGGCGGGGGCGGTCGTCATCTTACAGGAGCGCGGCTACGGCACGCTGCAACGCCTTGCCGTGATGCCGCTGCGCCGCTGGCAGTTGCTGGGCGGTAAGATGCTGGCGCGGTTCGTGCTGGGGATCATCCAGTTCGCAATCGCGTTTGTCGCCGGGGCGTTTTTCGGCGCGAACTTCGGTGATGATCCGCTGGCGCTGGTGCTGGTGATGGTCAGCTTTACGTTGACGACAACCGCGCTGGCGCTGGTGCTGGCGACCTTCGTAGATCGTGAACAGCAGGCCAACAGCCTGACCACGTTTCTGGTGCTGGTTGCCGCGCCGCTGGGCGGGGCGTGGTGGCCGCTGGAGATCGTGCCGGATTTCATGCAGACGCTGGCGTATATCTCGCCGGTCGGCTGGGCGATGACCGCGTTCAACGAGTTGATGTTCTATGATGGTGGGCTGGTCGATGTGGTGCCGTCGATTATCGTGCTGGTGGCGGCGGCGGTGGTGCTGTTTGGCATCGGCATCGTGCGCTTCCGCTATGAGTAGTCTTACGGGCGGCTGGTATAATCGCGTGAAAGTTGTTATGTGTTTAAGGATGTAGCGTTGGTGAACGTGTTGAACTATCTGTGGCGCGGCTTGCGTCTGATCTGGCGTGGCTTCTGGTTGTGTGTGGGGCTGGTGCTGTTTACCTTTTTGATCCAGCGTTCGACCTATCCGCTGTACATCGAGTGGAACGCGATTTCAGTCATCGTGGGCGGTGCCAAGTTTGATTACATCGGCTGGGAGTTCGACGCGGTCACGGCGAAGACCGGGCAGGCGCTCTGGGGAACCGCCCCCTACATGCACGAGGAAGCCCGTAGCCAATATGTGGTTGACTACATGACCAGACTGGCGCAGGTGCAGCAGATCGAAGCGCAGATCGCTAACATCTATATTGATCCAAACACACCTGACCCTGATTTATCGACCGCCGACCTCCGCGCCCAACGTGACGCCATCCGCGATGACTTACGCAGTCGCCAAACCCGCGTCGAAAGCATCCTCGAAGCACAGGTGAGTTCGGTACTGGCTGATGAGGGCTTCGGTACACTGGGGCAGATCTTGCCGCCGGTCTCCATGCGCTTCACACGGATGCCAAATCTGCTGGTGGTCAGTCCGCGAGATCGCATTGATCGCCGCGTTGAATTGGCAATTGACCCGTTACCGTTGGAAGAAGCCATTACCATCGAGGAACGCATCTACGATGAGCGCAGCATGTCCGCGCTGGTGGTGCCCATCGGTGGGATGGCGCTCTACCCGGCGATGATCCAGGAGACGAGTAATATTCCGTTTATCGTGCGGACGTTTGCGCACGAATGGTTGCACCACTACCTGTTTTTCTATCCGTTGGGGTTGAGCTTCTTTATAGATACCGGCCCCAGCGGACGTGAGGCCGTGTTCATCAATGAGACAGCGGCCAACGTCTTCGGGCGAGAGATGGAGGCAAAAATCCTCGCCCGCTACTATCCCGATCTGCTGCCAGCGGTCGCACAACCGGCGTTGACCGCTGCTGCCTCGCCCCCGGCGCAACAAACGCTCGACTTCGGCGCGGCGATGCATCGCACCCGTACCACCGTCGATGATATGCTGCGCGTGATCCAATCAATCCGGGCGAAGGCGACCCGGTTATATGCGCTTGGCGACCCCCAACAGGGTGTAGCCTACGAAGCCCTTGCCGAAGCCTGGACCGTTGAGATGGAGGCATTTATGGAAAATCGCCGCCAGTTGTTCTACGATAACGGCTTCTATATTCGCAAGCTCAACCTGGCTTACTTCGCATTTTACGGGGGCTATCAGGCACGCGGCATCCCTGGCGTGGCAGGCAGCGACCCGATAGGCCCGGCGGTCGAGCAGGTCTACGAGATGAGTCCTGACCTTAAGGGCTTCGTCGAGTTGATGCGCGATGTCACCAACCGCGAGGAACTGCTACGCCTGCGTGATCGGATGCAGACCGAACATGAGAGCGTGTGAAGCCAACCGCCAACCGCTACCAATGCTTCAAAATCCCGGCGATGAGCGCGGCCCGGCGCGGCATACTGCTCAATAGTACATGCTCTTGTTCCGCGTGCAGGCCGCCACCATACGGTCCTAACCCGTCAATAGTCGGGATGCCCAGCGCGGCGGTTGTATTGGCGTCACTGACCCCGCCGACGCTTTCCTCACGCACGGTGATGCCGAGTGTCGCGCCGATCTCGCGGCAGCGTTCATAGGCTTTGCGCGTGGCGTCGGTCGGTTCCATCGGTGGGCGGCTGTGCAGCGGTTCCACGCGCACCTGTGCCCCCGGCATAAACGGCAACACGTCATCCAGCGCCGCCTTGATGCGATCCATATCCAATTGGGTAAATGAGCGGCTGTCGATATACGCCGATGCATACGCCGGGATGACGTTGCCAGCGGTGCCGCCTTCGATCATCGTGACCGAAACCGAGGTGCCGTTACGTAGATCGTTAAGTTTGTGCAATTTCATCGCCTGCTGTGCCAACTCGATGATGGCATTAACGCCCTGTTCCGGTTCGTTGCCGGCATGGGCGGCGCGACCTTCGACGTGCAGCCGGTAGGTCGCCAGGCCCTTACGCCGTGTCTTGAGTGCGCCGTCGCTGGTACCCGGTTCCATCACCAGCACCAGGCCGCAGTCCTGTGCGACCTGCTGCACGGTCGGCGTGGAGTAGCGGCTGCCGATTTCCTCATCACCGTTGACCAGCGCCCAGATCGGGCGGTTGGGTAGTTCGTCATGGTCGATCAACGCTTGCATCACCGAAAGAAAAAGCACGATGCTGGCCCGCATATCGACCGCGCCGGGGCCATAGAGCCGTCCGTCGTCGTCGATGTGTACCGGGCGTCTATCTACCGTGCCGACCGGCCACACTGTATCCGCGTGCATGAGAAACAGAATCGGCTCACCGGGTTGATCTTCGTTCCACTTGCCCAGCACGCAGTCCCCGGCGTTTTCCAGCGGGAAGCGTGTGATCGAACTGGCTTGCAGCGCCTCGAATTTCTCCGTCAGATAGTCGATCAATTCATCGACACGCGCCTTGTCTGCACTGGGAGTCTCAAACGCGATGAGTGCGGTCAGCAGGTCAACCATCGCGTGTTGGGTGTCTTTAAAATAGTCGAGAGAAGTCATTATTCAGTCTTTTCTAAAACGGACATAGTTGTTCGGCGCTATAGGTCGGGCTGCGTGTGCCGTAGCGGTTGATGAGTTCCAACGCTTCAGGCCGTTCCTCGACCAGTGCCAGCACCGCTTCACAGGCGGCGGCGGGGTCGCCGTTCGCGCCGAATTCCTGCCAGAACGCCCGGCCCATCAGCGCGTAGATCACCGCATTTTCCGGGTCAGGGTAAAGCTGGTTGATCTGTTGGTAGACCGGCTCGGCGGTGTTGTCATCCGCGCCTGCACGGGTCAGCAGCAGGCGATAGAGTGTATACGCCCGTAGTGCGTCTTCTTCATCGCTGCGCCAGTTACGCAGTTCACCGTCATCGAGCGACCGCTGGTAGAGGCTGGTCGCCTGCACCCATGCGCTATCGAGGAAGTAGCGGTCGGCTTGATGTACGATCTGGATGCGGTACTGCGGCGGGTCGATATTGACGATAGACAGCACGTAGACCGTGCCGTCCCAATCGTAGATTTGTACACCGGTACGCAGCGGGCCGGTGGTGGCGTTCCCGTCGTCGTCGAGGTAAACCACCAATTCACTGACGTCGTCGCTGTCCATATCGACGGTTTCGGGTAAGCTGGTCGTGATGACCACATCGCCTAACAGATTGACGAAGCGTCCAACGCTCGGCTCCCATGCGATGAGCCGGTTATCGAAGTCGCAGTCTTCGCGGTCGCCTCCCGCGCATAGTGGATAGACAAACAGAACATCACTGCGGTCGTTGTTGTTCAGGTCGTCAACCAGTACGATCTGCGGCGCGGCCCCGCCTTCGGAGACACCCTGATAGCGCACCACATAACTGCCGTTGACGCAGCCGAGAATGACGACGGTGCCGGTCGCCTCCTGATCGGTGTAGCCGATGATGACTTCCGGCACGCCTTCGCCGGTCAGGTCGATGTCATCCCGCAGGAAGCCGCCGCCCTCAAGCAAGCCCCAGCGTTCACGCAGCGTGACCTCCAGCGAAGCCGGTGCGCCACCTACGGAAAGATAATTGACGATCTCGTTGATGATCTCGCCGTCGGTTTCCGGTTGTACGCGGGGGAGTGTGGCCTCACCCAGTGTTGGGCAGGTGCTGGCATCCGGTGTGGGGGTGGCCTGTGCATCCACTGGGAAAGCCCCGGCGCGGCTAGGGGTGGAAAGTTGCCCGACCAGCACACGCCCCGGCGTCACCGTCGGGAAGGGTACGGTGGTCGGTTCGCTGGCGACCTCCGCGCCAGAACTACACCCGATCGCCAGCAATAGCAGACCGATCACCCATAGACGCATGGTTACCCGTCTTCCTGCAATTGTCACCCATAGACGCATGGTTACCCGTCTTCCTGCAATTGTTGGATGACGCCCTCGTCTTTGCGGGCGTTGTTGAAGCGCAACCACAAGCTGACGATCAACAGGCCGACCAGCCCGAACGTCGCCGCCAGCCCCATGTAAAGATAGGTGTCGCTTTGCGGGGTGATAAAAAAGCCGAATAACACCGTAAAGAACGACTTGTTCACACTTTCGATCTGATTGGTATCACCGCGCTCGATGACGACGAAGGTCGTGTTGCCGCGCAACTGCCCGATGGCGCTGACCGGCTCACCGTCGATGCTGCCGTAGTCATAACGCTGCCAGGTGCCGTTCGACAATTCGACCGCTCCGGTCGCTTCGGGGTCGGCGTCGAAGTCCTCCCCGAAGAAGCGCGTCATCGCCTCACGGATGCCTTCATCGACGCCGACCCGTGCATCCGGGCGGACAGCGGTCATGTACAGGTCAGCATTGGAAACAAAGACCAGATTATAGACCGTCTCCTCCCGCAGCAGCGAAAAGGCGGTCACGCTGCCATCGTCGGGCAGGGTGTAGACCGTCTGCGTCCAGATGTTGCCGTCGAGGTTAAGGTCGCCGTTATAAGTCGGCGTCGCGTCGAAGTCTTCGATGATTTGCTGGATGGCGGCAAGCTGACCAGCGGCGACATCGTTACTGCCCACCGGCAGCACGTAGAAATTGGCCTCGACGCCATCCAGTGTGAGGTGTGGCACGCCAGCGGTGCCGATGTTTTCCCAGCCATCCGGCACCGGGACGTTAAAATCCTCGACGGAGTCGGCTGAGGTGATATAGGGGATGACGGGTAAGTCGCCGTCATCTTCCTGTGCTGCCACCGCCGATGCGACCAGCAGCAATAGTAAAGCAAAAACCAGACGAAACGTTTTGGACATACGTCACTCACTCAAGATGCGTAATTTCAATGCGTGGATGCGCTCTAACTTGTTTTCCAACCGGATGCGCCACCACATCAGCACAACGGGAACCAGTGTGCTCCAGATGATGAGGTTGGGGATCAGTGCCACCGCGACGTTTTGCGTGGCCTCGAATGTGCCTTCGGCGTTCTGCGGGCTAGGGCCGATCACCGCCGGATGGATGGTCTGCGGCACCACACGGATAATCAGCAGTGTGGTCAGCACGGTGACGAAAGCCAGAATGCCATACACCGCCGCAAAGCGACGGCGAGCGTCCGGGTTTTCGATGCCGTTGCGCAGCATCAAGTAGGCGGTGTAGGTCAGCACCATGATCGCGGCACTGGTCAGGCGTGGATCCCACGTCCACCACGTATTCCAGATCGGACGCGCCCAGATCGAACCGGTGATGAGGTTAATGATTGACAGCACCAACCCGACCTCGACGCCAGCAATTGCCAGCGTATCCCATCTGATTTCACGCTGGCGTAGGTACAGCACACCGCCGAACACGGTCGCGCCGAACGCCAGAAAAGCACCGAAAAACGACGGCATGTGCAGATAAAAAATACGCTGCACAGCGCCTTGTTCAAGGTCGGTGTTGGCGTAACCGAGCGCCAACCACACCCCGAAAGCCACCGCCAGCAGGGTGATGAGCGTCAAGATCATCAGGCTGCGCGGGGGGGACTCGTCCGCGCTTTCCATACTTATAGTCGATTCGTTGACAGATACGTTCTGAACAGCACTCATTGTTGCATACCTTTAAAACTTGTTAAACGCTACGATTATACTTGATTCCAGCACGAAAGTTGATGGCTTCAATCCTCAACCACATATTCAAATAGCAGGCAGCCCAGCACTAAATACATCGTATCCAGCACCAGCAGTGTGAGTAGCCAGTTCGGTTCAAAGTCGTTCACGAGGATGCTGCGTGACGCCCGCACGACCAGCAACAGCACCGGCAACGCGGTCGGCATCATGGCGATGGGCAGCAACGTCTCGCGGGAGCGCGTCTGTACGGTCATGGTCGCCAGCAGCGTGCCCACCGAGGCAAAGCCGAGTGTGCCCAACCCCAATGTGACCAGCATCCAGGGGGTGACCAGCGAGAGGTTAAACAGCACGGTAATCAACGGTAGCAAGATCAAACCGATGACAAACGTGAACAGCAAGTTACCCAACGTCTTGCCCAGGTAGAGCGGTACCCGACCGACCGGCGCGAACAGCATCGCGTCCATGCCGCCTTGCTCACGTTCGGTGGCGAGGCTGCGATTTAACCCTAAGATGCTGGCGAACACCAGCGTCACCCACAGGATGCCGGTGACGACCTCGCGCTGGGCGTCCCGGTCGAGTTCCAGCGCAAAGCTGAAGATCAAGATGCTGAGCAGCGCGAACAACCCCATAGAGTTGACCAACTCACGGCTGCGCAGTTCGGCGCGTAAGTCCTTGCGCATCACCGCGAGAATGGTACGAAAAAACGGTGTGGTCATCGTGTCGTTGCCGCCCCGGTCGCTTCGGTGTAGGCCGCCATCAGCGCCATCGCGTCCAAGGTGTGTCCGGCGTCGTCATAGGCGACCCTGCCGCGTGAGAGGATCACCACGCGGTCGGCAGTGCGAGCGGCGCGTTCTAGCTGGTGCGTCGCCATGATGATCGTCTGTGTGCTGCGCCGGGCTTCGTCGAGTAATTCATCCAACGTCGCCGCCGCCACTTGATCTAACCCGGTGTACGGTTCGTCGAACAAGAGAATAGCCGGGTCGTGCAGCAACGCACGGGCGATGCTCAACCGCTGCTGCATCCCACGCGAGAATGTACGCACGAGGTCGTCGCCGCGCTTTTCCAGGCCGACACGGTGCAGCATGTCATCAATGTGCTTACTTATCTGCTTAGCTGGCAGGTTGTAAAGTTGTGCGAAGAAGCGCAGGTTCTCGGTGGCGGTCAGGTTCTCGTAGAGCAGCGGCTTATGGCTGACCATGCCCATCTGCGCCCGCACCGCCGCCGCTTCTTCCGGCATTGACCAGCCGCCGACCGTGATTCCGCCAGCCGTAGGCCGGCTGAGGCCGGTGAGCAGCCGCAGCAGCGTGGATTTGCCGGAGCCGTTCGGCCCCAGCAGCGCGACGAACTGCCCGCGTTCGATCTCAAGATTGAGCTTGCGCAGCACCGGCAACAACCCATAAGTCTTGACCAGGTTCTTCGTCTGGATGACCACGCTCATGATATATGTTCCTCGTCGGCGTCCATGCGTTCGTCTAGCCGAGCTTGTAACTGTGCCCGCCGCCGTTGATAGACGTCATGGTTGATTTCTCCGGCGTCGTGTTGGGCGTCTAACGCGGAGATTTGCCGGGCCAGCCCGTCGATAATGGCGGCATCGCTGACGGCCTGCGTCCGTGAGCGATGCACGAAGAACACACCGACCGACGCGACCGTAATCAGTCCGGCAAGGGTGACCGCGATCACCGGTAGCAGGTTATTCGATGTGACGACGGATGAATCCACCGAAGAACCGACCTGTGCAGCGACCTCGCCATCAATCCGAAAACGAATGAGTTCACCGGGCGTCAGGCTCAGGTTGGCACCGTAAGCAGTGGCGACATCGAGTTGCACCTCTTCCTCGCTGATGCGTTCTTGCCGTTCGCTGCTGAATTCCAGGTCTTCGGTTGTGATGAGCGTGAAGACCGGCCCGCGCAGCGGATAACCTATCGCGAACTCCACAAGCGCGGATTGTTCGTAGGGCAGGAAGTACACCATATCGACCGGGAAGCCGTCGCCAGGGGGCAGGCCGCGTGTGTCGATGTAAGTAAAGG
Organism: Anaerolineae bacterium; assembly: GCA_034437515.1. Lineage (GTDB taxonomy): Bacteria > Chloroflexota > Anaerolineae > Aggregatilineales > Phototrophicaceae > DAOTTX01. The sequence continues at coordinate 18,478 of DAOTTX010000199.1, forward strand.
TATCTTCGTCAAAAGCAAAGCGATCGGTGCCGTCCGGCACGATGATCGAGCCGGGTGGCAGGTCGAATTCCAGACCGATAGGCCGACCGTCCGGCAGGGTGTCACCACTGGTGTACATCCGGTCGGAGCCGTTGCTGACCACATACGTGTGCGTTATTTGCAGCGCCCCCGTCACCGCGCTGACGTCGGTACGCAGTTGGTCAACGGTGATGACAGCGGCGTTGTTTGTCGCTTCGTAGATCGTCAACGGCGCTTCGGCTTCGGTCTGCCCGGCCTCGAATTCAAACGGATTGACGAAGTTGTTTTCCAGATAGTTGACCGAGGTGACATAGACGTTGCCGACCGTAACCGGCACATCTTCAAAGCGATAGCTGCCGTCCGGGTTGGTCATCGTGGTGATCGGCGGCGGTGGGTCGGTGCTCGCCTGACTGAAGATGCGCAGCGAGATCGTCATCTCGTCGGGTACCGTTCCGCCTTCCGTCCCGTTAAAGACCTGCCCGGTAATCGTGCCAGATGGTGCATCGGCATCGACGAAGGGTGTTACTTCGGGTGTGGCCTCGGTTTGTGCCAGCGCGGTGATGAGGTCTTCGTTCAGGTTGGAAACACGCACATAGGCCGTGACATCACGCTTCGCCGCCGGTTCGAGATTGTCTTCCAGGTCGTCCAACGCGGCGAGCAACGCATCATTGCTGGTGTTCGCGTAGACCTCCGGCACCGAAAGGTCGCCTAACGCCCTGGTCAGTGTCGCCGCGATCTCGTCGGTGAACAGACGCTCCCCACGCTCGACTTGCTCCGGCGTGTAGTGCAGCAGATAGTTGTAAAGTGCCACCTGCCAGCGTGCCTCTGCGTCGAGTGCATTCTCCCAGGGTGGCATCAGGTTGGCGAGGTTGCCGTTGGTGACGATGTTAAAGTAATCCACCGGGGTTTGCCCCGCTTTCTGTTCGGGGTCGGTGAAGTTGCCGGGGTTCATCACCTGCCCGGATTGCACCAATTCCCCGTTACCCGCCCCGTTGATCCCATGACAAGTGGTGCAGTTCAGCGTGTAGACTTCCGCGCCGCTGGTCAGCACCGGGTTACGTAGTGCGTCCGTCGCCGGGGGGGCAAAAGTGCGGACGATTTCAGGTTCGCCGCTCAGGTTGCTACAGGCAACCAGCACGACGAATAAGAGGGGTAATATTCCCCTCATCATTCGATATGACATAGGGTTCCGTCTGTCTTTCGTTGGTTAAGTTGCTTGACCACGCATAACCGCTGTTTCGATGGCGTGGTCAATGGCTTCGTCGATGGTCGCATCGTCGGCCATTACCGGCACCATCAGATGCTCGGTGTCAAGTTCTTCAAGTGCCTTTAACGCCTGCACGCCGCGTTCCACCCACTGTGCCCGATCGTGTTCGTACTCGGCTTTGTCGAGCTTGCCGGTAGCATAATCTTCGTCGAGGTCGTGCAGGTTGGTCAGCACGCGCTCATAGTAGACTTCGAGGCGTTCACGCTGGCGGTCAAGGCCCGTCTGTGTGCTTTCCTCCGCGTGGGATGGTGCAAACAGCGGCAGCGCAAGCCACGCGATGAATGCCAGTGCGATCATGGCGGAAACAGCAAGACCCTCGATACTCATACCGAGTCATCTTCCGCCAACAAGGCATCAAGCAAAGTGCTGAGTGTCTCATCATCAACCGCGCCGAGATAGTGATGGAAGACTTCACCATCCCGGTCGATGACGAATGTCTCCGGTGCGCCTTCGATGTTGTACAGGTCGGAAACGTCCGAGCGCAGGTCGGGCGCGTTAGTGTAGGTCAGGCCAAATTCTTCGATGAACTCCAGCGAGTCGTCCGGCTCATCAATATATGTGATTCCCAGCAGCCGCACACCTTCATCGCTGTAGCGTTCGTGAACTCGTTGCAGGTCGGGCGCTTCCGCCCGGCAGGGAGTGCACCAACTGCCCCAGAAGTTTAAGACCACGATCTCACCGCGCAAGTCGCTGAGGCGCATGGTCTGGTCGTCAAAGGTCGTGAACGTGAAATCCGGCGCGGTGCCGTCGGTGGGCTGCGTCTGGTTTTGCTGCGTCAACTGCCAGCCGACCACCGAGATCACGCTTAAAATACCGATAATCAAGACGATTGACCCCCAATCCAAGCCGCCGGATTTTTGCTGTGCGGGTTCGGTGGGTAATCCGTTAATCTCTGTCATCGTGTTATGCTCTCAAGTCGTTCTCAAGGCGGCTGCGATAGTCGTCATCACCGCCGTCGTTGGTGGTTTCGATTATAGGCTGTGGGGCATAAGTCGCGTTGTCGGCCTGCCAGCGCCGGAACGTGTAGACACCGATGCCAAGCGCAAGCAGACTGACCGCAATCGGCCCTGCCAGTGAGAACAGCCGTAAGCCGTTGTCCTCCGGGATGCCGACCACACGTTCGCCGTAGCTGGAGACGAAGTAATTGATAATCTGTTCTTCGCTGCGTCCATCGGCAAGCTGATCGCGGATTTCCTCGCGCCAGTCGATACAAGTTTGGGCGCGGCAGGTGTGCAGCGGTTCCATCTCGCAGATGGGGCAGTACATACGCGCTGCGACATCGTTCACCTCGTCGTAGGTGACGGTATCCGGTGGTGTATCTTGCGCGGAGGCAGTCGCCGCCAGCAGCACCACCCCCAGCAGTACAAAAATCGTGCGTATCATAGTCAGGCGGTTGCTCCTGCGAGTTTCGGTCTTGCTTGTGATCGGTCACGCACACTGACCGGGCGTGTCTCGTTAGGCCATGTGGAGATGATCGTACCGAGGATCAGCACCAACCCGCCCCACCACACCAGGTTAATCAGCGGATTGATGTAGATAGTGAAGGTCGCACGGCTGTAGCTGACCTCGCCGTCACCGGCCCCGCCGAGCAGCACGTAAAAGTCGTTTTCGATGGTGCTGTGCGCTCCGGCGATGGTCATCGGCATCATGGAGCCGTCATTCTGCGGGAAGCGGTCGATACGGGGTTCGATCTGCCGGATCTCGTCGCCGTTGCGGATGATGGTCACATAGGCGCGGTCGATGATGCGTCCGTCGCTGGCTTGCTGGATGGCGAAATCGTCGTAGCGCAGTTGGTACTCGTCATTGACCTGAATGGTCTCACCGACCTGCACCGTTTCCTGCCGTTCGAGCTGGAAGACTGTGCTGCCGATGACACCGATGCCGATGATAACGATGCCCAAATGCACGATGTAGCCCCCATAACGGCGGCGGTTGCGCGTGAACAGCGCGATAAACGCTTGCAACGGGTTCTCCTTGCGTCCGCGCATCCGCGCACGGGTGCCACGATAGATCTCGTAGGCGGCGACGTACCCCGCCATGCTCACCACCGCGTAGCCGACGATGGCGACGATGGTCGTGGTGCCGGTTGCGACGATAGCGACGACGGTCAGCACGGTGAGCAGCAGCGGCACCGTTAGCGCCGTCCCCATGCGTTTGACTGAGGTCGCACCCCAGGCTGTGATCGGCGCGACACCCATTAAGACGTACATCGCCAGGAACAACGGCGGCGTCACCTGCATGAAGTAATCAACGCCGAGGGTGATGTCCTCGTCAAAAAGTAATTCGGAGAGGATCGGTGCACCGAAGCTGCCCCAGAAGATCGCCACCGTCAGCGCCATGAAGATCACGTTGTTGAGCACGAACATCGACTCGCGGCTCAGGATGCCGGTGAAATGATGTTCGTCCTTGAGCAACCCCTGACGCCAACGCCAGATCAGCATCACACTGGAAACCAGCGTGATCCCCGCCCAGAACAAGAACATCGGCAGGCCGATCTCGCTACGTGCGAAACTGTGGACACTTTCGATCAAGCCACTGCGGGTGGCGAACGTGCCGAACATCACCGCCGAGAACGTGGCGATAATCAGCACCATGTTCCACACCTTGAGCATCCCGCGCTTTTCCTGAATCATCACGCTGTGTAAGAACGCCGTGCCGACCAGCCAGGGCAGGAAGGCCGCGTTCTCGACCGGGTCCCAGCCCCAATAGCCGCCCCAACCGAGCACGTCATAAGCCCAACGCCCACCGAGGATCAAGCCGAGGCTTAAGAACAGCCATGCGACCAGCGTCCAGCGCCGGGTGGCTTTAATCCAATTGGTTGAAAGGTCGCCGGAGGCCAGCGCCGCCATCGCAAAGGCGAACGGTACCAGAAAACCGACGAAACCGAGGTAAAGCATCGGTGGGTGAATAATCATGCCGAAGTGACGTAGCAACGGGTTCAGACCGCGTGCGTCCTGCGAGAGTGCGTTGTAATTCGGCGACTCCGCGTTCGCCGGGATCAGAAGCGAGTCGATCACCTGCGGGCGCGAAATCTGCTCGAACGTCTCCGCCGCCATCGTCTCCGGTGGGGTGAGCCACACACGCTCAAATGGATTTTCTACGAATAGGTTGAGATACAGGAAGAACGTGAGCGCCGCCATCATGTAGGCGATGACATATGGCATCAGCCGGCGGTTGTTCTTCCAACTCAAAATGAGCGCCGCCGCCCCGAACAGGCTCATCGTCATTGACCAGAACAGCAGCGACCCCTGCTGTGACCCCCACAGCGCGGTAAACCGGTAAAACATCGGTGTGTTGGGGTCGGTAGTGCTGCGCACGTAGTTGATCTGATAGTCACCGGTCATCAAAGCGATGAGCAGCATTGTGCAGGCGATGACCAGCAGCGGGAACGTAGCAATTGCCGCGTTGCGTGCGCTCAAAACCAGACGGTCAGAATGAATGCGACCGCCATACAGTGCGACGACAATCGCATAGATCGCCGCGACGAACGCGAGAAACGTTGCTGTCAGTCCGATCTCAGCTAGCATTGACCTCGATCCTCTGCATACCGGGATGATCTTCACCGAGGTTTTCGTTAGAGCCGCCGTCTTCAAAGCGGCTGGGGCACTTCAGCAGCAGTTCATTGGCGTAGAAGATGCCGTCTTCGCCCAATTCGCCGGTCAGGATGGCCTGTGCTTCGTGTTGGAGCAGGTCGGGCATCGCGCCCTCGTAATAGACCATCAATTGCATCGCGCTTGGGTCATTGACGGAAGCGTTGAGCGCCTCTGCGAGATTGTCAAATTCGTTAGGGATGTGCGAAATAGTGAACGTGATGGCGTTACGATTATTGTCAACAACGCGCACCATTTTCTGTTCGATGGTATCACCGATGACCGCGCCGGAAATGCGGATGGTTTGCCCGGCGTAGCTGGTATCCGTCATCAAATCCTCAACGGTGACGAAATACTGCGCCCCAGAAAGGGTGCTGGAGATCACCAGGAAGACGACCGAGACTAGGATCAAAAAACCACCGACGAGGAACTTCCAGCGACCGCTTTTCGCGGTGAGTTTCGCTAGTTCTGGGTTGTCCGCCTTTCCCCAGCCGGTATTTGGTGCAGAAGTCACTTGCGTCATTTTTGCTCCCGTAAAACTCAGAGTTTTGTCTGGAATTAAAAAGATAGAAATACATCCACTTATAGTTATTATACCAGCTTTGTGATAATTGTCACTAGGCACCGCCCGAAAATTCGGCGCTTCTAAGGTAAATATGATGTAGGCGACCTGAACTGGTCGCCCGCATGTTATGTCGCGCTTTCGTTCTGTGAACGTCCGATCATCGCCAGCCCAACCGCGCCGATGCCGCCCAAACCCATCAGCAGGACGAGCAGACCGGTGCCGTCGGCGGTTTCTTCTTCCTCCAAATCAACATCGACGACTTCTGCTTCGACGATTGCTTCATCTTCTTGCGCTTCGGTGACGGCCTCTTCGTCATCAAGGCCAAGCTCGGCGTCGTCCCGTGTGATTATCACGCCCTGGAGCGGTTCCGTAGTCGCTTCGGCGGTGGCCTCGCCGTCCCGTGTGATGATAATGCCCTGAAGTGGCTCGTCTGCCGGTTCAGGTGTGCTTTCAGCGTCGTCATCCTGTGCGAGCACGGGCAGCGCCAGCAGGAACAGGCCGCAAAGCAACAAGGTTAAGCGTATGTGTCTGTGCATGGGTCGTACCGACTCCTTGTTTGCAGTATGGCAAATCGTGATGCTATTGTACCCCGTTCCACAGCGGGCTAAAAGATTTAGTCAATCAATTGATCCTGACTGTTGAGGAAGGTAATCAAATCCGCGAGGTTCTGGTAATTCAGGCGGTCGCCGTAGTTGTTCGGCATGGTGTTTTCGGGGTATCCCGGCACGGTGTACTCCCAGGGATGGACGATGCTTTCTACCATGTACTGCTCAAAAGTATAATCTTCGAACTGCGGTTGTTCGCTGCGGGTCTCGTCCCAGCGCGTCCAGGTGCCCTCGGTGAGTGGGGCGATCTCGACGTTAATATGGCAACCGGAGCAGCCCAACACCGTCCCATCGGCGGCGACCTCGATGCTGTTGTAGATCAACTGTCCGTTGAGCGGGTCACCGTTGAGCGTTTCCAACACAGCGAGGATGCGCTCAACATCTTCACCGACGTAGAGGTCGCCCGCGTCCGGCGGGATGTAACCACATTCCAGCGCGAGGGTCTGGTAAGCCTGCCCGACTTCATAGAGTTGGGCGAGGGCGGCGTCCGTATCGGCGTCGATGTCGTCGGCGGTGGCGGCGAGTAGTGCTTGCAGGTCGTTCTGTCGTTCGATCAGATCGTCAGGTTCGCAGGAAACCGGCTCGGTCGGTGTGGGTGTCTGCGCCAGCAACACACCGCCAAGCACGAGAAATCCAAACAGGGCGATGAATAGAAAAAGTAGACGGTTCATAACACGCTCTCAGAATTAAAAACAAAAAAGAGCCTCCAGTGATGGGAGACTCTATGAAAAGTTATGTTGATAGATTTACTCGCCAGCAGTGGTTTCGAGATAAGCCACGACGTCGGCCAGGTCCTGTACGGACATGCGCTCACTGAAGTTAGCCGGCATGATGCCGTCGCTCCAGCCGGGGGCGATGTACGCACCCGTCACGACGATGCTCTCAACGAGGTACTGTTCCGGTGAGTAGCCTTCAAACTGGTCGAGCGTCAACCGTTCGTTAACCGTGCGCTCCCAGGTGCCTTCAAAGGCCGGGCCGTTGACACCGTTGTAATGGCAGCTTGAGCAACCTAACGCGGAGTTTAACTCGGAGCGTTCGGCGTTCTCGTAGAGCAATTGCCCACGAGCCGCGTCACCTGTGATGCCTTCAGCGTCGATGGCTGCGAGGATGGCTTCGGCGTCCACACCGGCGGGTTCCGCCATTTCCATCCCTGCTCCGGCAAGCGCGGCTGAGTCCACCGGGATGCGCGCATACTGGTTCACCAGCGTCGCGTCCTGGATTGTCCAGTCATCGCCCTTATCCCAGTTCAGGATGTAGTTGGTCAAGTCCTGGATCTGGTCGTCACGCAGCGGGCCGCCGCCACGCTGCGCCCAGGCCACCATCGCGTTGCCGTCCCAAAGGTCGTTACTGCCGGGGCGACCGTGATTCAAAGTGGTGATTGTGTACTGTTCCAGCGTGCCACCCCATTCAACCTGTGCCGTGCGTGAAGACGTGACATTAACCGTATCATCTTCGGTAATTTCCAGCGGATAATTGTTAGCCACCGCCGGTTCGAGCTGTTCGGCTAATGCGAGTCGTTCCTGTTGCAGCGTTTCACGTTGTGCTTCGATACCGCCCTCACCGGTCAATTGGTTGGTGATGGCGACGATCTCTGCTTGAATTTCCTCAGAACGTTCGGCGCTGGTGCCTTCAGCGACCAGTTCGTCGGTCAATTCCGCGCGTTGCGCCAGCAATCCCTGTTCTTCGCTTTGCAGCGCGAGCAACCGGTTATCAATCGGTGCGAAGTAGTCATAGCCGAAGTAGTGCGGGCTGTTAAGACCCGGTGCGCGTGCTGCTAGCCCGCGTCCATCGAGGCCGTGGCAGGTGGAGCAATTCGCGGCGAAGAGTTCCGCGCCACGTTCGATGGAACGCGCTTCAAACTGGCGCTCAAAATCGGCCATCCGTGCATTCTCATTGATGGCGACCCAACCGACCAGCACCATTACGCCCACAAAGGCGAGGATGCCGACCGCGATGCGGTTCTCCATCTTGTCAATTAACATCCGTTGTAGCATTCGATGTCTTTCCCTCTAAATGAGAAACCGTTACGTAAGAAGGGGCGCAGGTTATACGCCCCTGGTTTATCGTTCGTTAGTTCATAAAGTAGGCGGCGTCACGATGGATGTAGATGTGATCGGTGAAGATGCGATAGGTCGGGTTGCCCTCTACATCGAGGATCGACACGACTTCGCCGTCTTCTACAACTGGCGCACCCTGGTCCAGCTCAACCGCTTCCCACACGATCAGCAGGTCAAGGCGACGTAGGTCTTGCTGTGCATCGCTGACGATTACCGCACCCCAACCGTTAAGCAGTTCGTTGGGGTAGTCTTCCACCAGATGATGGAATTCCGCCATCACGTCGCGCAACTCCGGCGAGGTCGCCGGGATGTCACGGAAGTTCAGGGTTTCGACATCCGCATGGGCCGCTTTCAGCACTGCTTCGATGCGATCTGAGAGCGCCACTTCCATGAGGTTGCCTTCACCATCTTCTTCTAAGAAAGTCGTGGTTGCTACCAATTCGTTGAGTTCATCGAGTGCGGCTGTGGGGCCTTCCTCACTGAAAGCGACGGTCGCATACTGACCGGGTTGCAGTTCGTCGAACGGCACCGGCAGCAGGGTACCCATCTTGCTGTGGGCTGGCTCATGCGTCAGTTCATAGTTGATTGAGCTTTCCGCAGTGGAACCCACGCCGTATTCCGGCAGTCCCATATAACTGAGCAACGTTGTACCACTGATCAGCACAAAGCAGAAGCTCAACATGAAGCGACGGTCGGCATAGCGACGGCTGGCAGTGGTGTCGAGGTACGGCAGGATCATCAAGCCGACGAACACGATGGTCGGGAAGATGATGCCCCACAACACCTTGTCACCCAGCTTCAGCGCCCCCTGAATCCATAGGAAGTACCAGGGCGCGGTCGTGCCGAGCGGTGTAACTTGCGGGTCAGCATGGGCTTCTAGCGGGGCGTGGTAGAACCACACACACAGCAGCACCATGATGAAGGTGGTCACGCCGATCCACATAATCTCGCTGGTCAGCGCATCCGGGACGAAGTACACGCGCTTGTCCAGCGGGACGCGCTTCGCTGTATCTTCACCGATGTTCTCTTTCTGCGGTGGCAAGCTGTGCCCATGCACGATCACCTTATAATAGTGAACGCCCGTGAAAATAAAGAGAATCGCGGGGACTGCCAACACATGCAGCAGATAGAAGCGCAGCAAACCGTTCGCACCAATATCCGGCCCACCACGTAACAGCAGGTTGAGGTTCTCACCGACCACTGCTGGTGGTGCGGCTTCTACCATCGACGCGCCGATCGTCACCGCCCACAGCGCCAACTGGTCCCAGGGGAGCAGATAACCGCTAAAGCTCAGGAACAGGGTCGCCAACAGCAGCACCACACCGGTAAACCAGGTGAACTGCCTCGGCTTTTTATAACTGCCTGTAAAGAACGTTCGGAGCATATGTAACGTGACAATCAATACCATCGCTTCCGCGCCGAGGCGGTGCAGGTCACGCATCAACTGACCGAGCGGTACATTGCTGAGAATATCCAGCATGTTGCTATAGGCCACCTGGGGTGACGGTGTATACCAGATCATCAAGAAGATGCCGGTGATCGTCTCGAAAAATACAAAATAAGTTGAAAGCCAGCCTAACCGAAAGGTCGGGTAAAGGCCGGTCATATCTCGATGGAAGTAACCTGGGCGCATGTGCATCCAGAAGCCGTCTGCATGAGGTTGCAGACGCGGGTTCGGGCGGCGGCTGGGGGATTCACCACGCAGCGCCTCACGAATGTCCTGGATATTCATGCCCGCAGTAACACGTTCAACGACGTCATCAACACCTTCGTAGACGGCTTTTTTAAAGCCCTTCTCTTTGATATCGTCGAGGAACGTTGGGAACGGGAGTATTGACATTACAGCTCTCCTCTGAAGTCCTCTTGACTACTGATAAAACTCATCTCAAACAAAATTACGTACCATTAATGCGGTCGCCGGTGTCAATGGCGATACTGGCGACGGTGCGCCCACGCAGCGGGATGGGGCCACCATCGCCGGGGGTGGTTTCCGTCGTCCCGTCGGTGAAGGTCACGGTCGCCACGAAGCGATCCAGACCGCGTGGGGCCGGCCCACCAATATACGCACCGTCCAACTCGAAGTTTGAGCCATGGCAGGGGCATTCAAAGCGGAAGTTATTTTCGTTCCACTTCGGCAGGCACCCTAGATGCGTGCAAACCGCATACAGCGCCAGGAACCCATTCGACGAATTCGACAGCCAGAAGCGGCCTTCCGGCACTTCGGTCGGCGTGGTCATTTGAATCGGCATTTCTTCGCCCTCATAGCGGAAGACACCACCGAATTCACCTTCGGCAAAACGAGGGAGTGCAAACCAGACCAGACCGGCAGTCGCTTGCCCAAGCAGCATCACGACTGATGCACTCCAAATGTAATACAAAAACTCGCGGCGGCTGGGTGCTGCTATATCGACCGCGACTTCTTTCTTGGGTGCCCGCCTGACGACGGCACCTTGTCCCTTTGCGGCTGTTGCCATACTACGTCCTTCCGAACTTGTTGAGAACGATACTTCCGTCTGTGCTTCAATGATAACAGATAGCGCAGAACTTACAATATTCTTTAGTAGCGTGTGTGAACAGTGTGTAAAATATATCACAAACACCCCCGGAGTGTCAAAACCGGAAAAGTAAGTTTTAACATGCGTTACACGTAGTTTTAAAGTATGTAACATCATCAAAAATCTAAGCAATTCTAGGCGAATCTACACGATTATGAAGCTTGAGGTCGATTTACGCCAAGAATTCTAATCTTTGTGCTTAACGCCAATTTTAGCATCTTTACAAAGAATTTCTTAATATCTTTCGTCATAGCTTGAGGCTACTCATCAGTATAGAAGCACCCTGGCACACAGACGCTCTGTATTGGATAATGGCATTATGTCTATCGAACGCATAACATATGGTCGTGTAACCTGGACGAACATCGTCCAACCAACACCCGATGATGTGAATACCATCGGCGAAGAGTTCCCTTTCATTCATCCCCTGAACCTCGAAGACCTGCTGAGTCCTATCGAACGGCCGAAACTGGACGAGGACGAACAGTATTTGTTCGTCGTGATGCACTTCCCGGTCTGGGACGCAGCGCAAGGGCTGACTCGTGCGCGTGAGGTCAATATTATCATGGGGCGCGGGTATGTGATCACGCTGCACGATGGCTCACTCAAGCCATTGACCAACTTGTGGGAGATGTGCGAGCGTGACGAGAACTTCCGCGCTGACCTGCTGGGGCAAGGCACCAACCACACATTTTACGTCATTATCGACCGGCTGGTAGATTACGTGCTGCCGATCTTGCGTAAAGTGGACGCCAACATTCGCGGTATAGAGGAAGACATTTTTGTTTCCGAAGCGCGGCGCATCATCCGTGATATTGCGCTGGTTCGCCGGGATATTATCGCGCTGCGGCGCATCATTCGGCAGCAGGTGCCGGTGCTACAAAAACTGGAACAAACCGAGCATCCCATCCTGCACGAAGACCTCGAAGAATATTTTGGCGACATTGTCGATCACATCCACAAAGCACGGGACATCATCGACGAGGATTATGAGATCATCGTTGGTCTGGCGGAAACGGCGGACATCCTCGCCAGCCACCGGATCAACGAGGTGATGCGCATCCTCACGGTGATCTCGGTGATTATGCTGCCACTCACGTTGATTTCCAGCGTTTACGGGATGAATATCAGTCTGCCCCTCGAGGATGACCCAAATGCCTTTATAATTGTAGCTGCATCAATGGTTGTGTTGCTCATCGCAATGCTCATCTATTTCCGGCGACGTAACTGGTTATGATTATTCCACCAGCACAATATATACAATCTGCCGACGCCCTGCATGATGTCGTAGAGGGCTTGCAACAGAGTACGTTGCTGGCAGTTGATACAGAGTCTAACAATTTGCACGCCTACACGGAGCAGGTCTGTCTGATTCAGCTTTCCAGCCGAGAGGCGGATTACATCGTTGATCCGTTGGCGTTTGACGACCTCAGCGCGTTAAACACGTTGTTTGCTGAGCCGAAGATCGAGAAGGTGTTACACGCGGCGGAATACGATATTAGCTGCCTCAAGCGTGATTTTAACTTTGAGTTCCAGAACGTGTTCGATACCATGATCGCGGCGCGTTTAGTCGGCCTGGACGAGGTCGGGCTGGGTGCGATCCTATGGCATTATGTCGGGGTTGAGGTCGATAAAAGTCACCAGCTTGATAACTGGGGTTTGCGCCCTCTGCCGGAAGAAAGCCTGCGTTACGCCCAGATGGACACGCACTTCTTACCCTATCTGCGTGATGAATTTCTGCGCCTGTTGCGGGACATGGGGCACCTGGCGGAGTTCAACGAAATTTGTAAGGAATTTGCCGAGACATCCCCGGCGAGCCGTCGTGAGTATGACCCCGCGGGTTTCTGGCGATTGGGTCGTCCTAACCGCTTGACGCGGCGGTCGTTGCGAGTGCTCAAAGCGGTCTGTGACCTCGGGGATGAGTTAGCGCGTGAGCTTGATCTGCCGCCGTACCGCCTGTTTTCAAACAAGGCACTGCTGGAACTTGCAAGACGGAAGCCAGCGAATTACAGCGATCTGAAAGCGTGCTACCATGTTTCCAATGATGTGACTCACGTCTTTGGGGATCGCATCCTGGATGCCGTTGAAGCCGGGCAGGCCGAGCGCAGGTTGCCACCACCACCGCCGAACCGTCGCCCCGCGCCGGAGGTTTCTGGACGATACGCCGCGCTGCATTCGTGGCGTAAGGCGCGGGCACAACAACGCGGTATCGAATCGGATGTTATTGTCTCCAAGCAGACGCTGTGGGACCTGGCCCGACGAGCGCCGCAGCATGTCGATGATCTACACGATGTACCGGGGATCGGTCCCTGGCGGCAGGCGGCCTACGGCGAAGAAATTATTCATGTTCTGGAACAGTTTGTAGCGGAAGGATGATGTATGTCTGTATTTACGAAAGAATGGCGTGCTTGTATGCGTGAGCAGTACAAGCACGTCATCCGCACGGATGACCAGAAAACGCTGGTTTCGCTTACCAAAGTGATGCACCGGGTCGGCTTTGGCGAGGACGAACTCGCTCAGCTTCGTGTCGAGGCGACCATGCATGTCGATGACATGCCGGACGATTTCGTCCCCGACATGGAGGTCTTACAGCCTGTGGCAGTTGAAACAGCCTTTGAGCCGCATCCGCTGGAATGCCAATGTCCTGAATGTATACAGATCGAAACCATACCGCACGACGACGAAGGCCAACCCCTTGACGAAGAAGCCCAGCAAGAACTGCTCGAACGTCAGCAAGCCGAAAAAGACGCCAGCCCCAAACAGATGAGCATGTTCTAGGATGCGGATCTTCGTTCAGCGCGTGGTGCTATTGCTGGCGCTGGTCGTGATCGGTGCTTCGGTGTTGGTGCTGGAACATGCCAACGTCGAAAACCCGACCGGGCGACGTTACGCCAGTGACCCGGTACCTGCCGCTACTGGCGAACCGGCTGAACGTGTTCTATCGGCTGATTTGAACGTGCCGAATAACAACGTCGCCACGCAGCGTCAATGTGCCTGTAAAGGTGACGATCAATCTACCGCACCACCAGCAGGCTGCAATGTCTGTTTCGTGCATTCCGCTGAAATTTTGAAGTTCCGCATCCCCGATTTCGTGACGACAAGTTACATTGCTGAATCGAAGAACACAGTAAGTCTCGTCGATGAAAGGAGGCAACTTACCGATTACGCCACCATCGCGGAGGCCCTCGACATACCGCTGTGGGTCTACGTCCGTCAGGACACCACAGTCCAGGTGCCGCTGCGCACCATGATCGAAGACACAGGTGGTGGGGTGGTCTTCTACTTCGTGCCGCAAGGCTACCGCGACCCCTATGATACCGCCGCGCAGATTGCCATCGCCGCATCACTTGTGGTGTTTTTCGCCATGCTGATCGCCGGTCGATTGTTGCATCGTGAGCCGAGGCCAAAAATCGAACCCTCATCGGCCGTGCCGCCGCCTTCCGGTGATGGTTTGCTCGACCAGATGGAACAACTCAAAGAGAGAACCCGTCGCCGGGCGGAGCGTGAAGAACTGCCTCATGACGACGAATGACGAACGCTGGATGCAAGCGGCACTCGACGAGGCCGGACGCGCCCTCACACACGGGGATGTGCCGGTTGGCGCGGTCGCGGTGCGGCGAGGTGAGGTCATCGGGCGGGGGCATAACGAACGTGAGTTACACGGCGACCCAACCGCCCACGCGGAAATGATCGCGCTGCGGCAGGCCGCGCAGGTCGGCGGGCATTGGCAGCTAGAGGGCGTCACGCTCTACTGCACGCTGGAGCCATGTTGTATGTGCGCCGGGGCGATGGTTCTGGCACGGTTGCCTCGGTTGGTCTACGCCGCGTTGGACTCAAAAGCCGGGTGCGCGGGCAGCATCGTGGATGTGCTGCGGCACCCGGCTCTTAATCATCGTGTCGATGTCGATGTCGGTTTGATGGCGGCGGAGTCTACCGCTTTACTGACGCGGTTCTTCCGCGACCTACGTTAGTTACGCCCGTCTGATGGCACGCCCGATGAAGATCAACACAACCGCGCCGATGATGGCGACGATGGTCGTCGTGATAAGCTGGGTTAGTCCGGCATCCGCACCGGTATCAATACTGAACAGGCCGACCAGGAACCCGCCGACAAACGCACCCGCCAGGCCGAGCAAAATATCAGACCAGAACGGGCGATCCTTGGAGCGTGTGATAAAACGTGCCGCCGCACCGGCGATGAATCCGACGATCAACCAACCCAGACAGACGAACGGGGCGGTAATCAACCATTCAACAAAATCAACAATACCTTCCATGTTGTTTCTCCTCCTTTAGGGGGTAGGGATCTTTGCCCCTCTATTCTACGCTTTTCAACGTTAGTGGCAAACAAGCATTTGCTGAGTGTTGGTTTTGCTGTACAATAACGACCTATTGGAGAGGTGCCAGAGTGGACGATTGGGACTGTCTCGAAAACAGTTGTGCCCGTTAGGGTACCGTGGGTTCGAATCCCACCCTCTCCGCTAAGTGGCGGCGCGTCATCAGAGTGGCGTGCCGTTTTTCGTTGAAGACATTAGGAGGTCGAGGAATTTGAAGACGATTGCGGTCTATGGCAGTTCGATGGTCATGCCGGGCCAACCGGATTACAGAGCCGCGCAGCAGATCGGGCAGGCGTTGGCACAGGCCAGTTACGCGGTGGTTAGCGGCGGTTACGCCGGGGTGATGGAAGCTGTTAGCCGGGGTGCGTCTGAGTCCAACGGGACGGCGGTGGGGGTGACCACGACCAGCATCGAGCGTTACCGCTCGACGAAAGTCAATCAGTGGGTCAACCAGCACATCCACTATGACACGTTAAGAGAGCGCATCGCGCATCTGGTGACCGAGCCGGATGGCTATGTGGTGATGCCGGGCGGCCTCGGTACGTTGAACGAACTGGTTTCCGTGTGGGAGTTGATCCGCGTGGGGGATTTGCCCCGGCGTCCGATCATCCTCTATGGTGATTATTGGACGCAAATCCTGGAACCGTTTAAGTCTATGCCGTACTTTAAGCCGGAATCGTGGGAATATTTGCAGTTCGCCTCAGACCCGGCGCAAGTGATCGCACAACTACAGCAGGCATTTGACCATGAGTAAGGCCGTGACGGTGGCGTTTCGTGCGCAAAAAGACGAATTGTTTAAGAAGCTGTTTGAAAAGCCCTCACCCTGTTTCCCTCTCCCCAGGGAGAGGGGCTTGAGAACGATTTTCTCCCCTTCTCCCAGCGAAGCGTTGGGGAGAAGGGGGCGGGGGATGAGGGCCAAAAATTACCGAAATAATACTTCTCAAACGGCTTCTCAGTCCGGGAGCGACTCTCCACTGACGCCAGAGCAGAAGCAATTGTTCGAGGGGTTGAACTACTTCGACTACATGCCCGACCTCAATTTGCGCGTCGAAGTGCCGCGCATCG
>DAOTTX010000200.1:0-36527 GCA_034437515.1 Anaerolineae bacterium
CCACGCCTACTGAAGAACCGACCGTCACGCCGACTGGAACGCCAGTCTTCGGATGCTACGCGAGCCGCGTGATCCGCTACCGACCCGGCTCGGCGACAGATGGCGGTGCGGTGCAACCCGCATTTGCGAATCCAGCTGCGGCGCTGGGCGCACCGGATGACCACTATACGGCGCTTGGTATTTTCGGTGAGATCGTCGTGAGTTTCTCGCCTAACCCGATTATGAACGTGCCCGGTGCGGACTTCCAGTTGGTGGAAACCGCACCAGACGACCAAACACTCGCTTCTAGTGACGTGCCGGAACGCGCTCAGGTCTACGCTTCACAAGACGGCATCGTGTATTCGTACCTGGGGCTGGCAACACGCGATAGCTGGTTCGACCTGGGCACGCTGACCTCAGCACGGTACATCCGCATCATGGATATGACCGACACCGATCTCTACCCATCCGGCATCTCTTACGAGGACGGTTTCGATATCGATGCGGTCGCGGCGGTGCAGTGTGGACCGTCGGGTTTTGTTATCATCCGCTAGAAACACGGATTATCGACTGCAAACACGGTGCTAAATTGAATTTCAGCGTGGGTTTATCCTGTGTTTACCTGAGTTTCCTACATTATGAGTAGAAAGTCGAACACAAACAAAGAGGAAACTTTTTGATGAATACAGAGAATATGATTACGACGTTGAACAAATTAGTGCAGACTGCACGTGACGGTGTGGAAGGCTATCGCCAGGCATTAAACGATGTCGATAACGACATGTTCGAGCCAATCTTCCGTGATTACATGCAGCAGCGCGAACGCTTCATCGGCGAACTGACCCAGAAGATCAACGATCTAAACGGTACGGTCGATGATAGCCCCTCATGGCTAGGGACGCTGCATCGCGGCTGGTTAGACATCAAGAGCGCATTTACGGACGGCGGCGAAGAAGCCGTGCTAGACGAATGCGAACGCGGTGAACAGGTCGCCATTGACAACTACAACGAAGCATTGAACAACGAAACGTGGCCTGAAGAAGTCTCCAGCTTGATCCGCAACCAGATGGAAGAGATTCGCAGCGCGCTGGATCGCGTCCGCACACTGCGACAGGCAGCGTAAGCGACAGATAACAGTAGCAGCATTAAAGGACACGGCTCACCGCCGTGTCTTTTTTGTTGGAGATGTTGACGCCTGTCATGGCAGATTCTATCATGGGGCGGTGGCACGGTGATGTACCGCGCCGCTGTTCTGTGTGTGAATGACGAGGGAAACCGTGAATGGAAAATTTTTCGCCACCGGTCGCCGGTTTGCTGCTGGATGCCGACCCGGATTACAAGGCGCTCGGATTGAGCAAGACGCATGTGCCGGAATTGATCGTGCTGGGGACGGATAAAGCACGGCTCGAAGATCATGATAGGGTGCCCAGTGCGGTTATCGCATGGCGGGCACTGGCTTACCTGGGTGCGGAAGATGCCATCGCACCACTGATCGCGCTGTTTCCGCTGGCTGAAGAGGGTGTGCAGGCTGTCTTTACCGACTTACCGGGCACGTTCGGCGGTTATGGCGCTGCCGCGATTGATCCGCTGTTGGCTTATATCCGCGACGGGACGCAGCCGCACATGGCGCGGGTCGTCGGGGTTAACGCGCTGATCGCGGTCGGTGAGGTGGAAGAACACCGGGAAACGGTCGGGGCGCACTTCGCCGATCTGCTAGAAAACTACGCGAAACAAGACAACGAGTTCAACGGCTATGTGATGCTAGGGCTGGTCAAGACGCGCCACACCGCCGCCGCCGACCTGATCAAGCAGGCGTTTGAGGCCAAACAGGTCGATCCGTTCATCACCGGTGATTGGGAGAAGGTGCAAGTCGCGCTAGGGTTGGCGACTTACGAGGAAATCCGCAACAAGGAACGTAAATCCGGCGGACGCCCGCCGTCGCTGCGTGAGGTCATCGGCGGGGGGATGGACGAGATGGGACTGACGCGCAAAGGCCAGCGCAAAAAGAAGAAAACCAAACGCAAAAAGCGCAAGTAAACCGGCGGAATCAGTTCTGTGTAGGTGCGAGACACGGTATCTCGCAAGTGATCCGACGCCAAAGCCGATAGCGTTGCTGGCGATGGTGGTGCCGCACAACCTGAACCCCCGGTGAACGCCCTGCCGGTGTGTATTGCTCCACACAGCGCGTAATGATATGCTAAACGCCATGCTTAACTTCCGTTAACTTTGTGAGTGGATTTGATGCAACCGGACATCCTTTTTATCGTGTTGGATACGTTACGCCGTGACCGGCTTTCAAGCTATGGACATGGGCAGGCGACCTCCCCCGCGTTTGACGCCTTCGCCGCCGGTGCCACCCTGTTTGAACGGGCGGTCGCCCCGGCGCAGTGGACGGTGCCGTCCCATGCGTCGATGTTCACCGGGGTGTATCCGAGTACGCACCAGGTCATCCAATCGAACAGCCAGCTTTCCCCGGCGTACCCTACGCTGGCGTCGATCTTGCAGGCCAACGGCTACCACACCGCCGGGTTCTGTAATAATCCGCTCGTGGGTGTGTTGGATAACGGCTTGAGCCGGGGCTTCACCGACTTTTATAATTACGCCGGGGCCGCGCCCAACCGTCCGCACGATGTGACGAAAAGCCGTGTGCGCCGGATGATCGCCGACAATTGGCGACGCTTCGCTATGCGCGTCAGCCAGCGGTTTGCACAGTCGGATTGGTTGTTCCGGCGGTCGTTGCATCCACTGCTGGTGCCGTTGTGGACGCGCTCGATCAACTACAAGGGCAACACCGAAAACTCGATCAACGATATGATCGACTATCTGGATGACCGGCGGCGCAACCACACCGACACGCCGACGTTCGCCTTCCTCAACCTGATGGGCACACACCTGCCCTACCGCCCGCCGCAGGATTATCTCGACCGTTTCGCGCCGGAGATCAGCAAAGATCGCGCCGCGTTCCGTTTTATGAATCAGTTCAACGCCGACGCCGCCCGCTGGGCCAGCCCGGTCGAGGAACCGCTGAGCGCGTTTGAGAACCATGTGATCGACAGCTTTTACAACGCCGAGGTCGCTCATCAAGATTATCACCTGGGACGGCTGCTGGATCATCTGAAGGCGTCCGGTGCGTTGGAGAACACGATGGTCGTCATCTGTGCCGATCATGGCGAGGGGCACGGGGATCATAACTTCTTCGGGCACAGCTTTGTGGTCTATCAGGAATTGGTGCATGTGCCACTCGTGATCCACTATCCAGCATCGCTGTCCGATGCCTTCCCGGCGGGCAAGCGGATCACGACGAACATCAGCACGCGGCGCTTGTTCCACACTGTACTGGAGGCGGCAGACATCCAGCAAAAAGCCGATACTGACGACCACAACACCGATGTTACCGCGCTATCGCTGGCGCGTGCCACCAACGGCAAACCAGACCCCGAAAACGGGCTGGTCTTCGCGGAGGCGTTCCCGCCGGAGACATTTGTGTATGTGTTGAAACATCGCCAGCCACAACTTATCGACCAATTGTCGCTGCGACAGGTACGGCGCGGGGCTTATAAGGACGCGCATAAGCTGGCAGTCGTCGCGGATCGCGTCGAGGGGTTGTTCAACGTGGCGCAAGACCCCGCCGAGACGCAAAACATCGCCGCCACGCAGCCCGACCGCGCCGACGAACTCCAGACGCAGATCGATGCCTTCGTGCAGAACGCGCAGGCCGCCCGTGTCGATCATGCGCTGGCAGGGCAAATCAGCGATGATATGCTCGATAATCTGCGGGCGTTGGGGTACATTGAGTAAGGGGGGATTAGCTACCACAGGCGGACATATTGGCCCGCCCCTACATCAGGCGATCGCTTTTTCGTTTGTCCATTAGCTACCGACCTTTGGTCTCTGGTCGTTGCCGCGAAAACTCAGCACTCATGACTCAGCACCCAGGACTCAACACCCGGTACTCATTACTTACTCGTCACTCAAGTCCTCTGAACGCCACACACGCCAATAAGCACCCATGCGCTCGACGAACTCACCCGGCGGTTCGGCGAAAACCCGTGCGCCTAACGGACGGGCGGCGTCTTCCAGCGCGTTTTGCCGTGCGCCGATTAACGTGAGCATCATTTGTGCTTCGGTCTCGTCCATCAGGCCGTCAAATTGCGTCTGGATGCACGCACGCAGCACGGCGTAGTCGTGGGCGTCACCGAGATAATCCGTCAGACGGTGAATCTCCTCTTCAAACGGGCCGACCAAAGCGGGCCATACCGGGGCCAGCAGACGAACGTGATACCACAAGTATTTCGCCCGCTTGCGCCACTCGTGGAAGCTCTCCGGTGTGAGTTTTTCGTAGGCATCTTCGTAGCGGTTGCGCCCTCGCTTGTAGACCTTATGCAGCCCGCCGGCAATCGCCCGGTAGCCATCACCGATGGGCAGTGAGTCGATCTGTTCTTTGCCCTCGCCGACCATGAGTGCGGCTTGTTCGCGCAATCCCTCTTCTTCGAAGGCCGCTTTCGCGTGGGCTTCGTGATTGGCAGTCAGGCGATTACGCAGGCGGGTATAGGTCACTTCCGCCAGCCGGTCACAGTAGAATTCCCGCAGGTCATCGAGGGTATCCACCATGACTTTTGCATCACGCACATCAGAAAGCAAACGCCCGGCATCCCGATAGCGGACGTTCTCTCGCTTGTAGTAGTCATCGCCAACGGAAAAGCGCACCAAGCGCAGCACCGCACGCATCTTCTTGAAATGTTTACGTGCGCTATGGATGGCGTCGTCGGGGTCATCGGTGACGGCGGTGAGTTCCTCCAACGCGGAAGCGGCCTGTTCGTGCAGGATGCGCTTCACGTTCTGTTCGATGGTTCCATCAATTTCAAAGACGTAGCTCATGTGGTTCCGCTTTCTTTAAATCTCATGTTATGTCGCCAGTTTGCCATAGGAGTCTAATGAAATTATGAGTCAAACATAGCGTTCGCTGATGACCGTGTACGGGTTCATGCTATAAACGCGATAGATCACCCGACCGTCAAAAGCGAGCTTGTCACGCAGCCGGTCTTTGATCGACGGGTGAGTGACCCAGGTCAGGGCATCACCACGCGGCACCCAGGCAACTTCGAGACTCTCCTGGCTGGGGGTGGGCACACCACTGACGTAGACCGCCGTGAAACCGAATATCAACAGTTGCTTGGTCACATTGGAATAAACACCGGTCAATCCCTCGATGCGGGCGGTGATGCCGCTTTCTTCCAACACTTCACGTTTTACGCCGAGCGTGATGTCCTCGCCTTCCTCGACTTGCCCGCCGGGGAACTCCCAGCCGCGCCGAGGGTGCTTTACAAGTAACACCTTCCCGGTGGGGTTGGTCACCAGCGCACCCGCCGCGACGATATGCCGGGGTGGGACGAACATTAGTCGGGGATTTCAGGACGTGGCGGGAACAATTTACTGATGGGCAGGAAGAAGCCCGGCAGCACATCGTCGCCGCTTAATGTTTTATCCATACCGAGCTTCTGTACGCGCATTCCCGCATGTGCCTCCGACTTCCAGATCTCAATAAGCCAGTCTTCCGGGTAAAGCACCCAGAACAACTGCGTCCCCGCGTTGAAGAAAAACTCCATGCGATCAAGTATGGTACGCATGGCTTCGTCCTGCCCGACGACGGAAACCGCCAGATCTGGCGCGATTTGGAGAACTTCCGGCAGTTCTTGGGGTAAACGATCTCGCTTGATGAAAGCGGCATCCAGCATACGGATGTTTTTATCGTCCAGTTGGTAGTTATTGCATACACCAAATACAATACCGAGATCTTGCTCTTCAGCGTATTCGTCCATGTAGCGTGCCACCTTCAAGCCGACACGAGCGTTTAACGGTGTACGTGGGTTCATTTCTTTCACTTTCCCGTTATTCAGTTCGTAAACACGATCCAGGTTTTCCGGTAGTCGGGTGATCGCCTGGAAATCTGCCGCTGTATAAAATTTTTCCGGTTGCATTTTACTCCCCTCATCGACGAAATTCGCTAGTAAGAATCGTTATTTTCCTGTGGGGTGTGCTTCCCCCGTGCTGATTGGACGATGTTCACCCCGGCGCTGGCCCCGATGCGCGTTGCCCCGGCGTCGATCATCGCCAGCGCGTCAGCATAGCTACGCACCCCGCCGGATGCCTTCACCCCCATTTCTGGGCCGACGGCTTCACGCATCAATGTAACATCGCTAACGGTCGCACCACCACCACCAAAACCGGTACTGGTCTTGACGAAGTCTGCGCCGGCGGCTTTGGCGATCTCACAGGCGGTGCGTTTCTCATTATCGGTAAGCAGCGTGGTCTCTAAGATCACCTTGCAGACCAGTTGCCGCACCTGGCACTCAAACACCACAGCGGCAATATCCGCATGGAGCACGTCGGTATCGCCATCTTTCAACGCGCCAATTTGTAGCACCATGTCGATCTCTTGCGCCCCCTGTGCGATGGCAACCCGTGCTTCGGCGGCTTTAGTCTCGGTCGCCGACGCCCCTAGCGGGAACCCGACCACTGTACAGACCTTGACCGGACTATCCTTGAGCAACTCAACCGCGAACGGCACGTAGACACCGTTGACGCATACTGAGGCGAACTCGTATTCTATCGCTTCCTGGCAAAGAGTAGCAATCTGGTTGCGTGTGGCATCTGGTTTGAGCAGTGTGTGATCAATCTTATTTGCGATTTGCTTTGCATCCATTTTATTTCCCTTAGCGTTGACACGTCTATGCGAGATTGTTATCATAACGCTATCAATTGTAACTCATCACGAACGGGGAAGGGATACAGCCCAATACACCCATAGGGCGATCGCTTCAAATTCTCATATGATTTTTGTGCTTTTACGACCCCTCCCCGTAGAGGGCGTAGGTACCGCATACATGCCCGACCATGCAGCCATAAAGTCCCCCTATCTACGGGGGAGATTTAGAGAGGGTCCAAGCGTTCATCAGAACCAGACCTTACAATCAAGTGCATTTTGGAGTGATTGCCCTGAATGCACCCGCAGCATGAGGGCGATAAGCACAGATGAAAGGCGCTCCTTCCTGACAAGGGGCTTTGTTGTTTTAGAGGTCCGTTATGCATAATTATGAGGCCGCGCACCGGCGCTTTCGCCAGGCCTACGAAGACTTATTTGACTTAATGGCGAACTATCCTGAAGACTTCCGCACAAAACCGGGAGCGTGTGGGTCATGGTCGCCCAAGCAGGTACTGGCGCACTTCTGCGGTTGGATCACCGAGGCACACCGGCGTTATAGTGCCTTCGCCGCCGGGGACGAAGACGACATCACCTACGAAGACCACGACGCAATGAATTCACAGGCAGTGGTCAAGCGCGAGTTCAAGGACTGGAACACGGTCATGTCTGAACTGCGCGGGTTGGTGCAAGACCTGAGTTCGCGTGCAGAAGCCGTGCCGCCAAGCATCACGGCCGACGATCACCGCTACAGCCAATGGTTGAACTCGCTCGGTGATGACTGCGAATATCACACCGCCCAACTACGTGACTTTATGGAGCGTTGATGCACGACTATCCCATTCTCGAATACGACGCTGACGCCGGGGATGCCATCATCGAACCGGCGAAGGTGCTTAAACGTATCGACGCGATGCCAGCGCATCTGGTGTTTTGCTTCTTCCGTGATGTGCTCGACGTCGTCTGTGCGGAAGCTGAGACGATCTACATGCTGGGCAGCGAGATCGGCCCCAATGCGGTTTACGGCCTGCGTGTGCCGGATCACAATGGTGTCGAGAAGCCGGTCGCGGTGCTGCACCCCGGCGTGGGTGCGCCGCTGGCGGCGGCGTTCTTCGCAGTGGCCCGTTTTCGCGGTGTGGATTTCGCGCAGCTCCTCTACGGCGGCGACGATGTCAGCGGCGATGTGTGGGATCACCGAGGGTGGCAACAACACAAAACCGGACGAGAGAAGTTATTCTGGTTGGCGGTAGAAGCGGTGCTGAGGCTTTAACCATGCAGACGATCATTATCACCGGGTTGGTCATCGTAGAGAAGATCGCGCTCACGCTCGACCTCGCCCGTCATTATAGCGCCGCCGGGCAGCGGGTCACGGTCGTAGATAACGTCGCCCGGTTGCCCATCGACACGCTTGATGTGCCAGCGGCAATCGATTATCAGCGGCTCGCCCGTGATATTTTGCCAGAACTTGATACGATAATCACACAGGCCGATGCGGGTGTCCTGTTGGTCGCGCTTTCCGAGCAGGTGCCGCCGGATGCCCTTTTCGGCACGTTGGCGAGTTTCGATGATATGACCGTACTGGCGCTCATCGACCTGCGGACGTGCGACTGCTTCCCGGCGATGCGTGAACGGCTGGAACAGTACGCCGACCTGACGATTTACTGTCCATATGAGTTAGAGGACGTCATCAACAAGTTATGAACGATGAACAGATCAACGACCTGCACATCCTGCGCACAGCGGCACAGCAACGCGAGTGGACGACCGCACAGGACACCCTCAAGCGGTTGCTGACCGGCATTGATCCGCTGATTGCGTTGAGCATCCCGGCACGGCAGGCGCAGAAGTTCCTGCCCCGCTTTGAGAAGCATTATCCCGACGCCACATGGCTGCGTGAACTCATGCTCACGGTCATCTCTTACGGGTCGTCGCCCAATGAACTCCCCCGTAACGTGATCGCGCAGTTCGACGGCCCCGGCTACCGACAATTTATCGTCGGTGTGTTTGACTTAGCCCAGGCCGTGCAGCAACAGTTCACCGTGTTTGAACGCTACAGCCATCTGACCAACGCGACCGCGAATATCATCCTCGCGGATTTGCAGAATGTCTATTTCACGCGCCATCCGGCGCAGTACGCACAGTTCAACGACCCGGAGACAAGCGACGAAGACCGGGCGGCGATTCAGCAAGATTTCTGGCTGGATAAGGGCGTGGCGTGGCGCGATGCCGCGACATGGCTTGAGGTCGCCTCGGACGTAGAAGATCGGCTGCATAACCGATGAGTAACGAAGAGACCACTAAACATTGTGTGTACGATCAAATTGCCGGGAGCATCCACCGGTTTACGATAGCCATTGCTGACCGGCAGGCGATGGACGAGTTCATCCCGGTTATGGCGGACATCTTCGACACCACCCCACCCGATGAAACCGTGCTGCTGCTGATTGACTTTCGACCGGACGGCATCCCGCCGTTGCGCTACGCGGTGCAGTCCTTGCGGGAGATGATCAAAGATCGAGAGACACCTTACATCCGGGCGGCATATCTGCATGAGGCCAACGTCATCACCTCGCTGATTACGACCTTCCTCGACCGGCTGCGCTTGAAATCCCGGCGGAAGTTGTTCACCGGCGCAGACGTCGAGGACGAGGCGCTGTCATGGCTGCTCTCTGACGAGCGGTGAACGTATGCCGAAATGCCTAACACAGACCCCACCCCGGCCTGACGTGCGATCGGGAAGCCTCCACCGCTTTCAGTGGAGGTGACGCGATCCGTAGGATGCGATCCATAGGATCGTGATGGTGGGGGTTTAGAATCATGACTTACAAAAACGATAGAAAAACATATAGAAAAACAAAGGCGAGACTTACCGTATGACAACAACAACGATCAAGAACACCACACCGACCAAGCGCACGTTCACCAACCGGCGCTATCTGGATGCGATTGACGACCACATCGTCATCTTCGACGGCGCGATGGGCACCAGCATCCAGGGCTATGACCTGACTGTCGAGGACTACGGCGGGCAGCAATACGACGGCTGCGTCGATTATCTGGTCATCACCCGCCCGGCGATGATCGAGGAAATCCACGCCTCGTTTTTGAGCGTGGGCAGCGAAGTCGTGGAAACCAATACGTTCCGGGGCAACCACTGGACGCTGGGCGAATACGGCCTCGGTGAGCGCACGGTGGAGATCAACAAGGCGGCGGCGGCGCTGGCACGGCGTGTGTGTGATCGCTTCGAGCAAGAGACGGGCATCCCGCGTTTTGTGGCGGGCAGCATCGGGCCGAGCGGCAAGCTGCCCTCCGGCGATGATCCTGACCTGAGCGACGTGAACTTTGAAGAACTCGCCGATCTCTTTTACGAGCAGGCGTCGGGGCTGGTCGAAGGCGGCGCGGATGTGCTGTTGATCGAGACGTCGCAGGACATCCTCGAAGTCAAGGCGGCGGTGGTCGGCATCAATCGTTACTTCGCCGACAGCGGCAACCGCATTCCGCTGCAAGTGCAGATCACGCTCGACGTCTCCGGGCGGATGCTGTTCGGTACGGATGTCGCCAGCGCGTTGACCACACTGGAAAGCCTGCCGATTGACGTCATCGGTATGAACTGCTCCACCGGGCCGGAGTATATGCGCCAGCCCGTGCAGTATTTGATCGAGCATAGCACGCTGCCGATCAGTGTATTACCCAACGCCGGCCTGCCGATCAACGTGGATGGCGAGGCCGTCTACCCGATGGAACCCGATCCGTTTAGCGAGATGGTCAGCGAGTTCACCCGCTGGGGTGTCAACGTGGTTGGCGGGTGCTGTGGCACCAAACCGGCGCATCTGGCGAAGCTATATAAGGCCGTGCATGGGCACAGCTACGAGGAATTACTGGCAAATGCCCCCCACCAATCACAGATGGGCACCGCCTCTCCCGCAGAGGGCGAGGGATTTAGGGTGAAGGGGCGCATCGAACGCACGAAACCCAAGCGGCGCGACCCGGCACAGCAGGCGCGGTTGTCTTCGGGGATGACGACCTCACCGATGGTGTTCACCCCCGGCCCCACATTGATCGGTGAGCGCGTCAACAGCCAGGGGAGCCGCAAGGTCAAGCGGCTGCTGCTGGAAGACGATTACGAAAGTCTGGTGCAGATCGCGGTCGGTCAGGTGGAAAACGGCGCACACATGCTCGATATCTGCGTGGCGCTGACCGAACGCGACGACGAAAAAGAGCAGATGGAGAATCTGGTCAAAAAGTTGTCGATGAGCGTCGAGGCTCCGCTGATTATCGACACGACCGAGCCTGACGTCGCAGAGGCGGCGCTGGCGCTGTATCCCGGTCGCGGGGTGATTAACGGCAACAATCTCGAAAACGGGCGTGAGCGCATCGACTCCATTTTACCGATTGCGGTCAAGCACGGCGCGGCGGTGTTGAGCATGTCCATCGACGAGGACGGCATGGCACACACCCGTGAGAAGAAGCTGGAAATCGCCGAGCGCATCACCGGAATCGCGGTGAACGATTATGGTATGTCACCGGAAGACCTGATCTTCGACACGCTGACCTTTCCACTCACCACCGGGCAGGAAGAACTACGCAACGACGCGGTTGAGACCATCGAGGGCATCCGTTTGATTAAAGAGCACATCCCCGGTGTGATGACCGCGTTGGGTGTGAGTAACGTCAGCTTTGGCGTCAGCCTGGGGGCGCGGAGTGTGCTGAACAGCGTGTTCTTGTATCACGCGGTCAAGGCCGGTTTGGATATGGCAATCGTCAACCCGGCGCACATCACCCCGTATGCGGAGATCCCCGAAGATCAGCGCAAGATCACCGAAGATCTGATCTTCAACAGTGACCCGGACGCGCTGCCGCGTTTCATCCAGTATTTTGAGCAGAATGATGTGGAGGTCAGCGGCAACGAGAAAGAAGACCCGACCAAAGACATGACCACCGAAGAGGCGCTGCACTGGCAGATCACCCACCGCAAGAAAGAAGGGTTGGAAGCGTTGATCGACGACAGCCTGACGCGGCAAGACCCGGTCGGTGTGTTGAACAACGTGCTGCTGCCCGCCATGAAAGAAGTGGGCGATAAGTTCGGCGCGGGTGAGTTGATCCTGCCGTTCGTGCTGCAATCGGCTGAGGCGATGAAAAAGGCCGTTGCCTACCTTGAGGGCTTCATGGAAAAAGCCGAAGGCTCGACGAAGGGGACGGTCGTACTGGCGACGGTTTACGGCGACGTCCACGACATCGGTAAGAACCTCGTCAAGACCATACTGAGCAACAACGGCTACACCGTCCACGACATCGGCAAACAGGTGCCGGTCAACACCATCATTGAGAAGGCGCAGGAATACAACGCGGACGCCATCGGCCTCTCCGCGCTGCTGGTGAGCACATCCAAGCAGATGCCGCTGGTGGTCAACGAACTGGCCCGGCGCGGCCTGGAATACCCGGTGCTGGTCGGCGGCGCGGCGATCAACCGGAAGTTCGGGCGGCGGATTCTGTTCCTCGACGACAGCGGCGACCCATACGCGCCGGGGGTGTTCTACTGCAAGGATGCGTTTGAAGGTCTCGCCGTGATGGATAAGCTGGTCGTGCCGGAAGCGCGCGAGCAGTTCCTACAAGAAACCGTTCAGGATGCCTACGCCGAACTCGACAAGAAGCGACCGCAACGGGCAAAGGTCGCGCCGTCCCCGGTCAAGACGGTCAAACCCGCGCCGGACGTCCCGACGCCGCCCTTCTGGGGGTCGAGACTGGTGGATTACATGCCGCTGGAAATCGTGCTGCGTTATCTGCACAAACCGGAACTCTACCGGCTCAGTTGGGGGGCGAAGAACACACGCGGCGAGGCGTGGGACAAGCTCGAAGCCGAATTTGAGGCCCGGCTCGACCAGATGAGCAAGGCCGCCGTACATGAGAAAACACTGCTCCCACAGGCCGTTTACGGTTATTTCCCCGCGCAGAGTGACGGCAATGACCTGGTCATCTACGATCCGGAGCCGTTCCAGCAGGGCAACGGCGCATTACCGCAGAAGATCGAGGTCGCTCGGTTTAAGTTCCCGCGTCAACCAGGTGGTGAATACCTGTGCATCAGCGATTACTACGCCCCTGCTGATGGCGATCAGATCGACGTGTTGACGCTGCAAGTCGTCACGGTGGGTGAGGTCGCGTCGGAAGCGTTCGAAAAGCTGCAAACCGCCGACAACTACAGCGAGGCATATTTCTTTCACGGGCTGGCGGTGCAGGCCGCAGAAGCGACCGCCAACTATATGACGCGCCACGTCCGGCAGGAACTCGGCCTCGCGGACAGGCGCGGCAAACGCTATAGCTGGGGGTACCCGGCCTGCCCCGACCTGGAAGATCACCGGATCGTGTTTGATCTGCTGCCGCAAACCGGTGAAATCGGCCTGACACTGACCGACGAGAGCTATCAACTGGTGCCGGAACAGTCCACAGCGGCGATCTTCGCGCACCACCCGGACGCGAAATACTACAGCGTCGGCAACCTCGACCGCTCCGCGCAAATTTTGGGTGAAGAGGGGTAGATAGCATAAGGTCACTACGATTATAGTCTCATAGCTGTCAATTTAGGCTTTTGGACCCCACCCGGTCTGACCTGCGGTCAGCCCACCCTCCCCGTAGACAGGGAGGGTAAACTGTCTGCTAATGCTTCGATGCTGCTTCGTCCGTGCATTTTGCGGCTTTGTAGGTGCAAGTCCCCCTTTCCCCGTCTACGGGGATAAGGGGGATTTAGGGGGATAGGGGTCAGAATAGCTGCATATTGAAGTACCATCGGCTTAAATTGACACGTATGGGTCACTACGATCACAGTCCACAGACTCATTCAGGGGTGACCTCTGCCACTCCTGAATTATCCCGCATAATAAGCCGAGCGTGTTCTTCTACGCTGACTTTATCGCCCTCAACATGATTCTTGTCATCTCTAAATATTTCGGTTTATGACAATCGTATGATGAGCATCACTACTCTACGAATTTATGATCGCAGATAATATGGTCAGTACTGAGGGAGAACAATATGCATTCAATTAGCAGGAGGAAAAGATGGACAGGTTAAAACTTTTTCCGAAATTGGTTATCGTGATTGGCATCGTCTTTGCCATTATGGGGTTGGTCGCGACAGGTGGTGGAATCTATCTCCGGTCATTCGTTGGGAATCAACTCGCCGAGCAGAACATTATGACCACCGGTGATGCCTCGATCCCGAACGAGCTGGTCGATGACATCCCGACCGCACTCAGCATGGCGGATATTATCCAGGAACACGCGGACAACCGCACCAATGGCCTGAGTTATGCCGAGATGGGGCGCTTCGCAGTCCCCAGTGGCGACCCTGCCGGCACCAGCAACCCCGATGAAGCGTTGCTCGACGAAAACGGCAATCCGGTGCCCAATCAGGCGCGTGACACGCAGTTGACCGCTTCCGGCCTGGTCACGTCGCTGAGTTTGTCCGCAATGGCAATCGGCGCTTCCTACGGGACGATTGCAATAGGTATCGCGTTCACCATACTCGGTATCGTGGTCGCCGGCCTGGGCTACGCGCTGCTGGGTCTGATCTCACCAGAGGTCGCCGAACGGTTCGGCCTCAAACCGGTGGCAACGACCTAACAAGTTCATCCATCGTCTCTACAGCACTTTCTCACTTATGTGGGAAAGTGCTTTTTTGTTTGTGTGGCGATGAAATCACGCTTTACACACCGCTTACCCTGCGTCCTGTTGACAGTAGTTACCCACCGCATGTTATAATCCGACCTCGTATTGACATCGTTATCGACGTATAACGGCGACAAAGTGTGCTTTAAGAGGTGACGACTATGCCTGATAAAAGGCTTTTACTCATATGTCTGCTGCTCGTGGCTGTCCTATTCCCCAGCGCAGCACAAGACAATCTACTGACTGACCCTGGTTTTGAAGACACCAACATGAAGGGCGTGGTCTTCGATGAAGCCAGCGGCACGACCTTCAGCGTCAACGCGGCGTGGAACGGTTGGTACGCCACCTCCCCGCGTGAGCAGGAATGGCAGAACCGCATCCCCAACGGCACCGGGCGGAATAACGTGGGTGCAGGTTTCGTGCGCTCCGGTAATCGCTCGCAAGAACTCAGCCGAGGGCAGGCGACCTTCACTGCTGCTGTCTACCAGACGGTCAGTGTCGCCGAGGGGACAAACCTCATCGGCAGTGCCTATTACGTGATGGACCTGACCGCTGATGGCAACTCACAGGCGCGGGTCGGCATCGACCCGAACGGCGGCAACAACCCGCTGGATAGTGACGTCGTATGGTCAGGATGGGGCGGCAATCAACTGGCGACAAGTGGCTTTCGCCAGTTGACCGTCAACGCGACCTCGACCGGCCCGGCGGTGACGCTGTTCCTATACACGACGCAGAGCGTGCCCTCACAGCAGAACGGCATCTTCTGGGATGACGCTTCACTGACGGTCGGCGGGGGTGGTTCCCCGGTGGAAGAGGGTGAGGACGGCGAAAGCGGTGAGGAAGCCGCGCCACCCCCCCCCCCACCACCACCGGCTGAAGTACCGCTGGTGGTGCCACAGGGCACCCAGGAAGACGGCTCCATTGTACATATCGTGCAGGCGGGTGATACCATCAACTCGATTGCGGTGGCGTATGGTGTACGGGGATCATATTTGATCGAACTCAATAATATCCTGCAACCCGGCTTGATCCGCCAGGGACAGCCAATTTTGATCCAACCGCCGAGCGACGAAGCCCCGGCGGAAGAAGAAGATGTGCCTGAAGCCGAGGAAGACACCGTCGATGAATCCGAAACCGCCGCCGAACCACCAGCGGAAGACCTCAGCACGGGCGGCACGCTGAACATCTTCGTGCGTGATGGCGGCACAGGTGTTTCGCTCGGCGCGGCGATCCGTGCGTTTTCCAGCATGGAAGACGACTCTACTGGTGACGCGGGCGGCCTTTCTAGCCCAACGACCGCCGATGAGCCAGATGTGACCGTCGATACCGGCGGCGCGGCAAGCGAAGATCCCGCCCCAGAGGTAGAAGAAGAAGCACCCGTAGCGACCGAAGAAGTCGCTGAGCCAGTCGTTGAGGAAGAACCAACGACAGACCAAGAAGTCACCGGGCCGGTCGTCGAAGCAGAGGAATCGGTTGAAACTGAAGAAGTCGCCGAAGAAGCACCACAGCCGACCGAGGTCGCTGCTGCCGCACCGGATCCGCTGGCGAATGTGGCCTCGCTGTGTGTGATGATCTACGCGGACGCCAACAACGACACCGCCCGCCAACCGGCAGAAGGCTCAGTCCCCGGCGGTATGATCAGCTTGCAGCGTGAAGGCGCGGAGGTCGACTCGTTCATCACCGACGACTCACCGAATATGAGTTGCTTTGAGAACCTCGAACCGGGTCAATATATCGTGGATGCGACCGCACCCGACGGCTTTACGCTGCTGCCATCCAGCCGCAGCCGCCCCAACCTCCCCGCCGGGCAGCAGGTGAACATCAGCTTTGCCGCCGTCGATAGCAGCACCGTGCCGGAAGCCGCCGCGCCGGAGGTGGTCACCGTGCCGGAAGACCCCGCCGCCGACCTGACCGCGCAGACGGTCGCTGAGGACGAGGACGAGGATAATCTGCTGCAATACATCGGCTTAATCGTATTTGGCCTCGCCGGGCTGACGCTGGTCACCGGAGTGGTGGTCGCGCTGGCACTGCGCGGACGTTAGGAGTTCATAATGCTGCGAGTAACCCTCGGCGTATTGCTGCTTTCCCTGGTCGCGTTCGGCACGGCAGCGCAGACGGATAACGGACGCTTCTGCGTGCGTGTGTTTGAAGATCGCAACAGGAACCTGGTGCAGGATGCCGGTGAACCACCGGTAACGCAAAACGTGGGCGCAAATCTGCGCCCGCGTGGTGAGGATGTCATCCTCGCAAGCACGTTGATGCAGAACGCCGCCGATGCACGTGCCGGGCAAATCTGCTTTGAGAACCTCGCGTTGGGGTTGTACGAGATCGAGTTAGCCAGCGCGGCCTATGCCATCCCTGCCGGGGACGATACCGTGTTCACCCCGCTGACGGAAACCCAGCCGGTGATTATCCTATCGTATGGGGTGCCACCGCAGGCGGTCGCCGAACCGGTGTTGGTAGAGGAATCGGTAGATCGCGAAGCGGTGTTAGAACGGTCGTTGATCTCCGGCGCGGGGGCGCTCATCGCCATGTCGTTGACCGCGTTCCTCGGCCTGTTGATTTACGTGATCTTCCTACGGGGTCGTTCGCGCCGCCCACCGCCCCCGCCGATGAATTATCCAAGTGCGGCGGACACCGGGCCGATGCGTGCGGCGTCGGATGACTTCGACTAC
This sequence comes from Anaerolineae bacterium, assembly GCA_034437515.1. Lineage (GTDB taxonomy): Bacteria > Chloroflexota > Anaerolineae > Aggregatilineales > Phototrophicaceae > DAOTTX01. The sequence goes on from DAOTTX010000200.1 coordinate 17,016, forward strand.
AACTCACCGCCGACCCGCCAGTAGGCGTGCTACGACTTTGAGCGATCCCGTGCGCGTTTGAGGGTGTTAGCGATGCCCTTCAGATAACCGATGATGCGGTTGACCTCACCTTTGGTCAGCATGATGTCGTCCTCGTCATCATCGTCATCAGTTACCGCCCGCTTAGGAACCGTGTTCTTATCTTCGAACACACCGATCTCGCGCATCCGTGACATAAATTCGCTCGAGACCTCATGCGCGACGACGGTGTCCTCGTCGTCGTCGTTTTCATCGGCGGCTTCTTCCTGCACGGGGACGAAATCCAGATGAATGGTATTCAACCAGCCGACCTGCTGCTCGACTTTGGCGGCGATCCACACACCATAGCGAACTTGTTGGATAATTTCGATACAATCCCCGACGTAAACGGTCAGCAGCGGATGATTAGCTTTCAAGCGTGGTAAGCTGCATAGCTCTGCTGAATGCCGTGACCGCTCGTTGACGATCATGGGTTGCCAGCGACGGTCATGGATGCGCGGCAAGGGCGGGTAACCGGGCTGTGTCTCTTCAATTGCGCTGCGGTCGTAGCGTTGAGTCATTAGTATCACATTTTTGTAAGCTGTCATTCGCTTATAGTATAAGCGTGAATGAAGCTCGTGTGTCTAATCTCAATAGAAAATTTACATAATCTTCAAAATCTTTATGATTCCACCGACAAAACCCCAATCGGATAGCGTCCGTCGTCGTCGTCGCGGTCGGGGTCACGCAGCAGATCGGGTGTGCCGGTGGGGTACAAACCGGCGAGCAGTGTATACGCACCGGCGGGCAGGTCGGGCAGCGCGACCGGATCCCGATAGAGTGTGCCCGGCGTCCACATCCGTGTGGAGACGAGCGCCCCGGCGATGGCGTGATCCAACGTGGCGACCGGGGGCGCATCCGGCGTGGCTTCGATGTGCAGCAAGGCGCTGTGGTCGGTTGTGGTCTGTGTGAGGGCTTCCCAGTAGAGCAACAGCGTTTCATCGCCGAGCAGGGTATAACCACGCAGCACTGCGACCTCACCAAAGCGTAACTCAAGCGGCACGGCGATCTCACGCGGATTGACCGTCCACGGGCGGAACTGCGTCACGCCGGGCCAGTCATCACCGGGGATGGCCTGTGCATTGACCTGGAGATACTGCCCGACATCGCCAGTACGCGCCCCCGCCAGTAGATAGATGGCCTGATACTCCGCCAACACAGCAGGCACATAACGTGAGGGCGCGGGGTCGTCTTCGGGGATGAACAGCACACGGTCGGCGTCACCGTAGTATTCGAGCGCGGGGTCAATCGAATCGGAGATGAGCAGGTCATCCGCGCCCAGGCGATCATCGAGATAGCCCGTCAACCCGCGCCAGTCCGCCGCTTTCGGTGTGTCACTCAGGAAATAATCACCGACTTCGACCAGCGAAATCATCACCAGCACCCCGATAACGCCACCGGCAAGCGTCCGGCGGGCTGGCATCCGCTCACCCAGTCGCACCGCGACCGCCTCGACCGTCACCACGAGCGCCAGCAGCAGCACAGGCGTGACCGCGATCACATAACGCGGCAGGAACAGTGCCGCCTGTGTCGATGCGACCGTGAGCAGCAACACAGGAACGATCATCCACGCCAGCAGGAACACACGCCGCCGGGCGAACGTCCACACGCCGAGCAGCAGCCCGCCGAAGACCACACCACCCGCCAGCACAGGCCATGTATTTTCACCAAACAACAACGTCGGGACGAAATCACTGAACAGGTCACCCAGCGCCGCCGAGGTCGCCGTGCCTTCGTAGCCGCGCACAAACGTGACCACGTAAGTCTGAGCAGCTAATGGGATAAGCAGCACACCCATGAGCGCCCAGGCCATGATCGCCTGTCGCAGACGATCCCCACGTCGCAGACTGAGCGCGTATATCCCCTGCGCGGCGACCCAGAACAATTCGATATAGTAGACATACACGGTCACGGTTTGCAGCAGCACATAGATCAGCCAATCACCACGTCGCCCGCGTTCTATGGCGCGTAGAAACAACAGCATGTTCAATACGGTCAACAACGTGAGCGGCCCATATTGACGGGCGTCCTGTGCATGCCAGATGAAAAACGGATTGACCGCCCACAGCACGCCCACCAGCAACGCGAGCCGGGTGTTTCGCTGGGTGCGGTAGGCCAGCGCGACCATCACCCCCAATCCGCCGATGTTCATCAGCAGGGAGAGATAACGCAATGCGAACTCGCTGCTGCCGGTGACCACGCTCCACGCCCAGTACAACACCAGCGAGCCGGGATTCGGTTCGTACTCGATGAGTGCCAGCCAGGGGGACGAGAACGGTGTCTGCGTCCAGTGGATGGCGGTGTAGGCTTCGTCACCACGCAGAGGCACGGCATCCAGGTGATAGAGACGCAGCGCATACGCCACCAGCACAATTATGACGAGAAAAAGAATCGTGTGATTTCGCATGATACCTCCGCAAAAGCACATGGTAACGGCAAGCGGTGTGGTTGTGCAGTCTGATTTTTTAACGTTGCCAGAACAAATAATCTGCTACAATGAAAGTATCACAAACTGAAGAGGAGCACCACCATGAACGAGATGGTTGAGCGTTACTTCGGCAACTTGAAGAACCCCAAGCAACAAGATGACCTCATGCGGCTAAGACATTTTCTGCTCGAACAACTCCCCGATGTGACCGAGCAGTTACAATATGGGATGCCGCATTACTTCGTCGCGGATGAATCGGTCTGCGGGATCGCCTCACAGAAAAATTACATGAGTCTGTACATGGATATGGACGTGGTGGAGGCACACCGGGACGACCTCGGCGGCCTCAACTGCGGTAAGAGTTGCATCCGCTTCACCAAGTTTGACAAGCTGCCGCTGCACACCATCGCCGCCATCCTGCGGGATACGGTCGATAAGCGTTTCAACACGACGGTATAGTTCGTGTTGGAAGGATTGCGAGCAAGAGAATACTTTGCCGACCATCTACTTCCGTGCGTCGGCTGAAAATCCGCGTTTGACGAAAACGGGTATCATCGCCACTCGAACGGCGGCAGAGCGTATTACCGCGCGTGTTTTGCGTTTCAATCGTATAGATCAAGGCATTGGTTGGATACGAATATCCGACTTGATGAATTTTTAGCTATGTATCCTGCCCGGTAGAACCCCATCAATGTCACGATTTTAACAACGCTTTACGGTTCAGGGTGATAAGGTGGCCTATAATCGACACAGTGTGTATGACGATCATAAGGAGCACCTAATGCGTAAAACCACGCTACCCACCCTGATGACGATGAGCGTCACGGCGTTGATCCTGGCGGTCTTGTTCTTAACCCGGCAAGGCGACTCCCCGGCCTGGGCGCAGCCGCCGCCCGTTGCCACCGAGGAAGTACCGGGCAATCCTAACCAGCCGCCCATCGGCAACAACCAGCCGCCCGGCTTCAACGACCAGCCGCCCCCCGGCGGTGAAGCCCCCCCCTTCGGGCAGCAGCCCACACCCGATCCCTTGCAACCGGAGATCACCCCACAGCCCGAAGTGACCGCCCAACCGGAGATCACACCGGAGCCGACCCCCGCCCCACCGACGCCAGCGGAGATTGCGCTAGAACTGGCGCTGAACGCTCGCAACGACATTGATCTGCTGGCGACGGCGGCACTCGGCACCGAGCGTCCCGAAGGATGGACGGGCATCGCAGACCCGGCAAACTCCGAACTCGGCGTGCTCATCCGGCTTGACCTCGAACGGCTGGCGGAAGCCACCGCTGGCCGCCCGGCTGGCTGGTTCGGCATCGTGCCCAGCACGCCTTACGCGGTCGCCCGTGACCTGCGCCACGACATCGAACTACTGGCGGATGCCACGCTGGGGGCAGATCGCCCCACCGGATGGATCGGCGGTGAACCGATTTTACGCTGTGACCGGGTGACACAGGCGACGATCAGCCTCTTAGAACTTAACGGCGTGTTCACACTGCAAATTGACCCCAATGCGCCGGATTTCTGCCAGCAGGCCGCGCAGCAGGTCAGTGTGTTCATGGAGGTCAATTATCTGTCGAACCCCGTTGAGGGGGGCGGCTTGACCGTCCAGACCCCCGGCGGCAACCAAGCGGAGATCACCGAGGACTTCGCGGTCGCGTTCCTGGATCGCGGCGCGGGGCAGCGAGTCGGTGTGGTGCCGTTGGAAACCACGTTTGAGCCGGTCGCCCGTAGCTATGCGCAGTTCAGCGCGATGATGTTGATTCGTGGTGACGGCTTCGAAGTCTTTGTGGATTATCAGACCACATCGGTGGATCGAGACACATTCGACGACTTACCCGATGTGACCGCCGGAACGTACACGCCCTTCTGCGATGCGGATTGGTGTACGGCGGGTTAGCAGTAGTGATACAATAGCTTTCGTAGGGACATTTACCCCTACGAAAGCGTTACTCCGATCATCCGCCAGTGTAAAGGCAACACCCATGTCCGAACGTGACGATCATCCGCGTAGTGTCGTCGTCCATGCCAACAATGCCATCACCCCGGCGACGCAAGCCCTCGCCAAACTCGCGCTGCCCGTTGCCGGCACCGCATCGCTGATCTGGGCGGGGAAGAAGCTAGTCGAAACTCTGCTCGACCGGCGTAAATCCGCTGAACCAGAAACGCAAATTGTCGAAGCAGAACCGGAACCCGCCCCCGCAACGCTGATTTTGCAGCAGATCAACGTCTACCAGATTAACGTGCGGATCAACATCCGGCGCAGAGGCAACCCGGACGACTCTTATGGACAAACCCATTAGAATGGTCTGCATGTAGGGGCAGCAGGCCAGATTGCACTACGAATTACGACCGTTCTTTAATCGCCAATTTTCGCGGTTGGTGTTAAGATAATGGGCGGTTCCTATAGCAACGAGATCTAACGACGATGAGACGACTCTTACCGCTCTTTCTGCTGCTGGCGCTGCTGCATATGGTGCCTGCCAGCACCCAAACCGACGACTACATCCGGGCTGATCGCCTCGGCATCGCGCATATCTCCACCTCGACGGAGATCACCTCGGCGGAACGTTACCGCCGGGCGCTGCTGTTGGGCGCAGGCTGGAACCGCTGGCCCATCTATTGGGATCGTATCGAGACTGAACCGGGCCAATGGACATGGGACGACTACGACCGTCAGGTGCGCGCCGACCTGTTCTATGGGTTGCAGGTCAACGCAATCTTGATCGGCAGACCGAGCTTTTACGTCGATGAGGCCCGCATCACCGGCATCAGTGAGCCGATCTTCGCTGATGGCAGCGACCGTCCCGGCGAAGGTAAAACACTCAACCCTGATAACCCCTGGGTAAACTACGTCGCGCAAACGGTCGAACGCTACCGACCGGGCGGCACGCTGGCACAGGCGGGGGATCTGCCCAACGACACCGGTATCCGTGTGTGGGAAGTCTGGAACGAGCCGGATTTCTCGACGTTCTGGCAGGGCAGCTTTAACGACTACGCCCGGTTGCTGAAAACGTCCTACATCGTCGTCAAGTGGATCGACCCCGAAGCACAGGTGATGTTCGGCGGTTTGCTCTACCCCACACCGGAAAATTGGCTGGCGCAAGTGCTGGCGATCCTGATTAACGACCCACTGCGAGAGGAAAATAACTGGTACTTTGACATCGTCGGCGTGCATAACTACGGTGATCCCTGGCGCAGCGGCTGGCTCACACTTTACGTGCGGCAGACACTCATCGCCTATGGATTGGATAAGCCGATCTGGTTGAATGAAACCGGCCTGCCCGTCTGGGACGATTACCCCGGCCCGGTGTGGGATGCCGCCAGCCCCAGTCGCGGTACGCTCGATCAGCAGGCGTGGTTTTTGATCCAGAGTGCGGTGTTCGCATGGGAAGAAGGCGCGGAGAAAGTCTTTTATCACCAGCTTTACGACGATTGCGGTGACCAACCCGCCGGGACGAACTTCAGCCCGCACAACGGCGAACTCTGCCGTGATGGGGTGCTGTGTGCCGGGGACGCTTTCGGCATGTATCGCAACGTGACCGGCGCGGTGTGCTTCAGCCAGCATCCCCAACCGGATACGCCACGCCCGGTAACACGCGCCTTCCGTCTATTGGCGGAGGTGTTCGGCACGGTCGAATTCACCAACGGCGAGCGCGTCTTTGAAGACCGGCGCTTCGTGACGCTCACCTTTGACCGCCCGACGACCAACGAACGCATCACCGTGATGTGGAACGGCACCACCGAAGCGGCGGCGCTGGCATGGTCGGCGGTCGGGTTGGACGGTCGTCTGCTTTCGCTCGATAACACCGCTGTCATCACCCCGGATGAGAACGGCGTTTACATGATTGATCTGCCGCCCGCGCTGGATGACGTGGACATGAGCAACAGTCCGCAAGCTGGCCCGGCGATTGGTGGTTCCCCGCACATTTTGATCGAAACGGTGGGTGGTAACACGCAGGATGTGCTGGTTGACCTCGACGCCGGGAACGTCGAACCCGTGCCAACCGAGGCCGCCGCCGATAGTACGCCGACCACACCACGTCCACGCCCGACGGTTGACCCCCTACGGGATGCACAAGCACCCAGCGCGACCGTCACGCCGCTGCCCCCGGTCAGTGAGGCGACCTTTACCGTCGCGTGGTCAGGCCGGGACGACAGCGGCATCGACCGGTATTTGATCTGGGTGCGGGTGGATGGCGGGACGTGGCTCCCCTGGTTGGAAACAGACGCCACCAGCGCGGAATATAACGGCACTAGCGGCAGCAGCTACGAATTCGCGGCCTGGGCGGTCGATCTCGCCGGGAACTGGTCACCGGGCACGGACATCGTCGCACAGACCAGCACACGGGTAGAATGAGGGAATAGCGATCAGCCTGTGATCGTAAACGTATAATCGGTATCATTCCAGGGGCCAAAGCCGCCCCACCCCCAGGATTCCATGTACCAGTTATAGATGCCTGCCGGTAGTCCCGCTTCCGGGCTGTACTGGCAGGTACCGCTGTCACAGTTGGCGTCTTCCGCGGAAACCCACACGTCGATGTGGGTGCTGGCGGTGGGTTCGGTGACGCCGATCCACAGGTGATACCAGTCGGCGTTCTCGTCCGGCGTCCACTGGAAGGCCGGGTAGCCGCGCCCGACCGTGCTGCCCTGTAGCGGTGCCAACCGGTCGATTGCTGCCGGGGGCACCAGCGCGGTCTGGAACTGCCCCTGCATCCCCACGCTGTTCCAGGGACCGAGGCCCGCCATATTCCAGCTTTGCATCCAGATCTCATAGGCGGTGTTGTTCTTCAGGGTGATTTCCGGCGTGTACTGGCAAACACCACCAGCACACATCTCCTCAGCGGCGACCCACGTTTGCAGTGCGGTCTCACCGGCGGTCGTGCCGACCCAGATGTGATACCACGCCGCGCTAGAGGCCGCCCATTCGTAGGTGGGTTGCAGCGTCTCGGTGACGGTGGCGGCTGGCCCGGTGATGTTGACCTGCGGCGGGACGGTCAAACCGGCTACCATTGTGAACTGATTTTCGCCGCTCCATTGACCTTCAGGGCCGATGTCGTTCCAGCTTTGCACCCACCACTGATATTGACCGCTGACCAGCGCCACGTCGAGGCTACACACACCGTCCGCGCAGATGACGTTGTTGTCATACCAATCATCGTGGGCGGCGCGGTTGCCATCGTAGACGTAAACTTGATACCACGTCGCCATTGCCGGTTGCGCCCATTGCAGGCGCATCTCCCCGCTACCGTTGAGGCTGGTACGCAGGCCGGTGGGGGCCGGGGCTTGTAGATACCCTTGCAGCCGGGGCCAGAGTTCGCTGATCTTGATGCCGGAATTGGCAAAACCGCTTGCCCGGCAGGTGTTGTCATCGAAGACGCCCGTGCCCCAATTGTGTAAGGCGATGACGCCGTGCGTCTGTGCGGAGATGACCGGCGAACCGGAACTACCGCCGGTCGTGTCACAGAAGTAGGCGACCTTGTCGGTACGTCCGTTCATAACAATGTCGTTGATGCGGCACACCCCGCCCGCGTCCTGATCGCTGTTGATGCCGAACTGCTTCGGCTCTCCGCCGCCGTGCTGCGGGATGTAGATGGCCTCGCCGGGTTCGGGGTCACGGGGGTCAAGCCGTAGATAACCGAACGGCGCGACCTGTGCGAAGCTCTCCGGCATCAGTGAGAACAGCGAATAATCCAGTGTAAAGTCACTGTCGATGAGTGTTTGCCCGGTGACTTTGGTCACGTTGGTGGTCGGCAGCGAATCATTTGAGTGGCCAATGGCGCTGCACATCGATTGTTCGCGCTGGTAGTTGAACCAGATTTCCGTCGTGGGGAGTTGCGCCTGTTCTTCGATGCAGTGCTGGTTGGTCAGCATATGATTGTTCGGGCCGACACGCCAGCCGGTACACACCCATTGACCGCTCTCGACGATCAGCAGCGCGACCGGTGCGGTGTTGGCGAAGTGTTCCGGGTGGCTTTCCCGATAGCAGGCCACATCGACGCGCTCATTTGCACCGCAGGTGGATTGCAATTCGCTAAAATCACCAAAAGGGCGGCTCTGCGTGTCGAAGTTCACATTGAGGCCATGGGTGAAGCCATCCACGACGACCCGCGATCCACCATTGGCGCTGTGCAGCCGCACAATTGCGCGATCACCGCTGATCGACATCGCCCAGAAGCCGGGGTTGCGGTCGGTGGTGAAAGCCGCGCCGGGGTAGGTATAGACCTCGCTGCCAGCGGGGTTAGCGACGGTCACCGTGTCGCCCTCGGCAAGTTGCATGTGTGCAAAATGCACTTTGACGAAACTCGCGCCGGGGCGTGTGATCTCAAAAGCACCACTGCGACCTTCCAGCGCGGCCTCCACACCGGCGATCTGACCGATGCGCGTGAGTTCGGGTTGGTCGGGGCCAGCGTCAAGAGTCGCGGCGGTATAAGTCACGGGAACGAAACGGCGGTCGTCGGCGTCCTGTGCTTGTGTGAAAGAGATCGTTACAAGAAATAATGTCAGACTAAAAACGGTCGTTAGTAATATTTTAAATAAGTTTGTATGTGCCTGAAACACAGTGTCCCTCGTTGCAGATTACGCGATTGTTATCTCTATGATGCTATTAGTTTAGCACAAAAATCTAATTGTTATAGCCAAATTAAGCAATAAACTTATGAATTTTTACCAAAGAATTCCTAAAAATCGGCTATGATAGGAAAGGTAGCATTACAGCTAACATAGAATTTGCGTTGTCAAATCGTATATCAGGTTACAAAAGACAAGCATAGGACGAGTGCATGGGTTCAAAACTAGAGCGTAAGACATTACAGGATCCTCTCACGATTGACCGGCGTTACCGACTCATCGAGGAGATCGGACGTGGTGGTATGAGTATCGTCTACCAGGCTCATGACCGGCTGAACAACCAGCACCTCGCGCTCAAACGCATGTTGGCTCCGGAGACGGTCTCCGTTACCGGGGCGACGGACGACTCGACCATTGGGGATGAGTTCCGTATGGCGATGGCACAGGAATTCCGTCTGTTATCTTCCCTGCGTCACCCGAATATCATCAGTGTGCTGGATTACGGCTTTGACAGCGCGGGGCGGCAACCCTATTTCACGATGGACTTGCTCGAAACCGACACTACGATCCTCGACGCGGGGCAGCCCCTACCACCGGAAGGCAAGGTGCATCTGGTCGTACAGATGTTGCAGGCGTTGGTTTACCTGCACCGGCGCGGCATCATCCACCGTGACCTCAAGCCGAATAACGTGCTGGTGGCTGATGGTCAGGTCAAGCTGCTGGATTTCGGTCTTTCGACACGGCTCGATCAAGAAAATGACCTGCCCCCGGCGGGGACGCTGGCTTATATGTCCCCGGAAACGCTGCGTGGCATCCCGGCGAGTGAGGTCTCCGACCTGTACGCGGTCGGTGTGATGCTCTATGAGTTGTTCGCGGGTCAGCATCCACTGGAAACGGACAACCCCGGTATGCTCGTCCAGAACATCTTTGAGATGACACCCGACATGAGCCGGATGGACTGCCGACCGGAGATCAGCTACATTGCCGAGCGGCTGCTGGCGAAACCCGCCTATGAACGTTACAACGACGCTGAAACGGTCATCGCCGCGCTGAGTGAAGCCATCAACCGGCCTATCCCGGTGGAGACGGTCGCCATCCGTGAGAGTTTCTTGCAGGCCGCGCAGTTCGTCGGGCGTGATGACGAGTTCGCCCACCTGACCGGTGTACTGGCGGACGCCGAACATGGCAGCGGCGCGAGTTGGCTGATCGGCGGGGAGAGCGGCATCGGCAAATCACGCCTGGTCGATGAACTACGCAGTATCGCACTGGTGCGCGGTGTCACCGTGTTGCGTGGGCGGGCCATCAGTGAAACCGGCAAGGCCTATCAGATGTGGCGGGGGGTGGTGCGCTGGCTATGCCTGAACGCCACGCTCACTCCGGTAGAAGCGGGTATCCTCCAGCCGATTGTGCCGAACATCGCCCGGTTGACGGGTGTGCAACCGGGGACGGTCGCAGAACTTGAACCGGACGCGATGCGCTCCCGGTTGCAATCACTGATCGTCGAGTTGTTCCAGCGTGTGCATGACGGTCGTCCGCACATGCTGGTGTTGGAAGACCTGCATTGGGGCGGCGGTGAGGAACTCCGTCTTTTGAACCGGCTCAACCAGATCGTCAGCGGGTTGCCGTTGTTGGTCGTCGCCACCTTCCGCGACGACGACACCCCCGCCCTGCCCGAACAATTGCCAGCGATGCAGACCATGACACTGCAACGGTTAGGGGATGCCAGCATCGCCGCGCTGAGTCAATCCATGCTGGGCGCGAGCGGCACCCGCCCGGAAGTGCTCGACCTGCTGCGTCGGGAAACACAGGGCAACGTCTTCTTTCTCGTCGAGGTGGTGCGCGTGCTGGCGGAGGAAGCCGGACGGCTGGATTACATCGGCACGATGACGCTGCCGCAGCAGGTCTTCGCCGGTGGGATGCGGCAGGTCGTCCAGCGGCGCTTGAATCTGGTCACACGCGAGGATTACCGGTTGCTGCGGGTCGCAGCGGTGGTCGGACGTGAGATCGACCTCGACCTGCTGCGTGAGATCGCCCCCGATGCCGACCTGGAACACTGGCTGATCGCCTGTTCTGATGCCGCTGTGCTCGATGTGGGCGATACCGGCGGCACCGGGGCGCATTGGCGCTTCGCCCATGATACGCTGCGCGAGTCCCTGCTGGATGACCTGACCCGTGCCCAACGACGTGAAATCCACACGGATGTGGCCCGCGCAATTGAGAAGGTCTACGGCACGACACCGGAGGCACGCGATGCTCAGGTGCCGGCGTTGGCCTACCATTGGGCGCAGGCCGGGGAGCGCATCAAGGAACGGCAGTACAGCATCGCCGCCGGGGAACAAGCCCTGCGCAACGGCGCTTATCAGGAGGCGATCACGCTGCTCTTACGGGCGCTAGAACTCTACGATGAGCAGATCATCAACGTGGTCGAGCGTGCCAGTATCCAGCGGCGGCTTGGGCAGGCGTATCTCAATATCGGTGATCTCACACAGGGACGCACCGCATTTCTACGGGCGCTGCACCTGCTGGGTTACCCGGAACCGGACAGCGCGGGGACGCTCACACTTGCGCTTTCCGCACAACTTCTAAAAGGCGGCCTACGCTTGTTCGGCTTGCCCGGTCGCCGACGCCCCGACACGCAGCACGACATCATACGCCAGGCCGCTGATATTTACTCTCGGCTCGCGGAGATTTATTATTATGGCAACCAGTCGCTGCCGGGCGTCCATGCGGCGCTGCGGGCGCTCCACCTCGCGGAGAAGGCCGGCCCCTCACCGGAGCTGGCACGCGGTTACATCAATATGTGCCTGGGCGCGACCGTCAACACCCCTTTCGATTGGATGGCACGCACCTACGAACAACGGGCGCTCGATGTGAGCGGCAGGCTAGAAGACGCCGCAACCCAGGCCGAGGTCATGCTTGTCAGCGGGGTTTACCGCGCCGGGCGTGGCGATTGGGAACGTGCCCAGACGCAACTGCAAGCCAGCGCCGAGTTGTTCGCGCAACTGCGCCATAGCAAACGGCAAGAGCAGGCGCTCACGTCCATCGGGCATATGCACGCGATTCGCGGTTATTTCGCCGCGGTACTTGAGGTCAACCAGATCGTGTTAGCATCCGCCCGAAGCCGGAGCGATGCGCAGATGCAAGGCTCCGCCCTGGTATGGCAGGCGGCGGCCTACGTGATGCTAAATCAGAACGAAACCGCACTCCAGCGCATCCAGCAGGCGTATCCGTTGTTCGTCAACAGTGAAGACCAGGGCTTGCAGATCATTGGTTATGCGGTGCTGGCGCTCGCCGAACTCCGCGCTGACCGGGCCAACCCTGAACCGGCGCTGGCACACGCACAGATCGCGCTTGACCTGCTGACCACCGTGCCGACCTCGTACTCCGCGCTGCCCGCGATCAGTGGCATCGCCGGGATGACGCTCAACCTGTGGGAAAACAGCCCGTCCGAATATGGCACCAAAGCGCAGAAAGCCAGCGCCGCCGCGTTGGAGGCGCTGGTCACCTACTCCAAGACTTTCCCTATCGGCTGGCCTCTGACGTATCTGTGGCAAGGGAAACGAGCCTGGTTGCTTGGCAAACACAAGCAGGCGTTCAAATTATGGGGGCGCAGTTTAGAAGCCGCCAGCCAGCAGGATAACATGGTTGCGGCGGCCTATGCCCACCTGGAACTGAGCCATCATAGCGAGAGCGAGGCCGCGCGAGACCGCCATGATGCCGAGGCGAAAGCCCTTTTCACGGCGCTAGGCATTGATGGTGTTTAGTGTTTCTTCATCTATAATCACGTAGAATTGTTATATACTGCATATGAACGATCAAGATAGTAAAACATTTATTTCCCCCTGAATTGTTAAACTTATTTTTGTGGTCTTTTACTTTGAAAGACTCAACAACCATCAGTTACCGGATGATTCCGGTCACAGGAGGGATACTTATGCCTGTCAATGTACAACAAATACCTGGTGAACCCATTATCCAGGTTCAGATGAATGGACAAATCACGTCCAAAGACATTAACACTATTATCCGTGAATGTGCGCGGTTGACCGAAGGCGTCGAGCATAAAATCTATCGCATCACGGACATCACCGAGGCGGAAATCTCGCTGACGGAGATCCTGGCTATTGCGAACGTCGTCCGTGCGGATGTGCCAGCATCATCGACCGATCCGCGCTTCGTGCCGATCTTCGTCGGCAACGCCAAGACCTCACGACTCTACACCGATATTCTGCGCAAGCAGGCGTTTAACGGTGAGGGGCTACCGTTCTTCAACACCATGGAGACCGCGCTCAATTACGTTCGGGAAGATCGGGCCGTCGAAACGGTGTAACCGCCGGGCGCTGCATCGGCTCCCATCCCCCTCGCCCTCGTAGACGGTTGGCCGGGGGACGTTCACCCATAAATCCGCAAAATGCACGAATAAGACAATCTCTAATAAATCAGCCTGGAGATGTTCAACGCGCCACTGGTTGAAAAACGGGCGGCTACGATCTGCGTGAGTGGGAATCGGTAACGCATAACGATAGATCACCACAGATCAACACCGTACCTGTCCCTTTAGTGGACGGGGCTCGGGTCGCCGGAGGCCCTCGGCACTCATCACTTACAACTCAATCAGGACGCATTTAGCTTCTGCAAGAAGCTCTGCTTCTTCGACGCGGAACGTGTCAGGAAGTCGTCGCGGGCGTCGATCTGGTCGCGCAGACGTTCGTAGGAACGTTCCAGCATGTCGAAGGTGAGTTCGTTCAGGTCATCATAGGCGACGTGCGTCAGCGCGTAGATGGCGACCTCACGCACGAACGCACCAGGATAGCCGACCAGCTTCTCCGCGATGGCGCGGTGCTCGTCCTGCCACATATCGCCGAGATACTGGTGCAGCATCTTCTCGGCGTCGTTTTCAGTGCGCACTTCGGGGATGATGAAGATGCGATCCAAACGACCGGGCCGCTTGAGCACACGCTCGTCGATGGACTCCGGATAGTTGGTCGTCGCCACCAGCAATGAGCCTTTATCGTTCATCGCTGACTCCGCGCCATCAAGCACGTTGAGCACAAGCGCCTTCTGCTCATCGTGCAGGTAGGCGTCCATCTCTTCAAGGATGATGAGCGTGGGCAGGTTGCTATCCGACGCGACCGAAAGCGCGTATTCGATCTTGTCAAAGGTCGGCCCGCTGCGATCCGCGCTGGAAACGTACACGACCAGATATTCACGGTCGAGCGCCCACTTCGCCAACGCATTACACAGCATGGTCTTGCCGGTGCCGGGCACACCCGCTAGCAGCAGTTTACGGAACGGCTTGAGCTTCAGCCGTTGGTAGACATCAATACCTTTGACGAAAAACGACTCGACGTCTTCGAGCAGGTCTTCTTTGAGCTGGCTGGGCAGGATGATGTCTTCCCAATCGACGGTCGGCTCAAACGAGGACGAATGCCCGCCGATGACGATCACCTTGCGCGTCGGCTCCAACGAACGGATGAGGCGGTCACATTCTTCGATGAAGACCGACCACACCTCGGTAAACTCGACCGGCAGGCACGCCACCGTCACCAGATCGCCCTCGTCGGTGTAATAGGCCGACATGACCAGCACTTCGACCGTCTCATCACCGTCGATGGCCTTGAACGTGTAGCGGAACGCACCGGTATGGTAGGTCACCACCCCGTTGTAAGCGTGTGTGTTGAAATTCACCAGCGCATCACAGGCCAGGCGTTCGTGCCCGACGAAGGTGTACGCATCTTTCAGCGGCTTTTCCTGCTCAAAGCGGCGCAGCACCACCTGATGCGCACAGGAATTCGCGGTGAGTAAGTTGTAGAGGTTTTGATTAGCACGATCAGGCAGCCATTGGGCTTCGATCCACCGACCCATAATATCGGTTTTGAGTGTTTGTGCAGCCTGGCGTTTTTCGTAAAAGTTATTGTACATGGTTGGCTTTGTTTTCTGTATCAATCGATAGACAGTCTTATCCTACAACAGATTTGCGGTCACGGCGTGCCTTGCGACCGTAAAAGTTTATTTTGTCATTTGACAAATTTTAAATACTTGGATTTAATTTGAAACGACAGTCTGGTTTCCGCGTATAAGGTGTAGAAATCGTTTGGGTGTGGCTACTTTGTATTTTGCCCATTTGAGGACAATCAGGTTCTTGGCAGTTTTAAGGGGGGAAATCAGTTAATAATCGCCACTTTATACCCAATCTGGCGAGTTCAACACGGTTTTTCGCATTATTTCCGCGACATTCAACTCGACTTTATCCAATTACGAAAATGTGAGGTTTCTATGGGTCACAAGAAATGTTAATGTTTCAGGGAAAGGGTCGAAATTTCTTTTTGACCTATTGTGAACCTTCCTGCTCAAGAATGGATAAAGTCCAGTTCAAACCAGCACCAGTTTTTCTAAAACGTAAAGTAGCCACGGGTGTACGAACGACCTGTCAGTGAGTCGTGTATTTCAGGCAAATTTGCCTATGTTCGATAAAAACAATCAGGTAATCGCCTGTTTTCCCCTCACCCTCCCGTCCCTCTCCCACAAGGGGAGAGGGGGACAGCGACGCATGTCGCAGGGGGTGAGGGGCAGCTTTGACACGTGAGTCGTTGCAAATTTGCAACTGTCAAGCCTCTGACAACTTGTTCGTAGTCCCATCTCGTTGCTAACGGGCGATCTCGTTCAAAAAGTGGATGGCGGTATCAATTCCCTTATGGAACATGCTGATCGTAAAGTGTTCGTCGGGGCCGTGGATGTTGTCGGTATTGAGGCCGAAGCCCATCATCAGCACCGGTGCTTTCAGGATGCGCTGGAACACCGTTACAATCGGGATGCTGCCGCCCTCACGCAGGAAAACCGGCGCACGCCCCCACCCTTTAGTATAGGCGTCGATGACCGCTTGCATCGCCGGGGTGTCCATGTCGATGAGTGCCGGTTCGCCGCTGCCCTTGAGTTGCTTCACCTCAACCTGCACGGTCGGCGGGGCGATAGCTTGAATATAGGCGTTGACGCTGTCGAAGACCTGCTGCGGCTTCTGGTCAGCGACGAGGCGGCAGGTAATCTTAGCGATGGCTTTTGCCGGCAGCACAGTCTTGACACCTTCGCCGTAGAAGCCACCCGCCATGCCGTTGATTTCTAACGTGGGGCGTGCGCCGATGCGCTCCCGGATGGTAAATTCACTTTCGCCCCACACACGCGGCACGCCGGTCGTCTGTTGCCATTCGTCGTTTGTCCAGTTGGTTTTGGCGAGTTCGGCGCGTTCATCTTCCGTCAGGGTGCGCACGTCATCATAGAAACCGGGCACGCTGACGGTGCCGTTGTCGTCGTGCAAGTTGGCGACGATTTCCGCGAGGGCTTGCAGCGGATTGTGTACCGCCCCGCCGAACGCGCCGCTGTGCAGGTCACGGTGCGGCCCCTGTACGACCACCTCAAGCGCGACCAGACCGCGCAGCGCGTAGATCACCGAGGGTTGCTCTTCGGAGACAATCGCGGTATCCGAGATGACGATCACATCGGCTTTGAGCATCTCTTGATGTGCTTCAATGAAGGGGGACAGATGAGGCGAGCCGATCTCTTCTTCGCCCTCAAAGATGAACTTGATGTTGACCGGCAGGGTGCCGTGAGCCTGCAAGACCGATTCGACCGCTTTAATGTGGATGAACATCTGGCCTTTATCGTCGGACGCGCCGCGTGCGTAAATTTTGCCGTCACGCTCGATCGGCCCAAACGGATCGCTCGTCCAGCCGTCAGCGGCATCCGCCGGTTGAACGTCGTAATGCCCATAGACCAGCACGGTCGGCGCGTCGTCCCCGGCGTGCAGCCAATCCCCATAGACCACCGGGTACCCTTCGGTGTCCATCACGGCGACGTTTTCGATGCCGCTGCGCCGCATGTTATCCGCTAACCAAGTCGCCGCCTCACGGACGGCACCGGCGCGTTCTGGCGTGGTGCTGACGCTTGGAATGTGCAGTAAATCATGAAGTTGTTGGCGAAATTCGATCGCGTTTTGCTGTGCGTAATCCAGTGCTTTTTCCATAGATTTGCCCTTTTAAAGCTCACTTCGATGAATGCGATCAATTATATCAGACCACTTGCTAGTCCGATCCACCCCATCCTTGTATAATGAGAGTGATACGTAACCGTAGAAGACAAAGGTTTTCGTCCATGACCGACCAACCCGCTCAAAATCTCAGCCCGGATCATCTGCTGACCTTGTATAAAATCACCGGACAGATTAACTCCAGCCTCGACTTTGACGAGGTCTTGAACAGCGTCATGGAATCTGTCATGGAAGTGACCAAAGCACAACGCGGCTTTCTAATGATTGCGGATGACGAAACCGGTGAACTGCACACGTTGGTCGTCAAAGGGTTGGATAGCGAAACCCTCGATAACGAAGGCTACAGCACGACCATCGTTAAAGAGGTGGTCAACACCCGTCAACCGCTGCTGACCAACAACGCCCAATTCGACACGCGCTATCAGGCTGGGCAGAGCATCATCATGCGCGGGTTACGGGCGATCTTGTGTGCGCCGATGGTCGTGCAGGATCGTCTGGTCGGTGTGGTTTACGTAGACACCGCCATGCGTGCGGGGACGTTCAGCCCGGCGGATCGTGATCTGCTCAGTCTGGTGGCGGGGCAAGCCGGGGTCGCGGTGGAAAACGCCCGACTCTACACCGTCGCGGTGGAAAAAGGCCGTATGGAAAAAGAACTGCAAATGGCGGCGGATATTCAAGAGTCGCTACTGCCCCGCCATATGCCAGACCTGCCCGGTTACGAGATCGTCCCATTGTGGCAGGCCGCTCGTGAAACCGGCGGTGACTTTTACGACGCTTTTGCGCTTGGTGATGATCGCTTTGGCGCGGTGATGGCGGATGTCTCCGACAAGGGGGCGGGCGCGGCATTGTTTATGGCGGTTGCCCGCACCATGATCCGCAGCCACGCGCACGCTGGCCTATCTCCGGTAGAAACTATCGGGCGGACGAACGATCTTATCCTCGAAGACGCCGAAAGCGGCATGTTCGTCACGGTGTACCACAGCCACTTCTATGAAGATGGGCGCAGCTACCACGTCAACGCGGGGCACAATCCGCCGCTGCTCTATCGCCATGCGGATCAATCCGTCGAGATGTTCCCCATCGGCGGGCGGGCGATTGGTTGGTTCCCCGATAATCCATTGAGTGAGCTTGAAGTGCAGCTCGAACCGGGCGACGTGATCGTCTACTACACCGATGGCGTCACCGATGCCGAAAATCCGCAGGGCGACCCCTACGGTGAGGCGCGTCTCGCTGGCGTGCTGGAAAGCGGCGCGGGGCGCAGTGCGCATGAATTACTTGAACTGTTGATGGAAGATGTTGAGGCGTTTTGCGACGGTGAGCCGCCTTTTGACGATATTACGGTGATGATTGTTCGTTACACAGGCTAGGAAAACACCATGCTAAGACGCATACGAAATCTACTCGCCAACGTTCGGGAGACCGTCAAACGCATTCTGCTCGGTTTGATGTTTCTCGTCGCGGTGGTGCTGACCACCATCGTATTGCTGGCACCGGGCGAAATCAGTGAGTTTATCGAGAGTATTTCGATATTTATTCGGATCGCGGTGCTGCTCGTGGTCTACGCGATTGCCGCGTTCATCACCTATCAAGAATTTTTCGATGATGATGGCAGCGAACTGAACGGGCTGTTGGTCAAAGGCGGGCCGGGCAGTGTTATCACCGTGCTAGACCGTGAATCGGCGGAAAAGCACATCCTTGCGGCGGTCAACAAGATTGATGGCGTCGAACAGGCGACACTCGATCTCCAGGTGGTCAAAGGCAAAGCTCTTATTGACCTCAAAGTCAACGTGCGTGATGCGGTCAGCCTGCCGGATAAGCAACGTGAGGTCATCAAATCGCTGGAAAAAGTTGTACAGCGCCAGCTCGGTGTGAAATTCGCCGACCGTCCACGGGTATCAATCGCGTTTGCGGACGCTGCTGCCGCACCCGCCCCGCCGGTGGAGGAAGTAACGACGGATAAAACCGAGCCGGTCAAGCCAACGCAGCGCCGGTTTGGACGATCAAAACCGCCGGAGCCGTCGCAGGTGATGGAAGCGCCCGAAGCGAAAGAAGCGCCTGAAGCAAAAGAAGAAGAAGAACCCGTCGTAGAACCTAAGCCGAAGACCGAACCGGTCATCAAAGACGATGCGCCACCTGCCGATGTCTCGCCGGTCGAAGAAAATGCTGATGTCGAAAATGCTGATGAGACGGACGAAGAGGACGGCGAATTCTACTCATTTTTGAAATCGACTTACTCAGAAGACGATGAAAACGCGCCAAAAACCCCACAATAACCAAGTTTTTCCCACAATCTACCCGATTTCCATGAACCCCCCTTGACGATGAAGAGGGGTTTTGTTATGCTTTCGCAGCCTCGGATGAGGATAACTCACCGCAGCTAAACACCTTGACAACGCAATCCGAACAACGGCTCACTCAGCCG
>DAOTTX010000201.1:0-1752 GCA_034437515.1 Anaerolineae bacterium
ACTGGTCAACACGGTCGCCAAGACCATCAAGAAGAATCTGAAATACGGCGAGGCCAAGGACAAATCCGGCACTTGGACGATCCAGATGAGCTACGACAAGCAGCCGCGCACCTTCAAAATCGACAAGGTGATTGTCGTGCCGGAGGGGGTCGGGGCATTCAGTGCCTATGCGTATGACGCCAACGGTAACGATGTATTGATTCCGTCGGCGGATGGTCGCGACGACCTGCTAACCGGACAAGTTCACATCCACGACGCCGGACACGGCACCTACGACACCTACGTCGTTCGCAACGGCAAGCTAGACGCGGAAAGCATGGCCTTTGCCACCGACCGCGACGCCGGGGTGCTGCGGCAGATGATCGAGCCGGTCATGGACTACATCCGCGACCAGTTCACCAAGGCGGGGGAGTCGATTCCGCGCATGAAGCCGGTTCAGGTGGATGCCTGGCTGCGGGATTGGTCACTCGGCAAAATGCGGAACAAGTACGCTCGCGTCAAGCTCAACGGACGCATTTTGGATTTGCAGGCCATTTTTGAGTTGACCAGCGCCCGCTATGCGCGTTATATCGTTGAGGAAAAACTCGAACGCAGTTTCCAGCAGGGGGCGGATACTATTCTGTTGGCGGGAGGCGGTTGGGTGTACATTCTGCCGGAGATTAAGAAGCAGTATCCGACCAAACATATTCTACACCCGGATACGGTCGATCACCTGAAGGGGATTCCGTTATGGGAGCTAAACGCTTACGGTGCGCTGCCGATGAGCGCCAGCAACAAGAAAATTCACCGCAAAGTGACACGGTAAATCTCAGTGTTATAATGACTTTAGGTGATAAGTGAGGTAAATCAAGATGGTGATACAACCGAAGCAATCTATAACCGTTGCTGCTTTTGAAGCCTTTGCGGGTCGTCCCGAAAATCAGGATAAAACGTTTGAGTGGATCAACGGGGAAATCATTGAAGTGCCATCAAACCCATATGTATCGAAAATTGCAGGTAATATCTCCGGTGAGATTTATATTTATTTGAAATCGAATGACTTGGGTCACCTGACAGGGGAAGCAGGGGGGTATATTGTTGGTGGGGAACGTTATGCGCCAGATGTGGCTTTTATCTCATACGAACGTCAGCCGAGATTACCTAATCAGGGCTATAATCCGAATCCGCCCGAATTAGTCGTTGAGGTTATTTCTGACCCGGATAATGCCGAAGAACAACGCACATTACGTTTGAAGTTGTCGAGCTATCTGGCATCACAAGTTGTTGTATGGATTGTTAATCCGAAAACCCGTCGAGTAGAAATTCATCGACATGGGGAACCCGCCAGCGAATTTGATGAAAGCGGGGTATTAACTGTGGAAGATATTCTACCTGGCTTTAAGCTGCCGGTGAAGGACATTTTCCCGCCGATGGAGAACGACTAAACATGGCAGCCAGAAACGCGCAAAAGCCGCCCAACGGACAGGCTAAGTCGGGATCGTACCTGCTGGTATTCGACCTGGACGACGACGGTCAAGCCAAAGCGTGGAGAGTCGCGCAGCAGCTCGCCAGTCAGCGCAAGCTCAAGCATGTGTTGGTCGGGATGCTGTTGGCGGTCCACGCGGTGCAAGAACAGACCGGTAAGGCACTCGACCTGCTTCAATTCATGGCGTCATTCATTAGCGCGATGGTCAGCGGTGGGGGAGGCGGCTATGGAAGCATGGCGATCACCGAGACGACCGATCCGGAGGAGCTACCGAGCATGTTCGCCGG
>DAOTTX010000202.1:0-1619 GCA_034437515.1 Anaerolineae bacterium
CGCCCGCCTTGCGCAGCTTGAGCACGAAGGCCCGGCGCTCGGCGGTGTCTATGAGTTGTCCGGTCGTCTGCGGTTGCCTCACAATAACCTTCCTATGTATACCCTATTCCATCGCTTGACAAGGAGACTAAATTATGATATAATAGCTCATACGATAACAATTAGAAAGGAGAAACGATGTCAATTCTGTATACTCCGAAAGGGCGTGCCAGAGAGTACGCCCCGCTGGCCGTCAATCATTACGGTGGATGCGCTCACGGATGCCGGTATTGCTACGTTCCAACAATACCGCCGTGGAAATTCTCCAAGACAGCACGTCAGGACTTCCACGCTTGCCCGAAACCGCGCAAGGACGTTGTGCGCAAATTGCGCAACGACGTTCGGCGCAATCCGGGCAACGGTCAGCGTGTGATGCTCAGTTTTACGACCGATCCGTACCAGCCCCTTGACGAAGAGCATTGCCTTACTCGCCAGGTCATCGAGGTGCTGCACGGTGGCGGGTACAACGTCCAGGTTCTCACGAAGGGCGGAAGCCGGGCCCTTCGCGATCTCGATATATTCACTGAACGGGACGCATTCGCCACGACGATGACGTTGCTCTCCGACGAGCACTCTCAAAAGTGGGAGCCGGGCGCTGCGTTGCCAGCAGACCGGATTGAGACGATCCGCAAGTTCCACGAGGCTGGAATCCCGACGTGGGTTAGCCTCGAGCCGGTGCTGAATCCCGATAGCGCAATCGAGATAGTCAGAAAAACACACGCCTTCGTCGATCTGTTCAAGATTGGCGTGCTCAATCACCACGCGCTCGCCAGTCGGTTCGACTGGCAAGATTTCGGATTGCGGGCGATTGAGTTGTGCGAATCGCTTAACCAACACTATCTCCTAAAAGACGATCTCATTGCACATCTACCAGGTGAGGTTCCAGGCCCATATCGGCTAACCGTTGCAGACATAGAGCAATGGTCGATGGGTCGATCTCAATGCCGTAGCACCGACGCCCAAGTTGTTCACACGCAACCATCGTTGTTCCAGAACCAATGAACGGATCGTAGACGTTGCCATCTTTTATTGAGTTGAAGGCAACAAGGTATCTATATCCATCCAAGCTCTTTTGCATCTTATGAATACGATCACCACCCGTTGGTCGTGGTGCAATAATGTGGCTGCTCCAACACGTGAAACCAGCGTCTATGCCGTCATCGAGACTTCTAATGTCATAGTCAATATCGCCGAGCCACACTATGACTGTCCTATGATGACGGATAGGTTGCATAGAACCAAGCTCCACGCCAAAGCCAACCTGGTGCCAGGCATAATCATAAAATGGCTTGGGTGTCTTTTTTAGGACGTTGTAAAGCTCGGTTATCCCCCCAAAAAGCGCAACCGTCTTACTAAAAGACAAACTGTCGAGCACGATGCTGGCTTGAATCTCTGCATCTATCTCGTATGGCGGATCAAGTACAGACAAGTCAACAATCTTCTCCCCATCCATCACCCGCGCCACCACTGCCGCGTCCGTGCAGTCGCCACACACAAGTCGGTGGTCACCTAAGCGCCACAGGTCGCCGTCGCTTACGCCCCACTTCTCCCGCAATTCCTCGGCGCGGTCGACCTGCGCC
>DAOTTX010000203.1:0-3567 GCA_034437515.1 Anaerolineae bacterium
ATAGGCTTTCCAGTTACGCGGACGGTAAACGGCTTTCTTGCTCATCGACTTTTCCTTCTTGTCTGCCCTGTGCCCAGTTTACCCGTTTTTCCCTGTTCATTCAACAACGCCGTCTAGAGGCTCAAACTCTGCTAAACGACTTCGCAGTTCGCCCCGTTTCCGACATGCGATGTTCCCGTGTCAGGTTTCCCCTTTCGGTTAGTCGGATGACCTCGCAGGTGTTCTTCTCCAACCTGCGGCGTGTTCTACACGCAGTCACTCACGCCGTTAGACGGCACACAGATCGCGCCATATGCTTGCGGCATCACCATAACCTCGGTGACATTGGCGATCACTTCGCAGGCATCCGTCTGGATGAGGTGCTGCCCGTGCAGTGCTTCCTTGAGTTCGTCAGCGTCCCGCATGTGGTCGGGTAAAGGGTAGGTGTTGCCACGCCACCCCTCCCCTAAGAACCGTACGTGAACGTTTCCATTCATACGGCTCAAGCCTCCTGTAACGCCTTCTGACGAAGACGCGGTTTATCAACATGTAAATGACGGTTGTGTACCAGCCGATGACAGTTGGGATGGAGCAGGACGCGATTGTCATCGGTGTCCGCTCCACCCAGTACACGCGGTTCGATATGATGGTTGTGCCATCCTGTTTCCGTCGTGATCTTCTGCTGACAGACCGGGCAAATGCCGTTCTGGTCGTGCCAGAGACGCAGCAGTTGCTTACGTCCGGTCAACGTCTCTGTCATGTGCTGGCTGAGGCGCATTTCAAAGTATGCTTCCCATTCCGGGTCAAACGGATTGGCTTCAACCTTGATGGGGATATGGCGTTTGATGGGCAGTTTGCCAATGTTGTAGAGATGACGTTCCTTGCCACGATCTTCACCATAGAAGACCCAGTTGTCGTAGCCGACCCGTTTGAAATACTTGGGCTTGATCCATCGCTTGCCTTTGTTGCGGTGGCGACGTTTCGCCCAGCGCCAGAGTGCAACCACGATCTCGTGGTGCAGTTGAAAGAAGATGGCTTTACTGACCACATGGCGGTGGTAGTTGGCCCAGCCGCGCAGGATGGGATTGAGTTGCACAATCAGTTTGCCTGCGGTGGCAGAACGGTTATCTCGGATGAGATCACGTACCCGCGTGATGAATTTCTGGATACTGCGTGGCGACGGTTTGATGAGCAATTTGCCATCGTACTTACGCACATTCTGACCCAGAAAATCGAAGCCTTCGTCAATGTGCGTGATGAGCGTTTTCTGCGGCGAGAGCAGCAGCCCTCGTTCCGCGAGAAACGCTTCCACCAGCGGTTTGACTCGCGTTTCAAGCAAGTCTTTCGTCTCGCCTGTGATGATGAAGTCATCCGCGTAGCGCACGAGATTGACTTTGGCTCTGCGTCCCCATTCGGTATTCTTGGGGAAGGCGGCGCGGATGGCTGTTTCCAGTCCATCCAGTGCCATGTTTGCCAGTACCGGAGAGATGATGCCTCCTTGCGGTGTACCATCCTCGGTGGGGAACAGTTGACCCTTTTCCATGTAGCCCGCTTGCAACCACTTCCGCAGGATGTCTTTCTCCAGCGGAATGTTTGCCAGTAACCACTCATGACTGATGCTGTCAAAGCATGCCTTGATGTCACCTTCCATCACCCATGTTGCCATCCGCCTGCCCGCCAGAACGCGAAAGCATTGCTCAATCGCGTCCCGGCAAGCGCGGTCTTTGCGGAAGCCGTAGGAGTGCGGGTCAGCCCTTGTTTCTGCGACCGGTTCAAGTGCCAGCAGATACAACGCTTGCATCGCTCGGTCTTTCATGGTTGGGATGCCCAGAGGGCGTTTTTCCTTCGGGTTGCTGGATTTCGGGATGTAGATCCGTCGCAGCGGTTGTGGACGGTAGCCACGCTGCGTCAGTTCCTGTACCCCTTGCCATTTCTTCTGGGGTGTGTCCCAGACTTCGCCGTCCACACCGGGTGTTTTCTTGCCGTCATTTTCTGTCACTCGCTTCACTGCCAGCACTTTGGCACTGTGCGAGCGGGTTAGCAGACGTTGCAAGGCTTTCACCTTGCCCCATCTGCCTTCCTGAGTTGCCTTCACGATACGCGCTTGAAGCCGACGCACCTCACGATGGGCTTTGTGCCAGTCAATGCTGTGCCAGCCCATCGCCGGGTGGGAAACCGCACCAGTAGTTTTAGCTACCGTCATCTGCTTTGTCTCCTTGATCTGTTTGTCAAACTCTCTCGTGAGTGAAGACCCGAGGGAAGTCTGCCCGCTTTCGCGTGGGATGATGTTGCCCATCTTCGATGGGGTGCAATCCCTATCCGCTCCATTACAGAACGGCCTTCGCTTTTTCCCTCATCCTTTACCCGCTGTTTCTTCGGTTCGCCTTACGGCTTCCTACCCGTTTGCACGGGAAAACAACGGGCTTACCGTGTTCGTTATGAGTGACTAGATGGGTTAGGCGCACGCTCTACACCGGTGGGCTTGTCGTCCACGGCGGGGAAGTAGACAGTCCCCGCGCCATACCACGTTCCCGTTTTGGGACGGAGCCTGACAGCATCTTTGGCTCCTGTTCTGCTGACGATGCTTACGCGCATTCGCATCTGCTCGCCATACCATCCGACCCTAGCCCCTCACCGCATGATGCTTGCCGTTCTATCTCCGCCTCACGGCTCGGATAGCAGTCTTGCGACTGTGGGTACATTGTCAGCGGGCTACTGGACGGTTCGTTACCTCACCGCCGACCGCATAGGGTACTGCTGGTGGAACAGCAGGTTCAGTCATCTTGCGACGCTGAACAGTCACTCAAAACGCTTTCACGTCACACGTCCACGGGCAGCCCAACCGCCAGCCGTAGATGAACGGCATCCCGCCCCCACACCCCTTGCACCAGTTTGCCGACCGCGACCTTTGCCAGACGCAGACGGAAGGCGTTGCCCATCGTTTTCTCGTTGGCGGTGCGTCCGCGTAGCCTCAATAGCTCACCAGCAGGAACTTGTGCCATTGCCAGATCGCCCACAAACCACTTGCCCTCGGTGTCCGTGATCTGGTCGCCGGGGTACTTCTGCTGGATGGTGTCTTGCTGGAACTTGATCTCATGGGCGTGACCCATGACCGACGGAAAAGCGATGGCGGCATGATCGGTCACGGCTTTGACGACACCGTAGCCGATGTCCAGTCCGACCGTGAGCGTGTCGCCCGGTTGAATGGTGGTATCCGACTGCTTGCTGTTTTTGCGCTTTGCCACTGTCTTGCTCCTTATATATGAAAAGAAGCCGCACCTAATCCTCGGAGGCATCGTCATCGGATGTCTCGTCGGTTGGTGCAGCTTCAGGACGAACGAAATCAGCGGGGTTGAGACGGGTAAATGCCCGTGCCACATCCCCTAAATCAAAAGCCTTTAAATTCTCTTGAGTTGTAGCGTTCTGAGCAGATGAAAGCTTTTATGGATAAAGCGGCACGGGTCGGCGCGGGCATCCCCAAAATCGGTCTCATCAAGCGTGATCTGACCAAGCTGGGCGCATCACGTGAGGTGGCCGTCGTCTGGCGGGACGAGCCGGTTGCGCTGTGGCGGCATGACCAGGCCACGC
>DAOTTX010000204.1:0-4389 GCA_034437515.1 Anaerolineae bacterium
GCTAGACCGCCTGCAAAAATATCAACGGGAAACACTGACGTTCATCTCTGATTTTCGAGTGCCTTTTGATAATAATCTGGCAGAGCGTGACGTGCGCATGATGAAGGTTAAGCAGAAGTTTTCGGGGACGTTCCGCACACAACACGGCGCGGAGATGTTCTGCGATCTGCGCGCTTATATTTCGACCGCTCGTAAACAGGGGCAACGGGCGATCCATGCCTTACATCATGCCCTGCTTGGACACCCCTTCGTCCCTAGCTGAGTAGTTACTTTTCTTTTTCTGGAACGCCCTTAGTTGAGCCACAGCCTTAAAGCGCGTTGGAGCGATCCGGCTGCCGTGTAGCGGACGATGACCATCGATTGGTGTCAGGGTGAACAGCGCACCAAAACCATCCTGGAGCGCGTAAGTCCAGGCGATAAAGCAGACTGAAAAGTAGTCAACTATGTTTATGGCATCAACCGCGACATGTGTACACTCGTCCAAAGCCCACCACCTTCAAGTTTCTCGTGAAAAGGTTTCATATTGTCATTGTATTACAAGGAATTACAGGCGTGCATCGCGCAGGGGATATGGTTTACAATTGATTTGGCGTCAATGGCAGAACACAGGATACGTAGATGACACAGATCACAACAGAGCAGGTGCGGCGGGCGTTCACCCTCAGCACCTTTGAATACAATGATCCACACATGGCCCCTAAACCACGCAGTATGTTGGAGCAAAACAAGGGTATTCCGCCGAAGGAAGCGGGGGTATTGGCGTTAATCTATCCTGATGTGAACGAACTGCACATCACGTTGACCCGGCGCACGGAAGATCTACGCGGACACAGCGGACAGGTCAGCTTCCCCGGTGGGCGGCGTGACCCGGATGATGACTCGTTCGTCCACACCGCCCTGCGCGAGACCTGCGAAGAACTCGACATTTGCGATGAGATCGATGTGATCGGTCAGCTAACGCCTTTTTACATTCCGCCGAGCCATTACAACGTCTATTCCTATGTGGGGGTGGTGGCGCACAAGCCCGACTTTCGCCCTAACCCGGCGGAAGTGGCGCAGGTGTTTGGTTTTCGGCTGGCGGATTTAATTGATGATTCTTTTAAAGGATACGAGCATCGTATGTTCAACGGCATCCGCGTGGAGATCCCGTTTTACACCGTCGATGAGCATAAGATATGGGGTGCAACGGCGGCGATGCTCGGTGAACTCGAACAACGTTTACGTCAGGTGGTGAAATTATGACAGATACAAAACAGGCCGCTTTTGAAGCCTTTGATAACGGTGATTATGTGACCGCAGAACGGCTCTATAAACAACTACTCAACGCCGCTGAACCGGAGTCCGACGAGGCACGCAGCGCACAGCATATGCTTGGTTTCGTCTATGCGCAGTGTGGTGACTATGACCGGGCACAGGACATCTATCGCCAGTTGTGGGCATTGGCGAACACCCGCGCCGATCATCGCGCTGAGGCGATCTGTATGCATCAATTGGGGATGGTCGCTCGGCTGGCGGAACGATATGGCGACGCAATTGAGTTGTTTCAACGTGAATGTCGTTTGCGTCACCAGCATTTGCCTGACGATATGGTGGGATCTTCCGCCAATTATTACGAGCGCGGCTTTGTGAACTACTTGCAGGGGCAGATGACATCCGCACAGATGTTAATGCAGCAGGCGCTCGACTACGCGAATAAGGTCGATGACGCTATGTGTTTGGGCTGTGCGCTGCGCGGTATGGGGCAGATCGCGCAAAAACACGGCAAGGCTGATGAAGCACGGGCACATTTCACGGGCAGTGCCGCCGCCTTCCGCAAAGCCGGGGACGAAAAGGCCGCCGCCGAAGTCGAAGCGATGAGCGCAGATTTTACGTAATTCTGATAGTGGTTTACACAAAATTTGCAACGTGGTCAGAATTTTTTAGCATTTGGCACGTACTCTATAGAAGTATATTCGAGAAAATAATCACAAGCTATGGAGACTCGTGTCCAAATGAAACGTAGAACATCCATGACAGTTATCCTCATGCTAGCGGCGCTCGTCGTGTTGGCATTTGGTGCGGTTAATGTATTCGCTGGGGAAGACGCAACCCAGACGGTCGGTATGAACCCGATATTGGAATCACAACCGGCGCAGACGCAACCCGCCGGTGAATTGTCGCTCGCGCAGTTGTACGAACAGGTCAGCCCGTCCGTCGTGGCGATTAGCGTGCTCACCAACGAGGGCGGGGGGGCTGGTTCTGGCTTCGTCTTTGACCGGCAAGGCCACATTATCACGAATCATCACGTCGTCGATGGTGCAACGGAGATTCAGGTCGAATTCTTCGACGGCACGCTGGTTCGTGCGGAAATCGTCGGGCTTGACCCCGACAGCGACATCGCTGTTATCAAGGTAGAACTCCCGGCAGATCGTCTATCACCGGTGACTTTTGCCGATGCGAACGCGCTCACCGTCGGTGAAGAGGTCTTTGCAATCGGTAGTCCCTTCGGGCAGCGTTGGACGCTGACCAGCGGTATCATCAGCGCGTTGGATCGCACCATTCAGGGGTTGGGACAGTTCAGTATCGGTGGTGTTGTGCAGACCGATGCCTCTATCAACCCCGGCAACAGTGGCGGCCCGCTGCTTAATATGGCGGGTCAGGTCGTCGGTGTGAACTCACAGATTCTTAGTGGGTCGCGCAGTAGTTCCGGCATCGGCTTTGCGGTGCCTGCTAACCTGACGCAGCGTGTCACTCGTGAATTGATCGACAAGGGCGAGGTTCGTTATAGCTACATCGGTATCTCCGGCGGCAATGTGTCTCTGCCCGTCATTGAGTCGCTGGGTCTGCCTAACAACACACGCGGCATCGTGGTCGGTCAGACGGTCGAGGGCGGCCCGGCAGCACAGGCCGGCCTGATGAACCTGGAAGCGACCGAAAACGGCGACATCCTCGCGGTGGATATTATCACCGCCATCAATGGGGCAGCGGTTAGCAGCATGGAAGACCTGATCGCTTATCTGGCGAGCAGTACCCGCCCTGGCGATACGGTCACCTTGACGGTGCTACGTGACGGTAAGCAAAGTGTTGAGCTGAGTGTCGCACTGACTGAACGTGCGTAGTTCGCCACGCTGTAGGCGAAACAACAGAGGCGAAGTCGATACGGGCTTCGCCTTTTCGTTTGGAGTCGGTCGGTTCTACGCTACAATCTAAGTGACGTTCTGAAATTATGCGGAGTTTGTGGTATGGATGAGGGCTATGTGCTGGTCATCGGATCTGCCGGGGTGGATGTGAAAGGCTTACCCTGGGAAGCAGTTCACTGGGGGACGCCCAACCTGGGGCAAGTACGTAACAGTGTCGGTGGTGTTGCACGCAACATTGCGGAGAACCTCGCCCGTCTCGAAGTGCCAACCGTGCTGTTGACGGCGGTCGGCAAAGACGCCGCAGGTCGGCGCGTTATCCGTGCCTGTGAGCGTATCGGCATTGACTGTAACTTCGCTCGCTACATCCCCAGTGGACGGACCGGCACTTACATGGCGCTGCTGTATCCTGATGGTCAGTTGCATGTCGCGGTCAGCGATTTCGAGATCATCAATAACGTCGATTCTGATTATCTTATCGAGCATGAGTATCTGTTTGAAGATGCTGCTTTGCTCGTGCTTGATGCGACGTTGACAGCCGACGCGCTGGCGACCTGCTTTGAGATGGCCTCACGCTATCAGGTGCGCGTCGTCGCAGACCCGACCACACCCGTTCTCGCCGGCAAATTGTGTGCCTACATCAATCAGCTTTACATGGTCGTCCCGAATGCTTCGGAAACGCACTCGCTGTGCGGCATCGCGGAGCAGGCGACGGATCGCGAGAGTGCCTCGGAAATCGCCCGGACGCTGGTCACGATGGGGGTGGAGTATGCCGTCGTGACGATGGGCGGGCGGGGTCTGGCCTACGCGCACAGCGGCGGTTCGGGCTTCATCCGTGCGGTGAATACCAAAGTTATCGATACGACCGGTGCAGGCGATGCCTTTAGCGGTGCAGCGATTTTCGGTTTGCTTAATGGCGTGCCAGTCGATGAGGCCATGCGCCTGGGCATCACAGCGGCCTCATTGACGCTGGAAAGCCGCTATACCGTCCTACCGGAGTTGAGCCAGGAATTGCTTTATGATAAGCTCATGGTCTAGCTCAAATTTTCGTAAACAATTCAGGATAGGCTATGCGGCAGTTACCTCTTGACCTAGAGTATCCGCAGGAAGATCTAACAAAATACAATGGGACATATAAAGAAAAACTTATCTCTTTACTTTCTGCAATACCTTCGCCAAAATTCAAGATGGTCGAAAAATGGCGATTTTAGCGAAAATTTGACACTTTATGACCTCTTATAAGCCAACTTTTCACGCTAATTCTGATGTTTTC
>DAOTTX010000205.1:0-8091 GCA_034437515.1 Anaerolineae bacterium
CCGACCCCTTCTCCCCAACGCTTCGCTGGGAGAAGGGGAGAAAATCGTTCTCAAGTCCCTCTCCCTGGGGAGAGGGAAACAGGGTGAGGGCTTTTCAAACAGCTTCTTAGCCTTCATCCCTCACACTCGCGCCCTTTCTACACCGGACGGCGATATTGCCATCAGCGAGGCTGTGGTGGGCGGAACGCCGCTCAACTGCGCCTGTGCGCGGCACTATATAGGTGGCAGGTTGCCGATCTGTTGGTACAATGAAGAAAATTACAGCATTCGACAGGAGAAAATTATTTGTTCGATCTGAAAGCACATCTCAAATCCCTGGTCGAAGCGCACGCGCCCTCCGGCTACGAAGGGCCAGTCCGTGAGATTATCCACGAGGCGTGGCAGGGCATCGTCGATGAGACCGAGCAGGACGGCCTGGGCAGCTTGATCGGGGTTAAACGCGCCACCGATCCGGTCGAACCGGCACGGAAGATCATGCTTGCCGCCCACATGGACGAAATCGGCATGATGGTGCGCGATGTGGTGGACGGCTTCGTCTATGTGCATCGCATCAGCGGCGTGGACAACCGTGTCATGCTGTCGCAGACCGTCATGGTACACGGCAAGCGTCCGCTGCCGGGGGTGGTCGCGGCGGTGCCACCGCATCTGCTCAGCGCGGATGCCCGCAAGAAGTATCCTAAGTTCGACGAGTTGATTATCGACGTCGGCTTGCCGCCGGAAGAAGTACATGAGCTGGTCAGCATCGGTGACCTGATTACCGTCGATGTGCCGCTGCTGGAACTGCAAGGCAAGCGCCTCGCGGCGAAGGCGATGGACGACCGCGCCTGTGTCGCGGCGGTGACCTCGTGCCTGCACTATCTACAAACCATGCGCCACCACTGGGACGTCTACGCGGCGGCGACCGTGCAGGAAGAAACCGGCTTACACGGCGCGAAGACCGCCGCCTATCACATCCAGCCCGATGTCGCCATCGCGCTCGACGTCACCTTCGCCGACCAGCCCGGCGTCAGCACCGACGATGCCAGCAGCCTCAACGGGGGGCCATCGGTCGGCATCGGCCCCAACTTCCACGAGAAGCTGCGTGAACAACTGCTCAAGACGGCGAAACGCCACGAGATCAAAACCCAGGACGATCCGCTGCCCGGCCCCAGCGGCACCGATGCCTGGGCGATCCAGGTTTCCCGCGAGGGGGTACCCACGCTGCTGCTGAGCATCCCGCTGCGTAACATGCATTCGCCGGTCGAAACACTCGACATGGACGACATCGACCGTACCGGTCGTCTGCTGGCGTTGTTCATCAGCGAACTGGACGCCGACTTCATGCAGACCATCGACTGGAACGACCGTCAGGTCGAAGTGAAGGGGATATAACATGATCCTGAAAGAACTTTCCGAAGCGGTCGGCATTTCCGGCAAAGAAGAGGCCGTGCGCGATTTGATCCTCGACGCGATCACCGGGCACGCCGACGAGATCAAGATCGACCCGATGGGCAGCATATTGGCGGTCAAGAAAGGCACCGGCGAGAACCTGCCGCGTGTGATGCTCGCCGCGCACATGGACGAGATCGGCTTTATGGTCACCGGCTTCGATAGCAACGGCCTGATCCGTTTTACCAACATCGGCGGGATTGACGACCGCATCCTGCCGGGTTTGCGCGTCAAAATCGGTGACGACATGACCCCTGGTGTGATCATCTGGACGCCCATCCACCAGAACCGTGAGCAGAACGTCAAGAAGATCGACAGCCTGCGCATCGACATCGGCGTGACGAGTAAAGACGCCGCCAGCGGCAAAATCAAGCACGGGGAGCGCATCGCGTTTGATAGTCACTTCGCCGAGATCGGTGAAACGATGCTGCGTGGCAAAGCCTTCGATGATCGTGTGGGCTGTTCGCTGCTGGTCGATATTTTGCAGGGCGGCCCGTACCCGGTCGATGTGCTGGCAGCGTTCACCGTACAGGAGGAAGTCGGTCTACGTGGGGCGCGGGTGGCGGCGCAGCGCCTTAAACCAGATGTGGCGTTCGTGCTGGAAGGCACCACCGCGCACGACCTGCCCAACCCCACCGCCGACCCCGATGACGAGGACGAGGTGAACCCGACGACGAAGGTCGGGCACGGCCCCGCGCTCACGGTGATGGATCGCAGCATGATTACCGACCCGCGCCTGCTCAAGTTCTTGCGCGGCACCGCCGATGCTGAGGACATCCCGTACCAACTCAAGACGCAACTCGGCGGCGGCACCGATGCGGGAGCCATCCACATCAGCGAGAGCGGCATCCCGGCGGCGGTGATCTCCGTACCCTGTCGTTACATCCACAGCCCGGCGGCGCTGATGAGCAAAACGGACTACGACGACATGCTCAAGCTGGTGCAGGCCGCGCTGCACAACATCACGTTTGACACGCTGGCACGTTGATTTTTCCTCGCCCCTTGCCCAATCTTGCGATTGGCCTTTCCCTTCGCCATTTGATGGAGAGGGGAGTCTCGCACAGCGAGGTGGGGTGAGGTTGCCTGTAAAGTAAGTTTGAGGACACCATGCGCCATTTACTGTTAGTTTGTACCCTGCTGCTCCTATCACTACCAGCAGCCGCACAGGACACCGACACCGACGACTTCACCACCAACGTGACTAAAGCCGTGCAGTTCATCCCCGGCATGGATGAGGACGTTACCGTTCGTCTGGAAACACTGCTGCTAGACGACGACGAAACCGATGTGCTCAGCGTGGTCTACCTGACTCGCGAGGTTGATCCGTTCGGCTACCGGGCGGAAACGCTCGACGTGTTCCGGGCGGTGGCGGCGACGATAGCCGCCGCCGAGGACGCCCCGCCGGTTGATCTGGTCACGCTGCTACCCTCCGTCGAGATCGACGGTGACGCCAGCGAGATCGAACTGGTGATCGCGCAAGCCGACGACGTGACCGCCCTCGCCGCCGGGGAGATCACCCGCACGACCTTCCTCAGTGCGCTGGAAATCAGCGCCGGGGAACACCAACTGCAACCGACCGAATCACCGGAGTTTTAAGCATGGCAGACGAGAACAACACCCGCGAACAGGTCAGTAAGTTGATCCGCGAGGCGTGGAACGATGACAACCCCGCTGGCTGGTTCGAGCCGCTTTACGCCCGTGCCGCCGAGGGGCAGATGAAAGTGCCCTGGGCGTTTATGGCACCAAACCCCGACCTCACCACCTGGTTGGATGCCAACCAAACACAGGGGGACGGTCAACGGGCGTTGGTGATCGGTTGTGGGCTGGGGGACGACGCCGAAGCCCTCGCCGGGCGTGGCTTTGACGTGACCGCGTTCGACGTCTCCGAAACGGCGATCAACTGGGCGCGGCAGCGGTTCCCTGATACAAACGTGGACTATCAAGCCGCTGACCTGCTCAACCCACCGCAAGCCTGGAGCGGCGCGTTCGACTTTGTGCTGGAAATCCGCACGATTCAGGCGCTACCGCACCCCCTCGCCGCTGAGGTGATCGCGCAGATCGCCGGGTTCGTCGCACCGGGTGGTCGCGTGCTGGTGATGTGCCGCGCCCGTGATCCCGAAGCGCCTAAAGAGGGCATCCCCTGGGCGCTTTCCCGCCGGGAATTGGCGGCGTTCACAGCCAACGGCCTGCAAGAAGTCGCTTTCGACGAGCGCAAAGACGACGACCGCCACCAGATTCAAGCGGTCTATCGTCGTCCGGTGCAGTAGTCATGTGGGCGATGCGATCCTTCCGTGCAAGTGACCAGCGCCGGGTGCAGGCGCTCATCAACGCGGGTCTAGCGGGGCGGTTCGGCACACTGGTAGGACTTTCGCTTGAGAATCTCAGGACGGTTCAGAAAAGCTCAAATCTCTGATTTTTGAACCGTTAAAACCCTTTGTGAATATCCTGAGCGAAAGTCCTAACTGGATGAAAGCGCCAACCCGGACATCCGCGACATCCAGGCGCACTACGTCAATCAAGATGCGGTGTTTCTGGTGGTCGAAGATGACGACGGAACAATCATCGGCTGTGGTGCGTTGATCCACGAAAACGGCAGCGATGAAGTCGCCTGGATCGTGCGTGTGTCCGTTGCGAAATCACAGCAAGGGCGCGGACTGGGCCAGGCGATCAGCCAGCGGTTGATCGACGCGGCGCGTGAGAAAGGCTATCAGCGGGTGCTGGTGGAAACCAACGCCGATTGGACGAGCGCCCTGCGTCTGTATCAGACCTGCGGCTTCGAAGAATACGACCGCACGGTCAATGCGCCCTATGGCTTCACCGAAGTGCACATGCGCCTGGATTTGTGATGACCCTCCCGCCCTGACGTGCATCGTCTTGTTGCCTCCCGCGTAGCGTGCGATGTAGTCGCATAGCGGATTGGGGGAGGTGGCGCGACATCGTCGCGGCGGAGGGGGTGACTAAAAACCAAAACTAAAAACGATAAACCGAGTACGATCAACTCATAAAGGAGACCATTTTGAACGAACTGATTAAAAAACTCACTGAAGCCTGGGGACCCTCTGGCTACGAGCATCACATCCGTGAGATCATCCGTGAGGAAGTGCAAGACCTCGCCGACGAGATCACCATCGACGGCCTGGGCAACATGATCTGCCGGGTCGGTGATGGCGACAAGAAAATTATGATCGCCGCGCACATGGACGAGATCGGCCTGATGGCGACCTTCCGAGAGAAGAAAAGCGGCTACCTGCGCTTCTCACAGATCGGCGGCCTGCGCAAGGACACACTACACGGCAACCGCGTCCGCTTTGAGGACGGCACCACCGGCGTGATCGGCGTGCATTCAGGCGGCGGTGATAAGCTCGATGATTTTTACGTCGATGTCGATGACGGCAACGGCGGCACGACCGTCGAGGAAGGCAGCCCGGCGGGGTTCTGGCGGCAGTTTGAGAAGCGCGGTCACCGGCTGGTCGCCAAATCGATGGATGATCGTATCGGCTGTGTGGTCGCCATCGAAGCCATGCGCAAGCTCAACAAACAAACACCCAACACCGTCTACTTTGTGTTCACCGTACAGGAAGAAGTCGGTTTGCGCGGCGCACGGACGGCAGGCTTCGGCGTTGACCCGCACGTCGCCATCGCGCTCGACGTGACCAACACCGGCGATATGGCACACGGCCCCAAAATGGCGGTCAAGCTGGGTGAAGGCGCGGCGATCAAAATCCACGACCCCGGCCTGGTGGTGCCGCCAGCCGTGCGTCAGTGGATGATTGACCGGGCCGAGGCCGACGGCATCCCCTACCAGCGGGAACTGCTCGCTGGCGGGACGACCGACGCCGCCGCCGTACAGACCGCGCGTGCGGGTGTGCCGAGCGGCTGTATCTCGATCCCGTGCCGGTACGTGCATACCACCAGCGAAACGGTCGATTCTCGTGATGTGCGAGCCTGTATCGACCTGTTGACCGGGTTGGTCAGCAACGAGGTGCCGTTCTAAACGTTAGCGCCGCAAGAAGACGCCGACCAGCGTCACCAGCACACCCCCGGCGACCAGCAGCAGCCAATCGCGCCACCAGGGGGATTCACCGGTGGCGGGCAGTCGCAGCGCGTCGAGTTCCGCCACCGAGAGCAGATCGCCGGGTGGACGTGGCGGAGCATCAGCACCGGTCAGGTTGGCGTCATCGCGCGCTGGCGTTGATGTCGGCCCTGCCGGGGTGACCATTGTCGGCTCGCCCGGTGGTGGGGTCAACGTCACGGGCGGCGTTGAAGTCAGCGTAAGGATCGCGGTCGGCGGCGGTGTCGCGGTCGGCGGCGTACAAACCGCATCGTCGATGCTGATCGTCGTCGCGGTCGTGTTGCCGCTGCCATCCCGCACGAGCACATTACCTCCACCGGGTATAGACGGATCGGCACGACTGACACTGAACGTCACCACCGGGTCACCCGGTGTGAAGGCCGTCGGGGTCAGCACCAGATTGACGGCGGTGGCGTCCAACGTCACCGCAAAAATGCCGCTGTCGTCGGTGCGATTGTCGGTCGCGGTGCCCGTCACCGGTTCAACCGCCGGGCACGCCGGGATCGTCACATCCACCAGCGGCGGCAGCAGATCATCCACCTGATTAATCACCTCGAAGCGTGCCCCACCGGGATACAAATACGAATCGTCCTGATTGTACCCCTGCACGGTGATGCCGTGCGGGTTGGTCGATGCGGTCGTATGCACACCCGACGTGATCGGCTGAATCGTCACGGAAAAGCCCGCGCTCAACGGTGCGAACTGCGCGGCGGGGATGGCGGCACCGTCGAGCGTGAGCGTGCCGACATCGGCGTTGGCGGTGATAATGGTGACGAAGTTGGTCGCAAACTGCGCCCCGCCCACCGTCGAGAATGTGTAGGCGTTGCCGTACTGCGCAAATGGGATCATATTACCCATCGACGGATCGCCAGTGGTCGCGCCGGGGCTGCCGCTGCCGGTGATATACTGCGCTACCTGGATCGGGTTGTTGGCCTGGAACCGCTGCCCGTCGGTAAGCGGTGGTGTTTCGAGGAACTGCCCCCGGTTCAACGTGCCGATGACCGCTCCGTTGCGCGTGACGGTCGTGCCATCCTCGGCGGCGACCACCCGGTAAATCGTCCCGCCCGGACGCCCCGACAGGTTGAACGCCAGCACGTCATCACCCCAGGTTTGCACCGGCGGCGCGACCTCGTACAGATGGTCACAGCGTCGGGTGCCGGTGGGCACTTCCGCGCAGAAGTTGCCGTTCGTCACCCCCACCGGACGGTCGGCCTGGATGATCGTCCCGGTGAGTGACGCGCCCGGCGGCGGCACAACCGGGTCAGCGAATTGATACATCACGCCCTCGCCACGATTCAGCGTGACCTGAAACGGCACACCCGCCGGTTCCCCGCCGCGCAGCGCCGCCGCTGGCGTGATGGTGACCGTGGTGTTATCAAACGGGGCGAATACGTTGAACTGGGCGGCGGCGGTCGGCGTGTAATCCATCACGATGTATTCCTGGTTGAGCACATCGACCGGCAGCGCCAGCGCCGCATCCGAGGAGAACTGCACGCGGTTGTTGGTGTAGACCGCGAATTCATCCGGCGCGGAGAGGCGCACGACGTTATTGGCGACCACGCCATGCGTCCAATTGCTTTCGACCTCAACCGGCAAATCCACAATGGTGACATCACCGGGCGTCACCGCGACCGCCTGCACGAACACCGGCGCGGTCAC
Organism: Anaerolineae bacterium; assembly: GCA_034437515.1. Taxonomy (GTDB): domain Bacteria; phylum Chloroflexota; class Anaerolineae; order Aggregatilineales; family Phototrophicaceae; genus DAOTTX01. The sequence continues at coordinate 7,160 of DAOTTX010000205.1, forward strand.
CGGGTATTCGACCGTCACGGTGGTGGCGACTGGCGCGGTCAACTGTACCTGCTGTGCGGGCACCAATCCCAACTCCCGGATGTTGGGTAAAAAGGTGACGAAAAACTCGGTGCCGAAATTGTCTTCAATCGGTGGTTGCGCCTCGATCGGTGCTGTCAGCATGACGAGCACACACATGAGCGCGACTAATCGACGCATAACGTTTTATCCTCTATGGACATATCCTATGGCAGCATAACGCACCTGGTTAGGATTCACAAATCTTCGCGTGTAATGAGATGATGTCGTGATATGGGTTTTTTGAGTAACTGCTGCTGGTACGTCGAAAAAATCCTCAACGACGGCTGGATGTTACTGAGGCCGGGATGAACATCCCGTTAAGTTAACAAAATATTACGGAATTAATTAATGGAAAATGATCATTATTTTTGAAAGACTTGAACAAACTATTTGGAAGAAAGAAATTCAATAAATATTTAGGGCTTTTTGGGATTTCGCGTGGTAAATTGAAAAATCGGTGAAATCAGGGCTAAAAAACAGTAAATATGGGGGAGTACTGACCATATATTGCCAATTTTGGCACAGAACCTATGTTCACCACGCAAGATCCTGAAGAACCTCGATGACTTACTGCTTGAGCGATTGCAGGCAACCACCATCGACGACGAGACATGGCAGAAGGCACTGGAAAACACACAGCAGAGTGACCAGGGTGATGTGCGCCGTATCGAGCAGAATATTCGGGCGGCTGAACGCGCCAAGCAGACCATCCTGAATAACCTGAAAACCATCGACAATCCGGAGATCGTGAAGAACCTGCAAGCCAGCTTTGAAGCCAACGACTGTGATCTTGATCGGCTGAAGTCAGAACTGGCAAAAGCGAAAGCGGATGCATCGTGTAATCACAGGGTCAATCTGCAAGATGCGCGTCC
>DAOTTX010000206.1:0-7540 GCA_034437515.1 Anaerolineae bacterium
GTGGACGCCTGGGGCATCTGGTACACCGAGGCGGAACCGGTGGCGGTGATGCTGCGTTTCCATCCCCGCGTGGCCCGCCGCGTGCAGGAGACCCGGTGGCATCGTTCGGAGAAGATTGAGGAACAACCGGATGGGAGCATCGTCTGGCGTGCCAAGGTGGCCGAACCGCAGGAGATGATGCCTTGGATCCGCGGCTGGGGCGCGGACGTGGAGGTGCTGGCGCCGGAGGAATTGCGCAATCGGATATTAGGGGAGACGCGGCGACTGGCGAGCCTATATGCTGTCCAAGGTAATGAGTCGCCGTCAAATGCCAAGCTCACTCGTCTGTTGCGCTGTTGGGGCAAAGCAGGATCGCATGCTGCTGACTTTCATCCCGCGCTTTTCCACATGCTGGATGTAGGACACGTTGCAGAGACATTGTTGCAACCCCCTGCCTCACCAAGATGGCGGAAAACACTGGCATCAATCCTTGGGGCTGTCCCTGAGACGCTAGGTGTGTGGTTGCCTTACGTCGTGGCTATGCACGATATCGGTAAACTGTCCGCTGCTTTCCAATCTCAGAGAACGGACCAGCAAAAACGGATGATAGCTGAAGGGTTCCCTTTCGAGGGCTGGCGAGGCAATCTCAAAATCCATCACTCTCTACTAGGGCAAGCTGCTCTGGAGGGGGCGCTGCCTTCTTGTCTCAAGGTATCTGATGTGTTGATGCAAGCCTGCCGGGATAGCATTGGGGGACACCACGGTTACTTTCATTCTCGACAACGCATTCGTCAAACGGAAAAACAATTGGCACGATATGAGCCATCCCTGTGGCAAGAATTGCGCGAATATGCCGCTGTGACGTTGGCCGAACATTTTCTGCCGCCGACTCTCTACAAATTGCCCTCACCGTCTGAACTGGCGCCGACCATAATGGCGCTTGCAGGGTTTATCATTCTCTGTGATTGGATTGGTTCCGACGAGCGATACTTCTCCCCCGCGCCTGAAATGGATCTACAAACCTACGTCTCCGAGAGCCGGAGCAGGGCGCAGAGAGCGCTGGAAGAAGCTGCTTTCTTACAATCCGTCATCAGCGAAAGCACGGTATCCTTTACTGGACTTTTTCCTGATAAAAAGCCGCCTCGCCCGCTGCAGGGCGCTGTAGATAACATCCCCGACGACCTACTCGATAGCCCCTGCCTGGCGATCATCGAAGCGCCTACAGGCGAAGGCAAGACAGAAGCTGCACTGGCCTTGGCCCATCGCATCGCGCGAGCGAGAGGTACGGATGAGCTCTATTACGCGCTACCTACCACCGCCACCAGCAACCAGATGTTCATCCGGATACAAAAACATCTTCGCGAGCGCTTGAATCTGCCAGCCGAAATCAAACTGATTCACGGTCAGGCTTTTCTGATGGAGGACGATCTACGCATCGAGGCTCTGGATAACGACGATCCTGGCGACCGGCAAGCGATGATCCAATGGTTTACCTCTAAGAAACGGTCTATTCTGGCTCCCTTTGGCGTGGGCACGGTGGATCAAGCTGAACTGGCTGCCTTGAACGTAAAACACGTTGCGCTGCGGCTGATGGGATTGGCAGGCAAGGTGGTTATCTTCGACGAGGTACACGCCTACGACACCTATATGACAACCATTGTCGAGCGCTTGCTCAATTGGCTTGCGAGTTTAGGCTCATCGGTGATTCTACTCTCAGCGACGTTGCCCCAAGCGCAGCGGGCTAAACTAGCTGACGCTTACGGCGCCAAAAACACAGCGACCACAAACGGAGATGACTACCCGGGCCTGTGGGTCTTCCATCCCAGGCAAGCGCCCTACGCCATACATCCACCAGCCTACCAACCGACGCGATCCCTGGCCCTCAATATGCTTCACTTTGATGACGATGCGCCGGCCGAAAAAGCCCAGTGGCTCCTGGAGGCGGTACGGGGTGGTGGGTGTGCGTGCTGGATCACCAACACCGTCACCCGGGCACAACAGATATTTTCCGCTTTGCGGGTACAGGCTCCAGAAAACATAGATCTATCTCTGCTCCACGCCCGCTTTCCCCTCGTAGAACGCCAAATTCGAGAGCAACGCTTGACCGATAAATATGGTCCTGGCGATGAGAACCGGCCCGCCCGAGGCATCGTCGTCGGCACGCAGGTCTTGGAGCAGAGTCTCGATCTTGACTTTGACGTGATGGTATCGGACCTGGCGCCCATCGACCTGCTTTTGCAACGGGCTGGTCGATTGCAGCGCCACGAGCGGGAGCGCCCAACCCTTTATGCGGAGCACGCTACCCTATGGATCAACCTGCCCGACGCATCTAATGACCTGCCAGATCTGGGCGTCGATGCCAAGATCTACGATACCTTCATTTTGCAACAGACCTGGGCTGTGCTTCGTGATGTTATACTGCGTGACGATATTTTGCACTTACCCGATGCATATCGCTCCTTGGTCGAAGCTGTCTATGGAATCAACGATGTCACACCGCACGATGTGCTGTATGAATTCTGGTGCGAGTTGCAGAGCAAGCGAAAGGATGATATAAAAGAAGCAGAGTTACGTTTAATTCCCAAACCAGACACGGGACGGGCATTTGGACGACGCATTGCCGAACTCCAGTTCGCGGAAGACGAGACCGGCGCGGCTTGGATCGTGGCACAGACTCGCCTGGGACGCGAGAGCATCAATCTCATTCCTTTGGAGAAACTAGAAGAGCGCGCACGTCTAGCATCCACTGAGATCGAGGTAGATTTGGGCCGCCCAGCTCATCGGCAAATGCAATTGCGCCTGTTGCGCCACCACTTGCGTGTCAGTCGCCCTGAAATTGTTCAAGCCCTCAAACGGCAGCAAGATCTTCCCAGACTCTTCATCGACTCAGCGCGGCTCAAGGGATACTATCCCCTGTGGCTCACCGGGGGGCAAGCGAGATTTGAAAAGCCAAATGGAGAAAGAGGGATTATCGTCACGCTAGACCCTGATTTGGGGCTAATGATTGAGATTGAAACTGAAAGTGAGGAGGTGAAACGAGATCAAGATTGAGGAAGTATCACATATTATGAAGATGCCAATAGAGGATAAGCAGGTGAATAAGGAGTAACTTATGACAGAACCCTCATTTAATCTATGGACGGAACCTTGGATCACAGTAGAACAAATCGATGGAGAACTGGCGGATGTAAGCCTGGAAATGGCGTTATCACAGGCCCACGAATATCGCACCTTATATGATCCATCGCCGCTGGTGATTGTAGGTATTCATCGCTTGCTGACAGCCATTGTCCAGGACATCTTCGATCCTCAACAAGAGGAAGATCTGGTCGATATATGGGATGCAGGCCAATTTGCGGGGACGCGGGTAAGCGACTTTGGTGCCCAGTACGCCGACCGGTTTGATCTTTTTTCCGCTGACGCTCCCTTTATGCAAAGCGCCGATCTGGCGCTCGAGTCCGGCAAAGGGGCCAAGACGATCACCTATCTGATGCCCCAGATGCCCGCCGGGAGCGCGGTGACTCACTATCACCACGGTGAAGCGGAAGAACAGATTTTTTGCTCTGTTTGTGCGGCGCGGGGTTTGCTCACCATCCCCCCGTTTGCCTCTTCCGGTGGCGCGGGGATCAAGCCCTCGATCAATGGCGTGCCGCCGATCTACGTCATCCCTGGCGGAGACACCCTTTTTGAGAGCTTGGCGGCGTCATTGATCCTGCCCGATTATCAGCCAGAGGCTGCATCTCAGGAGGAGGATCGCGTGTGGTGGAAACGAGAACCCATCGTTGAACGCAAGGCCATCGTGCAAGCGGTCGGCTATCTGCATAGCCTCACCTTCCCTGCGCGCCGCGTGCGTCTGCATCCCGAGCCCCTTTCCGAGACGTGCACCCGCTGCGCTCGAGTGCATACCTGGGGGGTCCGCAAGATGACCTACAAGATGGGCGAGAGTCGCCCCAAGAAGGCGATGGACTGGCGCGATCCCTTTGCCGCTTACGTGATCGGCAAAAAAGGTCTGATACCCATTCGCCCGCAAGAGAGCAAAGCGCTGTGGCGTGAGTTTGCCGCGCTCTTTCTGCCTATGCGGAAAGAGGGCAGCGATGAGCAAAAGACCTTGCCGGCAAGGGTGCTCTACCAACGAGGGGAACTGGGCATCGGCCCCACCTACGACCTGTTACCCTTCCGTTGCATCGGTATGCGCACCGATATGCGGATGAAAGTCTTCGAGTGGATCGACGCCGGGTTCGACGTGCCGACCTCTCTGATCCACGACTTTGAGGGCAGCGACGAGGTGCGCCAGGGCCTCGACTTTGCCGCCGATTGCGCGGGTATCATCAAGTACACGTTCCTCAAGACCTTCGGTGGTGACGGTAAAACCAAGCATTATGAGACGCTGCGTCGTCGTATGACCGACGCCTACTGGTCTGCGTTGGCCGAGCCCTTCCGGGAATTTGTCTTCCAGGTCTCCGACCCCGCCGACCGCGAGGCGGCCCGCATCGCTTGGATCAAGCGGGTCATCGCTGAGGGCAACCGGGCTTTCAAGGAATCGTCGGAAGCGCTAGGGAATAACGCTGAGGCGCTCAAGCGGCGGGTGCAGGGTCAGGCAATCTGCCGCGCACGGCTGGGGAAAAAACGGAAACAGGCTTTAGAAATCTACAAGGAGTGACCTATGAGCGAAATGAATTTTGACCCTCGAATTGTTGAATTTTGCGAGCGCCTGGCAGGATTGGACGCCGGCGAGAAAGCGCGTCTCAAGCGTAACGCCGGACGCACTATGGCCGAATCACGCAACGTGCTTGGCCTCTTCTTCCACGCGCTCCCCTACGGTGTACCCAAATATCAAGAAGAGACCTACTTTATGCTTGCCACCCTCTTCCCGCTGGCGGAGAGCGGAGGAGAAGGCAACCTGGGCGCGTCGCTCTATCGAGCGCGTGACTCCAAGCGCCAAGAAAACCCCGGTCTCGACCGCCGGGTAGAGGTTCTGCTGGACGCCAACGAAGAACAACTCCGTTTTCGGCTGCGACAGGCCATCCGTTACTTGGATAGCCGGCGCGTAGCCGTCAAATGGCCGCAGCTACTGCGGGATCTGCTGGCCTGGGATCATCCCAAACGTTACGTGCAAGAGAATTGGGCGCGATCCTATTTCGCGCCTTATAAAAAGTCAACGTCGGAAGCTAAATTAAACGCCTGAGTTAATCCAAACACCTTTAAGGAGGCTATTTCAATGTTAGTACAAATCCATCTTTTACAAAACTATGCGCCATCTAACCTGAATCGAGACGACACCGGATCGCCCAAGAGCGCTTACTTTGGCGAGGTGCTGCGGGGCCGCATCTCCAGTCAATGCATCAAACGCAGCATCCGCTTATCAGACACGTTCGACGCGGCATTCAAAGAGGATGATCTGCTGGCGAAGCGCACCAAGCGCTTGCCGGGCCTGATCCGCGAGGCGCTGGAGGCGATGGATGTCGAGGAGCAGATTATTGAGGACATCGTCATCCGTACACCGGAGATCGGCAGTGAATCCGGCCGGGGCCGGGGCAAGGTCGAGGAAGATGAGGTGCTGGAGACTCGCCAGTTGATCTTCATCGGGCAGAACGAGGTGCGCCCGATAGCCGAAAAGCTATTGGAGGTCTATCGGGAGCAAGGAGAAAAGAAGTGGGCAAAAATGAAAATCGCCGATATCACCAGCTCACTGGGCGCGAGCTTACCGCGCTCGGTGGATGTGGCGATGTTTGGCCGTATGACCACCTCCGATGCCTTCGAGGACGTACAGGCCGCCGTACAGGTGGCCCATGCCCTCTCCGTCAATGCCTTGAACCAGGAGTTCGACTACTTCACCGCCGTGGATGATATATCCGGAGAATCTGGCGCGGGAATGATCGGAGACGTGGAGTACAATAGCTCCACGTATTACGAGTACTTTAACATCCATTGGGAAGGGTTGCTGGAGAACCTGGGCGGCGATGTGGACGTCGCGCGGCGCGCGGTTCTGGCGCTGTTGGAAGCCGCCGCCACGACGCAGCCTACCGGCAAACAGAACACCTTTGCTGCCCACAACCTCCCTGATCTGATTTTGGTCGAGGTGCGGAAAAAAAATCTCCCTGTCAGCTATGCCAACGCCTTTATCGAAGCGGCCCGTCACACCCGCCAGCGGACCCTGATGGAAGACGCTATCGCCAAGCTGGATGACTACATGACTCGCATCAGCGTCGCCTATGATCTCGAAATGTTGGACGAGCGCGCGTTGGTTTCCACGCTGGACGCTGCGCTGCCTGGCGCGAAGGACGCAACATCTCTTTCCCAGTTGAAAGCGTGGCTGAATGATCACCTGCGGGAGGCATAGCCTATGGCCAATACACTGTTTTTGCGTTTAGAAGGCCCGCTGCAATCGTGGGGTGAGCGCGCCCGTTGGAGTGTACGAGACACCGCCTCCGAACCCACCAAGTCCGGCGTTGTAGGACTGCTGGGCTGCGCATTGGGCGTGTCCGACGATGAGAGCCTGCGGGCTATCTCGCAAGGGGTGCGCATGGGCGTGCGCTGCGACAGACCGGGTCGCCGCATCGTAGATTATCACACCGTCGGCGGCGGCTACGACTATCCTACGCTGCTCGACGCCAGAGGGAAACTCAAGAAAAGCAGCGGTAGACCGCACACCGAGTTGACCTGGCGCCATTATCTGTGTGACGCCTCGTTTCTAGTAGCTCTGCAGGGAACGCCAGACCTCATCGCCCGACTGGCGGCCGCGCTACAGTCGCCCCATTGGCCTATCTACCTGGGACGCAAGTCCTGCATCCCCACCCATCCGCCCTTCGAGGGCGTGGCCGATTTTGCTGACCTTGAAACCGCGCTGGCAGAATGGCCGTGGAGAGCGCCGGATGGCTCCATCATCCCGCCGCCGGTGGAACAAGCGCGTGCTGTTCTTGGCTGTCCGCCTACCCAGGATGGCGCGGTGCGTCGTCGCGACGAGATTGATTCGCGCCGTCACCGCACCTTCGCCCCCCGCTACACCTACAATAAAGCGCTTATGACCCCTTCCAGCCAGAAGGAGGTGAACTGATGTACCTCTCCCGCCTGACCCTCAACCCCCACCATCGCAGCGCACAGCGCGATCTATCCAACCCCTACGAACTCCACCGCACCCTGATGACCGCCTTCTCGGAAGATCTGCCCAAGAAAGAGCGCGTCCTCTTCCGCGTCGAGACCGATCCGCGCACCGGCGCGCCCACCGTCCTCCTCCAATCACACACCGCGCCCGATTGGGCCACTCTCGAGGAGCGCGAAGGCTACCTGCTGGACGAGCCAGACGCCAAACCGTTCGACCTGGCGGGGAAACTTACCGCCAGCCAGTCCCTCAGCTTCCGTCTGCGGGCCAATCCCACCGTCAAACGGGACGGCAGCCGTCACGGACTCTACAAAGAGGAGGAACAGCGCGCCTGGCTGGCCCGCAAGGGGGAGCGCAACGGCTTCCGCGTCGTCCAGGTCACCGCGATTCAAGAAGGCGACGTCTACGCCTGGAAACCGCGTCGCAACGGCAAAAAGCGCAAACTCACCTTTTTCGCCGTCC
>DAOTTX010000207.1:0-31649 GCA_034437515.1 Anaerolineae bacterium
CAATACTATACGAGGCAGAAGGGTTTGAGGTTCCAGATCAACCGCGCACGCGACGGTCGTCTATGCGACGGGTGATGCCGTTGGCGTCAAGGTGTTCGAGCAGGGCAATGGCATATTTGCGCGAGGTGTCGAATTCATCACGTAGGGTTCTGGCGTCCACATCCCCGTCGCGGTCGATCAACTCGAGCGTCCCCGCGACCATGTGCTCATAAATTGCTTGCGCGAAAATCACACCGGGTTTTACCTGGACGACCACTTTTGTTTCAATGAGTGCATATAGCACGTCCTCACCGACGATAGCCGCCGCTTCCTCAAAGTTCGGCGGGGTAGTGCTTTGCATCTGGCTCATAAGTTGATCGACACGCTTTTGCTGTTTTGCATTGAAAGCAATGGCGTGATCGGCAAGGTATAAGATATTTTGCTTGGCCTGGATCACCGTCTGCTGACTCAAAAGCTGCGTGAGAAATTGCGCTTCTAGCTTAAGCCGGCTGCGGAGTTCTTCGCGGGGCATCCCGACCTTAAGCGGATGTTCGGTGTGGTAACCGTGTAGGACGTCACGAATTTTCTGGATGAGGTCGTCCAAACGTCGTGTCGCAAGCAAACGGTCATCTCCCAGCAGAACAAGAAGATTGTGTTGGAGGGCGTCATCGCGTGCTTTTTGAAAGCGAACGTCATCAAGAGCGGCTCGCTGTTGGAGTTCGCGTCCATGTATTGGCTGAGTGGCGAGTTGTTCCAGCCGTTCTTCAGGTGTGCCTTGCATCAGCACATCAAGTTGTTGGACAATTTCGGGGCGAAAGCGCTTCCAGCGCCTGCCGGGGGTAGCACGCACGATGACGCCACCGCCGATGGTTTCTGCTGGTGACGGAAAGCGCAGAATATAGCGATCACCTGCGGTCAGTGCCAGCGGTGCGGTAAGACGGAGTTGCAGCCAGCCACTTTCACCAGGGGGGAGCATGTCGGCGTCCAACAAGCGGATGTTTGCGACGGCTTCCGCTGCACCACAAAAGACTTTAACCGTTGCGTTGTGCTTCAGCGGACGTGACGCTGAGGCGAGGTGACGATAGTGAACGTCTGCCAGCACGGTCGATTGAATTTGACCGGGATAAGCGAGAACGTCGCCACGCTTGACTGCGCCTTTATCCACACCGGCGATGTTCACCGCCACGCGACTACCAGGGTAAGCTGTTTCTACCGTTTGGTTATAACTTTGCAGGCCGCGTATGCGCCCGTCAAGGCCGCCGGGCTGAATTTCGACCGTGTCACTAACGTGCAGAGTGCCGCCGGTTAACGTGCCAGTGACGACGGTGCCGAACCCCTCTACGGTAAACACCCGGTCTACTGGCAAACGTGGTCGGTGATAATTTACCTGCGGGGGGGCGGTTGCTAAGAGCGCGTCGAGGTGTGTGCGGAGTGAGTCAAACCCCTGACCGGTGCGAGCTGAAAGTGGCACAATTGATACATGATTGAGCGCGGTATGTGCCAGTGTATCTCTGACGTCCATCCGCACCAATTCCAACCATTCGAGGTCGTCTACGAGGTCGGTTTTGGTGAGCGCGATCATGCCATGTTCGATGCCAAGCAAATCAAGGATGGCGAGGTGTTCGCGGGTCTGCGGCATCACACCTTCATCAGCGGCGATGACCAGCATGGCTGCGTCGATACCGCCGACGCCAGCCAGCATGTTTTCGATGAAATCACGGTGACCGGGAACATCGACCAGTCCAACAGTCTCGCCGGAGGGCAGGTCAAACCAGGCGAAACCGAGGTCAATCGTCAGGGCGCGTTGTTTTTCCTCACGCAGCCGGTCAGGGTCGATGCCGGTCAATTGTTTGACTAGCGTGGACTTCCCATGATCGACATGACCGGCAGTGCCAATCACCCGCATGGGCTAATAGCCATTGGTGGTGGAATCGCCACTCAGCGAGTCAGTCGGCGTAAATGGATTGTTTGCGTTGCCATTGCCCCCCTGTGGGCTGGCCTGGTCGTACTCGTGTAGAAGTTCTTGATAGCGTTCCCGGTAGAGTTGGGCGCGCTGGCGTTCCAGCTTCCAGATGCGGTCGATGCTGTCTTTAAGAGGTTGGATCGCCTCGTGCAGTTCTTCCACATGGGTGACGTACCGCTCAAAGTCCTTGTCGTGGTTGCGCCAGACCTCATCGTTGGAGAGCGTAAACTGCTTCCAGCGTTTCTGGTCGGTGGTGCGCCAATCGTTCCACTCCTGACGGAAGCGTTCTTCGCTGAGGCGTTGCATTTCCGCCACTTCGTTGATCCGGCGTTCCAGGCGATCTCCGATGCGCTGGAAGTCCTCAATAATCTGCTTCATGTTGCGGTAGGTTTCTGACCATGTTTCGAAGCGATCGATGTTCTTCTGCATGGTTTCGTCGTGCTCACCGAAGCGTTTGACCAGGTCTTTGACTTCCTGGTCGCGCTGCTGCATGATGAGCGTCTGCTGGTCGATGAACTGCTGCATCTGTTCGCGGCGTTCACGGTCGCCGTTCTGTACTTCTTGCACTCGTCGTTCGTTACGTAGGGCGAGGTCTTCAATCAGGGTCAGCTTAGGCCGAATACCGTCAATCTGTTTTTGGACTTCCGGCATGTTGGTTTCCAATTCGGAAAGGCGGCGCACATCCTGGCGGCGCTGTTCTTCCATAAACGCCAGCCGACGATCCGGTTCTTCGAGCTTTTTGTAAAGATCGTCGATGCGCTGTTGCAAGCCCGCGACGGTCGTCATCAGGCGGTCACGTTCGATGTGTAACGCCGGGACTTCGGTCGTCGCTCTTTCGATTTTCGTGACTTTATCCGCGAGTTCCTGTACCGGGCGGCTCAGGGTTTGCCGTTCGAGGTTGGCACGCCGTTCGGCTTCACGCTCTGCGTTGAGTCGTTTGGACTCGGACGTTTCGAGTAGCTGGCGCATCTCCTTCCGTAGCTGATCCATGATGTCAGATTCGCGCGAGTTAGGTACGAATTGGTTTTTCATCACGGTCTGGTCGGATTCCACACCATTGACGCGGCTTTGTAGCTTCTCGATGGTGTCTTGTTGCTGTGCGAGGCGCTCTTGCATCGTTGCAATGGTGGATTTGTCGCTTCGGCGTTCTTCGTCCAACCATTCAATCATGCGTGCGGCCTGGTTGATGTCCATAGGTTGCCTTCCTGCATGGGTTGTTGATCTCATGTCACAAATTATAGCATAATTTACCATTGGGTTATTTTTCAGGGCGAATTTTGTTTGAACGGGTACAATAGAGATATGAGCGATGCAAAGAAGGATAGACGCGATGTACAGAACGCGGCAGCAAATGGAGGCAATCGAAGCGGAAAAGCTCGCACCCTATGCGCTGCTCAGCCGGGATAGTGCCGGACGGCAGTACCCCGATGATGAGCCGGACTATCGCACGGCTTTTCAGCGTGACCGCGATCGGGTGGTGCATTCCGCCGCGTTTCGCCGTTTGGAATACAAAACGCAGGTATTCGTCAACGACCTGGGTGACTATTATCGCACTCGGTTGACGCACACACTGGAAGTCGCACAGATCGGACGGACGTTGGCACGAGGCTTTGGCGCAAACGAAGACCTTGTCGAGGTGATTTGCCTGGCACACGATCTTGGGCATCCGCCGTTTGGACACGCCGGGGAGCATGTGCTGGATCGACTTTTGGGCGATCATGGCGGTTTCAATCATAATTATCAAAGCTATCGTGTGGTAACCGAACTCGAACGCCGGTACCCGGATTGGCCCGGTTTGAACCTGACACATGAAACTCTCGAAGGGATCGCCAAGCACGAGACTGAATATGACGTCAGCGATGTTGTCGGGTTCGAGGTCGATAAGCGCGGCAGCCTGGAAGCACAGATCGCGGACATTGCCGACGAGTTGGCCTATAATGCCCATGATCTTGATGATGGCATCCAGGCTGGTTTGCTGACCATAGACCAACTCGAATCGCTCGAAATCTGGCAAGAATTATGTCGCCGGTTGGATTGGCACGGCGGCCCGATGGACGAGATCACCCGGCACCGGTTCATCCGTGAGCAAATCGGGATGCAGGTCGATGATGTTTTGACGACGACGATGCAGAATATCGAACACGCTCAACCACAGTCACCCGAAGACATTCAAAAACAATCGAGCAACATCGTTTCTCATAGTCAAAAGCTCAAACGTTATAACCGCACTTTGAAAGACTTCCTGTACAATAACATGTACTACCACTATCGCGTGATGCGGATGGCAAAGCGTGCAGAACGCTTCGTGACTCATATTTTTAACAGTTACGTTGAAGAACCACGCCAGCTACCACCGGTTTATCAAGCAATGGTCGATGCCGACTCACTGCATCAGACTGTAGCGGACTACATCGCCAGCTTGACCGACCGTAGCGCAGTACGTGAGTACCGGCGGCTTTTTGATCCGTTGACTCGGCCTTAGTCGCCTGTAAAATGACATCGTAAATACAATTCAGGAGTAGAATAGTCGCTTATGTCCGGCGAAACCCTGTTAAACAACCGCTACCGCCTTGTCGCACAACAGGGGTCAGGTGGGATGGCGGTCATCTACAAAGCCCTTGATACATCGCTAGGCCGCACCGTTGCCATTAAAATCTTGCGTCCTAGCTTAACGGCAGAACCACAGTTTATCGCACGCTTCCAGAACGAAGCCCGTAGCATTGCCAACCTCTCACATCCGAATATCGTCACCGTCCATGATGTCGGTAGCGATGGGCCGACGAATTTCATGGTGATGGAATTTGTCGAGGGTAGCGACTTGAAAAAGGTCATCCGGTCACACGGTACACTCAGCGTGGAGAAGTCACTACACTATGCCATCGGGATGTGTGCCGGACTTGGCTTTGCACATCGTTCTCGCATCGTCCACGCGGATGTGAAACCGCAGAATGTGCTGGTCAACAAATCCGACGAGGTAAAAATTACCGATTTCGGTATCGCACAGGCGTTAAGTGACACACAACCGGCAGAACGTGCCTCCGTGGTGTGGGGTAGCCCGCATTATTTCGCACCGGAGCAGGCGCAGGGTGAGAAGCCAAGCGCCGCATCTGATGTCTATTCCATCGGCATCGTCCTGTTTGAAATGTTGACCGGGCGCTTGCCTTACACTGGCGCGAACCAACAAGAGCTGGCGATGGCGCACATCCGCACGGCAGTGCCGTTAGCAAACGAGGTGAACCCGGCAGTGCCGGACGAACTAGCACGGATCATCGCTAAAGTGATGAGCAAAAATCCAAATGATCGTTACAGTCAGGCTGACCAATTGGGTCGGGTGCTGATCTCATATCGAAATCGTATCACGGCGAACACGATGCAGGAACAACGCTCGGTTGAAGAGGTCGATTCTTCGCCGTCGTCGCTGCCGGAACGGTCAAGCCGGGGCGAGGCACCCCAGACGCCGCCGCCACCACAGCAATCTGGCTCGAGTCCGTACCGACGTCCCACCGGTCAACCCCAGACACCACCACCACCGGAGTCACCAGCGACACAGCGTTCCAGCCCGGCACCCAATGCGCCCCAAGCAATTGATTACCAACGGCGTCCCGGTGTACCGTCGCCACAGCAGGGTAACCAGGCCGAGGGTGGGTTTGTGCCGTCACCAGCGACACAGGGCCGTTTCAGCGGTGACAGCGGACCGCTGCCCCCTTATAAGTATTCGGGGATGCGTTCGCAAGAGGACGACGATGAACCGATCTGGGATGGTGTGACGATTGCGCTGGCATTTTTGGCGCTGACGTCGGTCGCCTGTTTGATTCCGTTGTATATTTTCGTGTTTAGTGCAAGGATTTAATCAGTATCCCTGACATCCGAGGTGGCTTCGGGTGTCGCTTCTTCCCGCGTTGTGCGCAGCGGGTCAGTCAGTGTCATTGAGTCGGGTAAATCTGAGAAGTCTTCCAGGTCGCCCGTCATTGAGCCAACACCCGCATCAAGTGCCATCACACTAAAGCTATCGACTTCGACGGTTGCGAAGCTGTCATCGACAGGTGGAGCGGCGAGGTAAACGCCGATTCCACCTTCGCTAAAAGTCCCGTGTTCAATCATGACAATCTGCTCATCGTTGACGTAGCCGGTCAAAATTTCGTCTTCGACCGTCAAACGAAGGATGTTGCTTTCGCCGCGAGGACGGACGGCAGCACTTTCTGTCCATGTCGCCTCATTCTCACGGAGTTCGCGCCAGTTTTCATCCTCTAATATCCAGATGCTGTAACGTCCGACACCATCAATCGCGAAGACGTTATAATTTCCCTCATCCACATAGCGGAAAACCAGACCGTAGCCGCTCGATGCGGCACTTTCCGGCGTGAGGCGTGCATCGAATTGAAGGGTGAAGTCTTCGTATTGTTCCTCGGTGTTGAAGATGATCGCAATAGCCCGCCCAGACCGTCGATTGGTGATCTGGTAAATGCCGTCATCAATCGTTTGCTGGATGCCCTGAATGTCACTATTTTGAGGCCAATACGAACGCAGCATATCGTCTGATTCAAACGTGGAAGTGAAATAGACCGGTAAACGACCTGTCATGCTGCTGATACCGGTATCCTCGTCTTGTTGCTCGCTGATGAGGGGGGCCGCCTGACCTGTGTTAGTGTTATCATTCAGCAAACCAACCAACAGAATGAAACCGAACGCCACCAGACCGAACGCAAACAGCACAAACGGTGATCTAACCGCTCGGACAGCAAGGCGTTCTTGTGTGTTCTGTGGTGCCTTGTCTGTAACCTGACGATGTTCCACAGAGGTGTCTATGCTTAGCGCCGTCGGTTCCTTTTGATCGAACGCGAGAGCTATATCGTTCATCATCTGTCGTGCAGATTGATAACGGTCTGATGGATTCTTCGCCAGCGCCCGCGAGATAATCGCATCAAGGTAATGATCTTCGATTTGGAGATGTTTTGAAAGTGAAGGGGGCGGTTCGTTGACATGCTTGAGCAAAACAGAAATGCTACCGTCGTCATCGAAGGGTGGGTACCCGGTAATCATTTCGTAGAGGATGATGCCGAGCGCGTAAATATCGCTGCGTGCATCGACCTCCTGCCCGGTTGCTTGCTCCGGTGACATATAGGCCGGTGTGCCGACGGTAATGCCTTCTTGTGTGAGTTTGCTATTTTCTGCCAGGCGTGCGATGCCGAAGTCTGTCAGGACGACCTGTTTGTTCTCATCAAAGAGGATGTTCGCTGGCTTTATGTCACGGTGAACCATCCCCTGCATGTGGGCGTAATCCAATGCCGCAGTGAGATCTTCCATCACCCGGCGGATCTCCTCACGAGAGAGGACTTCGTCGTTCTCCATCGTGCGGTCGAGCAGGTCTTGTAGGCTATCCCCCGGTATGTAGGACATTACCATGTAACTGACTTCACCATCACTCTGCTCAATCGTCTTGAAGTCGTACACCTGCACGATGTTGGGATGATTGAACGTTGCGACCAGGTGAGCTTCTCTTTGGAAGCGTTGTTTGAAGGTCGGGTCATCGTTGAGGTGTTCGTGCAAGACCTTGATGGCAACTGTGCGTTGAAGGTTCTTGTCTTGCCCACGATAAACACGCGCCATGCCACCCGTCCCGATTTTTTCGTGGATGACATAACGGTCGAGCTGTTGGTTGAGAAAATCTATCGTCGAGTCAGACATTGTCGCTCCGGGACGGTACTCAGGATTCTGTCATAGTTTACGGAGTAAAGCTAAACAGAGTGTTAATTCTTGCGCAAGTCAAACATTTGAAAAAAGAAACGTGCAAGAGAACTATTCTCCGGGCGGGGATGAGCACCACGAATCTTACGGTGTGGGCGCGGCATACACGCCACGCCCACAAGTGAGATTAAGATTCGGGTTCCGCCGTTGCCTCGACTTCGACCTCTTCACCCTGGATCGCCGCTTCAACGGCACCGAAGATCGTGCGTTGGCTGCCATCCTCTGCTAGCAGACTGGTATAGCATACCTCGCTGCGCGGGAAGTCACTGACGCAGCCGTTAAGGTTGCTCAGGATCATCGGGCCGACATAACCGACCTCTTCGCCCAACTCGAAGGCACGCGCTGCATAGACGGCCTGCTGTGCCAGGCTGGTGTAACTGACGTAGACGTTGATCGAACCGGGGTCTTCAGTGTCTTCGCTGCTGCCCCAACCGAATTCAGTCACCCATAGCGGGGTATCCGGGTCACCTGCTTCGACGGCGATCTCACGCGCACTGCGTAGGTTCTCCAGGAAGTAGAAGACCTCGTCTTCGTAGTGGCTTTCAACGCCGGGCGGTTGCTCACAGCATTCGGCATCGGGTGGGTTAGCGAAGCCTGCCGGGTGTACGCCGTAACCATCCACTGCATCACTGGCATTACGCACGATTGCTTCCAGAAAGGCACGGTCATCAATCGCGTTGATGCGATCATTAAAGCGTGTGGGTGCCAGGCCAGCGCTGATGACGGCTGCTGATGAGTCACTTTCTTCGATTGCTTCGGCGGCCTGATTGAGCATTTCGATGTAGTCGGTATCACACATGCGACGGTCGCAGTTCCAGTTACGGCGCAGGTTCGGCTCGTCCCAGATCTCGTAGGCATCGACTCGTTCGGCGTAGCGTTCTGCAAGGCCGCTAACGAAATTCGTGTAATTGGCGAGGTCATCCGGCGGGCCGTTTTCGTCGGCGCTTGTGCGTGCCCATGCAGGGGCGTTAGTCGGGGTCAACAGGATGCTGACGTCTATGTCCTCTAATGCGTCAATCGCACTGTCGAGCGTGGTGTAATCGACCTGACCTTCGGTCGGTTCCATCATGCGCCAGTCCACACGGATGCGCACCCACTCCACGCCGAGTTCTTGCACTTGACTGACCAATGCCGGCACTTCACCGGAAGCATCGAAGAAAACCTCGATACCGGGAGCAAAGTCAACACCGGCAGCGGGTAGATCAGCACTCTGGTCGTCATCAGTCGCTTCGTCAGCCGGTTCTTCGGTCGCGCTGACTTCTTCTTCGGTTGTTTCTTCAGATGTTGCGCTCTCATCCGTCGAACCATCGGGGATGCGCAGCACACGACCGCTGTAGATAATATTCGGATTGGAGATGTCGTTGAGGGCGACCAACTCGCTGACGGTGGTACCAAAGCGAATGGCGATGCGGTATAGGTTATCTCCCGGTGCGATGGTGTAGGTTTCGCCGCTGGTTGGGGGTTCGGTAGGTTCTGGTGTCACCAGACCACCGCTGCCACCACCATCAGGGATGATAAGTGTTTGACCTGTAAAGATCAGGCGTGGGTTGGTGATCCCGTTGGCGGCTGCTAATTCGCTGATGGTGGTGCCAAACTGGATGGCGATGCGATAAAGGTTATCGCCCGGTTGTACAACATAGGTCTGTCCGGATGCTGGTGTTTCCGTCTCTGTGGGTTCCGGTTCTTCGGTTGCTTCTTCAGCTTCTTCAGTCACTTCTTCGGCGGGTGTTTCGGTAACTTCTGGTTCTTCGGTGACTTCAGGGGCTTCGGTGGTTTCAGGTGAAGGCTCAACTGTCGCTTCTTCGGTCGCCTCCTGCCCGTAAACTGCACCAGCAGCGCCAAAAGTCAGTATCAGCAGCAGTAGAGCCACTACGAATCGCTGGGTATGCCGCATCGTATCCTCCTCAAAGGGTCAAAAATAATAGCACTCTAGTGATGGATATTACACCTTGTAAACAACTTGCGCCACTTACCGTGCTATAATATCTACGCGAGTAGCTACAAAGGGAGCCAAATGCGTAGATATCTGGCATTAATGTGTGTCATCTGTTTGGGATTTTCATTAGTACCGACGATCAATGCACAATCTCGGTCGATCTTCTGGGATCGCTGGGATGTCGTCATTGATGAGGTTGATACCGAAGCGAACAGTTTTGACGTGAGTGAACAGTATCAGATCACTTTCGATGGAACGTTTCAATTTGGCACAGCCGTCATTCCGGACGACCGGCTGGAAAATATCGACAATGTACAGGTATTCCAGGATGGACAGCCGCTGCAAGAGAGTGGTTGCGTCGATGACGCTTCACGAGGACGCGGGACATTTTGTGTGCGCAACACCACCGAGGGCACACAAATTATTTATAATTTTTTCAGTCCGCTTACCAATGAAACCGCATCATTCACGTTAGATTACACCGTGACAGGCGCACTACGTATCTATGAAGATGGCGATCAACTGTGGTGGGTCGCTATTCCGGAAGAGAAGTTTGGTTTTGCCGTTGGTGAGAGCACGATCACCGTTGAGATGCCGCAGGACTCTATCCCGCGTGAAGCGATTGATCCGGTCGTGACTTACGGTGCCAGCGCCGATGTCAGTGTGCAGGGGAACGTGGTTACGGCGGTCGCCACCCAACCCATCGGCCCCAGCGAATCATTTGAGATCAGGGTGCAGTATCCACACGATTCTGATGCTGTAGCACCGGCATGGCAAGCTGATTTTGACGACCAGCGTGCATTTGACGAAAACATTCTCCCCTGGATTAATCTTATCGTCATCGCTCTGTCGTTGTTGCTAGCTATTGCCGGTCCGCTGGGTGTCTTTAGCCTCTGGTACAACAAAGGGCGTGATCCGAAAGTCGGGCCGGTGCCGACGTACCTGGAAACACCACCCTCTGACCTATCGCCATCGGTTGCTGGTGCGTTGCTAGACGAGAAAGCCGATATCCGTGATATTATGGCTGGCTTGATTGATCTTTCACGTCGCGGGTATGTCGTCATTGAGGAAGAGAAGAAAGAAGGTTTCTTCGGCCTCGGCGGGGGTAGCGAATTTGCTTTCAAGCGAACGGATAAACCCGATAGTGACTTGAACAAGTTTGAGCGCGAACTTATCAAGGATATTTTCGGCAGTAAAATGGAGCGGTCGATGGATTCGCTCAAAGAAAAGTTTTACAAGCACATCCCCGGCTTGCAGGCGCAGCTTTACAGTGATCTGGTCGAGGCTGATCTGTTCAGTGAGCGCCCCAGCACCACACGCAATAAGTACAGCGGTATTGGGGTGTTCGTCGTCGCTACGGCGGGGTTCATAGGCGTTTTGCTGTTTCAGCAGATTGACCAATTACCCGGGGTGGTTCTGGGTATCCCGGTTGCGGTGGTATTGACCGGCCTTGCACTTATCATTCTCGGTCAATATATGCCGGCCAAAACCCGTAAGGGGGCGCTCGAGGCCGCCAAGTGGAACGCCTTCCGTGAGTATCTGAAAAATATTGACCGTTACACGGAAGTCGAAGCAGCGACAAAGCAGTTTGATCGTTATCTTCCATATGCGATTGCTTTCAATTTGGAACGATCTTGGATCAGACGATTTAGTAAAATTGATCACACGCCGATGCCGACCTGGTACTTCCCGACTTATCGTGGTGGACGCTACAGCGGGGGTTATCGTCCAGGGACGCCCATACGTGACTACATCCCATCGCCGACCGATGGGTTGCCGGGTGATATTGCACAGGCGGGTGGCAGTGGTATGTCGCTGGACACGATGGCGACCGATTTTTCCGCCGGTTTGGAGTCGATGGCGAGTGGCCTCTCAGACATGCTTGAGTCGGCATCGAGTACGATGACATCGAAGCCCTCGTCGGATAGCAGCGGGAGTTGGGGCAGTGGTGGTTCCAGCTTCAGCGGCGGTGGGTCGTTCGGCGGTGGCGGCAGCGGCGGTGGCAGTCGCGGATTTGGTTGATCTTACACAGAGGATAGAATTACATGAATCAAGGACGTCTGATCGGCATGATTTTGCTGGGCGTGGGGTTTGGAATTACTGTGCTGGCGGGGTTGTTTCTTGCAGTACGTTCATCATCTGAAGACACGACCGCGCTTGGGACAGTTCTGGGGGCAGGGTTGGCGTTTGTCATCATTGCACCTGTCATCGGTGCGGGGATTTACTTCTGGGTTAAAGGTGGGCAGGAAGCCGAAGAAGAATCCACGATGGAAAAACAGCGCCAACTGCTCGACATCGTCCGCAGTCGGGGGCAGGTCACCGTCGAGGATATGGCGATGGAGATGCAATCCAGCGTCAACCAGATTCAGGATATGGTGCATCAATTGGTCGGCTTGCAGGTGTTCAGCGGCTATGTGAACTGGGATGACGGCATTTTGTACTCCGTTGAGGCCAGTAACCTGCGCGACCTCAAAGAATGTGAGAAGTGCGGTGCGCCGATTGAATTGGTCGGTAAAGGTGTGATCGCCTGTAAATTCTGTGGTACGGAGTACTTCTTGGCGTAGATTTGCAAGTTAATTTATAGTTGATGAAAACGGAAGGGTAATGCCATATGTCCGAACTTTACGATAAGATTGTGAACCAACGCGGTTCACTCGAAAGTCTGGTGGCGAAAATCCCCGGTTTTAAGGGGTATCAAGATAAAACTGCCCGGCGGAACGCGAATACGATGTTACGTGAATACATCACCGCGCAGATCCAACAGACGCTCGATAAAATGGTGAGCATCGAAAAATTGGTGCTGAATAACGCCGGCCTCGCTTATATGACGCGCACCCGCGACGCCAAGCGCAAAATCCAGATGTTTCATGATCGGGTGGATGCCGCTATGCCCGGTTACGATGGCATGTGGGCGCAGATGAAGATCGGCGCGGATGAGTTAGAGAAGATTTATGCTTTCGATGAGGCCATCCTCGATTATGTCGAACGCATTGATCTCACGTTGGATAAGCTCAAAGACGCGGCAATTGCCAACGATGGCTTAGAAAATGCCATCTACGAAGTGGAAGAGGTCTCGCAGGAGGCACTCGATGCCTATGCGCTGCGTGACGACGTTTTGACCGAGATCAGCCAATCAGTTTAAGTTTTGTTTGCAAACAACCAAAGGAGTGAATAATGCCTCGCATTATTGATGTTATCCATCATACGAACGTGCCAGAAGATGAACTCGTGCATCGCAAGCCGGAAGACGGCGCAGGGGATTGGCGCATGGGGTCACAGGTTATCGTCGGTGAAAGCCAGGCGGCGGTGTTTGTGCGCGCTGGTAAGGCTTTGGACGTACTCGGCTCCGGACGGCACACACTTTCAGTGGCGAACCTTCCCATTCTTTCCGGCTTGATTGGTTTGGCAACCAGTGGACGGACACCGTTCACAGCCGATCTATACTTCATCAACTTGCGTTCGATGCCGCAGGTCGGTTGGGGTACGGTCAAGCCGATTTATCTACGCACGGATGCCGGCCTGGGGATCATTATGCTGCGCACGCACGGCGTTTTCGAGATGAAGATACGAGAACCCTCGGTCTTTCTCAACAAATATGGCATGAACCGAGCCATCACCCGAATGCGTGACATCAAAGACCGCTTGCAGACGACGCTTTTGGGCGAGATTAATAACCTGCTGCTCAAATCTGGTGCGAAGAACATCATCGAGGCAAACGGCGTATTGGAAGACATCGAAGGGGCGGCGCTGGTACAGCTCAACGATAAGTTTGCCGAACTCGGTTTGCAGATCACCGCGTTTGAGGCCAACCCCTTCGATACGGTCAATGTGCCGATTGAAGAACTACGCGACCTCGTGCCATTGGAAATATGGCTAGAGGTGCTGGAACGCCAGAAACGCCTCGACATCGGTATGGCTGCCGCCCAAAATGAAGGACTCGGTGGGGGCATGGCTGCCGCTGGTGTCGGCTTGGGTGTCGGCAATCAGCTTGGCGGTATGATGGGCCAGCAGAACAACAGCCCCGAACTTCAAATGATGCAGCAGCAGATGCAGCAGCAGCAGCAAATGATGCAACAGATGATGCAGCAGATGATGCATCAAAACCAGAACCAGGCGGCACCGCCTGCCCAACCTCAACCGCCGCCTCAGCCTGCTCCGGCGGCTTCGGGTAATCCGCAAAGCCGGGGAGAAATCCAGGCGTTGATTGACAACCTGGATATGAAGCTGGCGATGGGTGAAATTTCCGAGGATATCTACAATAAACTGGCTGCCAAATGGCAGGCCCGCCTCGACCAGATGTAACCGAGCGACCGATAGGCGTAAAGCGATAGGACACGTCGATAGATGCCGACGTGTCCTATTTTTGTTTTAGACCGTGTACTCTTCAAATTCAGTGACGAAAGCGGTGAGCTTTTCGTTTGTGTCGAACTGCTCTGCGCGGTCTTTGCTACGGACGTAATCGCGCAGGTTAGGTTCCCGCTTGGGATTCGCATAAACCGCCGGGATGTCTGGGTCATCGAGGAACAACTCAGCACGCGGGTCATGAAAGACGATCACTGGATAGACAGGGATGTCAGGATCATAATCTTCAATCAGATAGCGGATGTGGTCGGCGGCATCTTCAGCGTCGATCTGCGGGTCGCCGAGGCTATCAAAACGGAAGGCACTCAGGATCTGGCTGATGATGTTACGTTTGATGCGCCAGCGTCCGTTTTTGGCGACGATCTTGCCATCTTGAAAGCGTGTGACGATGGCGAAAACCCCCTGTGGGCAGATCAACACATGCCGGGCGGGTAGATGGAAATAATGATAGAGTGCGCTCTTATTGCTGATGCCCTTCAGACCTTCTTCAATGGTGTCTTCCGGTCGTGGTACACGTACCCAGATATTTGTCATCCGCACGGAGATCATCGTGGTGATGAAGCCCACCAGCAAAATCAGCGGCATCCCAAACAGATAGACCGTGCCGTCGATGAGTTCAGGGTCGATCAAACCAAACGCTGACCCGTTGGCGAGTAAAAAACCCGCAAGTAGAATGAGCAGGCTGAAGAAAAACAGCCGGGTTGCAGTTTTTTTGTTACTTTCAACGATTTGTTCGTTGGTGGCGATGCGCATTTACGGTTCCTGTTGTAGTGAAAGTGATTAAAACTGGGGTCAATTGGATACTCCAATTGACCAGTGTACCGCGAATCATCCCGGCGTGAAATATGAGATGTAACCGCTGTAGAATAACTCCGCACAGACCACCGCACCATAACGCACCGTCGGCAGGATTTCCCATTCACGCGGCGCACCATACGCCAGACCGATCACAGCGGTGTTGAGGTTCGCCGTTGCCGGGGTGATGCAGTGTGTCACCGGGAACTCGAAACGGTTGGTACTCGACGAGTTGAGGCCGAACACATAGACATCGTAGAGCATACCACGCCGCACATAGCCTTCTGGCGTTTCGGGGGCGAACTGCTCCGCGCCGAACTTGCAAAACCAGCGGATGCCATCGCGGTAATTAACGGCGACATCTGCCCGGTCGTATGAGACAACGGTGCAATCCGGGTAAGCCAACATCGGTGAGAGATCGGTCACACTGCCGACTTGCTGGCGAATCGGTGGTTCCTCGACCGGTTCAGCCGCAAGGTTCGGGCGGGCACCAGATGTGGTGTTGGTGGATGTTGTCGTGGTCGTTGTGTCAATTGTCGATGTGGTCTCGGTGCCGACGCCATCCGTCAGCAGTGATGTGGTGATACGTGCGATGCCGCCGAGATCCAGATTGACGGGTGCGGTGCCGTTGCTAGGGCCAAACACACTGGCGGTGTTCAAGTTGCTCAGATTGAACGTCGTGCCCGGTGACCACCCCCAATACGTCAGCACGGATGAACCGGAGTTATCCGCCAGGAACTCAAAATCCACCGGCAGGTAAAAGCCAACCCATACCACCGGTGCGGTGACTTCAACCGGTACGGGAAAGGTGTAAGTGAAGTTCCCGGCCTGCGTAATATCGATCCGCGTTTCACTTAGCAGTGTCGCATCAGCCGGGGAGCCTCCGTTGGCGTCCTGGTAGACCACAACGTCAACAGGTGCGCCGGGTTGGGGCACTTCCACCTGGATGCTGACACTGCCGACCTGGACGGGCAACGTCAGATCTAGCGGGCCGAGGTCGAAGCCGTTGAGCACGAGCGTGCGCTCCCCGGAGATAAACCAGACTGTGCTGCCGCCGGATGTGTTGTTATTCAGCACCAGTGTCCCCGTTTGGGCGGTTGAGGTCATGGTCAGAAGTACGACGAGGGCAATAAGTGCGGTAATTCGCGTCAGTCTCATCAGTTTGCTTTCTCTATTTGCTGCAAGCGACTATCCTCGCATTGCTAGCTATCCTGTATAATCTTGGCTGATATTTTAGAGTTAATCTCTGGAATGGTCAAGCAAGCTGAATGTTAGAGGTTGGATCAATATGGCTGAATTTGCGCTGTTAGCGTTCGTAATGTTGCTCGGTTTGGGTGCGTATTGGTCGATGGTGATCTTCCCAAAACAACGTGATTTTGAGAAACGCCAGCGGTTCGCCCGTGACCTGGCAGAAGGTGACGAGATCATCACCTATGGTGGTATGATCGGACGGGTGATCGACATTGACGCCGAAATGGGCATCGCCTATGTCGAGATCGCAGAGGGGGTGGTTGTACGGGTGCTGAACGCTGCGTTGATGCAGCCCTATGACCCGGAAGAGATCGCGGAAAACGCACGGCGCGGCCTCGAAAAAGAAGAACAGGAAGAAATCGCAGGCTAAACACCTGTCTATTTGAATGTATGTACTGAGGGAAGGACCTTCATGAAACACCATTACAGGTGGCTCGTTTTTGTCGTCATCCTGGCGACCTTCGCACTCTGGGTGAGCATCCCCGGCAACGAAGGCGTGAGCTTTGATTTTAACGGTGACGACGAGCCGGATTTTACGTTGAATGTGTACGAGAGCCTGGGGTTAGATATTATCGGTGGGTTGCGCGTGTTGCTACGTGCTGATCTACCCAGCGATGCCTATACTCGTGACGAGCTACAAGAGGCCGCGAATAATGTTTCCCGCCGTGTGAACGGCCTGGGTTTATCTGAAGCGACTATACAGCTTCAGGGGGATACACGCATCCTCGTAGAACTGCCGGGGATCGTCGATGAAATCCAAGCACGGCAGACCATCCAGCAGACCGCGTTGTTGGAGTTCGTCAATTTCGCCGGGATCGACTCCAGCACGATTGCGACTTACGAAGGTCAGCCCGTGCTGACGACAGAACAGGTACGCATCGAGGAGCAGCGCCAACGCGCACTCGAAGAGCAGGGCGAAGAAGCGACTGGCGAGGACGAGGAAGCGACCGAAGCACTTACCGACCCGACCAGTGTCGCCCTGACGACGATTGGCACGCTGGCGACACAGCTAATGCCGGAAGGGGTAAATCTTTTACCGCCGCTGACCCGTGCCGGGCCGCTCCGGGATGATGGCGAAGGCCAACCGCCGTTTGAAACTGTAATGACAGGTGATGGCCTCTCCGCTGCGGCCGCAGAACGTGACCCTACCAGCGGTCAATGGCTGATCCGCTTTGAACTGACCGACGAGGGTGGTGATGTGTTCGGTCCGTTCACCGGGTCGAATGTCGGGCAACCGATGGCAATCATTCTGGACGGTATCTTGCTTTCTGCGCCTACTATTCAGGATGCGCTGCCGACCGGTGGTGTGATTAGCGGTCAATTCACCGAGGACGAAGCCAAACAGCTTGCGCTGCAACTGCGCTCCGGTGCATTGCCGATCCCGTTGAGTGTCGAGAGCTTCTCTCGCGTTGGGGCAACCCTCGGTCAAGAATCGGTCGAGTTGAGTATCCGCGCCGGGATCGTCGGTGTAATCATCGTGCTGACGTTCATGCTGTTCTACTATCGTTTGCCCGG
Organism: Anaerolineae bacterium; assembly: GCA_034437515.1. Taxonomy (GTDB): domain Bacteria; phylum Chloroflexota; class Anaerolineae; order Aggregatilineales; family Phototrophicaceae; genus DAOTTX01. The sequence continues at coordinate 17,547 of DAOTTX010000207.1, forward strand.
CCTGGCTGCTGACCTGGCGCTGCTGGTGTTCATCGTGTTGAACCTGGCTATATTCAAGCTCCTCCCGGTCACATTGACCCTACCCGCAATCACGGGTTTCCTCATATCTATCGGTACAGCGGTCGATGGTAATATTCTGATCTTCGAGCGGTTGAAAGAAGAACTGCGCGACGGGAAAGATTTGCAGTCTGCGCTCGATGCCGGGTTCGACCGTGCGTGGACGTCGATTCGGGACTCGAATATCTCTACGATTATCATCTGCGGCATTCTGTTTTTCTTCGGGCAGACGCCGGGCGCGAGTATCGTGAGTGGCTTTGCGATCACTCTGGCGATTGGTCTGGTACTGAATCTGTTTACGGCGGTGCTGGTCACGCGGACGTTCCTTTACGTTATCGTCGGTTTGGGAAGTGGTGCCATTGCAGAACGTAAATGGTTGCTGGGCACATAAGGGAGAGAAAGACATACGATGTTTAACTTAATGGAAAAACGCCGCTGGTATTTCATGATCTCCGGTGTGGCGTTGACGATCTCAATCGGTCTGATGGTCTACTCGACATTGACGACCGGGCAACCGTTCCGCCTGGGAATTGACTTCCAGGGCGGGAGTATCTACGAAATCCAGTTTGAAGAAGCAGGAGCCAACGAAGAGAACATCCGCGAGGTGTTTAACAGTCTGGGAGATGAAAATCCGATTATCCAGCGGCTTGGCGATGAGAACGACTATCGTTGGTCAATTCGTGGGAGCTTCACCGAGGGGCAGTCTTCCGAGGAAGTGATCGAAGCGTTGGAGACCATTGCACCCGTCGCGGAAGACAGCGTGAATATCGAGCAGGTTTCCGGTACGGTGGGGCAGGAAGTGACACGAGCGTCGCTCTTTGCCGTGTTCGCGGCTTCTATCGTGATTACCGGCTTCATCGTGATCGCCTTCCGCACGGTGCCCAAACGTACACGTTACGGCCTATGTGCGATTGCGGCGATGTTGCATGACGTTTTAATTGTGATGGGGGCGATGGCGCTTTTTGGTCTGATATTCGGTTGGGAGATCGATGCGTTGTTCCTGACGGCAGTGTTGACGGTTGTCGGTTTTTCTGTACAGGACTCGATTGTGGTGTTCGACCGGATCCGCGAGAACATCCCCAAGCACGTCGGTGAACCCTACGAGACGATTGTTGACCGCAGTGTATGGGAGACGATCCATCGCTCGCTGGCGACACAGTTAAACGCCTTCTTCATCATGATCGCGATTCTACTTTTCGGTGGGGATACGGTGCAGCAGTTTATCGCGGTGCTGTTTATCGGTCTGCTATCGGGGACGTATTCGTCGATCTTTGTGGCGGTGCCGTTGCTCGTTTCCTGGGAGAAGGGTGAACTACCGTTGTTAGAAGGGGATGAAAACATCGCGGCAAGCCCTGCAAAGGCCTGACCACAACCTCTCGGAAGGATGCCTACGGGTGTCCTTTCGTGTTTCTTTATGCAAGTGGCAGGGTGACGAAAAAGGTTGTGCCTTTGCCTTCTTCGCTTTCCAGCCAGATTTGTCCGCTGTGTGCCTCGACGATGTGTTTGGTAATGACCAGACCTAAGCCGGTGCCGGTGGTTTCTCTGGCGGTGGTCTTCGCACGGAAGAACTTCTGAAACATCTGCTTCTGGTTCTCTTTCGAGATGCCGTAACCCGTATCCTCGACGGCGACCCGCACCATCGATTCGTCCTCTGAATGCAGGCTCGTATGGACGAAGATCTCACCGTTCTTACGGTTGTATTTGATGGCGTTGGTGAGCAAGTTGAGCAGCACTTGTTTGATCTTACCGCGATCTCCCTCAATGCGAAACGGTGTGTTATTCGTCGAGATTTTGATGTGCTTGTCGTGCGCTTGTGGTTCTACCACAACGGCGCTTTCTTCGAGCAACTTGGGCAGGTCGAAAACCTCAATTTCAAGCTTGGTACGTCCCGATTCCATCCGTGCGAGGTCGAGGAAATCGGTCGTCAGGCGCATCAGACGTTGGGTTTCGCTCTGCATCGTGCCGATCATCTCATCGTGGCGCTCAACTGGCAGGTCTTCCCGTAAGAGTAACGCCGTGCTGACCTGAAGCGAGAGCAGCGGCGTCCGTAACTCATGTACCATCTCCGCGATAAAATCACTCTGGCGAAACAGGCGGGCGTTCTCAATGGCGATTGCCGCTTGCCCGGCGAGGATCGTAAGTGTGTTGATGTCGATCTCGTTAAATTTTGCCTCACCCATTTTGTTGATCGCCTCTAGCACACCGACGACCTTTTTATGCGTCTTCAGCGGCACGGCGACCATGCTTCTGGTGCGAAATTCCATCGTATCATCGACTTTGCCGAAGTGCCCCGCCGTGTTAGAAACATCCTGAATGACACGCGGCTCCCCATGCTTAACGACCCAGCCCGCGATGCTGTCTTCCATCGGGACGATAATTTCTTCCATCTGTTTGGGGTCCATGTTAGAAGAGATCTCAAAACGAAGCTCGCCAGTGTTGGGATCAACGAGGATGATGGATGCCGCTTCACAGGCCGTCAATTCCAGACAGGCGGCGATGATTTGCCGCAACAGCGAACCGTGATCGTAGGTCGAGTTGAGCTGACGACTGATCTCGATAATGCGCTCATAGTGGGAAAGTAAAACGGCGTTGGTTTGAGGATCACGTTTTTCGATCTCAGTAATGCTCATGAAGATCGCTCCAATTGGTGGACAATTTTCGGCAAAATGACCGCAGCACGATCATGAATTACGACGTCTGCCAGCCGATCAGCCGGGGTTGGTTCCAGGTTGACGATAATCAACTTGGCGCCGGTGCGTTTTGCAAGAACGGGTATATCACTGGCGGGGGCAACTTCCAGCGACGACCCGATGACGATCATCAGGTCACACCGGCGTGTGGCTTCCTGCGCGGCGTTGAACACACGAATAGGCAGTTGCTCACCAAACAGGATCACATCCGGTTTGATCGGCCCCTGGCAGGTGGGGCAGGTTGGTGCTTTGCCATCGACCATGAATTGTTTCATGATCGAGTCAGCCTCAAACTTTTCAAAACAGTGGATGCACGTCGCCTGACGCATATGCCCGTGTAACTCATGGACGACCTTACTTCCGGCGCGGTTGTGGAGCGCGTCGATGTTCTGTGTGATGATCCCGCGCAGGTTACCGATGCGTTCTAGGTCAACCAGGGCATCGTGCGCCGGGTTCGGCTGTGCGTTGAGGGTCGTTTCCGTCAGTGGACGAACCCAATCGTAAAATGCCTGTGGGTTTTTCTTAAAGCCGTAGATGCTGGCGACTTCTAGCGGATCGACATTCGTCCACAAGCCCGAATCCGGGCTGCGGAAATCTGGGATACCGGATTCCGTGCTGATGCCTGCGCCGGAAAACGCGATAGCGTGCGTTGCATGACTGAACAAAGCGGCGGCTCGTTTAATTTTTTCGGTTCGGGTTTCATCAATCATTTGAGTAATCATAACGTTATTCTTAGTTTTCGTAACTTATTTTAACGTCCGTTAGCGGGAATGCGCAGGGTGTCCTCGGCGAGTTTGCGCAATTGGCTGGAGATAATCGAATCCGGCTTGAATTTGACCACCGGCATCCCGGCCTCAATCGCTTGATAGGTCAGCGGTGCATCAGCATCAATGGTTGCGCTGATTTCCCGGTCGAGGGTTGTTTCGATCTCATGCCAGGATGGTTGTAAATCATGTTGGACGCGATTAACCACCACGATATACACCGGGATCGCCTTGCGCGCTGTGACCTCTTTGAGCAGGTCACGGGTCAGTGGCAGTAATGCCTTGTTCGGGTCAACCAGGATGATGAGCTTTTCAAGTTGGTCACGCACGGCATGGATGAGGGGTGAATAACCGCTCCCAAGATCGAGCACGGTCGGGTTGCCGAGATGTCTGAGAGTTTTAACAACGGCAGCGGTTGTCTCCGGTGCGTAACGTACCAATGTTTCCATCGGGTGGGTGGACGACAACAGCGCCCGCAGGCCGGTTTGATGGGTGTAAATCAAGTCTTTGAGCAGTGCCGGTGTGATCTCCGCTATTGGCTTGCCGAGAGCGATTGAAATGCTCTTGCTGCGTGGTGCGCCCAGGTAGAGGCCCATGCTACCACTGCCGGGGCGGAAGTCGGCGACGATTGGTTTTTGCTCACCGCTTAACATCGCTGCGGCGATGTTCAAAGCGACGGTTGTGGTGCCCAGACCGCCTTTTGTGCCCAAAACACCGATCACACCGGTACTGCTTTGTGGTTTGGTTGTTCCGGCATTGCCGTTACGGTCAAGAATCGTTTTGACACGCGCGGCTAACTCTGCGGGGTGGGTGGGCTTCGTCAGGTAATCATCCGCGCCAGCCTCGAAACCCGCGACCTTATCGTCAAGCAATGTCTTCGCCGTAAACATGATAATGGGGATTGCTCTGGTGCTGTCGTCGTCGCGCAGGCGGCGGCAGACTTCGTAACCGTTCATATCTGGCATCATCACATCGAGGATGATGAGATCAGGGATTTCGTTGAGCGCCTTCGTGATGGCCTGATGACCAGCGTTGGCTGCAATGACGTCGTAACCGTGACGTTGCAGCATTAAGCCGATCAGCTTGAGGCTGTCAACATCATCATCAACGATAAGAATTTTTTCGGACATAGTTTGGATGACCGTAATATTAACGTGCCGCTCAGTTTAGCATGAAAGCGGATGCGAGGCAAGCAAGGAAGGTTATGATTTTTTAACCTCAATTTGCTCATGAACAAGACTCAGTTACAATAATATACAGAGGGTTAAGAAAATCATTTTAATCATACGTTAGGATTGTTGCGCATAAAGGCAATCATCAATGACCTACGAAGATAATCATCTCAATCATATCGAACAAATGCTGCTACGGCGCATGACGCATATCGTCGCAACGGTGAATTCTCCACGTGAGGCAGTCGTGCCAGCATTAGAGGTCGCGCAGTCCCTGACAGGTGCGCTAGGTGGGGCGCTTGTCGTGTTTGAGGAATCGGCCTCGGTTGATGTGATCGGGATAGATCGCAGCCAACTTCCCTCATTCAACGAATTACAACAGCTTGCCGAAGATCTCTACGAAGGTATCTACATCAATCCAGAACTTCCGGAGGGTATGACGGTTAGCAAAGCGGGGTGGCTGGCTGGTGTCGTTCGTGCGCCGGATCGCGTCATCGGCCTTTTGTGGTTGCTGTTCGACAGCGTACCGGAATTCACCAACGATGAGGAAATCGCCATGATCGCCTTGATGGATGGCATGACCATCGTCTCTCGTAACCTGCTCTCCGTCGCCCGACAGGAAAAGCTCAGCCGCAACCAGAGCGAGTTTATGCGTATCGTCTCGCATGACCTGCGTTCTCCACTAACGGCGATGCAGGGTTTCGCCAGCATGTTAGAGATGGTCGGCGACCTCAACGAAAAGCAGATTCACTTTGCCAACAAAATTCTGAGTGGCATCACACAGATGACGTCTATCGTGGATAACTTCCAGGATGCGGGACGTTTTGACCCGGAGACGGGCTTTTACGAGATGGAACGCGCTCCGTGTGACTTGACCGATGTTGTGCAGCGGATCATACGCACTCATCTATTGCCAGCAGAAAAGCAAGATCTGACAATTAAAACGGTCATTGCTGACGACATTCCGATCATCAACGTGGATGCCAACATGATCGAGCGTGCCACCACCAATTTGATCGATAACGCCATTAAATACACACCGAATGGGCATAATATCCTCGTCGGTTTGCACCGGGAAGACGAAAATATCATCATCAGTGTGGCGGATAACGGCCTGGGCATCAGTGAAGAAAACCAGAAGATGCTGTTTGAGCGGCACGTTCGCATCCCGCGACGTGAGCATAAAAAGGTGAAGGGCAGCGGCCTGGGGTTGTTCATCGTGCGGAGTATTGCGCAGCGGCATGGTGGGCGTGCCTGGGTAAAGAGCGAAGAGGGTAAAGGCACGACATTCTACATCAGTATTCCGCTCGCCGGTAAGAATATGTTGTTTTCCGGCACGGCTGGCGATTAACTTCACCCATAAAACACGCTACAATCGGAGGGCACCCCGGTGCCTTTTTCCGTTTAGATATTCTAACCGTTATGCCCATACACATTTTGTCAGATAACACCGTCGCGCAGATCGCCGCTGGTGAAGTGGTCGAGCGACCGGCGTCTGTCGTTAAGGAATTGATCGAAAACGCACTCGATGCCGGTGCGAAGAATATTCACGTTGCCATTGAGGAAGGTGGGCGTAAGCTCATCCGCATCAGTGATGATGGCAGCGGTATTCTATCGAGCGAGGTCGGGTTAGCCTTCACCCAACATGCGACCAGCAAAATCCAATCGGTCGATGATCTGTTGACGCTGCACACACTTGGTTTTCGCGGTGAGGCGCTTTCGACCATCGCTGCGGTGAGTCGTGCTAGCGTTACCACCCGTCATCGTAAAGAAGACCTCGGCACGCAGATGCGCATCGAAGGTGGGGACATCGTGCAGCACCAACCGGTTGGTGCGCCTGCCGGCACGGTCATCAGCATTGAGAATTTGTTTTACAATACCCCGGCACGGCTGAAGTTCCTCAAAAAAGTGACGACGGAGAAGCGCCATATCACGACTCTGATTACCCGTTATGCGATGGCCTATCCAGACGTGCGGTTTACACTAGAGCATGACGGACGTGAGGCTTTCCGTTCCAACGGGACGGGTGCGCTTGGGGATGTGCTGGTGAAGGCCGTCGGATTAGAAAATTTTCGTCAAATGCTGGAAGTCGAACGCGACGAACCACCACGTGAAAATCTTCCGGGTTTGCGCGTTTTCGGTTATGTCTCACTGCCGGATTTTAGCCGGTCGGATCGTACAAATATCGCGTTGTTCGTCAATGGACGTTGGATCCAAGACTCGAGCCTGACTTATGCGGTCGTGCAGGCGTATCACATGATCCTGACTGATGGGCGTTACCCGGTGGCAACTTTAATGCTGGAAATTTCTCCGCAGGAAGTTGACGTCAACGTACACCCGACCAAAGCCGAGGTGCGTTTCCAGAACCCCAACGCGGTTTTTTCTGCCTTGCAACGGGCCGTCCGTGAAGTGCTGATTAAGAGCGCCGGACCGGGGTCTGCGCGGTATGCCCCGACAAAGGATGTTGATTGGGGCGGGATGTCTTTCCCTCAGCGATCAAGCACGCAGACGGAATTCACCATACCTGAAGGCGTCGAACGACAGGCGCGACCCTCAAACACGGAGTCATTCAATACCGGCGACGATGACGACCCGACCGCGATTCCGGTAGGGCCGGGGATGCCGTTGAAGCCGCGCACGCTGCCCATGCTGCGAGTGGTGGGGCAGGTCGGCGCGATGTACATCATCGCGGAGGGGCCAGCCGGGATGTATTTGATTGACCAGCACGCCGCCCATGATCGAATCATCTATGAAAAGCTCAAAGAAGCGTTCGACGGCGACGAGGAGCTACCACAACGCGAGATCAAGATGTGTACGCTGGAACTGACCAGCAAAGAAGCACGACAATTCGATCAAATCATTGCGTTATTCGCGCAGGTCGGCTTTACGCTCGAACGTTTTGGGCCGAATACCTACGCGGTGCGTGCGATCCCTGAATTGCTGCCGGGTAGTAATCCACTACCGGTGCTCAAGGCGATTTTGATGGATTTGCTCAACCAGAAGAATGACCAGAACACACTCGAGCGCATCATCCAGCATGTGAGCAGCCATGCGGCGGTGAAGTCTGGTCAGGTATTGGCACAGGACGAGATGCAAAGTTTGATCCGTCAATTGGAACGCTGTGAAGAACCGCGCAGCGATCCGCGCGGCAAGCCGACCTTGCTGCATATGAGTGGTGACCAGATCGCCCGTGAACTGGGACGCTAGCAAAACGAATGTGAGTCCGTCGATTAAAACCGGTGGCCTCTACATAGTCTAACGACTCTGCCAGTAGAATGTACTTATCTGATTGGTACCACCGCCGACCGGGATATAAATATCACCGTTGCGCAAGGCGACGAATACCTGCCAGTTGATTGTATGGGTCTCGCCGTTATTCGGGATGAGGTCAGTCGGGAGGCGATAGCTCGTATCACGGGTGACGAATTGACGTTCCGCACCGCTGGTGGTGTCGGTCACCTGTACCACGTAAACCTCACCTTCGTCGAGGATGCCCACACTCGACCACATCAACGTGATGATGCCGGGGGAGATGGTCGCGCCATCGACTGGTGTCAGGCGTTGTGGGGCGCGGTAGGTTGGTGTGGGGGTCGGCGTTTCCTCACCTGAAGGCGTCGGTGAGAAGGTCGGCGTCGGTGTCGGCAATGAGACATTTACACAGGTGCCTGCAACGATGACCGGGTTGCAGTTTGGCCCACCGCTGGCGATGCTGAAATCACAGCGAGAATAGTTCAAATCAGCGTTTAACCGGCTGAAAATCTCGATGTTCAGATTCGGGTATTGTTCGATAATCCCGGCGACGGTTTCACCCTCACGCACGATGTGGCAACCAACATACGAACCGGGACTGAGGCCGGTGTTGGGTCGCATCGGTGGTGGGGTGATGTTGGAGTTATCCGGCGGGACGATGATCACGCCTTCGCTGTTCATGTTGAGTGCCGGGTTGGCCTGGGCGACCTGGTCAACGGCGTTGGGATCAGCCGTTGGGATATTCGCAGGCAGCGGCGGTTGAGTCGGTCTTGGGACGAGAATCTCCGAGCCGACCGGCGGCAGCACATCGGCGCTGAAGATGTTCGAGTTCAGGCGAATAACCGCGTCAATCACGTTCGGGTCATAGCTGTAGTTGTGCGGCGGTTTCGTGATAATACCGGAGAGCGTATCGCCTGTTTCAATCACATAGAGCCAGGGGCCGGGTGTGGGGGTAGGCGGCAACGTATTCGTCGGTATGGGCGAGGGTGACGGCGTCAGTGTGGCGACCTGCGCGACTTCCTCAACAGCAGTTATCGTCGGGGAGGGCGACGGCGTTGCCGACGGTGGCGCGGTTTCGGTTGCGTCCTCAAGCCGCTCCGGTAAGGGTTCCAGGGGTTGCTCTGTGATCGCGTCTACGGTCGGGGTCTGGTTTTCTGTGTTGAAGTTACATGCGCTGAGCGCCAAAAGACACACAGCAAGCAACAGCATGTGTTTTCTCATGATTTATTCGGTCTCCTGTGTGCTTTCCCAGGTGAAGGTTCTTTGTTCGGTCGTGTAGAGCGGTGTGTCCGGTGATTCGGCACTGATGACGGCGATCTGCCAGCGGAAATCATGACGTTCGCTATCCGTGCCCTGCCAATCTTCCGGTACCAGGTAAAACGGTTCTACCGTCGTGTCGATGTAGATCACACCGGCAGTGATGTCCTCAACGGTAACCTGATAAATTTCCCCGGCGGCGAGTGTGCCGGACGGGATCCAACGTAAGGTGATTAAATCATTGGCGCGGAACAGGGCACGGTTGCTTGGGCTTTGCAGGGACGGCGCGTTGAAGGTCGGTGTCGGTGTTGGTGTTATGGTTTCGCTGCCCGAAGGCGTCGGTGAGAGTGTCGGGGTTGGTGTCGGCGCGGGCACACGAACGAGTTGTCCCTGGTTTAACGTGACGATGCACTCCGGCCCGCCATACCGCTGCCCAAAGTCGCACTGGGCAAAGGTGATTTCCGGGTTCAATTGGGAGAGGACTTCGGCGTTCGCCTGGTATTGCTGGGCGATGCTAATCATTGTTTCGCCACTCTGTACGTTATGAAATTGAATGCCTGCGCGCAGCGTCGGTGTGGGGATGAACAGCGGGTCGAAGTCTTCGTCAAAGGCGCTGACGCTATCGCCGGCATCCTGGGTCGCTTCAGGGTTCGTCTCGCTAATAACGACCGTGTCGCCCCCGGCGTTGCTTTCCGGTGCGGGCTGTGTCGGTTGGATTTCGTCTGTAGGCCAGGGGATAACGAGTTCCTGACCCTCACGGATCGAATTGGCATTTTCGAGATCGTTTTCTTCCACGATGACCGAGAGGACGTCGAAGCCGGTATGACCACAACGGACGGCTAACGCATAAAGTGTGTCATTCGCTTCCACCCGTTGCATACAGGGGGCTTCGGTCGGTGTTGGCGTCTGTGTAGGTGAGGGCAGCGGTGTATCCGTCGGTGTGCTGGTTGGTCGCCCAGGTGTGACCGATGGAAAGACCATTTGTGGGCGCGTCGTCGGGGTTGCTGTCTCCTCACTGAAGCCGAATATCGGCATTTCGGCGATATCGTCGGCGATAGTCGGCGCGAAGGCCAACACACCGCCGGTTACCATCAAGGTGATGAGAAAGACACTCAGCATGAGCATGTGGCGTGCGGCGACGGGGCGTAGTTCACTTTCCATCAGGTCAGTTTCACCATGACGAAAGTCGTATTGTGGTGCTGATGCTGTCGCCTGAGTGTTTGACGTGCGGACGAGCTGCGCGTCACTGAGCACGGTGCCACAGTTCATGCAGACTGCCGCATTTGGATGATTCGATGTATTGCAAATCGGGCAGATTTTGAACGACTCAGCCAAGACTGTGTCCTTCAGCTACCGGCAAATAGTCGCCTATTATACGGACATCACGCCGACCTTGCCAGTTGCTATTGGATCGGCCCGCGTGTACCGATGATTGTATCCGCAACGGTCTTTTCCGCCGATACGTTGGCCCTTTGTAGGATAATCGCATTGCGGATGGTGACATGGCGTCCGACACTGCTACCCCGTTCGAGATAAACATAAGGCCCGATTGTCGCTCCCTGACCGACGCTAACCTGGGGGTCAATGCGCACCGGCGGGATAATCCGTACAGTATAGGGGAGTTCGCTTAGAATATTGGCGTCCTGACCTTCTTCCAGCAGATGCTTATTCAGCGTAATCAGGTCATGGTCGTTCTCGATTTGTAAGACCCAGGCGGTCTCCGCTGCCAGACATGGGTTCGCAGTTTCTTCTATGTACTTTTTAGCGATGTGCATGAAATTCGCACGCATATCACCGATGAGATCAGGGGTGAGCTGTTGTAAATATGTGATCATTCGCTGCCCACACACAGCGAAGTTGGTCAACGTGAGGGAAGGACGCTCACGCGGTATATGGGTCACAATTTTTTCGATGGTTACGCCGTTTGTCACCCCGTAGTAGTGGTGCTGTGATTTTGAAAGTGTGCTGTTTGCCGCACCGATAATCAAGGCGTCTTTTGATTTCTCGTGCTGTTTGATGAGACTCTCCGGAAAGCGACCATGCACGAAGGCGTTATAGCTACACACGATGAAAGGCGCGTTGGTTTCCTGGGCTATTTCCCGAAAGATGTTGGGTAGTGTCTTCTGCCCGGAGTTGTATTTCAGGTCGATGTTGACATCTGGCAACCAGTGATTATTCAGGTAGGAGGCGACCGGGCCTTCGTTGACGCCGACGATGACGGTATAGCGTTTGATGCCGGTGCGATAGAGTCGATCCATCATGCGGGCGACCAACGGCTTGCCCAGCGCAGGCAACATAGCATGGATTCGGTTGTAAGTCAGTTGGCTTTCGTGACGTGGGTCACCTACGGCGATGATGACGGCATGGTCGATCAAAGTATTTTCTCCGTCCGTTTGATCCTGGTTAGGTCATCATTATAGCGCAGCTTTGACGAAACGTTGATAATTCCGTGGCAAAACTTTGATATAATAGGCTTACTAGGTTGTTTATTTCATACGATGAACGGAATTGCTCGTTATGTCAGCGTTGAAACGAATGGTTCAATACCACATTGCACGCCTGGGTGACAAAAACCCTGATGTGCGTTTAAAGTCAATCAAAGAGCTTGAGTTGCTAGAAGATACGGATGCCTTAGAACCACTGCGCGAGCTTTACGATAGAGACGAAAATCCCGATGTACGCAAAGCGGCACAGGGAGCCGGGCGTAAAATCTTCCTGAAGAATCGCGGCGAGAAGGCATAACGAAAAAAGCATAACGAACGAGAACCCCCGTCGTAAAACGGCGGTTCTCGTTTGAAGTTAATCGCTGCAAAGTTCGGCGATGCGCCGGTCGTTCTGTGCTTCACTCGCCTCAAGTTGCGTGAGGCGGTCACGCTCTCGCTGCACCACTGCCGGGTCTGCCCGGTTGACGAATTTCTCATTCGCTAGCATGCCACGCGTTTTCCGTAGCATCTGGGTGATGTTTTCCTTCTCTTTTTGTAGACGCTCGCATTCTGCCGCAAAATCGATCATCTCTGCCAATGGGATAAAGATGCTCACGTCGTTCACCACTGCCGTTGCTGACTTTTCCGGTGCGGGGGCGTCGTCTGCTAGCAGGGTGATCTCCGGTGTGTTGCACAACCGACTGAACACATAGCTGTATTTGTCGATGTTTTCCCGGTGGCTTGCCGGTGCGATGAGCGCCGTGATCTTATCGCCGGGTTGCAGTCCGCTGGCCTGATATTGCTGCCGGATGTCCCGAATGTTGCGCACCATGTCGAACAGAATGTTCATATCGGCCTCTGTTTTGTCGCTGATGTAACTTTCATCGACTTCGGGCCAATCAGCGATGATCAACGCTTCCCCGGCGATAGGCAAGTAATGCCACATTTCCTCGGTTGCGAAAGGCATAAATGGATGCAGCAGTCGCAGGCAGGTATCCAACGTGTGGACGAGTACACGCAGCGCGGTGGCTTTTTCATCCTCGGTGCCGTTGTAGAGTGGATGCTTGCTGATTTCCAGATACCAGGGCGCGAATTCATCCCACATAAAGGCGCGTGTCTGGCGTCCGGCCTCACCGTACTGATAGGTCTCAAACAGATAATCGACGTTCTTCACCAGTCTATTTAACCAGCTCAGGATCCATCGCGATGGCAGGTCGAGTTCGGCAGCCGCTGGCACCCCCGCTTCGATCTCACCTTCGAGGTTGCCAGTGGTGAAACTGGTCATCTGCCAGATCTTGTTGACGAAGTTCCAGCTATTCTGCACCCATTCTTCATCGAGGTTGACGTCGTTGCCGGGGGTGCCGCTGGTCACCAGCGCGTAGCGTAGTGGGTCGGCACCATATTGATCCGCGATCACCAACGGGTCGATCACATTGCCCAGAGACTTGCTGAACTTACGACCCTCGGCATCTCTGACAAGCCCATGCAGATAGACCGTATGGAATGGTTCTTCATCCGTAAACCATAACCCCATCATAATCATCCGTGCCACCCAGAAGAACAGGATGTCGTGCCCGGTTTCCATCACAGACGTGGGATAGAAACGCTGATAGTCCGCGGTTTCTTCAGGCCAGCCCAACGTGCTAAAAGGCCACAAGCCGCTGCTGAACCACGTATCCAGCACATCCTCTTCTGCCGTCCAGCCGTCGCCTTCCGGCGGTGTGCGCCCTACATAGATTTCGCCGTAAGGGTCGCCGTCCTTTTCACGATACCAAGCCGGGATGCGATGCCCCCACCAGAGCTGACGACTGATGCACCAGTCCTGAATGTTTTCTAACCAGTGATAGTAGACCTTCTCGAAACGCTCCGGCACGATCTTGATGCGCCCCTCTTTGACGGCCTTCAGAGCTTTGGCGGCGATGTCGTCCATCTTGACGAACCACTGATCGCTGAGCAGCGGTTCGATCACCTCACCACCACGCTGCGAACGCGGGATCACCATCGTGTGTGGCTCCACCTTAAGCGTCATATCTGCCGCTTCCATATCCGACCACAGCTTATCCCGCGCCTCGAACCGATCCATCCCCGCGTAAGTGCCACCGTTCTCATTGATGCTGGCATCACGGTTCATGATGTTAATCATTTCGAGGTCGTGGCGTTGGGCGATGTCGTAGTCGTTAAAGTCGTGCCCCGGTGTGATCTTGAGTGCGCCCGTACCGAACTCACGATCCACGTATTCATCCGCGATGATTGGAATCTCGCGGTTGAGCACCGGCACGTAGGCTTTTTTACCGATCATATGCTGGTAACGCTCATCCTCTGGATGCACACACACCGCCGTATCACCCAGAATGGTCTCCGGGCGGGTGGTCGCCACCGGCAGGTGTTCGCCACCTTCCACCGGATACTTGAAGTAATACAACCTGGCTTTCTCTTCGGTGCGTTCCACCTCCAGGTCGCTGACGGCGGTCTGGAGGCCGGGCGACCAGTT
>DAOTTX010000208.1:0-1717 GCA_034437515.1 Anaerolineae bacterium
TCTTCCTGTCTGCCAAGGCACAGGCAGGCGGTGAGGTTGCGGTGTTTCTACCATTGGCGTGTCGCTGATGTTTTCCATCGCTGGCCCACCTTGCTCTCCACCGGGGGGAGCATGCGCCGTTGATGGCCATTGCTTGCCCCGGTGTTCTCTTCGTTTTCCTTGGATGAGAGACAAGGGATCGAGACGAGGGCATTTCATCGTTTTGCGGCGCGTCCGCCCTTGGATCATCACCGCTGTTTCCACTGTTGTTTCCACACGCCGCTTGCTCACTCCCTCACGCTTACCGCAACCCGCAGCCGACCGGACAGATTGCAGGCGGTGAGGTTGCGTGGTCGTCACATCCCGTGCTCTAACTTGCTAATGGGTAAGATAGTGCGTTGCAGCGGGGCGCTGAGGATCTGCTATGGCAAGGTGAAGCAGTAGCGCTCAATGCGCCTCGGCGCGTTATCTTCGTTTGCATCCGCTCGATTACTATGCTACAATAGCAAAAGCCCCGACGCTTATACCGAAGCCCGAGGCTATGACCAAGGCGATGGCGCGCCCTGGTGAGCTTATGATAGCATAGCTTTCATCATTAGACAAGCGCCCGCCGTCTCAAGAACAATGCGGCGGGCTTTTTTGTTTGGACTTCACGTCGGCTTCAATAGCCGCACGTATTTCCGGGCATTGGTGACACCCCCTTGTTCCACAGAAATAGGGAGGATGAGATGAGCAAGGTGAAAACGGTACAGGTTTCGCTAGAAGTGCCACAGACCATATTCTCGGCCTTGCGTCAAGACCCCCATGGCTTTATGCGGGAGATGCGTCTGGCCGCGGCGGTCAAATGGTACGAGATGCAGCAAATCTCACAGGGGAAGGCTGCAGAGATTGCCGGGCTATCTCGCAGCGAATTTCTGGCAGCGCTGGCGCGCTTTGACGTCTCCCCTTTCCAGTACGATGCCGACGAGGTTGTGGCCGAGGTCGCCGGTGAGTGAGCGGTGGGTCGTGAACGCCTCGCCGGTCATCCTCCTGGCGCGGGTGGGGCAAGAACACCTGTTCAACGCGCTGGCCGACGAGGTCGTGCTTCCCCGCGCCGTGGCCGATGAGATTGAGGCCGGGCCGAACAACGACCCGGCTCGCCGGGCCGTCACCGGCGGGCAATTCACGCTCGTGGACGTCCCCCTAAGCCCCGAAATCCTGGCCTGGGATCTGGGGAGTGGGGAGACAGCGGTACTTTCTTACGCCTTGGCAGAACCGGAATGGACGGCTATTCTGGATGACGCCGCAGCGCGAAAGTGCGGGCGGAGCTTCGATTTGCCGGTTAAGGGTACCCTGGGGGTGATTCTCCTGGCCAAGCGGCGCGGATTGATCCCGTCTGCGGCCGATGTCTTGCGCTCCCTGCTCAGAAGTGGTTTTTACCTTGATGAAAACATCATTCGTGAGGCGCTATGCCGCACGGTAGGTGAAAGATGGGAGTGAAACGAGATCGTCAGTGCAGCACTCCAGCATCGAACGCCATTTCCCCGTTCGCGATGCTGCGATTGCTGTGCTACAATAGCAAAAGCCCCGGCGCTTCTACAGAGGAAGCCCGAGGCTGTGACCAAGGCAGTGGGGCCGCCCAGGTAAGCTTATGATAGCACAACAATCGTCATTAAGACAGGCGCCCGCTCGCCGTCGAGAACAATACGGTGGGTTGTTTTTTTTAACCCATCCTGCTTTCAAAATCTGCGCATCAAAA
>DAOTTX010000209.1:0-33945 GCA_034437515.1 Anaerolineae bacterium
CACCACTGCCAGTACAAGAAAGCCGACAAACAGTAGTTGCGCGATGCTGGAAGCTGCGCCAGCAAGCCCACCAAATCCAAAGACAGCGAGAACAATTGCGATCAGGAAAAATGTTAGTGCCCATCCAAGCATAAAATGCCCTTTCGATTGATTTATGTACTTTCACGCTTTATCCTACAGGGTGCGGCATCCCTTCCAATCCCCCCAACGACATAAATCGACATGGGTAGAATGGGGGATACCAGCGAGATTATTCCGTCTCGGCTGGCTTTGCAACTGGATATATCAACAGGCTACTTGTCAACAAAAACGCCGGCCAAAGGTGCAGCAATAACCGTGGCAGCGATGAACCTAATTGCCAGTACAAATCCCGTGGCGTAATGATGTAAATGGCAAGATAGCCCAGAAATTGCAGTGCCAGAATGACCGCCCCTGTTGTAACCTCAAACTGTGCATCCTCGTTACGACGCTGGCGAGTATTCTTCAGCAAATACCGTAGAAAAAAAGGAAAGCCAAATAACACAAACCAGGCCATTTGCGTGGCGTAAAAGCCTGCAATCGTGACATAGCGATCTAAATCAACAAGTCGGTCAAACGTCGTAGACCCCTGCCCACCAACCAGGTCATTTTGTGGCGTTACCTGTAGCTTGAAATAAAGTAGTGCTGCCAGCATTGGCCCAATCCCGAGCGTCAGATAGACTATCTCATCCCGCAACCCCGCTAGACCCTGCGCACGGACCGTCATCAATAGTCGTCCACCTACAAAGCTGACCAGAAAGAGGATACCTTCATTTTTTGTCCAGGCTGCCATACCGGCCGCAAGACCTGCTAGAATCAGCAACTTGTTCTGGCTAGCCGGGAAATGCGAACGGAGATAAGTCAACAAGAGTGCTGTTAAAATGAAGTAGCTGAGCGGAATATCTGCGTATTGCGCAACACCCACCAGCACAAAACGCGGCGACACAATAACCACCAACACAGCCACCATCGCGACTTCTGGACCTCGAAACATTTTGATGCTGACATAAAGCATTACAACGGTAGCAAGTGTAAATGTAGCAGCGATCAGGGTTGGGATGAGCGCTGTCTCGGTGTCGCCATAAACCCACGCCCGTGAAACCGACCCCGTAATCAATAATGGGTAGTCAGGGTGTACTAGATTGGTAGAAAAACCCTGTAACCAATTTTCTCCAGCCCGAACCAGAAACCGGGCACGTACATTCCATATCACCCAGGCGTCCCAGTTACCATGTGGATTGGTGACTGTCAGAGTCAGGTAGAGGCTGCCAGCTAATGCCATCCCACCATAAAATAACAGGGAGACTAAACGGTCTGGCACAACCGCACCGTGTCTGGTTGAGATGCTTTGCGTTGAGGTGCGCAGCCGCAAAAACAGCATACTGGCTAGCACCAACAACATGCCATCCAGCATCAGCAGATAGTTCAAGTCGGTCTGGTTAGCAACCAGCAGGGTCAAAAACAGCGTTACGGACGTGACTCCTAATCCAATCCCTGGTGCAAGCAACCAGGTTAAAGCATGATTCCCAAGCGGGGAGAACGTACGCACGAGCAAATAGCCGACCAGCGCTGCAAAGATAAGCGATATAACGCCCCCGAACATCGTCAGTCTCCAAGATATTCAAATAAGATAACATTGCCTGGAAATCGCTGGATCGGGCGCAAGTTATCGAATCTGGTGTAGCCTTCATAGTCTGGATCAAGAAAATTACCAATGATCAGGTCACAACAATCGCTGCTTCTGAGTACAATAACGGGGGCCACGACGTATTGCAGTAACAATCGCTCTTCTAACTCGTCGCTATCACTTATATAGCCAACCTGATCATGACCATCAAGCCACGGTTTGAGGTCAGCAAAGCGATCTTCGTACATACTGACTTTATCATCTCGAAAGAGAAAAGGGTCCGTATAAGCGACCAGTTCATAAGTTCCAGTGAACTGCGCGATAAAAGAGAGCAAAAGTACAACCATTGAACTGATGATCCCGATGAGCGGCACACGTTTTAATAGCACATTAAATGTCAAATTTATGACTATTCCTATCAAGCTAACAACAACAGTATTATGGGAATTTTGCCCTACAAGCAGAAGAGGGTAACTTGTAGCCACGTGTTCTGTTACATGATACAAAAAGCCGCCATTACGAGACTGAAAGTCTGCCAGGGAAGCTACGCGGCCTCATAATTGTAGCAAGAGGAACTATATAACAACAGTTTCGACGTGCAAAGTTTCGATGTCAAAAATAAGTATGCCTTCTTCATCTAAACCAAGTTGCGCCAATAGTTGACCATCCTTACGCCAGACAGCCGACTGACCAGCACCAACGAAATCGTCTGAGGGGCCAATGTTGTTCGACAACATCACAGGGAGCGCATATGTTTCGGCAATAGTTTCTAACCGGGCATGTGCAGCCTGTACACCCTCTTGTGATTTTGACACACTCACGATGTATAGTTCTGCCCCGGCCTGGTGCGCTCTGGTAGCGTGTTCAGGCACCGACAGTTCATAACAGATTGACGGCGCAACCAACGTGTGTCCAAGCGGCAACGTCGCGAAGTTTTCCCCCGGCATGAAATATGGTATTTCATCCTCGTGCAAATATTTTTTGCGGTAGACGGTGCGCTCTCGGTGTGGCTGGAAGATCACTAAACTGATACAGACGCCATCATCTTCACGTGTTGGAACCCCGATAGCCAGAGTCATGTCTAATTGATCGCTCAAATGCTGAAACGGTTGAAGACGTGCATCCTGCGCAGACATCGCCAATTGATCGGCAAGCATTGGTTCATATCCAGTCAGTGACAATTCAGGGAAAATTACGACGTCTGCATCATGTGCTGAAGCCTGGGTAACGAATTGACAGTGCCGTTCGACGTTGTGCAGTATATCTCCACGAACAGGATGGATTTGTGCAACACCGAATTTCATCAACTTTTCTCCAAGGGTGTAACCACTTATGTAGCAACTCTATGCGGACACTACCTATAGTTAGGCAGCAAACGGCCATGTACATCTATCATCTCGTCCACCATGCGTGTGATCTGATCCATCGACAGTTCTGCGGCGGTGTGCGGGTCCAGCATGGCTGCATGATAGATGTGTTCGCGCTTGCATGTAAGCGCCGCTTCAACCGTGAGGGCTTGTACATTAATGTTAGTCTGCATCAAAGCAGCGAGTTGCGGTGGCAGCTTACCAACATGCGTTGGTTGAATGCCATTGCTATCTACCAAACAGGGTACCTCTACACAACACTCATTCGGCAAGTTCTGAATAACCCCGTGATTGGGGACGTTGCCATAAATCGTGCGCGGGGTGTCGGTTTCGATGCTGTGGATGATTAGCGAGCCGTATTCTACACTACGTTCATAGTGGTCGAAGTTTGCAACATCATGAGCAATATTGGCCAGCATATGCGATGAGACGTTGATATGCGATAATGCGGCTTCAATTTCCGCCTGAGCAGGACGTGTACCAGTTGCCCGTGCCTGGTCAGCCAGTTCCCACGCGGCGATTTGCGCTTCGCACCGCCCCAGATATTCATCTAATGGGATATTGAACTGCTCAATCAACGCGGGCTGATCCGCTTTAATAAACCACGGCACATATTCACTAAAATGTTCGCTTGATTCCGTCACAAAATAGCCAAAATATTTGTACACTTCATAGCGAACTTGATTCCAGTCTGGCACACGCCCTTCATTGATAACGTTTTGCACTGCTGGATACAGATTTTCGCCCGTTTCTTTGTGTGCTAGCTTCAGAAAAAACGCCATATGGTTGATGCCAGCGACGCGATAATCAATCTGTTCGTGGCTCAGCCCCAGGTCTTGAGCCAATTCATGTGCGGTATGCGGCACACTGTGACATAAGCCGACCGTTTTGATACTACTACTGCGCGACAACGCCCATTGATTGATAGCCATCGGGTTGACGTAGTTGATGAACATAGCGTCCGGGCATAGACGTTCCATATCCCGCACAATATCCAGCAGTACCGGAATGGTACGCAGCCCACGCATAATGCCCCCAATGCCCAATGTATCGCCTATCGTCTGCCGCAGGCCATATTTTGCAGGGATTTCAAAGTCGGTTACGGTCGCTGGCCGATAGCCCCCCACCTGAATCATGCACAACACATAATCGGCATCACGCAGCGCTTCTTCACGGTTGGTTGTGGTCTGAATCGTTGCATTGGTGCCAAGCTGAGTGTTGAGTTGCTCGGCCACACGTTGCGATGCTTCCAGGCGTTTAGCGTCAATATCCATCAGGGCGAATGTGGCGTTGTTGAACTCTGGAAAGCTGAGGATGTCGCCCATCAGGCTTTTTGCGAAAACAGTACTACCCGCACCGATGAAAGCTACTTTGATCAAGGTTATGTCTCCGAGGTGTCGTTAAAGGTTTGTTGTGTATAGGCCACATCATGCCCCATCCTACCATGTTCATCAACGTCTGGTTCGTGGTTCATGGATATGGTCCATACATTTTGCTGCTTATCGTGCAATGCACCGATTTCACGCTGGTCAGTGCTGGTGCCAAGCCAACCCATTGTAAGTGCCAGTGCATCAAAGTCTACCGGCCAGCAGCCCAAATAATGCACTTCGCCCTCACCAAGCCCACGTTTTGTGGCCGCAACGCGACTTTGCAGCATATCCGTTTTGTAATATAGCGTTGGTACGCTGTTGCTCGACGTCAGGCTTTCTGCCCAGATTTTACACCGCAGCGTACATTCACTGGCTTCGGCTGGCTTGAGTGCGTTGGAAATGTTAAGTTGTGGCCAGTCTGTGTATGTATCAGGGGGAATGCTGTTGAAGTCCAGAACCGCCGCGCCGACAAGTTCAGACAGTCCCTGTGGGATTACTTGCTGCACAGAGGTATTCGACAGGGTACGGGTAAAGCTACGGAAGGTGACGATTAGTTTGCCGCCGGCTTCAACCCAGGCATGCCAGTGCGCAATCTCATCGTCGTGAACGAGAGTAGCCGCCGGAACGATGACCGTCTGGTAGCCTGTCAGGTCAGCATTGCGCGCTAAGAAATCAACCGCAATGTTACGCCGCCAGTACATTTGGTAAATCGCATAGAGCAATTGCCAGTAGCTGAAGTCGCGGTTATAGGGTTCCATCTCAATTGACCACAGACTTTCGTAGTCAAAGACGATACCGACGGTCGCGGGTTCACGCTGCAAGGAAGGCATTTCGGCGAATTCCTGACTCACTTGCTGTGCTTCGTGGTAAGCCTGATCTTTTTCGCCACGCCAGTTCAACAACCCACGGTGATACTGCTCTTGCCCGAACGGTGCAGCCCGATACCGGAAATAGACGATTGTTTCTGCGCCATGTGCTACTGCCTGGTGGCTCCAAAGGCGCACCTGTCCAGGGGGCACAGGTGGGTTGTAGGGGTGCCAGTTCACCGGGCCGGGTTGTTGTTCCATAATCCAGAAGGGTTTGCGCTTGAAAGACCACATCAGGTCGAGGTTCATCGCCGTTTCCGCCGACCCGTAGAGCGCATGCGGATAGTTGTCATATGAAACAAAATCGAGGTCTTCGGCCAGCTTCCAATAGTCTAGCGACCAATGCCGCACCATGAAATTATGCGTAATCCAGCGGTCGGGGGAAGCCTCGCGCAAAATATCAATCTGCATCCGTTGGAAGCGCACCCAGGCATCCGACGCAAAACGCCGATAATCCAACCGCATTGATGGGCTTTGTGGCTCGGTGGTAATGCCGGGGATGGGGATATGTGACCATTCGCGATAGGTCATGCCCCAGAATTGTGTGCCCCAGGCAACATTGAGTGCGTCCAGCGTGCCGTACTTTTCTTCCAGCCAGTGATGGAAAGCAGCGCGGCAATGCGCACAGTAGCAGCGTGTGGTTTCGCCACAGCCAAATTCGTTATCGACCTGCCAGCCAACAACCGCTTCATGCTGACCAAACTCGCTTGTAATCTGGCGCACGATACGTTCCGAATACTCAAGATAGGCGGGAACATTGGCGCAGGCATGGCGGCGTCCACCGGGACTGATGCGAATGCCATCGCGCCCTACCCGGCAGATGTCAGGATGCGCGTGGGTCAGCCAGGGGGGCGGGGTGGGCGTCGGCGTGCAAAGCACAACCTGCAACCCCTCAGTAGCAAGGATGTCAATTGCTTGTGCGAGCCACTCGAAGTCATAAACCCCCGATGCTGGCTCCATTTTGTCCCACGCAAATTCTGCCAATCGCACATAGGTCAGGCCGGCTTCACGCATCAGTTTCGCATCGTGGGACCAACGCTCCGACGGCCAGTGTTCAGGGTAGTACGCGCATCCTGTTTGCATCGCGCCAGACTTAACCTTTCAAACCAGAGGTCGCGATACCCTCAATAAAGTACCGCTGGGCAAGGATAAACACGATCATCGGGGGCAGAATCATCACCGCCGCCCCGGTCATAATGATGTTGGGTTGCGTCTGGTTGAGGTTCGACAGGGTAATCAATGCCAACGTCAGCACCTCATCTTCTTTGTTGCTGGTGTCAATGATGATCAGCGGCCACAGGAAACTATTCCAGGCATAAAGAAATGTAAAAATAGCATGGGCGGCAATCGCAGGCATACTCAATGGCACGAAGATGCGCCACAGGATACGGAAACGGCTGCAACCGTCCAGCAAAGCGGCTTCTTCAATCTCTTTGGGGATCGACAGAAAGAATTGCCGGATTAAGAATGTGCCATAGGCGGTGAATATCCACGGCACAATTAACGAGGCAATGTGATTGTTCCAGCCCAACGCCACCATCAGACGGTAAATCGGGACAATCAAAACCACAAAGGGCACCATAATCGAGCCGAGATACAGCAAAAAGATCGTGTCGCGCCCTTTGAATTCAATACGCGAGAACGCATAGCCGCCGAACAACGACGTTGTGATTTGTCCGGCCGTGACAAGGATCGTGACGAAAATTGTGTTCACCAGCGCACGGTCAAGTCGCAAATTGGGATTACCGTCAATACCAAGCACCTGTTCATAGTTCACCAGTTGGAACTCAACAATCTCGACCGGGTCGGCAAGGCGTTCGTAGGTATAGACAGCATCGGTGACGTCGTTGGGGTTAAAGAAGATACCCAACACCGCGCTGTATGCTTCGACAAATTCCGTCTCGCCAAGCATGAAAACACCATAATCTCGCCCGCGCTCACGCTGATCAATCAGTTCTATTTCACCTGTTTCAGATAATGGTATCGTCTCAGCCCCATCCGCCACTGAGGGCAAGATGTAGGCCTGCACAGGCACGGCTTCACCGAAACTTTGTAACCATGTAGATAGTATTTCGCCGTTCTCATCGACCACATCATACACGTCGAACGTTAACATATTGGCGTTGTTGTCAGGCAATACGATTTGTTCGCCAGTCCGCACAAGGGTTTGAGTACTGTCGGTAAGGCTGATCTCATCACCGTCGGCCGTTTGAATGCTTGTCGGAACGATCGCTCGGACGTCAATCAGGCGGCGCTGGTCGGCATGAGAGCCGAATTGCACCACATTCTCAAGATTACTTGCAGTACCAAGGAAGCTATAGTCCGTTTTATCAATATCGTCATCTTCGTCAGTGATTCTGCTGATCAAGTAATCCTGTTCGGTGCCATTCACTTCGAAGGTGTACAGCGGAATTGAACGTCCCTGAAATGCTTCTTCTACAGGCGAATATGGTATCAAACGGCGTGGATTTGATTGAAAGTCCGTCGTTGTTTTCAGGGAAGCAATCACCATATAGATCAGCGGAAATAGCAGCACAATCGCCACTGCTGTCAACAGTGTGTACATGCCCGCCCGTGTACCCCATAGCCGCGCCCGCTGTGCAAGTGGATTCTGTTCTTGTGACATGGTTGGCTGGCTCCTACTGTGTTTCGTTTGAACGTGAGACACGGAACTGTAACAGAGTAATGCTGAAGATCAGCGCGAACAGCACCCACGCAATCGCAGAGGCATAGCCAAACGCGAAGTTTTCGCCGCTAAAGCTCTGGTTATAGAGGTGATAAACGCCAGTCGTCACTTCTTCCGGCACCCCCTGTGTCGTGCCATAGAGTACAAAGACCTCATTAAAAACTTGCAGCGCGTTGATGATGGTCGTCACCACCACAAAAAACGTCGTGGGGGCAAGCAAAGGAAGCGTCACTTTGCGGAATTGCTGCCAACGGTTGGCCCCATCCACTGACGCGGCCTCATATAACACCGTTGGGATACCCTGCAAGCCCGCGAGGAAAAGCACGGTGTTGAAGCCCACAACCTGCCACGCCGTAATCAGCACCACGGAAAATAATTGCAGGTCCGAGTCTGTAAGCCAGCCGGGTTCAGGATCAACAATCGACAGGCCAAAGGTACTGTTCAAAAAATTGACAACTTCACTGATGGCATAGTTGATGTAACCAATCTGCGAACTATATAGCGCTGAACGCCAGATTAATGCTGTACCGACTACCGCCGCCACCGAGGGCAAAAAGTACACCGCCCGATAGAATTTGACGCCGGGTAAGTTCGAGTCCAGTACAACAGCCAGCGCAATCGCAGGGATCGTTGCCAGCGGTACCAACATCAGGCCGAACACAATCGTGTTACGCAAGCTCAACCAGAAAAGATGATCTTTGCCACCAATGACGTAGCGCGTGTCAGCAAGGCGCACCGTTTGGATAATGCTGTAGTCGTCATCGAGTGCGTTGAGTGCGAATTCGTCGTCCTCGCCCTGCACACGCACCTGAATACTCATGATCTCAGCGTAGTTATCGAGGCCGATAAAGTTCGGCACCTGTTGCACGGTCGCGTCGGTAAAGCTGAGGTAGAACGATAGCAGGAGCGGCCCGCCTAAAAATAGCGAGAAGCCGATAATGCTCGGTGAAACCATCAACCAGCCCTGCCAGGCTTTGCGCTGTTCTGGCGATTCACCAAACAGCTTGCTCATCTGTAGCACTGAAAACGCAAAAACCCCAAAAATAATCGCAGCAATCGTCGTCGCCCAGACCAGCATCGAATCATACTGATTTACAATATGCTCAAAAGCACCGACCAGATCAGATTCAATAAGCAATATAATAGTCGTGCCCATTGCCAGCAACAACGCCACACGTTCCATCAGGTCATGTATACGCTCATAGTGAGACAAGCGCCCGGCAAACCAGAAAAGGAAGTAGGATGCCACCAGTCCCCATATCCAGACGCGATTCTCATAGATCGCACCTGTAATAGCATCCAACCCGACAAAAACTTCCCATAGATGCAACAGATAAAAGCCAGACAGCACCATACCCAGATAATTGACCGTCACAAAACTATACCGTGCGTTGGCCGGGGATAGTAGTCTTGCGTTGGCCGGAGGCGTGTTGTTCCACAGCAGTACAAACCCTGCCACGCTAAACAGGCTTAGTGCAGCCGGCAGCAGCGCAACAACACCAAAAAAATTCTGGACGAAATTGCCCATTGTTGGCCGAACATCAAACGCATCTGCATTAAAAATCTGTAGCGCAAAATAGACACTGAATGCTGCAACAATCAGGCTCCAGACCATCCCGGCCATAATCACAGGCGGTAGACTGGTGGGGTGTGGTTGCTGGACAGTTTCTTGCGAAATCGTGGCCATAGCGACTGCCTTTTTGCAAATAAATTGTTTTTACTTGGTGACATGCAAAAGGCGAGAAAGCCTTTCGAACCTTCTCGCCCTTCAGTAAGCAAACGTGCCTATTCTTCGAAGTACTGGTCTACCTCGTCGCAGATGGTCGCTGCGAATTCTTCAGGAGACAAGTCACCATTAATCACGTTGTCTACGGCGTTAAAGTACGCAGTGTCAATGTCTGACCAGCTACCGAACCAGACCGGGGTTTCCGGTACACCGTATTCGAGGCCGTTCAAGAACACCTGATTTTCCACACCCAAATCGGGGAACGTCGCGAGGAATTCGTCAATCGCTGCTTCGCTGTTGCGGCTGGGGATGTTCGCGCCGAGCGCAGCAACCTGGCCCTGAACTTCACCACTGGTGAGACGGGTCAACAAGTCCCATGCCAGTTCTGGGTTTTCGGTGTTGGCGTTCACGACGTATGCACCCCAGAATACCCAGTTGCTCTGGCCACCCGGGCCAGCCGGTAGTTCAGCAACGTTCCAGTTGAAGTCAACCTGTGTAGTGCCGGGGGTTGCCCAACGGCCATTGATGAACATACCCACGTTACCAGCACGGAACGGGCCTTCGGCGTCTTCACCATAGGGTACAGCCAAACCATCGTTGTACATGTTAGAAAGGAAGGTCATTGCTTCGACAGTAGCGTCATTGTCCAGACCACAGCCAGTCAGGTCTTCGTTGAAGAAGCCAGAACCAGCAGCGTTCAACCAGTAGCCATAGTTTGCCCACCAGTTATTCATCCCGAAGCCAACGATATCGTCGCCAAGCGCGTTGATTTCTTCAGTAGCCGTCAAGAAAGCGTCCCAGTCCCAGTCTTCACCACCGGGATAGTCAATACCAGCGTCATCAAAGAGGTCAGCGTTGTAGTAAATGGCGAAGGATGACACGTCGCGCGGCAAACCCCAGACAGCTTCTTCGTCGTTCAGCGGGAAAGTCAAGTGGAACATCGGCTGTGCAACGAAATCGTCTACGTTGAAGTCTTCATCGGCATTGGCATACTCGGCCATGTTGAGGATGAGGCCAGCCTTGGCGAACCGTGCCACGTCGGTACCCGGAATCCAGAACACGTCTGGCGCGGTGCCAGCGTCAATTTCAGCAACAAGCGTGTCCTGATACCCGGCGGTTTCAGTACCACCTGCTTCGTATTGCAGGGTTACGCCTTCCCATTCAGCGTCAATGGCGTCATTAGCCGCCTGATATACATCAATTTCTTCCTGATTGTCGGGACGTGTACGCCAGCGCAGGGTGACATCACCATCCTGAGCAAAAACAGGTGCAATAACGGAAAGGGCCATCACAAGGGCCATAGCAAGTACAAAAGCACGCTTAGACATGTGGTTGAAATCTCCTTGAGTTTTGATAATCGTATGCATGTTTTTTGACATGGATGCTGAAAACAAGTGGAATCGTTGTGCCGCAGGCTCCTTTCGATTTTGTATCTTTATCTGTGCATGTTGAGAGTATTCAAACAACCAGATCGGTTGGGATGATTTCGGCGTCAGTGCAACACAGGCCCGGGCTTGTTACCCGTCACTTTGGTAAGCGTTTCCATGAAAACACCCGCATGAGCAGCAACTTGAGCAACTGTTGGTATGCAATCATCTTTACCTTAAATAACAAGTGGATAAATCCGGCGCGATTATAAATATTAAACAAAAAACTTGCAAGTGTTTCTAATGTTGTGGCATGCGCGGCACCAGCACCTATAGGTCTTCCCAGCGATCAAATGGGAGTCGATTTTCTGACCACAGTGCCAAAATAGCGGACTTATCCCCCGTTTGCACCCGCACACAGACGCCACAATCTGAGCTGAGATGACGCGGTACAGGGGTCAGTTTACACGCAAAGCCAGCCTTCTTAAGCAGCCGTTCACCTTTGATCGCATAGCTGGTAGAATACACCAGAATCACGCTCTGGCTCATACGTGGGCACCCCTTGCCAGTGCTGCAACCGCCGACAATGCAACCTCAATCTCATCCGGTGTGGTGAACGGTCCGGGGCTAAAGCGCACAGTCCCTGCCGGGAAAGTGCCAATTGTCCGATGCGCAGCAGGCTTTAGCGCCTGAACGTATTGCCTTCTACCATCAGGAATATGAGCGGGTGCTTCAGCAGGGCTTCGAAGCGAATCCGCCACCGCAAACATCCCCACCGAAAAAGCGCGGACGCAAAAAACAGTCCCCGCCGAAGAATCTACTGGATCGCCTGCAAAAATATCAACGGGAAACACTTACTTTCATCTCTGATTTTCGCGTGCCGTTTGATAATAATCTGGCAGAGCGTGACGTGCGCATGATGAAGGTTAAGCAGAAGGTTTCGGGGACGTTCCGCACACAACACGGCGCGGAGATGTTCTGCGATCTGCGCGCTTATATTTCGACCTCTCGTAAACAGGGCCAACGAGTGATCCACGCCTTGCATCATGCCCTGCTTGGACATCCCTTCCTCCCTGCCTGAGTAGTTACCATCGCGTGAGGTATTTGCCAGAGCTAATCAACGGATGTTGATAGGTTGTAGTCAAGTGTAATTTTTACAACACGATAGGTCCGAAATACCATCCACACGGCAAATGTCCATCCACATAAGTAAATCACTCTTATCTCTGTTCGTTCTGATCTGGATGCAAACTCTGGCAAAACGATGAGCAGAAAAGCTACCAATATAACTGCAAGAATGACTTGCACTGGGCTTGTCCAAGATCTATTTGCACTAAGATAAAAATCGTAGTTGTTATGTATCTCTTGTGCAAAAGAGTTAAGTCTTTTTATGAAAGCCTCATAGTCAGTCTTTCGTAGATTATTAGATTGCACCAAACGAGCTATATATGCAATTTCTATCTGATAGAGGACTAATTGTATTATAATTAATACCGCGATAGTCGTAACTACATACTGTGTCACTTCGCTATCTCTCATTTCATGTTTCTATCGAGGCAATTGTAAAGAATGTTCCTGCGCCTATGCTAAACATAGAAGATACACGCACATCAGGTAATAAAGCACTAACCCAATTTGTTGTCAAAAAAGCTACAGTATTCCAACCAGTAAATTCTAATGAGCTTACATCCTGCAAGTATTCGCCGAACATCTCAGAATATTGACCTAACAACTCTTTTATCAGTGCTTCAACCGCTGGTCCTAATGCGCTTAAGGTGTCACTCACACCACCCACACCTGCTCCGATCAACGAAAATATCATCATTCGAAAAGCCACAAGATCTATCTTGCCAATTCTTTGAAGATTACGCTTTGTTTGACGCATAACGTTCTTGTAGAGATGCTCAGGTAGATCGAAAAACTTATTATTGAGCTTTTCTAAGAACATTCCAGCGATTATGGCAACAGCCATGCCAGTCAACGTGATATGATCGCCTAGATAGTCGTCATCCTCCATAAAATAGTTGTATGCGATAACCCCAAGCAAATAACCGGCAAGCCCGTTTGCAGCGCCTCTGATGTAGGCACTATTCTGATATAGGCCACCGACCGTTCTAACTACAACCCGGGCTGAGTTAACTATGTAACCCACAAAATACCCACTCGGATCGCTGAACATGACGGGATTGCCTACCGCGTAGACGTAGCGGTTCAACTCCACCGGGTTGTCGTAGTCCAGCGGCCAGGACCCATGAAGCGGCCCAACGACGGATCATACTGCCGCGCCCTTAGGTACACTCGCACGCAAGAGGGCATTGCCGTTGAGGTTGGTCTGTTCGCCGGTGAAGCCGCAGCGCGTCATCGATCGTATTGTCTAGGCGCTGCGAGCGTTGTTTGCGCTGGCTGGCACGTTAGGATTCGTTGGTTGCCTCTGCGGTTGCTTCTGCCTCATCTTCTGCGGGTGCTTGAGGCCACGCGAACGCACACTCGACCGAACGCCCCGGTGTGATGGCATCGCAGGCCGTCACCTGAGTCGCGTTGTAGAGGACGACGAACGTCTCCGCGTCATCGTTGACGCGCCAGAACAGCGCGTTCGACGGACGCATCACGTCCGCTTCGTCCTGTGTGCAGCCCCATGCGTCCTCAATTTCGACATCCAGCAGGCGCGAGTTGGACGAAATGACCAGGCAGGCGTCCGGCTCCAGGCTGTCACCGACGAAATCACTACTATCGAACGTGTTGTCACCATTGCCGCGCTCGACCACCAACGCGCTTAAATCGAGCGTGGCATCGCTGTCGTTGTGCAGCGCGAACGCCAGTTCATTGTAATACAGCGTGACCGGCTCGCCCTCACCGATGACCACCGGCGGCGCGTTAGGGGCAATCCCGACGGAAAGGTTCTCCGACGAACCGCGTTGATCTTCGGTGGGTTGGGCAGGGGATGTCTCCGTCGCACCACTGAGCAACACCCCGGCAAGACCCGCGACCACCAGAATCACCACCCCGGCGATCAATACCAACGGTGACCGCCCAGGTTTGGGGCGCTCGGTTTCGGTCGGCACTTTCGAGGGCTTTGCTGGTCTGGACGGCTCCGAGGGGACGGTGTCATCGTCTTTTTCGTATTCCACCGCGCGGGCGACGTGCGCTTCGATGGCTTCGTCCATCTCCGGCGGACGCATCACAGGTGTTTTGACTTGCACGTCTCTGGGCGTCTCCTCGGTGTCCTCGGTGATCTTATCACCGTAGGCATCGCGCAGTGCCTGCACGAAATGTGCCGCGCTCTCGTGGCGATCTTCCGGTTTTTTGCTCAAGGCCTTGAGGATCTCACGCTCGACCCCGCGTGGGATATGCGGGTTGATGGTGCGCGGCGGCGGCGGCGCTTCGCTGATGTGGCTGAGCGCAATCTGCATCGCGGTATCCGCTTTGAAGACCATGCTGCCGGTCAAAATCTCATAGACGATGACCGCCAACGAGTAAATATCACTTTGCGGCACCGACTTTTCCGACGCGAGCGCCTGCTCCGGTGAAATGTAACGCGGGGTGCCGAAGGCGGTGCCCATGGTCTTATCGACCTGTTGGCGTAGCACCAGCCCAAAGTCGGTCAGGATGGCTTTGCCGGTTTTATCCAGCAGCACGTTAGACGGTTTTACATCCCGGTGGATGATCCCGTGTGTATGGGCGAAATCCAGCGCGGCGGCGACCTGTTCGATGATCTTGAACATGCGCGAAACGGGCATCAACTGTTTGTCTTTGTTGAGCCGGTTGAGTTCGTCGGCGAGGTCTTCCCCTTCGATGAGCTTCATCGCCAGGAAGTACAGGCCGCCCTCGGCATCACCAAACTGGTAAATCGGCACGATGTTGGGGTGCTCCAGATGGGCGACGGCCTTCGCTTCGCGCTCGAAGCGTTCGGTGAGGGTGTCATCGGCTTCGAGCATCTCCGGCGTGAGGACTTTGATCGCCGCCCGGCGACCAAGTTTGACATCCTCGCCGTAGTAGATCTTTGCCATACCACCAGCCGCCAATTTTTGCGTCAGTTTATAATCACCGAGCCGTTGCCCGATGAGCTTGTCTTTTTGTTCTGCGTTCTTCTCTTCAGCCATAGCAACTTAGTTTCATACCTACATCCATCGCGTGTCACTTTGAGTATACCGGAATGTCGTCTAAATTTGACTTGAGCTATCTCAACAAATTGTTACAACATAGCAAAACGACCGGTACTTTCGTCCGGTCGCGCTGGTTTCGTCTTAATTTTGTATTGTGCGAGCATTTTTCCTACAGCAGGCCGAGTTCGCGTGCCTCTTCTTCCGTGATGGTGCCTTTGCGCTGTGGGCTGTTCTCTTTGGCGATTTCTTCCATGTTGTCTATGTCAAACAAATCGTCGGTGACTTTGCTCTCGTCGCCAAACAACAAGTCGAGATCGAGATTGTCGATAGGTTCCAGCTTTGCTGGTGGTTCCGGCTCGTAGACTTCCTCTACGACCGGTTCCGCTTCCCCGTTGGAAAGATCAGCACGGGCCAGTTCAATCGGTTCGTCGTCTTCCTGACGGGCCGGTTTGGCCGTCGGGCGGTGGGGCAGTTCGGCTTCTTTACGCTTCGGCGGTTGGATGAAGAACGCATTCGCACCGATGAGTGCGATCAGGTCTTCCACCGCACGCCGCCCGGAGGTACGCACCATGCCGAATTGCCGCGACCCCTGCTGACCGTCAAAAACGATGCAGATGAAGTGGTGGAGACCGACCGTCAACACGAAGATGTCGTAATCTTCGCCATCGTAAAGTTGCAGGGTCGAGACATTGCCGCCGACGATGTCCTTGATGCCGATGTTGGCATGCATGACCGGAATTAGCGACGACGCTAGCACATCACGGTCAATGTAACCGACCGCGCCACGTTCGGAGAGGACTTCGCCAGAGCGAGTCGCCAGGACGATTGCCATCGCGCCGAGATCGGCCATGAAGCTATCAAGCACGGACTCAGCCGCTGCGACGTCTATTGCCGGGACAGGACCGACTTCGTCCAGCGTGAAACCACCGCCACCACCTGATGTGGCGCGCAACGCCTGCCGCATGGCTTCCTGGCTTTCCATCCCGGCGACCAGAACCCGTAAGAACAGGTGAATATCGACCGGGCGGGTCATGTAGATGAACGGTGACTCGGCGGCAGTTTCGTCGTCGAATTCAGGGTCTTCACTGTCACCCAGGATCAGAACGGCAGTCTCCGGCGCGGCTTTGTTGACGCGCATAGCAAACTCCCAGCCTTTCATCTCATCATCAAGGTTATACGCGGTGACAACAAGATTGGCCTGTCGAGCGAGTTCTTCCAGGGCGTCGGCACCGTGTGGGACGTCTACCTGAATCACGGAGAGGTCGAGCAAATCCATCGCGGAACGGACGATCCGTGAGATCGCACCGGTCGGGTCTACTGTGATAATACGCGGCATTGGGGGCATATGAACTTTCACCGAATGTTCAAAAATGGTTTACAGATTTATTGACAGCAACCATCACTGCCAATCGAAATCTATTATACTGTAAAATCAAAAAGATATTAAATCAATTGACGTGTCATTGCATTAAGATTTGCCTGATATTATATTTGCGTTACATTCTTTATGCAACATCACGCTTTGTGCGTTCGTTAAGGCACGGTCAGCGAATCAACCTCGCATCCCGCGCTAGATTACGCTAAAGTGTCCTATCGTACTGCGGTCATTTTGCAGGAGAACATTTATGATCAACAGCGCATCGCGCTTCTTATATGCCTTCATCACTCTGGTCGTGCTGACTGGCTGCACGCTGACCAGCGCGTTCAACAACGCCGACGAGGTCACCCTGACCGGGGTGCCGGTGGTCGCGTTGGTCGCCCCAAAGACGAACGCCATCTATGCGGATGGTGCGACCATCAACACACTGGCGCAGGTTTCCAACGCCGGTGAGGATGTGGCGCGTGTCGTCGTGACCCTCAACGGCGCGTCTGCCCAGATTTTTACAGACCCCAACCCCGCCGGTGACAAAACCTTTAACGTCGCGCAGGCGTTGGAGTCACCCGGCATCGGTGAGCATACGCTTTCCGTCACAGCCTACCGGGCGGATAACAGCGCCAGCGAAACGCAGGCGGTCAGCTTTATGGTGGTAGATGCGTCTACGGTGACCATCCCGCAGGGAGATCCTCTGGTGGAACCAACCACTGTGCCGACCGAGGTCACCGAACCCGTCGTAGAAGCAGAGACGAACGACGAGGAAACCAACACCGTCGAAGATGATTCTGATGTACCGGAGCCGGAGGAAGAAGAAGAACCGGATACACCAGAACCGTCACTCACCCCGACGGCGACCCAACCGCCGACTGACACACCGGAGCCGACCAGCAGCGCCCCGGTCGCCATCTCGACAGCGAACATCAACATCCGATCTGGCCCCAGCACGTTGTTTGAACCGCCTATCGGCGCGTTCCGCGAAGGTGAGCGTGCGCCGATTATCGCGCTCAGTACAGATCGGCGCTGGCTACGCATCCGGCGAGATAACGGTGTCGATGGTTGGGTGTTCGGTAACATCGTAGACATCGAAGGGGACATCGGCGGCCTGCCGCTGGAAGAAGGGCCACCGCTGCCCCCTACCGAAATTCCGCCGACCAATACCCCCGTGGCTACCAGCCCGCCGGCTCTGACGAACAATCTTGTGCCCGTCAGTCCTTTCCTTGACCCGCCGGGGCCGAGTTGTGGGCAGCCGTTCCGCGCCGGGATTACCATTCGTAATGACGGTACCGGCACGCTGAGTACAGGGATCACCCGTATCGAGATCATTCATGTTGCCAGCGGTAACGTGATTGCAACCAGCGGTGATGCTCTCGTCTCGGTTGATCTGCCACCCGATGGACAGCACAGAGTCGCGTTTGACTTTGATATTGATGTGTTCGTTGATGAGGAGCAGCGTGTCCGCTTCATCGCCGACGCCAACAACAGCGTCAGAGAAACTATCGAGGATGATAACGAGAACGGTATCACCTACATACTGACCGGCCCCTGCCAGTAAACGATATTAGGGTGCGACATCTCGCCGCACCCTAACATTCCTGCTTCTAACGTTTTTGGCGGAAACTGGCCAACATGGTACAGGTGCAGAACCGTTTGGAGTGCGTAAATTGAGGCAGGCGGACGCCAAGAATGGCTTCCTACGATCCACAAAGTCCACTATACGCCACTTCGTCGCTCAATCATCCAAATCCCCCAGTTCATCCATCAATAGCCGCCTGTAGATCAGCGGTGTTGGCGGTGCTCAGCCAACTCAAGTCAGACTGTACGAGGGCGTTGAACAATATTCGGTAAGCGATGCCGGGTGCGGCGAGTTCGAGATCACTGCCCGTCAGTGAAACCGTGGTCACCTCGATGATCTCTTCTGTTGTGGCTTTGGGTGTGCGCAGTTCCAGCAACATAACAGCCTGCCCGCTGCCGCTCTCGTAGACGGTCGTTGTCGGCGTCAGGCGACGCTCTGCGAATATCTCAGACCAGAGGTCGCGGATGAAGAAGCTCGTCGCCGTTGCCAGCCGCGCCGGGATAATCTCAGCGGCGCGTTCAGCGTCCTCAAGGTCTTCGTAGACCAGCCCCAGCAGGGCGATTTGCTCGTCCTCGCTGGCGGTATCGGCAAAGATAAGCAGGTTATAACCCGGCAGGGCTTCGTAACTCTCAAGGTTTTCGGTCAGGCGTTCGCGCAGTGTTGTGACAGCGTCTTCGTCCAACATAGTAGACGGCGGAACCAGCGGTTGATTCTGCAATTGGAGCACACCTTCACCGTCGAGAATAGTAACCTGCATCACCGGGCCATACTGTGTGATGGCCTCCGCAGCAGCGATGTACCGGTCGTCCTCGGCGAGCATAGGCGCTTCACCGTTCACAGCGGCGATATGCGCCTCGACCATCGGCAGAACAGCGGAACTCATCAGGTAACCTTCCCCGATGACCATCGGCTGCTTGCGTCCCAGGTTGCCGCCGAAGGGGTTCGAGGGCAATCTACCCGCAGGATCGACCTGTGTGCCGCTCTCGCAACCGTCGGGGCCGCACCACAGGTCGGCGTCGTCGGCGTCGGCCTGTGCAAAGCCCAGGTCACTATATGCTGCACGGATCGCGTCGTTGTCGAAGTCACCGTAGAGGACGGTCGCGTTTTCAGGGGGGCGACCGTAACCGACAAGCTGTGTAGTCTGGAAAAGGTCAAAGCCAATCATTCCACTCACGTCTTCGCCTTGCAGTGAGGCGACAGCGAGCATTTGCATAGACTGTGGGCCGGAACTGATATTCCGGAAGATGCGCCACCACACTTGCTCCGCAAAGAACGGATCATCCGGCGTTTCGGCGTCGTCTGCTGCTTCAAAAGCAGCGAGGTCAGCGGGCATGGTCGCACCGGGGTAGGCTTGCTGGATCGCGCTGATGTCAGTGTAGTAGAGTTCGCCAGTACGGGATGCAGATGTGTCAGGGATGATCGTCAGGGCATCGAGCAGCGGATTGTCGCCGTCATCGTCGAAAATGCCCTGCGCGTTGGTGCCGCTCACGGTCAGTAGCAACGATAAACAGAAACCGATGACGATAGAAAATGTCTTTTTGTGCATTATATCTCCCAGCAGCTTGTATCGTGGTCAATACCTTATAGGATAGGGTGTACGAACAACCTGTCAGAAGGTCGCATATTAGGGCAAATTCACTCATTCTGGATAACGATAGACTGAAAATGCAAGCAAAATGAGCCATAATGAACCCTAGATACACAGAGCATTCGCTGAAATTTCGCAGCAATCAAATGCCTGACAACTTGTTCGTAGTCCCTATAGGATACAATGAAACACCGCTGCCGGGTAATATTTTGTTATTTCCCTTTTGTGCGGATCATCGGCAGCAGCTTTTCCAGCAATTCCATGATGTGCCAGGGTTTAGCGAACCACTTCAGGTCAAGTTCTTGCAAGACATCGCGCTGTGGGGCGCGGTAAGCTGAGGTGAGCGCGATCACACTATCAATGCCCATCTCGCGCAGCTTACGGGCAAAATCATCGCCATTCATTGAACCGGGCACACGGATATCGAGGATGTAGAGGTCAATCTCGTCTCTGTGTTCTTGCACATATTCCATCGCCTCATCGCTATCGGCAAATTGTCGCAGATTTACGTCGGGTACAGCGGCGATCAACGCGACACGTAGGATTTCCCGCAAGGGGCTTTCGTCTTCGAGATGTAGAATATGCATTGGGCTTCCACCAGAGAGTTAATTTACGAATATGCTCAAATTTGCCGATCATTGTACACTACAATGAGCAAGAACAGCGGTCAGCAGAGCCTGACAATTGTACTATCCTGCTATTATATATGCACTGACAAGATTAATTGTTGCGGAATTCAAACATGAATGATCTAGCCCGAACACAAAATCGCAGTGGCCTCTGGCGTTTTTACCCGAACGTAAATACACGGATCATCACCCCGTTTTTGCTGGCGATTGTCACCGTCGCCGCAATCGGTGTGTATATCGTCACGCAATTGGTCGCCGGGAGCATTCAAGAACGATTCAGCAATCAGTTGTTCGCCAGTGCGGAGTCCGCCGCGAACAGTATTACTGAAGTTGAAGGACAGCGTATCGCCACACTTCGGTCGATGACGTTCACCGAAGGTGTCCCGGAAGCGATCATCACCGAGGACGCGGCGAACCTTGATTTATGGCTACGTTCCATCGCAGCCAACAACCTCACCGATGAATTGATCGTCACCGGTGCCGATGCAAGCGTCATCCTGCATCTCAATCGGTTGGATACCCCGCTTCAGGTCGAATACGCGACCATCACCGACTCACCAGAGGTAGGCAGTTGGCAGAGTGTACAGCGGACCCTGAACGGCGAAACCGACGAGAACGGGGATAAGTTCGTAGAACTGCAACCGGGGCCGACCGATGAGCCGACGCTCTACTTCAACGCGCCGGTGACCCTCGACATCGAAGGGGAAAATCGTGTGGTCGGCAGCATCATTACCGGCCTACGGGTTAATAACCTGCTGCGGTTGGTCACGCAACAGTCGCTCTCGTCGGTGACGATCAACACACCGGATGGCAGTGTATTAGGCAGTACGCTCCCGCGTGATCTAAGCGTGCTGCGCTTGAGTGAGGCAGCCTACGACCGGCTGCTCAACGCGACCGGCGACAACAGCCCTATCGAGCAGATCACCGTCGATGAGACGCCCTACCAGAACCTGTACGCGCCTTTCCGGGTGCGTGGGGAGACACTCGGCTTGCTCTCGGTCGGCTTGCAGACCAATTACATCGTGGAGCAGAGCGGCATCAGCCGCAACATCTTCGGTGCGATCTTCGCCGGTGTGTTTGTCGTCGTTTTGCTGATGGGAATTGCGGTCTCACGCACGATCACCGGGCCGATCCGCCGTCTGGTAAGTACTACCCGCGCCATTCGTGAGGGCGACCTCTCCCGCCGGGTAGAACTGGCCTCGCGTGACGAACTCGGCGAACTCGGCCTCTCGTTCGACACCATGACCGATACGCTCGTCCAGCGCAACCAGGAAGTGACCCATCTGCTCGACCAGCAGGTGCAGGCGACCGCACAACGCGAGGCCATGCTGACCAGCATCAGCGATGCGGTCATCGTGCAGGACAATACCGGGCAGACCATCTTACGCAACCGCACGGCGGATCATCTGCTGGCGAACATCGCGGAAAACCCGACCGAACGGGCGACCATGCAATCGTTGATCGTCCGACCGGAGGCGCTAAACGCACCGCAGACCGTCAGCTTTGGTGAGGATCATTTCAGTGTATTGGCGACGCCGGTACAGATGGCGAACGGCGACCTGCTTGGTTATGTGGTGGTCTTCCGTGATATCACCGCGCTGATCGCCGCTGAGCGCCTCAAAGATGAGTTGATGTTGCAGATGTCGCACGAACTGCGCACACCGTTAAGCTCGGTGCGCGGCTATGTTGACCTGCTCACGATGACGGAAGGGGATAATCTCTCCGAACAGGCCATCGGTTTTATCGACAATGCCCGCGAAAGCCTGGATGCGCTGGAGCGTTTGACCAATCAAGTCGTAGACGTTAGCGCCATGATTTCTAACCGTTTTACAATCGACATCGAAACATTTAATCTGGCATACTTACTAGGAGACGTGTTTAACGCTTGGCAGCCCAGGATGAAAAACCGCGACCTCAATTTTTCACTCGTGCTTTCTAATCACGATATGTACATTGACGGTGACGCGGAACGGCTCGCGGAATTATTTGACCATCTGCTGCGCAACGCCCACGACTACACGCTGCCGGGTGGCATGGTCGAGATACAAGCGGAGATGACCGCCGACCGGGCGTTGGTTTCCGTCGTTGATAGCGGCGCAGGCATCGCACCGGATGAACAAGACAAGGTGTTTGAACGGCTCTATCGAGGGCGGGCCGCTGATGCCGGTGATACCGACGCACGCGGCATGGGGCTGGGCCTGTACATCGCCCGGCAAATTATCGACACACATCACGGCACCGTCTTGATCGAAAGTGAACCCGGTCTAGGTACGATCATCACGGTTGGTTTACCGGTAAGCCATAGGAGCGAAGACGAACGGACATGAACGAATCCCAGGCACAACGCAGACGCCCCTGGCAGTGGTTACTACTGCTGGTGCTTTTGCTTTTCCTGGTGATTTTTCTCGCGGCGG
Organism: Anaerolineae bacterium; assembly: GCA_034437515.1. Classification (GTDB taxonomy): domain Bacteria; phylum Chloroflexota; class Anaerolineae; order Aggregatilineales; family Phototrophicaceae; genus DAOTTX01. Next base: position 22,710 of record DAOTTX010000209.1, read on the forward strand.
AATTTGGCTTACAGGCGACCGAACCCACCAACATTGAGGCTCGCATCGCCGCCCGTGCCACCGCCAACTATAGCCCCTGGGATCCGGTTACGTTCAACCGGTTAGACCCCGCCATCGGCACACAAATCGCGCTGGATAACCTGGCGACGGCGAACCTCTCCCCGGAAGAATTAGCAGCGTACACCGCAACCGCCATCCAGATGCAGACCGACATCGCCACGACCGGCACACCCGACGTGAACAACCCTACTGCGACTGTGCCGGTTGTGCTGCTGAACCCGACGGTCACGCCGGAACCGTCCAACACGCTGAGCGGCACCATATCACCGACGCCGACACCATTAGCTTCCGAAACACAGACAGCAACGACGACAGCGACGACAACCATCACATCAACGGCGACGACAACTGTCACACCAACAGCGACGGTTACATCCACCCCGACACCAACGGCGACAAACACACTGACCGCGACCGCGACGGTCACCCCCACACCAACCAATACCAACGTCCCCCCACCGACCGCTGTGCCACCCGACCCACCGGTCGCCGGGTTTACGTGGTTGCAAAGTACGAGCGGTGTGCGGCAGGTGATTTTCAACAGCACCTCGACCGGTGACATCAACACTTACACCTGGGATTTTGGCGACGGCAACACCGCCAGTGATGCCTCGCCCTCACGCAGCTACGCGACGAGCCAGACATACACCGTCACGCTGACGGTCAGCGGCCCCAGTGGGACGGACACCGCCACCCGGACCGTCACGGTCTACGACCCGCCGCAGATTAGTTTTACACATAATCAGATCACCACCACCACGCCGTTTGAAGTACAATTTAACAGTGTCGCCAGCGGTGGGCCGATCAATACCTACACCTGGACGTTCGGCGATGGCAGCCCGACCAGCAACACCGCTGACCCCACCCACAGTTATGCCAGCGGCGGCTTTTACGCCGTCACACTGACCGTCAGTGGGCCGGGCGGCAGTGATAGCGCCTTCAGCAACATTCAGATCGTGGAGACCTTCGCGCCACCGATCGCCAATTTCAGCGCCGATGTCATCGAGGGCGGGGTACCGCTGACGGTCAACTTCACCGATCTATCGAGCGGTAACATCAGCGGACGTAACTGGAATTTTGGCGACGGAGCCACCAGCGCCGACATCAACCCACAGCACACCTACACCACCACCGGGACTTTTACCGTCACGTTGAACATCAACGGCCCCGGTGGTAGTGATACCGCCAGCACCACCATCCGTGTATTGCCGGAACCGGTCGCATTTTTCACCTACACGATTGACCCGGCGCAACCGCTGACCGTGAACTTCACCGATGCCTCGACCGGGACGATCAACACCTATAATTGGGATTTTGGCGACGGTAGCGGCACCTCGAACGCGCAGAACCCGTCTTATACCTTCGGTACGACGGGGACGTATACCGTGTTTCTCGAAGTGCTTGGCCCCGGCGGGACTGACACTCATTTTGAGGTTATTGATGTCGCCACGCCGCCGGTCGCGGCTTTTACGTGGGCACAAGACCCGGCAAATCCCGGTCGGATTGAGTTCACCGACGCCAGTACCAACGCGGTCAGCTATAGCTGGACTTTCGGTGATGGCGCGACCTCGACGCAGGCCAACCCCTTTAATATTTACGCCGCGCCGGGGACGTATGACGTCACGCTGACGGTCGAGGACAACGGCGGGCGCATCGACAGCGTCACGCAGACGGTCACGGTCAGCGGTGCACCGGTCGCAGATTTCATCTGGTTGCAAGACCCCGCCGGGACATTCGCGATTGACTTTAACAGCACCTCGACCGGGACGATCACCGCGTATAGTTGGGATTTCGGCGATAGCAACACCGGCACCGGCGCGGCACCGGCGCACACTTACGCTGCCGCCGGGACGTACACCGTCACGTTGACGGTCAGCGGGCCAGGCGGCAGTGACAGCGCCAGCCAGACCGTCACGGTCGAGGCCGCGCCGGTCGCCGGGTTTACGTGGTTGCAGGACACTGCCACACCGTTGACCATCGACTTCAGCAGCACCTCCACCGGGGCGATCACCGCTTATAGTTGGGATTTCGGCGATAGCAACACCGGCACCGGCGCGGCACCCGCGCACACTTACGCCGCCGCCGGGACGTACACCGTCACGTTAACGGTCAGCGGGCCGGGCGGCACGGACACTGCCACCCAGACCGTCACGGTGCTGCCGGGTCCAGTAGCGGATATTATCGTGGTGACCGCACCGCCACTGGTAATCAACGCGCCGATAGAATTTGCCAATAACTCCACCGGGGACATCATCAACTACAGTTGGGCGTTTGGCAACGGGGATACCAGCAACGCCGTGACCCCGGCCCCGGTCACTTATGCCACCGCCGGGACGTACACCGTGACGTTAGAAGTTAGCGGGCCGGGTGGCACGGATACCGCGACCATCACGGTCGATATTCAAACCCCGCCCGACCTCGCCGTCACGAAAAATGTTGATGAGAACCGTCCGCGTGAGGGCGATCAGATCACGTACACCATCACGGTGACCAACAACAGCGCGGCGCTAGCAACCGGCGTCATCGTCAGTGACCCGCCGCCCTCGGATTTGATCTTCATCAGTGCCAGCATCCCCGGCGGCACCACCTATATCTCTGGTACATGGACGATTGGTGATTTGCCCGGCGGTGAATCGCGCACGCTGAATCTCACGTTTGAGGTCGGTGTGCTGGCGACGTTTACGGTCGCCAATGCCGAGAAGGTCAACACCGCGACCGTCACGCTTGACCAGAACGACCCGAACACGGCGAACAACACCGACAGCGTCACTATCCGTGTAGTTGAGGCCGACCTCGCCGTGAACATTGCGGTGGATAACGCCACACCCAACCCCGGCGACACCGTGATCTACACGCTCACGGTGACGAACAACGGCGGACGCAACGCGACCGGCGTCACGCTTAATAGTGACATCATCACCGACCCCGCGCCGGATGCGATCACTCACGTCAGTGATGACGGCGGCGGTGCCTATGACCCGGCGGCCGGCCTCTGGACGGTCGGCGCACTCACTGCCGGGGCCACCGAAACCCTGACCATCAACGCCCAGCTCGGCACCGGCATCACGCAGGAACGCATCACCAAGACGATCAGCGTCGCCACCTCAGACCAGTATGACCCCATCAACGGTAACAACAACGCTACCGTTGATGTCTTTATCGAGGTGACCAACCTGCGCATCGTTAAGTCCGTCAGCAACAACGCCCCCGCCCCCGGCGCGGATATTAGCTATACCATCGAAGCGCGTAACGCCGGGCCGTTAGACGACACCGGCATCACCGTGACGGACAACCTACCCGCGGGCGTCAGTTATACCAGCGACGACAGCGGCGGCGCGTACAACCCCTCAACCGGGGTGTGGACGATTGGCGCGATGACGGCGAACACCACGCGCACCCTGACGATCAACGTGCGTGTGGATGACCCACCGACCGTGTTGACCGTCACCAACACCGCGACCATTAGCGGCGCTCTGGCGGATTTTGCGCCAGCGAACAACACCGACAGCGCCACCTTTACCATCCCCTCAGCGGAGTTGGGCATCAGCAAAGCGGTGACCCCGGCGAACGCCAGCCCCGGCGAGACGGTGACCTACACCCTTAGCATGAGCAACGGCGGCCCACAGGCAGCAAGCGGCGTCAGTGTGAGCGAACCGCTGCCCGCTGCGGTGACCTACGTCAGCGACACCGGCGGCGGTGCCTATGACCCGGCGACCGGCATCTGGACGGTGGGCGGCTTGGTCAACGGCGGCAGCGCCACCCTGACCATCACGGCGACGGTCAACGGCGCGGCGACCGCCGGGGCGACGGTGACCAACACCGCCGACATCATCACCAGCGACCAGAGTGATTTTAACTCTGTCGATGACAGCGCCAGCGCATCGTTCACCGTCCCGGCGGTGGATCTGGCGATCAGCAAGAGCGCCAGCCCGACCGTCGCCAATCGCGGGGACACGGTCACCTACACAGTCACCGTGAGCAACCCCAGCGCGACCAACGCAAACGGCGTCGAGATAAGCGACCCGCTACCCGCGAGTGTCAACTGGCAAGCGGACGATTCCGGCGGGATTTACAACCCGGCGACGGGTAGCTGGGCGGTCGGGAGCATCCCGGCGGGTGGCGCGGCGACACTCAACATTACCGTGCAGGTCGCGGCGAGTGCCCCAACGGGCACGGTGACCAACACTGCCAGCATCACTACCGCCGAACAACTTGATCCCAATATCGGCAACAACACCGCCAGTGCGGACTTTATCATCCCGACCGTTGACATCGGCATGACAAAAACCGCCGATAAAGCGCAAGCCATCCCCGGCGAAACTGTGGTCTACACCCTCACCGCGACCAACAACAGCCCGACCTACCCGGCGCAGGCCGTCACGGTCACCGATGTGCTGCCCGGTGAGGTGACCTACGTCACGGATAGCGGCGGCGGCGCATATGACTCCGCGACCGGCCTCTGGAACGTGGGCGGCATCCCGGCGGGGGGCAGCGCCACGCTGACCATCACCGTGACAGTCAACGGTGGTCTGCCCGGTGGCACGGCGGTCACCAACACGGCATCGCTCAACACCCTCGCGGAGATCGACAATAGCCCAGGAAATGACTCGGCTTCTGCCACGTTTACCGTCCCGGCGGTAGATGTCGGCCTGACTAAGACGGTTGATAACGCGATCCCCAACACCGGCGATAGCATCACCTACACCGTCACCGCGACTAACACCGGCCCCGACGAGGCGACTAACGTCACCGTCAGTGATGTGCTGCCCGCCGGTGTGACCCACACCGGGAACAGTGGCGGTTATGACCCGGCGACCGGCGTCTGGAACGTCGGCACCCTCGCGGCCAGCGGCGGCAGCGCCACGCTCAATATCACCGTGACTGTTGATGCGACCGGCGGCACCGTCACCAACACCGCCAGCCTCGTCGGTGTGGATCAACCCGATACCAACGCCGCCAACGATAGCGCCAGCGTCGATTTCACCGTGCCACAGCTTGACCTGGGCATCACCAAAACGGTGAGCAGTGCCTACGGTGCTGAGGTTCCGGGCGGCGAACCGCTGACTTACACGCTTGCCCTCACCAACACCAGCGCGGTCTACACGGCGACCGGCGTCATGGTCACCGATGTGCTGCCAGCGAACATCAACTTTACGACCGCAGACCCGGCTTACGACCCCGCCACCGGCATCTGGACGGTGGGCACCGTCACCCCCGGTCAGAGCATCACGCTGACCATCGACGCGACCGTAGACGCCGCCGCACCGCTGAACACGACCATCACCAACACCGCGACCATTACCGCGGTCGATCAGGCGGACAACAACCCCGCCAACGACAGCGCCAGCGTCGATATTCTGGTGCCGTCGGCTGACCTGAGCATCGCGCTGACCATCAGCAACCCGACGCCCAACCCCGGTGACACCATCACGCTGAACGTCGCCGTGACCAACATCGGCCCCAGCGATGCGACCAACATCGTCGTCGGCGGGGAAACGCGAGCCTTCCTCGCCAGTGGCGACACCTGGGCGCTGCCGCCGATCACACAGGTCATCGACCCGGCAAGCACGCCGACCACTGAGACGCGCACCGTAGACATCATCTCGGCGGATCAGGGTGACCCCGACCTGAGCAACAACAGCGATACCCAGACCATCACCATTCTGGATACCAACCCGGCGGTATCGCTGAGTGCGAGCAACCTCACCCCCTCCGATGGTGCCTCGGTCACGCTGACCCTTACGGCGGAGAACCTCGGCCCCGATGACGTGACTGGCGCGTTTGTCACGCTGCCGCTACCGCCGGAACTAATCTACGTGGGGGATAGCAGCGGCGGTACCACCTATGACCCGGCGACGGGCATCTGGACTCTCGGCGGCCTGACTGCCGGTGCGCCCGCGCTGACGCTGACCATTGACACGACCGTTAGCGCCGCCGCTGGCACCAACATCCCACTTACGGCGACCATCGACGCCGATCAATACGATTCAGACCCCGCAAATAATGTACAAAGCATAACAATATCTATACCTTGATTGCATCAATCTTATGAATCCTGTAAATTTTTAATATATGTTTGTGCGTTTTGCACCGAATACTATATAAACACTTATAAATGTTGTATGCTAACAATATCTCAATCGAAAATCAATTGTTCGGGGCTGAATATGTCTTACTTTACGAAAGAACACCACAACGCCATCCTTGCTATGAGTGCCGATGACTATACTGGAATGGAGCAGGTCTCTAATCGTCTTATGAACCTGCACAAGAATCTGTACTCACGCCTACAGACGGCGGGTGTGCATCTGCATCCTCTGGCGGGGGCTTCCACAGTGGTTACGCACGGTTCCGCGACCACAACAAAGGAAGCCGACGCGCTCTCCATCCCCTATTCACGTTCGGAAGTGGACGCGCTTAACGTCGAACGGGTGATGGGCTATGCTGATGTCGCCAATAAGGACGAGATTGAGATCCGCAAGCACGCGATGATTGAGCTGCGCATCACGCCTGAGCATTTCGTGGTTGAGCTGGTCGTCGGGCCGAATGCCTGGTATGACCAACAGAACTTTGTCGGTAAGTTCACCGTCAAAGAACATCGCAATACACTCTACAAGATGATTTCTGACCTCGGCCCCGATTACTATTTTGGTTTCTGGTCGGGCATTTACCCCGATGATATGCACCTGGAGACCGGGCAGATCCCACCGCCGCGCATTTTGTACGAATTCATCGACACCTTCGCCGCCGGGCGCGACTACGTGCGTCTAGGTCGCTGGTATGAGGTCGGCGATGAGGCGCTGGCGGAAGCGGACATTGAAGAGACCATCTTCCAGCGGATGCGTGAACTCTACCAGGTCTACGAGTATCTGCTGTGGATGAGCAACAATAACTTCCACAAGTTTTACGAGAAGGCGATCACGGAACGCCGCTAGTACAAGTAACCGGCTGAGTTTGCTGCAACTGCTCCCATCTCTCTGCGGCGATAACGAATGCCTGTAAGCGAAGCTTAGGACTCATAGCAGCTTGCCCCATAGGTGTCAAGTTGAGCTGATGTGCTTCAATATGCAGCTATTCTGACTCCTATCCCCCTAAATCCCCCTTATCCCCGTAGACGGGTTGAAGGGGGACTTGCATCTACAGAGCCGCAAAATGCACGAACAAAGTAGCATCCAAGCATTAGCAGGCATGTCACCCTCCCTGTATATGGCCTGAAAAATTCAGGTCATTAAAGGTCATAACAGTACAATGATGGGTCAAATTTTGCGCCAAATGACCTTTTTTCAGTAGAGTCAATTATAACAGAATACAAAACGTGCGACCCGAACCAGGGATCGCACGTTGCGTTTTGTCGATTGCGGTGGGTTGAGGAACCTACTCGAAAATCCAGGAGTCCGTAGCACGTTCCCAGGAGATGAGTTCGTCTTCTGCAAAGAAGTTTTTGACTTCGGTCTCACCGTTTTCAACGCTGTCGGAACCGTGAACGAGGTTACGCCCGATTTCTAGCGCCAGGTCTCCGCGAATCGTCCCGGCGGCGGCTTCGCTAGGTTTGGTCGCGCCGATGGTACCGCGTGCGGCTTTGATAGCGTCGGTGCCTTCCAGCGCGATGACCACAACCGGCGCGGACGTAATGTAACTTACCAGATCACCGAAGAAGGGGCGTTCCTTGTGAACGTCGTAATGCTTTTCCGCCAGTTCACGAGAAACTTGCATGAACTTCATCCCGGTGATACGCAGGCCGCGCTGCTCGAAGCGGCGTAGGATTTCCCCGGTCAAACCGCGTTGCACGGCGTCCGGCTTGATGATAATCAGTGTACGTTCCATAAATGATTTCTCCCTCTAGACATGACAAACGGGCCATCACAGACCCGTTTTTAATTCGTTTTTTGGTCTTCGGCGCGGATTATAGCAAATTCAGCGCCTTGCGATAAGTGTCGAGTGCATCTTGCAGCTTGCCCTGCCGCATCAGTCCATCACCAAGCACACGATGCGCGGTGGCAGATTGTTTGAACTGCGGTTTGTTGACCAGCGTGCTCAGGTCGTTTACCACCACATCAAGTTGGGCGTTCACACGGACGATTGCTTCGTAGTCGTGCAGGCCGCTTTCGACCTCGTTGGCCTCGATCTTCTGACGGGCGCTTTGTAGCGTCTGCTCGACATCAATATCCACCGGCACGGGTGGCGCGGGTGACGTTGCCGCAGGCACCATCTCAGCCTTCTCCGGTTGCGGTGGTGCTTGCGGTTCGGCGTCAGGTGTGACGACCACTTGCTGGCTGTCGTCATCGACCGTTTCTAACAACCAGTCGGGGATGTTTTCGTTCGTCTCGATGTCTGCCGATTCGAGCCAACTGGTACCCTCGGTCACCGCCGCGACCGCCGGTTCGACGTTTTCTTCACCGCTGGCGCTCTCGCGTAACCAATCCGGCATATCGTCGTCGTCGATCTGGTCGTCTTCCTCGATCATCCCCTGCAACCAGCTCGTATCTGCGGGGACGAGTTCGGCTTCTTCTGCCGGTTCGGGCGTGGGTGGTGCTTCACCGCTACCACCGAGCCAATCCGGTACTGCCTCAAGCTGACCGGCGGGCAGGCGAGTCTCTTCGTCAAAAGACGCCTCTGCCAGCTCGACTGTCGGGTTTTCCTGCGTCTCAGCGTTCGCCAGTCGCTCTTTGTACCAATCCGGCACCCCGGACTGTGTCCGTTCTTCCTCGAACGCCTGCACCCAGGGGTCGTCGGTATCGACATCGAGTTCGGCGGCGGGAGCCTCCACGCTAGCAGCCGGTGTCTCGTCGGCGGGGGCTTGTGGTTGTTCTTCGAAGATGTTTTCCATCTCACTGGTATCAACCACATCTTCTTGCAACCAATCGGGGATTTCAGTTTCGTCGATTGGTGCATCAATGTCGTCCAGGCCGTCGGGCAGGTCAGCCATGTCTTCGTCGTCTTCTTCGGAGACGGCGGGTGATTGCCCTTCCATCTCCGGCGGTGCGCCGACCTGTTCCAGTAGCCAATCGGGGATCTGTGCCTGGATCGCCTCGTCTTCTTCCTCTTCCTCGATGTAATCCGGCACATCGGTGCGGCTAGCGCCTTTTTCGAGCAGGGCGCTCATCCAGTTTTCCATGTCGTTGGGGTCGCTGATGCCCTGGTTGAGTTTTTCGAGTACGTCAGCGTCCGTCTCTTCGACTTCATCTGTGTCGGCTTCATCATCGGGTGCAGGCGCGGAGTCGTCTTGCGCCTGGTTGCCCTGTTGTGACGCCAGCGAATCCAACCATGCAACCGGATCGTCCGGGTCATCGTGCGAGACCTGGTCAAGCGCGTCGATGTCGTCAAAATCCGGCATGGGCACGGATGCCATCGCGTCGGTATCCTCGAAAGCGTAGTCTTCGTAACCGGGCGCTTCGGCCTCCTCGATCTCATCCGGGATGGGAATATCGAGGTCGGCGCTGGTCATAAACTCTTCGGTATCCGGCGGATTTTCCTGCCGGGCGGCGAGGCTTTCCAGCCATTCGATAGGATCAACGTCTTCGTCGGCAGCCGGTTGTTGGGCGGCGAACGGGGGTTGCTCCGCTTCGATCTCGCCGAGATCAAACGTAGGCTGATCTTCGCCGGACATTTCGTTGAGCCATTCCATCGGGTCGCTGGCTTCGGTGACGGCGTCTTCGTCCTCAAGGCCGCTCAGGTCGAGGTTTGCCAGCTCATCACCCAACCCGGAAAGATCCATTTCGCCGAAATCGCCGCCTTGCTCAGCCGCGAGATTTTCCAGCCAATCGAGTCCGGCAGGTTCTGCTGCCTCGGAAACGTCTGTGGACTCGTCCATACTCACATCGTCGAAGTCTGGCAGTGCAAAATCTTCGAGCGATGCCGCCGGTTCGATTTCCTCGGAGTCTTCGAGGTCGTCTAGTTCGGGCATTTCTTCGATGGGTGACGGCGGGGCGGGTGCCGGTTGTTGGGCCGGGGGCTGTTGACTGGCTTCACGAGTCTTGCGCCACTCCTCAATGCGTTGGGCGCGCTCTTCGTCTTCTTTGGCGCTGCGTTTGGCCCATTCCTCTTCGGACATGCCGTAGGGGATGTAACCGGGGCCGGTATCCGCCGCCGAGTCGGGATCGACTTCGGCAATATCAACGCGCTTTTCGGTCGTGAAGCCCTCGACCGCACCCTGGCGTTCGGCAAGGGTCTCCATCCACGCCATCAGTTCTTCCGGCGTCATGTTATCGAAATCCGGTTCACCGCCACCGCTGGCTGCGGGTGCCGCCGGTTCCGGTTCCGGCGCGGGGGCGGGTGCCGGTTGTTGGGCCGGGGGCTGTTGACTGGCTTCACGGGCCTTGCGCCGCTCCTCGATGCGTTGGGCACGCTCTTCGTCTTCTTTGGCGCTGCGTTTGGCCCATTCCTCTTCGGACATGCCGTAGGGGATGTAACCGGGGCCGGTATCCGCTGCCGAGTCGGGATCGACTTCGGCAATATCAACGCGCTTTTCGGTCGTAAAACCCTCGACCGCGCCCTGGCGTTCGGCAAGGGTCTCCATCCACGCCATCAGTTCTTCCGGCGTCATGGAGTCAAAATCAGGCATATTTTCGTCGGTAGGGGGCATACGTTCTACCTCATCAGGCGCATTTAATCGTTAAATAAGTCGTCATCATCGTCAAAGGATAACCATGGCGGCAGTTCTTCGCCAATTTCATCCATGTTCAGATCTTCCTGCCGCGTCTTGACCTCATCAGTCGCAGGTGCGGCTGGTTCGTTGTTCGGCTGCTGTTTCCTACGCAACCAGGCCGGCATCCGAGAAAACTCGAAACGTGGTTCACGACGGGCCGGGGCTGTGCCCGGTAAGCCGGGGATCGTCTCCGGTGGTTGCTTGATCTCATCTTCGACGATCTCTTGCAGCCAACCAAATTCGTTCTGACCACGCGGACGGGCCGGTTCTTCCAAATATTCCCGTTCGATTGGTTCGTCTTCCGGCGCTTCATAATCGACATCCAGGCCGGGTACCATCGCGTTTAACCAATCAGGGGCGTTTTCCGCCGGTATCGGGTCAATTTCTTCTTCATCATAACCTATTTCGTCGTATTCTTCATCACCTTGATCCACACTAACCCCAGTCAGCCAGTCGGGTTGCTCGTCAGCGACGGCGGCCTCGTCGTCCTCGTCCATGTCGAGCGCGAACTCGTCGTCCTCGTCATAGGCG
>DAOTTX010000210.1:0-56759 GCA_034437515.1 Anaerolineae bacterium
GCTGGTACGGGACGCTTTGCAGGCCCAACGCTCAGGGACGACACCCCCTTCGCTCCTCTAACCGTTGATCTACCCTTGACGGTATCGCTCTATACCCCCCTGAACGGATACGTGAAATACGGCGTGGCGGTCGTACATACCGTGCGTATGGCGACGCGCATCCACGAATTGATGAACGGTGAGCCGTTCGATCTGGAAGTCTCCGTCGATGAAACAGGCACGACGACCTCCCACGTCCAGCATTTCTACATCGTCAGTGAATTAAAACGGTTAGGCATAGCGTTCGTCAGTATCGCACCGCGCTTCACCGGTCGCTTCGAGAAAGGCGTGGATTACATCGGTGACTTGAACGCGCTGGATCGGGATCTCGAAGGGCACGCGATCGTGATGCGGCACTTTGACAATACCTACAAACTCAGCCTGCACACTGGGAGTGATAAGTTTGGCGTCTACCCGCTGGCAATGCAGCACACCGTCGGACGCTTGCACCTGAAGACCGCCGGAACAAGTTATCTCGAAGCACTGCGTGTGATGACTGTCGTCAAACCGGCGCTTTTCCGTGAAGTGTTGGATTTCGCTCGTAAGCGGTACGCAGAAGATCGTAAAAGCTATCACGTCTCTGCAAGTGTGGAAAAAGTCCCCGCGACCGATGAACTCATGGAAGATCAACTACCGGATTTGCTCGATCAGTTCGACGCCCGGCAGGTGCTGCATGTGACATATGGGTCTGTATTGGATGCGTTCGGAAGTCAGATCGCAGACATGCTTGATGCACATACGACGACCTATCATATCGGTTTAAAAGCTCATTTTGAGCGGCATCTCGCCGCTTTCCATACAGAAAGTAATAGGTAAAACCGGAGCTGCTTATTCTGTAGGGGAGCATTGATATGTGCCCTATAGCTGTCAATTTAGGCTTTTGGACCCCACCCGGTCTGACCTTCGGTCAGCCCACCCTCCCCGTAGGCAGACAGGGTAACATGCCTGCTAATGCTTCGGTGCTACTTCGTCCGTGCATTTTGCGGCTTTGTAGGTGCAAGTCCCCCTTTCCCCGCTGGCGAAGATAGTGCCGATCACGACGTCATCAGCATAATTCCGGATGCGCTCTGCGACCCACTAGATGAAAGTTATACAAATCACCGGTGAGTTTACCCGTTCTTGTCCTGTGATATTCCTTGCCAATTGACATATACGACTGCTCGGTATTTGCGATATGTTTTGTTGCTCAATCACGAGCCATAATAAGGTCTTCAATGCGACGATTTACACTTCTGCAAAACAGCACCCTCGCCCTTGCCACTTTGATTACCGGGGTGATGGCAGGCTTCTTTTATACGTACACATTTAAAGTCAACCTTGCGCTACTCGAAGTGGATGGGCCGACCTACGCGATGGTACAATCCCTGCTGAATGAAAATGTGCGCCATGTCGCATTCTTTGTGTTTTTCTTTGGTGGGGGTGTGGTGCCGGTCATCGCTGTGGCGGTGAATGCGGCGCACTATGAGCACATTTCTTTCTGGTTAATCGTCGGTGCGGCAGCGTTGTATATCTTTGACATCATCGCGTTCACGGCGAGTGTGAACCTGCCTTTGAACGCCTACACGGAAGCCTGGGACCCCAATGCGCTGCCGTCAGACTGGGCGCAGACGCGCACCGATTGGAACCAGGCGAACAGCCTACGTGTGGGGGCCTCCGGACTGGCATTTCTGTTGTATGTATCGGCGTTTGTCGTCCGTGCGACGACTGGCAAAGAGACGATCACGCCAACCGTAAGCCAAGAGGGTTAGCTACCCGCGAACGGATCACTAAACGCCGGGTCAGTCGTGAAGTTTTCGTCCGTCAGGCTGTGCAAGAAGTTGATCAAATCCTCTTCTTCCTGCTCGGTGATCTCAAAACCAGGGATGAAGTTGCTTTTGTAAGGGTTAGTGCGCCCGTCACCGGTGTGTGGCCCGGCTTCGATGACCCGCCCACCCTCGGCGTAAAACTGGATGACGTCCTCTAGCGTGGCAATGCTGCCGTCGTGCATATAAGGCGCGGTCAACTCGATGTTGCGCAAGGTCGGCGGACGGAAGCGCCCCATGTCTGCCGGTTCTCCGGTGATCTCGAACGCGCCGGTGTTGCCGCGTGGGTACGTGCCTTCGCCATCGATGTTATACAGGCCGGTGTTGAAAAATGGTGCTTCGGTGAAGGTGCTTTCCGCGTGGCGAGTCGAGAGGGTGAAGTTAAACCCACCATGACAATGATGACACTCGAACTTCTCCGAGAGGAACAGGTTCATCCCACGCAATGCCGACTCTGATAGGGCATCACGGTCGCTTTGATAGACGAACCGGTCATACGCCGAGTCACCGGAGATCATCGTCCGCACGAAGGACGACAGCGCCGCCACCACGTTATGAAAGGTGATCGGCTGGCCTTCGTCGGGGAAAGCCTGTGCGAACAACTCTCGATAGAGTGCCTCTTGCTCTAACCGTGCGAGTACCGCATCCTCACTGCCCGTGACACCCATCTCTACCGGGAATTCGCCGAACAATGGGATGACGACCTGTTGTTCGATCTCGGTGAGTACCGGGTTGCCCCAGGTGAACGTCGAGTTATAGGCGACGTTGGCGAGTGACTGCGAATTGCGCATATGACTTTCCCCGGTAGAGCCGACCGACACGGCTAGCCCATCGCTGAACGCCTTTTCCTGATGGTGACAAGATGAGCATGACATGGTGTTGTTGCCGGAAAGCCGCGTGTCGTAGAACAGATAGCGGCCTAACTCGACTTTTGCCTCGGTCATCGCGTTGTTTTCCGGTACGGCTGGCACCGGGAAGCCTGCTGGCAGTTCCCAGGCGTAATCAGTCGCGTCTAAGGCCGCAACTTGATCGAAGACCTCAAATTGATCGCCCGTTTCGTGGGCGAGGTCGGGCAAGTGTGGTTCGGCGACCCGTGCCGCACCCCACATCGCGCCCCCGACGAGCGCACACAAAACAAGTGCCGTCAAGCTGGTGCGCCACATTCGACCTGTTTCCAGATCGTTGGGATGACCCAGATGCAGCGCCAGCGCGACGAACCCGATGAGGTCGGCGATGAAAGCGACTGTAGGCGGTGTTTGCGCTAGCGGCGCGGCGTTGGTAAACGGTACAGCGATGATCTGCGCGAAGATCACCAGGGCGACACTACTACCGGAAAGCAGCAGACCGGCCCAGGCGACCCGCTTACCGGGTTGCCACAGAAAATAGAGTGCCCACATAAGCTGCACGGCACCCAGCGCCGAATAGAACAGCGCATGGGCGGGTACGTCGGAAAACTCGGTAGGGGCAAACGGTGAACGGAGAAACCCGGCGACCGCTACCGCTAGAATTGCTAGAAAACGCAGGATCACATTAAACCTCGAAGCTACGTAAGATTCTCACTTTTGGATAGACACTTGCTAATAAAACTGTCTATACATTTGCTTATATTATACCAAACATGAATTAGTTGTCGTCAGTTGCCGTGTCTCCGGTACGCACCACGGGTGTCACGTCGTCCAGGCTGCCCATGCGGAAAAATCTCTGTTCGGTGCAATCACCGTCAGGGCAGACGCCATCTTGCAGTGAAAGACCCAGATTCGGGTACAAAAATTCACAATCGGGGTCATCAATGCCGGACATGCAACCGGGGGGCATTGGCGTACTTTCGTAAAGCGGAATATCCGTCAGCAAACCGCCCAGGTCGGCGATAATCACATCGTCCTCGAAGTCAAATGTCTCAAATTCGACAGTGACCACATTCGGGCGAGAGCAGGCTTCCACTGGCGGGATGACCGCCGCCGCTGATTGACAACCCGTGCTGCCGATGTGCAGGTTCCACGCGCTATTTTCTTCCGCATCGGTGATGATATCTACCCGGATGAACTTATAACCACCTTGCCAGTTCCACCACAGCGCGGCGATGTTCAACGGGGACGGGGCAGTCGTAAAATCCAGGTGGTTGAGATCAAACGGGACGCCGAGGTCGAAGGTCACACCGGTGTATTCTCCCGCCGGGACTGTGCCGTTTACTTCACCGTTGAGCGCGGCGTTGCCGATCTCCGAACAACTATCACTGCCGTCTTCAAAATCCAGCAGCACGACATCTTCGACTTGCCAGAGACCATCCTGTATTAATTCAAGCGGCACGGTGTCACCTTCAGCGGTGGTCAACTGGATGTTGGACACGTAAAAACGAAAGTCGTTAAAGCTGATGGTGGCCTCACCTGTTCCGACTTCCGCATAGTTCTCACCACAAGTTGCTATGTCCTCGCCGACCATCGCAGCAAAGTTCAGCGTGACCGGCATTGTGTCGGTTTCATCATCTTGCGCGGTGTTCGCCAACACCGCGACAACGAATAGGATAAGTAAAACTGTCAATCGAATAACGTGGCTTGGCATGTGCGAAAGCCTTATCTTATAACAAAATTTGAAATGTTATTCCTATTATATGTGTTTATTTTCACAAATGATAATGAAAAGCACATAAGAGCTTCATAGCACGATCAAAAGTTGGGAGTTTTGTCATGATATATTCGTCAAGTTTTGCCCGGCAAATTAATTCTTTATCCGCTTTTTGGTGGTAAGATTAATTGAAGTTTAACTAAACTATAATTCTCTAATTAGGGAGAATAAGATGACGTCAAACATGCCCGAAGCCGCACTAACATGGCGAGCAATCACCAGGAAATCACTTGTCTATTTTGTGCCAGCGTTCATCTTGCTGGCGATTACCCTGGGATATATCTATAGTGTGGATGCCTCTAGCGAACTGGCAACGATCGAGGCAAACGAACAAACGCGCATCGAAGTGCTTTCTGAGGTGATCTCAAGTGACTTTAACGCCGTTGTTTCCGACCTGATTTTGGTGGCTGATGATGTCGATCTGGCGCGCTGGCTCGCTGACGACGGGTCCGCCAGCCGGGCAGATGTTGCCCAGCATTTTTTGAGTATGTCCGAAAATACCGGCTTGTTCGATCAAATCCGTTACATTGACGAAACCGGTATGGAAGTTGTGCGAGTGAATTATAACAACGGCGATCCTGAGATCGTACCGGATGACCAGCTCCAGAACAAAGCCGGGCGTTACTACTTCGAGGATACCAACGGATTGAATGCGGGTGAAATTTTCGTCTCACCGTTTGATCTCAATATGGAAAATGGTGAGATTGAACAACCGCTCAAGCCGATGATCCGCTTCGGGACGCCCGTATTCGATAGTGACGGTGAGCGACGTGGCATCGTCCTGGTCAATTACTTCGGTGAAAATCTGATCGATAATCTACAGTGGGTGGCTGCGGACGCGAACTCACAGTTCATGTTACTGAACGAAGATGGGTATTGGCTCGTCGGGTTGGAGGCTGCTGACGAGTGGGGGTTCATGTACGAAGATGCACGGCAAGCCCTGACCTTCGATAACCGTTATGAAGAGGCATGGGAGCAAATTGCCAGCGCGGATGCCGGGCAGTTCAGGCAGGATCATCTCTTTACCTATGAGGCGATCTATCCACTAGAAGAGGTGCAGCGGTTCGTCACGACGACCGACCTTGATGTGGAAACCTCGCAAGATGTTAACGAATACCGTTGGTCTCTGGTTTCTTTCTTACCGGCGACTCAATTGAGTCCCTGGGAGGTTGGGGGGCTGCAAAGCTACCTTTTGCTGGGTGCGGTATTGGCGGTTGGCCTGATGATGATCTCCGGTGGTCTAGGTTGGACTACGCTTCGCAGTGAGATCGCCGAAGCGGAAGTGCGGCGGCACCGGGATAACCTCGAAGAACTGGTGAAAGAGCGCACGCATGAACTTGAAAAAACCAATCGAGATTATCAATATGCCAATGAGGAGATGCGTAACTTTACCAGCATCGTCTCGCACGATATGCGTAGCCCCATTGCCAGTATTCGCGGTTTCATGCGTGAAATTCATCTCGATTGGGAAGAACTCACTCCCGTGCTGGATAAGGTCGTTGAGGATGATCGTGCTCGCTTGACGTACCAGCAGCGTTTGCCGGAAGCGTTCGACCTGATTGATAGTTCAGTCGCACAGATGAACCGGCTGGCGAACGGCATCATCAGTCTTTCCCGCGAGGGTCGGCGTGTACTCTCACCAGAACCAATCAATACGGTGGTATTCGTGCAGGACATTTTGAATACCTTCGCCCATATGACCCGCACGAACGATATTACGATTGATGTCGCTGCTGCGCTGCCGACCGTCAAGACGGATCGGCTGGCACTGGAGCAAATTTTTAGCAATTTGATCGGTAACGCCATCAAGTATCTTGATCCGTCGCGCCCTTGTGAGATCGAGATTTCTGGCGTCGCCATCGACGATAAGGTGACCTTCCATGTCAAAGATAACGGGCTTGGCATCGATGAAGATCAATACGACAATATCTTCCGGCTTTACCGGCGCGGGAATGTCAAAGAGGTCGAAGGTGATGGCGCTGGCTTGTACTATACGAGGGCACTTGTACGCCGTCTGGGTGGGAACATTCAGTTTAACTCGGTGGCTGGGGTCGGCACGACCTTTAGCTTCACCATCATACAAAATTTGCAGATAGAAGAAAAAGACAATCAGGAGACCTACTATGCATAACCTACGTATACTTCTCGTCGAGGACGAACTCGTCCACCGGCGCTTGTTTGAGCGCAATATGCAGCGATACGGCGGCACGATGGAATTCACCACCGTTGAAGATGGACGCGAGGCGCTGGATTACCTGATGAAATATGTGCAGAACCCCGATTATCCGCTGTTAGTCATCCTCGACTTGAAGATACCGGTGATGAATGGCATCCAGTTGCTGCAAAAGATGCAGCAGGACTCAAGTTTGCTTCAGGTGCCAGTAATCGTGCTGACCACCTCAGATGATGACGCTGAGCGCGAGGCATGCGAGTCTCTCGGTGTGAAATACTATCTCAACAAGCCGTTGGAATTCCGTGATCTGGAAAAATATATCGACAACATCGAGTTCATCTACGCCCAGTGAATCGACCCCAGTTCATTGACAACTGCACTGGAGCCTGCTATGCTCCGATGCAGTTAACAACCTCACAAACTAAGACGACGGTGTGCCCTGGCCCGGATGCCAGGCACATAATAGGGAAAGACCGGTGACCGTTCGGAGTGAGCGGAAGTCCGGCGCTGTCGCGCAACGGTAAGTGTGGAACGCCCACACCAGCCCGAATACCTGCCATTGTTCTTAGCTCGTGCCTGTGATTTGCCAAATGGTAAACGCACACCTTCGCGTAAAGGGGAAGCGAGCATGGAAAAACGTTCTGCAAGGCTCAAGCGTTGGCTTGGGTCACAAATATTAACTCTCCATCGACCCTTCTATAATCGATTATATTCGATCCTCCTGCGAAGTCGTGAGGCTACTGTGTTTATTTTTCGTACAGGAGGTTTTACACATGCGTCATCTTTTTTCAATCGTATTGCTGCTTTTTGTCCTTAGTATCCCACTGGTAGCACAGGATACCCCGACCATCACAGAAAACTTAACCGAAGACTGCGTCAGCGAGTATGACGAGACGGTCGATTATTTCCCCGATCAAGTCGAGGTCGAATACGCTGAAAAATTCAGCGTCGAATACTTCGATAACCACAAAGTGCTGACCGTCGTCACACCCTGGGAAGAAGAAGTCCGTTACGTGCTGGTACAGTGCGGCACACCCGTCCCGCAGGACATCGAGAATGCAACGGTGATCGAAGTGCCGGTGCAGTCGGTGGTTACCACCTCGACCACGTTTTTACCGCACATCGTCGATCAAAATGTGGTCGAGCGCGTCGTCGGGATAGACAACCTGAGTTTTACCAATCTGCCGGAGGTGCTCGAGCGCATCGAGGCTGGCGACATTGCCGAGGTCTACGCGGATTTTGCGCCCAACCGTGAGGTGCTGATCGAACTTGACCCGGAACTGATTATCATGCAAGACTTCGCCCCCGATGGCGCATCCGCGCAGCTTCGTGAGGATGGCCTGACCACTGCCTTAAACTACGATTTTACCGACATCACCCCGCTGGGGCAGGTGGAGTGGGGTAAATACATCGCGCTGTTCTTCAACACCGAAGCCGTCGCTAATGAGAACTTCGAGACGGTCGTGAGCGAGTATCAAACACTGACCGCGCTTACCGAAGACGTCGAAGACCGCCCGACCGTGATGGCAAGTGAGCCGTTTCAGGGATCGTGGTTTGTCCCCGGTGGCAACAGTTACTCGGCGCAAATTTTAGAGGATGCCGGTGCGGATTATCTGTGGTCAGAAAATGAGGCCAGCGGCGGCTTTGAGGTCGAGTTCGAGACGGTGCTGGACGTGGCTAGCGAGGCCGACTATTGGGTCAACGTCAACTGGACGACGCTCGACGCGGCGCTGGAAGCGACCCCAACATTCGACGCCTTCGCACCCGTGCAAGACCAGACGGTCTATGCCTATAACAACGCAGTCGGGACGAACGGCGGGAACCTCTACTTTGAGGAAGGCGCGGCAAACCCCCATCTGGTTTTGGCGGATCTGATCACGATCTTCCATCCTGATTTGCTGCCGGAACATGAATTGATCTACTATCGGCAAGTCCCGCAGACAGATGAATAGTCATGTAAGCACGGGGCGAGACGAACGCGCTCGCCCCGATACAGAGGGTCAGGCCGCCCACGTCTCACTGAAGTTGCTGCGATTGCCGTTGGGGGTAACGTTATTGATCGGGTTGCTCGCTGCGACCTTCGCCGCGAACTTAGCATTAGGCTCGGTGAACATCCCGTTGGGTGACATCATCACAATCTTGCTCGGCGGCGAACCGGCAAAGGCAAGCTGGCGCACCATCGTGCTTGATGTACGCCTGTCTGATGCGATCACGGCGGCACTCGCCGGGGCAGCACTGGCGGTCAGTGGCTTGCAGATGCAGACCTTCTTCCGTAATCCGTTGGCGGGGCCGTTTATCATCGGTGTGAGTTCCGGTGCGAGCCTGGGTGTGGCGGCGGTGGTGCTTTCCGGCGGGGTCACGCTGCTGGCGACCGCCGGTTTAGGCGGCGCGGTGAGCATTACATTGGCAGCGGGGGCGGGGGCGGCACTGGTCATGGGGTTGGTGATGGTGATTGCGCGTTATGTCCATAGCAATATGACGTTGCTCATCGTCGGTGTGATGATCGGTTATGCGACCGGCGCGGTTGTCAGCATTTTGATGTACTTCAGCCAACCGGAGCAGATCAACACCTATATCCGCTGGGGATTTGGCAGCTTTAGCGCGGTGCATTGGTCAACGATGCGTGTGTTTGCGCCGGTGCTCGTTGCCGGTTTGGTGCTCGCCTTTCTGTTAAGTAAATCTTTGAACGCACTGCTGCTGGGTGAGGCCTACGCCCATAGTATGGGGTTGCAGGTGCAGCGGGCGCGTTTGTGGATCATCTTGAGTACGGCGCTGCTGGCAGGCACAGTCACTGCATTTTGTGGGCCGGTGGGTTTTATCGGGTTAGCGGTGCCGCATCTGTGCCGGGGACTGTTCAACAGTGTCGATCATCGCTTGCTGGTGCCTGCCTGTGCCCTGTTAGGAGCAACGATTGCCCTCATGGCGGACATCATCGCCGGGATGCCGGGTAATATGGAGATGACACTGCCGCTGAACGCCGTCACCGCGTTGATCGGCGCGCCGGTCGTCGTGTGGGTGATCTTACGCCAGCGCAACGCACATCAGACCTTTGCCGGATGACGGTTCTACACACACAGGCGATGACCATTGGCTATCGCCCCTCGCGCCGTCCGGCTGTGGTTGTGGCTGATGCGCTCGATCTTACGTTACATGCCGGCGAGATGGTTTGCCTACTGGGGCCGAACGGTGCGGGTAAGTCCACACTGCTGCGGACGATTGCCGGCTTACAACCGCCGCTCGCCGGTGAAATCATCATCGGTGGGGATGACCTGACGACGTTGAAGCCGCTCGAACTGGCGCGACGTTTGAGCATCGTGCTCACAGAGCGCCCCAATGCAGGTCTGATGAACGGGTATCAATTGGTGGCGCTTGGGCGGCATCCGTACACGGATTGGTCAGGTCGGCTGAGGGACCAAGACCAGCGGATCATACAGTGGGCGGTGGATGCTGTCGCTGCGACTCTTTTCGCCAGGCGACCGTTCGACGAACTCAGCGACGGGCAAAAGCAGAAAATCATGATCGCCCGTGCGCTGGCACAGGAACCCGACATGATCTTGCTGGACGAGCCAACCGCTTTCCTCGACTTGCCACGCCGGGTGCAGACCATGAACTTGCTGCGGCAGCTTGCCCGGCAGACACAGCGCGGTATTCTGCTTTCCACGCACGACCTTGATCTGGCATTGCGCACCGCTGATCTGATCTGGTTGATGTCCGCCGGAGGGCGGGTACACACGGGGACACCGGAGGACTTGATCCTCAACGGGACGTTTGAACAGGTTTTTGCCGGTGAGGGGGTGACGTTTGATCCACACACCGGACGTTTTCAGCTTAATCGTGAGGTCGTCTGTAAAGTATGGCTAGAGGGTGAGGGCATCGGGTATTTCTGGACGCGGCGTGCCCTGGAGCGAGAAAATTATGTAATCTCACCGGCAGCAGATCATACCGTCGCGGTCTACGAAAGTGATGATGGTTTTGAATGGTCGGTCGATGGTCAGGCGCAGTTCCAAAGCATCCGTGCGCTGTTACATGCCTTGACAGCGGCGCGTTGATTCTCTATAATCCTAGCGAGTAGAAAATGTGCGGGTGTAGCTCAGTTGGTAGAGCGTTTGCTTCCCAAGCAAAATGTCACGGGTTCGAGTCCCGTTACCCGCTCAAAAAGCCTGCCTAGTGCAGGCCGTTTTTTTGTGCATTCGTTAGAGGATTGCGCACATGAACCGGCTTCGATAGAATTGCCGGGCTTCGTAAACCATAATCTTCCAAGCAGGAGAACTAAACGTGTCTGATTTTAGTTTTAATGCCCAACCGCGTACAGTAGTGGGCAAACGAGTAAAGACTATTCGGAAGCAGGGGTTGGTGCCCATCACCGTATATGGCCCCAAGACTGACCCGGTGAGCCTTCAGGTGCCTTACCGCGAACTCGAACTCATCTTGCGTGATGCAGGTGGTACGAACCTGATCGATGTCAACGTAGACGGCAAGACCACCCATACGGCGATTGCGCGTGATGTGCAGCGTGATGTCATCAAGGGGGCGATTATCCATGTCGATTTTTACGCTGTCGATGCGACGACAACCATTCGTGCTGATATTCCGATCTATCTGGTCGGCATTAGCCCGGCAGTTGAAGCGCGTGAAGGCATTTTGCTGACAGGTGCCAATAACGTCACCGTAGAAACACTCCCCGCCAAGCTGACGAACCAGATCGAAGTTGATCTGTCGAAGCTCAAAGCCATCGGCGATTCTATTACCATTGGTGATCTGGATCTCGGCGAAGGGGTGGTCATCATCAACGAACCTGAAGAAATGATCGCACGTATTTCCCAGACCTCTGCGGCGCGTGCTGAACTGCTCGAAGCCATCGAGGAAGATGAGGTGGACGATCTCCAGGTGACCGAAGAGCCGGAAGTCATCTCACGCGGCAAGGAAGAAGAGGGGTTCCTCGAGGAAGAGAAGTAGTTACGCTTCTGGATATGCACGGGGATACGTTCTATGTCCCCGGCAATCTCTTCGTTCTTCAATTCAGATATTGACACTTCCAGCGGATTTGCTATACTGCTCAAGCAACACAAAAGAATATGCCGAAGTGGCGGAACAGGCAGACGCGCTACGTTCAGGGCGTAGTTCCTTCACAGGAGTGTGGGTTCGACTCCCACCTTCGGCACAAAAAAGCCACGATCATCATGATCGTGGCTTTTTGATTCTTTGGTGCTGCTGGGGAGGCGGGTGACGGGCTCCCTTTTGTTGATAGCTTTACCGGGTCGGTGCGCTGAGCTTCGGCGGCACGTTCTCTTCACGACTGGCATTTTCTTCCGATGGGGTGTTCTCTGGATAGATGTCGTCTGCTGGATCGGTCATCATCTGGCTGGCTTCTTCATCCACCAGGATAGACGGTGCTTCGATGGGGTATAGATGTCCAGGTCGCCGTCCAGGTCGGATTGATAAGCGATCACGCTGTCATCCGGTGCCGAGATGGGATAGGGGTCAGAATAGACGCATATTGGAGCACCATCGGCTTAACTTGACACGTATGGGACAGGATTTTTCCCGTCCACTATACAAAATGTGACTCCACGCTATCGTGTCTCTGTACCATGTCGGCTAATTTGTTACGAGCATGGTTTGATACAGGATCTACTGGTAGCAGAGTGGAATAATCTTCTGCGATATATTGAGGATGTGAACAGGTTTGGGCATCCATATGAGGTTCAACCTGCGGATGAGATCGGCATCAGGTTTTTGATAAGCTGATGTCATGATAATTGGGGCATTCGGGTATTTTTCGCGGACGATTTTGGCGAGATCTAACCCGTCTAAATTGCCGGGAACACGGATGTCCATAACGAACACCTTAACATTATCTGTCACTTGCTCGAGATGTGTATTGGCTTCGTCTGCTGACATGAATTGGATCAACTCGACCTTGGGGTCGATCGTCGCTAGCGCGATTTTGAACAGATTTCGAAACGGGCCTTCATCTTCGAGATGTAAAAGTCTCATAGTCTTTCCTTCACCCAGGTTACTTATCGGTTTGATCGGATCTTAGGCGTGACCTCGTCCCATCATTAGCGTTTAAGTTCATGCTTTGTCTTGCACCCAGGGCAAGATCTTCTGCGCCAGGTTGAGTATGTGTAATGGCTTCGGCATCCATTCTAGTTGTAGATCTTTCATGTGAAGCCGATCGGGTTTAATATATGCGGAGGTAATCACAATAGGCCGTGTATTACCCAGTTCTCGTATTTGCCTGGCAAGCGCCATACCGTCGAGATTGCCTGGCACGCGAACGTCGAGAATGAAGACAGAAATGTCATCAATGTTTTCTTTAATGTATTCCCACGCATCGTCTCCGCTAATAAACTGAATGACCTCAACTTGATCGTCCAGTTGATTTATCGCAGATCGAAAGACATCACGTAGTGGACCTTCGTCCTCCAGGTGAAGTAGCTTCAATGGTTCGCATTCCTTTCGTTGTGTCAGGTAAATTCTTGAAGTCATTACCTTTTGCGAGATAATCGGACTGAATGTTTACCAACAAGCAAAGTTACATTTTCTTTACATTATACAGCTAAAACAATGATAGTATAATTTTGCACCAGATAAGTTAAAGAAGTCTGAATTTTTCCCAAATTCTCTTTTCTCTACGCTTTTAGTCACTTTAAAATGTTATAAATACAAAAGAACCATAAAATATTGTGTTGTGATAAAAAACATTTAACATCAACCATTGCTCATATTGTTGTTGACGAGGGGGCCCTCGTTGGCTTGGGTGTTGCCAGCTTTAAGATTGAGGCGAGTATGCTGCGGATCTCCAGGCGAATATACAATCAAATTTATCCGCGGGTTGGCACTCGCGTAACGTTACCTTTCTTACTGATTGTCCTCGCCGTCGCTGGCATTGGCATTTTTGTTATGACACGGCTCGTCGTTGGTACGATTGATGAACGCCTGAACAATCAGCTTCGGGATGGGGTGCAAACGGTGACAAACGCCATCACGGAGATCGAACGGGCGAATATTGCTACGCTGCGCCTGCTTACATTTATTGATGGGGTCTCTGATGCGATAGAAGCGAATGACAGCGGGACGATTGATCTCTTGCTCAGCGGTGTAGCGACCAATCAGGGCATTGACGAGGTAATCGTCTTTAACCAGGCGGGTGACAATATCTTCCGTACACTTATTCGGCGCAATGAAGATGTCCCACAATTGCTTGACCTGAGTGAGTGGCAGATAGTCACAGATATTCTCACCGAGGACTTTGACGAACGTGGTGATAAGTTCGTCACCATACGCATCGTGGATGAACGTAATGTGATCTACTTTGCTGGCCCGGTCTATAACAACGATGACCAGATCATCGGTGGTGTCATTGTAGGTATCGAGTCGCTGCGCTTTGTACGCTTACTCAGTGAGCAGGCTTTCGCCAACCTCGTTTTCACCGACCTAAACGGGGTGATTATCGACAGTACGATCCGGCCTCTTGTGCCACCAGATCCTACAAATGCGGGAACTTTCATCGAACAGCCACAAGAACTGAACGAACAACTCACTGCTGGTAGCACCCCCCTGCAAGAGCGGGTTATCCAGACCATTGAATACAGATTTCTGTATGCGCCTTTTGAGTTGCGTGAGCGACAGGTCGGCTTTATGGGTATCGCGCTGTCAACTGATTTCGTTGCGGATAGGATCGGGACGAGTAGAAATGCCTTTGGTCTGCTGTTCGGGATTCTTTTCTTATCCGTTACGTTGATGGGTGTCGTCGTTTCACGGTCGATCATTGGTCCATTGTTTCGCATGGTTGATACCACTCGCGCAATCCGTGAAGGCGACCTCAGCCGGCGTGTGCAGTTGCCTTCACCAGACGAGCTAGGCGAATTGGGGCGTTCGTTCGATCATATGACCGATCAACTGGTTGAACGTAACGCGAAGATCAATGATCTTTACATAAATCAGCTCGAAGAAACCGCCCGCCGCGATGCGGTGCTGAGTAGTATCAGCGATGTCGTTATCGTACAGGATCGGGAGGGTAAGATCATCCTCTATAACGATGCCGCTGAAAAAATGCGAGATCGCTTACGCAATTACGATGCAGATCGCAAACAGTTTATCGAAACCCTACGACGTGCGGAGGCACTCTCATCGCCGGAGACGATCAAACTGATTGACGGTTACTTCAGTGTACTTGCCACCCCGGTGCGTATGAAAACGGGCGCGCTACTTGGGTATGTATTTTCCTTCCGTGACATCACCGCACTGGTAGAATCACAGCGGTTAAAAGATGAACTCATCCTTCAACTCTCCCACGAACTGCGTACACCCTATGCCGCTGCCTATGGCTATGCCGAACTAACAAAATTTATGATTGATAGCGGGCAGACCGGCGGACTAGAGGGCAATATGGATAACGTCATGAGCCAGCTTGCCAAATTAGGGTCGATGTTGAATCGCGTCGTTGAAGTGAGCACTATCCTGGCGGAAAAAGTGGACATCTATAAAGAGGAGACTGAACTGGTCACGCTTGTGCGTGAAGTCATCGACGGAGAACGTGCCGCGATTGAGAAAGAAGGGTTACAGCTTGACTTGATGTTCTCAGTTGAATGCCTGATGATTAAGATTGACGCCGAACGCATCAAGGATGCCATTCATGTGGTTATCGAGAATGCCTACCAGTACACGTTGGAAGGTGGGGAAATACAGGTTTACCTGTGGCATGATGAGCACTACGCGAATATCGAAATTGTGGACACCGGGGTAGGGATCGGTGAGGATGAGATTGGCAAAGTGTTTGATCGCATGTTTCGAGGTCGTTCCGCTGATGCTGGATTGACAGATTCGCGTGGTTTGGGCTTAGGTCTATACATTTCAAAACAATATATCGACCTACATGATGGCATAATTGAAGTAGAAAGTACCGAGCAAGTCGGGACGACCGTACACATCCAGCTTCCATTGGAATCCAGTATATGAGTGATGTCGAAGAAATACAATCAGGTCGCAAACGTCGATACTATATTCTTGTCTTTATACCCCTGTTGCTAGCAGTGGTGATTTGTGCATCCACCGCTGGTTTAAACTGGCTGCGCCAGAACCGGCTGGATATTCAAATCGAGCCGATTGCCACCGCAGATTATAGCGCTTGGGAGCGCACACGTTTTGTGCCGGTTCAACAACGTTTGGGCACGGCTATTGTCCGTGATAACGGCAATAATGCCGAGTTCCCCACATATGTGGTCATTGGTGTTACTGATGCACCCGATGAGGAACCGACACCGACCCCACTATCTCCCGACGAAGAGACTGCTACCAGTATCGCCGCGACCGCGACTGCGACAGTGGATGCACCGGCGACCGCAACGGCCTCGCCAACATTAACCGGTACACCATCATCGACCATCACCGCGACACCGACAATTACGGCAACGGTGACCGTTATCCCTACATCATCTGCAACAGTGACCGCTACGTTATCTACAACGGCGACCAGTACGTTGATCCCGACGAATACCCCGGTCAACGCACCGCTGGCAGCCTTTCAGATAACGCCGGTGACCGGCGTCGCTCCACACAATATTTCGGTGACTAACCAATCAACAGGTCTTATTTCGAGCTATTCATGGGATTTTGGTGATGGCATTGGCAACGCGACTGTCAGCAACCCCGGCGGCTACACCTACACCAATCCTGGTAGTTACGTCGTGAGACTGACGGTCACCGGTCCCGGCGGCAGCAGCGTTGCCACACGCACGGTAACCGTCAGCACGGCCCCGCCGACAGATACCGATGTGAGCCTGAGTAAATCGGCCTCTGTAAGTGGTGTGACTACAGGTGACACCTTTACTTATACGCTGGTGACGAGCAATAACGGCGCGATCACGGCGACGAACGTCACAATTACAGATAACCTGCCCGCGCAAGTAGGGTTCGTGTCCTCCGCGCAGTGCAGCGCCAGCGGTCAGTCCGTGACCTGCAATTTGGGCAACATTGCAAGCGGTGGCAGTGCCAGCGCGACGATCACCGTGCAGGCCAACAGCGCGGGCACGGCGACGAACACGGCGACAGTCAGCGGGAACGAGGCCGACCCCAACACGAGCAATAACACCGCGTCGGCGACGGTCACGATCAGCGACCCCGTACCGACCGATGCTGATCTGGAAATTATCGCGTTTAGTCCCAGCACGACCACACCCAACGAGGGCGATCCCGTTACGATAACATTGACCGTGCGTAACAACGGCCCGGCGGCAGCGAGCGGTGTTACGGTCAGTGCGGCGACGGGTGACACCGGCCTGAGTCTGAGTGGTTACACACCGGGGCAGGGGAGTATGTCCGGTGATACATGGTCGGTCGGTTCGCTGGCCTCCGGGGCGACGGCGACGTTAACAATTGATGCGACGGTTGACACCGGTACCGCCGGAACGAGCATCACGCGCACACGCAGCGTCAGCGGTAGCAAGACTGACCCAACATCGGGGAATAACAGCGCATCGTTCACGCTCAATGTACAGGCCATCCCTGGTGCAGATTTGAGCCTGAGCAAAACGGCTTCGGTGGCCTCGGCTCTGGTCGGTGAGCAATTCACTTATACACTGACCGTCACCAACAGCGGCCCCGCCGCTGCCAACAACATCACCATTGTAGATATGCTGCCATCACAGGTGACCTATATCTCCGGGCCGGGTGTCTGTTCTGAAGCTGCGGGTACGGTGACATGTATTATTCCATTGTTGGGTGGGGCGAACGGTACAGCTTCTGTGATCCTGACGGTTGAAGCTGTCAGCGTGGGCACTGCGGTGAACAATGCCACCGTCAGTGCTGACGAAACCGACCCTGACATGAGTAATAATTTGGCCTCGACCACGGTCAACATCACCGCGCCCACCGAAGCCGATCTCGAATTTACGACATTTACGTTTGATAACTTAAATCCCAACGTCGGCGATGAGATTACCGCGACCGTCGAAATCGTCAATCGTGGCCCGGCAGATGCGACCAACATCGTGTTGAGCGACAACTTCGGTACGGGCGCGTTAGGCAACCCGACCAACGTGACCCTTTCTCATGGTGCCCTATCGGATCCACCATACAACGGACGATGGACGATACCGGCGCTGCTGAGCGGCGAGACGGCGACTATGACGGTCACGTTGACGGTCGAAGCCACTGCCGCCGGGACGACGGTCAGCCGTTGGCGTGAGATCATCGCCAGTGACCAGCCCGACCCCGACTCCACGCCGGATAACGGTGTTGATACTGAAGACGATTACAACAGCTATACGGTCGTCGTAAATGCGGCTGATGTTGACCTACAACTGACTAAGACCGCCCCTTCAACAGCGGCGGTCGGCGAAGAATTTGATTACACACTTCAGGTGGAAAACCTCAGCGCCCTGGATGCAACGGGTGTTACGATCACCGATACACTGCCACCGGAGGTGTCGTTCGTTTCGTCGGCGGCATGCACGGCGAGCGGTCAGAACGTGGCCTGTGATCTCGGTACTGTTACGGGGACGAGTACGGCAACTGCGACGATCACCGTGCTGGCAGAAAGCGCGGGCACTGCGACGAACAACGCGATCGTCTCTACAACCGCGAACGACACAAACAGCGCAAATAATAATGCCAGCGTCGATGTCATCATCAGCGGTGAGGTTGATCTGGTCATGAACTTAACGGTGAACCCGACCACCGCCCTGGTGACG
This sequence comes from Anaerolineae bacterium, assembly GCA_034437515.1. Lineage (GTDB taxonomy): Bacteria > Chloroflexota > Anaerolineae > Aggregatilineales > Phototrophicaceae > DAOTTX01. The sequence continues at coordinate 18,333 of DAOTTX010000210.1, forward strand.
ATTGATGACATCACGTTTACGTTCGACGTGACGAACAACGGCACGCAGACCGCGACAAACGTTCAGGTCACCGGCGTTCTGCCGGATGATCTCTACTTTATCTCATCGCCACTGTGCACCGCGCCTGACGGACGCAGCGTTACTTGTAATCTGGGCGATATCGCAGCGGGAATTGCTGCAACTACCACGATTGTGACCCAGGCTTACAGTGAACCACCTTCCATAAGTTACACGGCACGCGCTGATGCCGTAGAGACGGATGTCGCCCCGGCTGACAATGAGGATACTGCGACTGTCACAGTTGAAACGCTTGATTGTGACGGAGTGAATGAGCCGAACATCGGCCCGGCGAATGGCGAGTGGTGCAGTGTAAGCACTATTGTGCTCGATATGGGTGAAAACACGGCTGTGCAAACTGGCCCAGGTTACGATCTGATCTACTATGAACGTGGAGCCGACAGATATCCATCTAGCCGGATTAGTATTGATTCCGTTATCATCCAGGTTGGGACGAGCGACAGTGGCCCCTGGACGACGGTAATGAACTGGGGAGGCGGGACACCGGATACGAACCTCTCCATTTCATCTTATGCGACCGATGGCGATGGCGAGGTTGATAATGAAAGCATCCCGATGACTTCACCTCCATTGATCGGTACATCGCCGCTGATAACCGGCATCGGCATTGATGTCGATGCGGTCGCCCCTGCTGGTGTGTATCGTTATGTTCAGGTTACTTCAAGCACAGGCTCTCACTCATTTGATGCAATGGAAGCCGTCTACCCTGGCCCGGTGGCGCAGGTCGATCTGGACATTACCGCGCTCTGCTCCACTGACCCTGACTTGTTTAGGCGTTGGCGCGTCCGCAACCCCAACCCTATCCCGATAACCTTCGAATGGGTCTATTATCAATCCGGCAATCCACGCACGCCGGAAACCGTGAATGCCGCAAGCGGTGGTACGCCGGGCGAACTCGTGTTCACGACTCCGACGACAAGTCCCGGGCCAGCATCTCTCGAAGTTTGGGTCGATGGCGTCTTGCAGAGCACGACGGGTGCCAATAACACACCATGTGAAATTGATCTTGGTATCAGTAAAGCCGTCGATAAGACGACCGCCGCCGTCGGTGAGCAGGTGACCTTCACCGTGACGATCACCAATACCAGCAGCACGCGCAACGCATCCGAGGTGGTCGTCACCGATAACATCCCGGCGGGGCTGACCGTCGATAACGTCACGCCGAGTCAGGGGACGTTCACCGCTGGTCAGTGGACGGTTGGTGCGCTCAACGCGAGTGCCAGCGCAACACTGACGATTGTCGCCCGCCCGCAGGCCAGCCTCGCCGGAACGACGGTAACGAACACGGCCTCCATTACATCTGCCAAGCAGGGCGACCCGAATACAGGTAATAATTCCGCCTCTGCTGGTGTCGCTGTCGTGACGCCCTCAGCCGATCTTCAGGTGACGCTGTCTGAGTTCAATCCCGCTAGTATCGACACCGGTGCTGGCTCCACATTGGAAGTGACAATCTTTAATTCTAGCAGTATCCCGGTGACGAACGTCATCGTGACAAACCTGATACCGGCAGGGGTCAACTATGTCGGCGATACAACCACGCAGGGCAATTATGATACGGGTGCAAACCAGTGGAATGTCGGCACGTTGAGTGCGGGGGGCACGGCGCAGATCTTCGTCACTGTAAATGCGCCGAGTGCGGGTTCGTTTACATCAACGCCGACTGTTTCCAGCGTAGACATCACTGATCCGAACAGCGGCAACGACACCGGAAATGCGACACTGACGGTTATTGACCCCGGCGCGGATATTGTGATTAACACCGGTGCCGTGACGGCTACGCCTGGCACGATCCTGGTGGATGAAACGAGTATGATCTCAGTGACGGTGACCAACAACGGCCCACAGACCGCGAACAACGTCACACTAGGATTTACGCTACCCGCTGGCCTCACCATCCTCAGTCATGGTTGTAACACGCTGTCAGTCGCTGGTACAGACCATACCTGCACGCTTTCTACACCATTGGGGAGTGGTAGCATCACCATCACATTCGAGATGCGCGGCGATGCCTCCGGGTCATATCCGTTGAACTTCACCGCCAGCGCCGACGAAACCGACCCGGTGCCCGGCAACGAAACCGGCAGCGTGACACTCACAGTTGACCCAACGGTCAATATCTTACTGACATTTTTCTTCGCAAGCAACGAAACACCGCTGCAAGGTGAAAACATTACCTACGAACTGCGCGTGCGCAACCTCGGCCCTGATAATGCGACTGGTGTGCAGATCACTGCACCGGCACCGGCGGGCATAGACTACACCGGGGGCACAACCACCTTCAGCACTTATGACCCCATAACCGGCGTATGGGATCTCGGATCACTGGATACGAGTACGGTTGCTATTCTCACGATCAATGCGACGGTTACCGCCAGCGCAGGGACGACGGTCACAAGTCAAGCGACCGTCACCGGTGTCGATCAAGCGGAGAGCGACACCTCACCTGCTACAAACCAGATTGAGGAAGAGATCACGGTGCAACCGTTCTAGAAAACGATGGTCATCGTGATCTGCCCGATCTTAATCGTGTCATTTTCTTTTACTACCGTCGGAACGCCGGGGCGTAGCGGTTTGCCGGAGATAAATGTGCCGTTGGTGCTGTTGAGGTCGGTCAGGTAAAGCGTGCCGAGACGCAATTCTAACCGGGCATGCCGTCGGGAGACACTCGTAGAACCTTCATACTCCGTCAGATCGAAGTCGATCCGGTAAGCGTTGCCGCCGGTGCTTTGTCGCCCGATAATCAAGGTTTTGTCCGAAGCCATCGCAACCCGTTGCATCCCACTGTTGATTAAAAACGCGATCTCCTCTCGCGTGCCAAAGCGTTCTTCGCGTTCTTCGGGCATCTCTACGTCGAGCGTGCTTCCCATATTTTGTCGGATGGGCTGTGTGGAGCGACCGATACGATGACCCATCTCGACCAACCAATCAAGTGCGGCTTCTTCATCAAAAAATGACTTCGCAATGATCTGATCGAATTTACCACTCGAATCGACATTATGTCGTTCGGCGATCTGACCGGAAACCGAGTCAGAAAATACCACAGCAAGGTTGATGTGTAAGTGTGGGTGATTTCGTAAAAATTTTGTGAGCTTGGTGCGACCCGCCCGCGTCACGCCGGGTGCGAGCATATCTCGATTGGTCAGCACGAGATAAGACATACTCACTTTCGGTGCGGAAACGTTATAGAGTAAATTGATCGTGACGCGGTGTTGATGCTCTTGTATGAGATCGAATATATCGTCAGCCCATTTCATCATCAACGCGACAGACAGTGCTTCGATTTCATAGCGTACGATCTGTTGATCCCGCACCCAATCCCGTTTTAGTTGCGGATAAATATCTGGCATTTTTGCCTCATCTGTTATTGCAATCTCTTCTTCTAGAAGTTCCTGAACGACATCATCCAATCTGCGTTGCCGACCCAGAGAGAATGCCTCGTCTAACGTGTCTGTGCTGGCAGGGTTTAGTTCGACGTGAAGTGCCTGCACCATCTGGTTGACTTCGACATCGTTACGATATGGATGCATAGCTAGCATACCATAAAGCATTGCAGCATATTCAGGTTTGTTGAAGCGCAGCATCAGACGCGCGATTGCGCCAACCGTGCGGATTACCAGGGTCGTATACCCACTGAGGTGAGCCAGCCGAAGTGCTTCGTACAGGTCTTCTTTACTGTCATGGAATTCTTCACGCGCTAAGCGTGCCAGGCCACAACCGAGCAGCGTTTCCGCCAATCCGAACCGGTCACCGTCAGGGTGCCATGTCATCAGGCAGTGCCCAAAATGGATCAACGCAGCGTCAATATCACCGGTCATCAGTTCCAGAAAACCGAGGGCTTTATAGCTCCGGGCGATGGCTTCCGGGTTTTGCTGTGCCTTGCGCAGCGTCAGGCTTTTGCGTATCAGATCATTGGCGCGTGCGTATTCTTCCTGATTAGTGGCGACAATGCCCAGTTCGTTGTAGACCCAGGCGATACCCTCACGATAGCTAATTTCCTGGTAGTACTCCATCCCTTTCTCCAGAGAGACCCACGCGGCGGTATATTGACCCAGCCGTGCGAATACCATTCCCATGTTGCTCAGGCTCATACCGATACCGAACCGTTCGCCGAGTTGAAGGCGTAATTCATAACTTTCCTGATAATAGTTCAAGGCTTTTTCGTATTCGCCGACATCGGCGGCGGTGGCCCCCATATTATTGAGCACATCTGCGATGCCCTGAGTATTGTCTGCCTTCCGGAACAGTTTCAGGCTGCGTTCTCTCAATTTTTGGGAGCGTTCCATGTTGCCGCGCCTGGCTGCCAGCAAACCCAGCATGTTATAGCAGCGTGCCGCGCCAACCTGATCTTTAAGGGTGCGAAACTCATCGAGCGCCGTCCGTAGGGACTGTTGGGTTGTGGCGTTGTCACCCCTGAGCGCGGCAAGCGTCCCCAACCCGTACAAGGCGGCGGCCCGGTGTTTCGGGTCGGGGATGATATCAGTGATGTTCAGGCAACGCTCGAATAGAATCTGAGCATCATCCAGACTCCCCAAACGTAGCAACGCTTCCCCGGCGATGAGCATCAATTCGCGTGCCTCGGTGTTTTCCGGGGCGGAGCCTTCAAACACACGTTCGGCGATTTTTACAATTTCCTGGAAGCTACTGGTCAGCCGCCAGCGTTGCGCCGCCCGCACAGCAAAGATTAGCTCACGTTCGACGTTATCAGCCGCGTGCCAGTACTCAGCGAGCAGTGCATCGGACGCTTCACTCGGTTCGTAGAGGTGTTCTAGTGTCGTCGCCAGGGTATGGTTAATTTGTCGCCGTTGTTCTGCCGTCAATGCTTTGAGAAGGGTTTCGCGCAGTTTGTCATGAGTAAAACGCCATTGATTTTCTTGCATTTCCATAACGGCTGCATCGTCGCAGGCAAGCAACCACCGGTTAACTTGCGACTGGCTAACATTCATGGCGGCTGTCAACAACTTTACATCCAGGCGGCGGCCGGCGACGGCTGCGTAAGCCAGGAATCGCTGTGCGTCTTCTGGGACGTGTTTAAGCCGCTGCTGGATGACTTCTATCAGTCCACCTGGGGAGATATGCGCCGGGAGTGGCATGTTATCAATTTCGTGCAGCGTACCGACTTCGTCCGCCAGTGCCCGGACGACTTCAACTAAGAAGAACGCATTGCCCTCTGTTTCACGTTCCAGCAAGCTGACGAAATCTTCCTTGACGGCGTTCACGCCCAGCATCCCCTTACTCATCTCAGCAATCTCTCGGCGGTTGAAAGACTCCACCAGAATGGTGTGTGCATTTTGGAAGTGTAACGGCAGGTCGCGCTGTTCCTCACTGCGATAGCTACCGACGATCATCAGCGGTAACGTCTCAACGATGTTGGCGATCTGTCTTAACAGCTCCAGGTCCTCCATCGCCCAATGCAGATCTTCGAGAATCAACAACGTCGGTTTTTCAATCCGGCGGAACAGATTCACAATCGTTTGCACGAGACGCTGTTGGGCGGGGGGGCCTTCTAGCGATAGTATCTCCGGCACATGTTTGTTGATTAACTCCGCAACATCAGGGATGATTTCCTTGAGAATGCTGGCTTCCGCAGCGGAGGTGCTTGTATCAAGCAGCAGGCGGCGAATGGCATCACGCCACATTTGAAAAGGCAAGCGACCTGAGTTTACCGCTTGCCCTCGTAGGATCGTAAATCGCTGAACCAGTGCGTTGATGCGCAGTTCGTTAATTAGACGTGACTTGCCTACACCGCTTCGACCACCGATAAGCCAGACATTCCCCTGTTGGCGACGGGTATGTTCTAAGGCGGTGTTGAGGCGGTCGAATTCTGTGCTTCGACCGACGAACGAAGCAGTTTGCAGGTAACTCTCGCGGATGGCACGAGTTTCGATAGGAAGTGAGAGGCCGAAAGCCGCGCTGAGTGCGAGAATCGCATCGTATGCAGTGGGGTAGCGATCTCTCGGATGCTTGGCTAGAAGTTGCCGGATAACTGGTTGTACTTGTTCGGGCAGCACATCAAAATTTGGGGATTGAAACTTAATTTTCTCGATGAGTGCTTCTGGCGTGATCGCGCTAAACGGTACCTCTCCGGTGAGTAGTTGATACAGCAAAACACCGATGCTGTATAGATCAACCGTTTCCTGTATCTCTTTACCACCAAACACCTCCGGCGCGAGATAAACCATCGTCCCTTGTGGTTCGACGATCTGCCCGCGTAGCGCCGACAGGCCGAAATCCAACAAACGGACTTCACCATCGGTGATGAGGATATTCTCCGGTTTAAGATCGCGATGTACGATACCGCGCCGGTGCAGGTAGGCGAGCGCCTGTAATAGGCGCAGGACGAAACTGATCTTTTCTTCAAGAGGCCGGTTCGCACAGGCTTCGATAATATCAGCCGATTCTTCAAGCAGTGTCATGGTCAGGAAGGGCTGTCCGATGTCAGAGAAGCCAAAATCTAACACGCTGATGATATTCGGGTGGCGCAAACGAGATAATGTCTGGAATTCCTCGGCGAGATGGCGTAGATACCGGGTTGCGGTTTCTGTCGAAGCATCCGAGAGCAGGTCAACCGGTATCGAGAGGCTTTTGAGCGCGACCCACGTCTGTGATAGTCGATCATAAGCCTTGTAGACGACGCCCATGCCGCCTGCCCCAATTTCTTCCGCGATGAGATAACGTCCCTGGATTGTCACGCCTGCGGTAAACATGCAACTATGCCCAAATAATATTTTGACAGCGGATGACTTGCAGCAGTGAAGGCGACGGTGCGGTATCGTTCAATAGAAATTGTAACTTATTTGGGGGAAAACAAAATGCCAACATAGACGTTGGCACTTATCCGAACAAAGGCTATACATTTGGGCGAGGAGCAGGGTTGCGGTCTTTTCTTTGTTCGTCATTCGTCCGCGTCGAGGTCAAGCGCGGCGGAGTTAATGCAGTAACGTAGGCCGGTCTTATCGCGTGGGCCGTCCTCGAAGACGTGACCCAGGTGAGACTCGCACTGCCCGCAGACGACCTCGACCCGGCGCATCCCGTGGCTGAAGTCTTCGCGCAGTTCGACATTGCCTTCTTGGACCATATCGTAAAAGCTGGGCCAGCCACTGTTGGATTCAAACTTGGTATCTGACGCAAACAATGGATTGCCACAGGCCGCACAGCGATAAACGCCGGGTGTCTTTGTATTGACGTACTCACCGGTGAATGGGCGCTCGGTGGCCTGTTCACGCAGCACGGCGTACTGCTCCGGGGTGAGCAAATCGCGCCATTCCTGTTCGCTCTTCTGGACTTTTTCTTTACCTGTCATACGACTTTCCTCTAACAATTTACGTGACATCTGTCTCTATTATAACGTTCGAGCTAAAGCGGGGATGAGAACCGCAAAGCTGCGCTGACGATCTGCGCGGGATGCAAGACGCTATGACCCGCATCGTGGATTTGTGCCCGGCATGACGTCCCCGGTGCGGTGATGAGTGTCTCCGGCGGCGCGGCTTCGATGGCCGGGAGTAAACGATCATTGGCGACCTTCATGCTGATCTCGTAATGTTCGTAGCCGAAGCTGCCCGCAACACCACAGCAACCGGAGTTAATCTCGCTGACCGTCGCGTTCGGGATGCTTTCTAACAGATGAAGTGTCGCCTCTGTGCTCCACAGCGCCTTTTGATGACAATGCCCGTGCAGCAGAATATCACGCGGTTGCTCATCCCATTGGAGCCGGTCACCATGCGTGTTGATCTGCTGGCTGAGCCATGTTTCGACCGTCGTCGCACGTTCGGCGAGGTTGGCGACTGTTGCCCGCCATTCTGGATCGACCAACCGCTCGTATTCGTCGATCACAGCGGAATATTCGCTCGGCTCGATGAAGATCAACGGGCCTTCAAGCGCCATCCATGCCTTCACGTTGCGATGGGCGATCCGTTTGGCGTTGTCAAGCAAGCCCTTGCTGATCGCCGGTCGTCCGGTCGTCCCGGCGGGGATCGGCGCGACGTTCAATGGCACATGGAGTGCGTCCGCGATATGGACGACCGCACGAGCGATGTCGGGGTCGTTGTAGCGGCTGAACGTGTCTACCATCAAGGTTGGGGAACCGGGTGGGGCATCCGCTCGCCAAGCCTTAAAAGGCTGGCGGTCATAGGCGGGTAAGGGGCGTTCGGTCGGCATACCCAAAAGCCGCAGCATGAACTTCCCCGGACGATGGTTGAGCATCCAATTGCTGAGTGCTGGCAGCCGCCCCGCGACCGTGTTGATAATGTGGATGTTCCCGAACAACCACGTTTTAAAATCGACGCCGTGCTGCTCGTGGTGCTGCGCGAGATACTCCGATTTGAGCATCGCAACATCCACCGAGGACGGACACTCGCTTTTACAGGCCTTGCAACTCAAGCATAGATCGTATACATCATAGAGTGCCGCACTCTGCAAACCATCGGGCAAGCGTCCGCTGATGGCGGCCCGCAGCGCGTTGGCGCGTCCGCGTGTGCTGTGGGCTTCGTCCAACGTGGCCTGATATGATGGGCACATCGTCCCGCTGCCCTCTTTGCGACATACCCCCGCACCGTTGCACATCTCGACCGCGCCGCCCAGGCCGTTATCCGCTTGCCAATCAAAATGTGTTTTGATCGGGATGACTTCGTAGCTGGTGTTGTAACGCAGCACATCGGCTTGATCCATCGGTGGGGCATCTGCCATTTTGCCGGGGTTCATCCGGTTGTGCGGGTCGAATATCTGTTTGACCTCACGAAAAGCCTCGGTGAGTTGTTCGCCAAAGATGACGCGCTGCTGTCTACCCCGCACGATCCCTTTGCCGTGTTCACCGGTGATCGTGCCTTGATATTTCAACACGGTGCGGGTCACTTGCTCCGAGATGTTGCGGTATTGCTCACGCCCAAGCACATTTTTGAGATTAATCAACGGGCGGACGTGCAGACATCCGGCGCTGGCGTGGGCATAAATGGTGTAATTTGTCCCTTCACTGGTGATGATTTTATCGACTTCGGTGATGTAATCCGCAAGATGTTCGACGGGTACAGCGGCATCCTCGACAAAGGCGATGGGCTTGGCGTCACTACGTTCACTCATCAGTAATCCCAGGCCAGCCTTGCGCACCTTCCAGACGTTGGCCTGTGCCTGCGGTGTGGTCGCATAGGTGATGCTGGCCGTGTGTCCGATGCGTTCGAGCAATCGCTTGAGGTCGTCGGTCTGCTTTTGGAGTGCCGCCTCACTCTCACCGACAAATTCCACCACCAGAATCGCCGCCGGGTCACCATCGACAAAGGTCAGGCTGCGGGCGAACTCGACGTTGCTACGGGTCTTATCCAGCAGGAACTTGTCCATCAACTCGATGGCGGTCGGCTTGAGTTCGAGGATGCGCGGTGTGGCTTCCAGGCTGGCGCGGATGGTGTCGAAATGCACCATCATTAGCACTTTTTCTTTCGGTGTGTGGATTGGCACCAGGTTCAGTTCTGCCTGTACGATGGTTGCCAGTGTCCCTTCGGAACCGGCGAGCAGTTCATTCAGATTTACCGCCGCCGGGTCGATCTTATCCAGCGCGTACCCGGCGCAGCTTCGCCACGTTTTCGGATAGCGCCGCCGGATCTCAGCGTCATTTTCACGGACTAGCGCCGCGATCTCCTTACGCATCTGCTGGAGTGTCGTTGTCTCCCCATCCAACCAGACTTTTTCACCACTCGCCAGCACGACCTGTAACCGGCGCACATGGTCAGATGTCATCCCGTAGACGATGCTGTGCGCCCCGGTGGAATTGTTGCCGATGACACCGCCGATTGCTGCCCGTTCCGCGCTGGCGGGGTCTGGACCGAAGCCTAAGCCAAGCCCGGCGAGTTCGGCGTTCATCTGCCCTAAGATTTTGCCCGGTTCGACCTGCACGCAACGCTGGTCCGCATTGACAGCGGTGACCCGGCGCATGTGCCGGGTGAAGTCCATCACAATCGCTTCACCGACCGTTTGCCCGGCGAGGCTGCTGCCGCCACCGCGCGGCAAGATCGGCACGTCGTACCGTGCGGCGATCTCGTGTATGGCACACACGTCATCGCTGTGACGCGGGAAGGTCACCCCGACTGGCATGATTTGGTAGTTGCTGGCATCCGTGCTATAGAGGATGCGTGTCATCGTATCGAATTTTACCTGGGCGGCACCGATTGCCGTCGAGAGGTCGGTGACCAATGCCTCAGCTTTGGCGATAGTGTACATGATGATAACTTCCGGTATTCGAAAAGTTGGCCTGCTCGTCGTGATCTGCTATATTAGGTCAGGTCATTATAAAGAGATTAACAAGAGGTTGCAATCGATGGTCAGCGTTCCTTTAACCCTCGGCATTGAAGAAGAATACCAGATTATCGACCCGGAAACACGCGGGTTGACTTCATTTGTACAACAACTGTTAGACGAAGGCCGGGTGGTGCTTGGCGACCAGCTCAAACCGGAGTTCATGGCTTCACAGATCGAGGTCGGTAGCCAGATCTGCCGCAACGTGAAGGAAGCACGCCAGGAAATCGTCCGGTTGCGACAGACGGTCTATGAGGTTGCGCAAGAACACGGGCGAACCATCGCCGCCGCCTCGACACATCCGTTTTCCCTCTGGTCGGAGCAGAACATCAACGAAGGCAAACGCTATAAAGACCTCGAACAGCACATGCAGATGGTAGGGCGGCGGTTGCTCATCTTCGGGATGCACGTTCACATTGGTTTCGGTACGACGCTGGAGGCGTATGAACTGATGATTGACATCCAGAACCAGATGCGCTATTTTCTGCCGCATTTGCTGGCGCTGAGCACGAGTTCCCCGTTCTGGCATGGGCAAGATACCGGCCTCAAGAGCTACCGCAGCATCATCTTTGAGAACCTGCCGCGCACCGGGTTGCCGCCGATCTTCGACAGCTACGCCGAGTACATCGAGATGGTCAAGACGATGGCGCGGGTGGGGTCGCTGGGTGAGGATAGCAAAAGTGGAGGCAACATCGACGCGACGAAAATCTGGTGGGACTCACGCCCACACACCAAGTTCGGCACGCTGGAAATCCGTATAAATGATTTGTGTACACGGGTGGATGAGGCTATTTGTATCGCCGCGCTGGTGCAGGCCATCGTCGCCAAGTTGATTAAGCTGCGTAACCAGAATCTCAGTTGGCGGGTGTATCGTAACGAGTTGATCTCTGAGAACAAATGGCGGGCGGTGCGTTATGGCCTGGATGGCAAGCTGATCGACTTTGGCAAGATGGAAGAGGTGCCGATGCGCTTTCTCGCTGAAGAATTGGTGACATTTGTTGATGATGTGGTCGATGAACTCGGCAGCCGTAAAGAGGTCGAATACGTACATCAAATCATCCAGTACGGCACCAGTGCTGACCGTCAGGTCAAGACCTATCGTAAAGCGATCAAGACTGGCGCGTCTCACGAGGAGGCCTTACAGGTCGTGGTCGATCAACTCATCGAAGAGACGCACGAAGGCTGGAAGATGCCGGCCAAGTAGTAGACGTCACAGCATCACAACCGCGTGTTCATCTGCGTAAAGGACATGGACGGGTGTTCCCGGTGGTGCTGGCAGCGCCCGACCGTTGAGCTGCTATGTAATTCCCAGTGTGGCAGGGTGGCGGGATGCAAGAAGCAAAAATCCCCCGATGACTGGGGGATTGGCTTGAGAGATGAGGCGCGTCGTGCTTATGCCTTCGAGAGTGCCGCCGCTAGTTGTGTGCTGACGAGTTCGAGCATCAAAACGCTGTCCTGCGGGATGCTGCCCGGACGGTCATTGCAGGCCGCCAGCACGCCATAGCTGACCTTGTTAAACGCCACCGGCACGCAGACCACCGCGCCCAGCCGTCCCCGTGCCACTAGCGGATGTGTCGGGCGGTCATCCGGGCTGGCGATGCGGCTCTGCCCGTTTTTCGCCACCCAGCCCATCAAATCGTCATCGTTGGCTTTCTTTGGCGCGATGGCGTTGACCGCGTTCGGCCCGGCCTGTGCTTGTAAGCGTAGTTCCATCGGGTCATTGCCGGTGATGTGATAGTAGGCCACGTAATCGTAACCCATGTCTTTGATGACCTCGACAGCGGCGTTCTGCTTGCCGCTGTTACCGGTCGCCTGTCGCAACTGCTTTGAGATGTTCCGTACCGCCGGCAGACTATCCGAGCGCAACGTTTCCATCCGGCGATCCGACATCAGCTTGGTGATCTTGCGCATCAGTTCGTCATGACGGAAGGGTTCGGTGCTGAGTTCATCGGCTTGCCCCGGCAGGCCGAAATCCGCGCCTTCGTCAACCAGCACGATAATCAAGCGGGGATATTTCTTACGGATGGCATCCACAAAATCAAAGGCGCGGTGCAGTTCGTTGTCGAGTACCAGCACATCGACGTGCTGGTCACGATCTTCGATGACACCGAGCGCGTCTTTCAAGGAGTTGACGATTTGCACGCCAAATTCGCCTGATTTGCTCATATGCTCATAGTAACGTTTCGATTTGTCTTCTTCCAATGCGGCGAGGATCTGTGTTGAGGCCATAGGATAATTTCTTTCTGTATCAAAATAAACGATATAATCTCACTATAGCAGATCGGATGGCGGGCAATCGTAAAGCCTAAAAATCTGTGATGTGTTTGCTCGTGAGCAGCGTCAGCAGAATGAGTTGCTTCAAGCCGGCTTCGACTGGTTCTAGCTCGATGTATTCATCGACGCGGTGTGCGTTTGCGCCGCTCGTCACACCGATGGTTACGGTGGGGCAACCCGCTTGTAGCGGAATGTTGCCATCCGTGCTGCCGCTGTGCAGACCGCCTTTAAAGCGCACGACTTCCAGCGAAGCGAGGGCGAATTGTACCAGCGGGTGCGCCGGGTCGAGTTCGCCTGCCGGACGATCCCCAACGATCTCGACCTCAAAGCGTAAGTCGTCGCGTTTAATCTCGTCCATGAAAGTGCGCACACGTCTTTCTAGTGAGGCCAGTTCCGCCGGGGATTCTGACCGCATATCCAGCCAGAGTGTGGCCTCGGTCGCTAATGCGTTGATGGCCTGTCCCCCCTCGATCATACCGATGTTGTAGGTGGTGCGTGGCTCGTTGGGCGGGTTGATCCTCAATAGGCGTGCGCCCAGTTCGACGAGACCGTTGATGGCGCTATGTTTGCCGAAATGTACCCAGCTATGTCCACCGTCGGCCTTCGCGGTGATCTTGAGGCGACGTACCGCGATCCCGGCATTGTAGACAAACCCCAGCGCCAGCCCTTCCATGTTGATGACCGCGCCGATGGAATCGGCAATGTGTGTATAAGCCGCCCGCATGCCGTCCAGGTTGCCCAGACCTTCCTCGCGGGTCGTGGCGACGAAGTGCAGGTCTACGGGTGGGGTGATGTTGCCCATCTGTAAGCCTCGCGCAATCCCTAACATGCCCGCGACACCCATGCTGTTATCACCGATGCCCGGTCCGTAGATACGGTCGTCCTCACGGCGGACGGTCAGGTCAACCCCGGCGGCAAAGACTGTATCGCTGTGGGCTGAGAGCATCACCCCCGGCACCGTGCGAACTTCACCGGGCATCAGGCCATAGACGTTGTACCAGTCATCAATCCAGATGTTTTCTAACCCAAGTGCTTGGTATTGCGCGGCGATGTAGTCCGCACGTTTGGCTTCATCGAATGTCGGAGCAGGCACTTGCTGGACTTTGATGCATTGGTTGATGACCCATTTTGTAAGTGCTGGCAACCATGTCCAGTTGATCTGTGCCGCCAGGTCTGATGTTATGGTGCGGTAATTTTCGGCACGAGATTGCGCTGAATAAGTCATGCGCCCTGCTCCTTCTTATGCTATACTCTCAATTCCGTATTAAGTCATTTTACAATACTTGATGTAGGTTTGCCCTCTCTCGACGAGGCGGCACCCTATGTTTGACTCTGTTGGCACAGTTATTATGACTCATCTTCCCTAACCAAGCATGAGAACCGGTATCCCGAAGGAGCGTTCATGGAGATTATTTTGTACATTGCCGGTAAGAGCCGCAAAGCAGCAGAATTTGAGGCGGCGCTCGGCAAGCAGTACGAATTAATCCGCGTCTACAGTGGGAAGCAGGCGATAGAACAACCCAGAACACCGTCGCTGATCGTTTTAGATGCCGCTTCGATGCGAACAACTGGCAAACGTATCTGCGAGCAGTTGGAAAACACCTACGCGCAGGTGCCGGTTATTCATATTCATCCCGGTAAGAAGGCTGAAGCCAGGAGTGAGGCCGCGCTGGTGCTGGCCTTCCCGTTGAGCGCCCGGCGGTTGCTACAAAATGTCGATAGTCTGCTCAGCGAGGAAGAGGTAATCGAATGTGGGCCGTTCCGTATGAATGTCGTCCGGCGCACGTTGATCTCGCATGGTAAGGAGGTGCAGTTGACGCCCAAAGTCGCATCTCTGGTTGAGATTTTCCTCCGGCATCCTGAGGAGACCATTGATCGTAAAACGTTGATGTCACAAATCTGGGAGACGGATTATCTCGGTGATACGCGCACGTTGAATGTGCATATCCGTTGGGTGCGTGATGCGCTGGAAAATGGCGGCAAGCGTCCCAAATATCTCAAGACAGTGCGTGGGGTGGGGTATCGCCTGGTGCTGCCGGAGGAAAACTAAAACAGCCGACTTTGTTGGTCGGCTGGGTGATCTTACTCTGACTCAAGTTGCGCCAGTTGTTTCATCAGGCGGCTCTTGCGGCGGGCAGCGTTTCGTGGGTGGATGATCCCCTTGCTCGCGGTCTTGTCGAGATCGATGATCGCCTTCTTGGTTGCTTCACGCGCTTCTTCGACGTTTTCGTTCTCAATCGCGCTGCGTGCTCTTTTTACGAGAGTACGACTACGATTGCGATAGACGCGGTGATGTTCGCGGCGTTTCGCATTCTGGCGAATGCGCTTCTCCGCAGACTTATGGTTCGCCATGTTTAATTTGCCTCAATTGTCTGGATTCAACAGACGATTATGATAGCATAGCGCCGCTCTGTCTGTCCAGCGTTTGTTACGCCATTGTCAGTAGTACGACCGCCCCAATGTTCCCCACGATGAGCAATAATACGAGCAGTAAACTAAATACCGGCAGTCCCCCGCCCGTGCCGGGTAAGCGAGTCGCCTTAATGTCTTTCGGGATCGCTTTGAAGTAGTAGCTGGGGTCATTTTCTGCGACGTCGCTCCCGTCGGCCTCCTCATAGAATGCACCGCTATCGCGTCTTTTGCTCGGCGCACTTTCCATCGCTGCGGGGGTCGCGGCGACTGGTTGCGCTTCTTCTTCCGGCTCCATCCCGTCAAACGGGTCGTCTAAACTGTCGAACAGGGCGTCTGCGTCCATTTCTTCTTCGGCGACGGGGGTATCATAGACGTCGTTGAAGTCTTCATCGTCGAAGCCCATACGCAGGTCGTCTTCGGTGACATCGACCGGTTGCTCGAAAGTTTCTTCGGTAAACACATCATCGTCGAATGCATCCGTGAACATATCTGCATAGGCGTCGTCTTCCATCGTGAAGGGACCGTCAGTCGGCGCGGATGACTGTTCTTGACCGATACCGAGGTCGGTGATCCAGTTATCATATTCATCCCGGCTGATTTCGCTTGAGGGGTCATATGAGGCGCTGGCGCTGCTGGTCGCCGTTGGAGGGACGTCGTATGGGTCTTTTTCGGGTTCGGCGGGTGCTTCCGTCGTTTCGCTCTTTTCATCGAGCAGTGCCAGACCACGTTTAGCGTTGGTATTATCCGGGTTGAGCACCAGCACATTCTGTAGACAAACGCGCTGATCTTCGACGGATTCGACCACTGCACTCAGCCACATCCACGCTTTCTCGTGGTGGTCGTCAATCTCGGTCGCTTTTTCCAGTAGGGCGCGGGCGTGAGGTTTATTCCCACCTTTGTAGGATTTGATCGCCTCTTTCACCATTTCATCGACGTTGGATGTCATCTCGTCGTTTCCTCAATTATTCCTGTCTATCATAGTATGTCTAGTATAGCTCAATCTTCGCCAACCGCCTCAAGGAAATGGCGCAAAACGGGATTGCGCGTATCTTGTCGCCACAGGCTGTAGACGTTGACCGGTGCGACCTTTTCTAATGGTCTGTAATGAACGTCTTGATGCGGCAGGGTCATCACCGCCATCGGTAACACCGAGACGCCAAACCCCGCCGCGACCAACCCGATAATCGTCGTCATCTGGATGGCATGTTGCCGAACGGTGGGTGTGAAACCGACCTCGGCGCACACCCGCAGGATGTGCGTATGAAGTTCTGCGCCCAGGTGAGGTGGGAACAATACAAAGGCTTCGTCGTGCAGGTCGGCAAGCGAGAGATCAGGCTTCGCACTCAACGGATGCTCACGCGGCAGCACAGCGCAAAGCCCTTCCTGATAGATGACCTCTGTGTGAATCTGCGGGGTGGCTGCGGTCGCCATGCGACACAAGCCGACGTCAATCTGCGTATTGTGCAGCGCCTCAACCTGTTGGCTGGACGGCAGTTCGTGCAGGGTCACTTCTACCGCCGGGAAGTCAACCCGGAAGCGACGCAGGATACGCGGCAAAAACGCATAGGCCATCGTGCCGACGAAACCAATGTGCAATTTGCCGCTATGCCCCCGCGCCGTAGACCGGGCATGTTCGACACCAAGTTCGACTTGTGTGAGAACGCGCCGTGCCTCGTGTAAGAAGGTCGTCCCGGCGGCGTTGAGTGTGATTGATCGCCCCTGCCGGTGGAAAAGGTCAAAACCGAGTTCGCGCTCAAGCTGTTGGATCTGCTGGCTTAGCGGTGGTTGAGTCATCTGGAGATGTTCTGCTGCGCGTCGAAAATTCATCTGCTCGGCGACGGCGACGAAGTAACGTAGATGGCGAAGTTCCATAATTGATAGGTTTTGCATATCAAAAACGTGAAAACACTATATTGGACATTGCAGCCGGTGTCAAATAGAGTCGCTAGCAAATGTTTGTTTTAAACGAGGTATGAAATGTCAGAACAACGATTGATCGTCGTGACCGGCGGCGGCAGCGGTATTGGACGCGCAATTACGGCACACTTCGTCGAAAATGGCGATGGTGTGGTCATTATCGGTCGGACGGAGGCAAAGTTGCGGCATGTGGTCGATGAGCTTGGTGAGGCCGTGAGTTACGCGGTCGCAGATATTAGCCAGCGGTCACAGGTGGCGGCGGCAGTCGCGGCGGTTCGAGAGCGATCCGGGCGGGTGGATGTGTTGGTCAACAACGCCGGTTTTGTCGAAGGTATCAGCACGGATATGTCGTTAGATGAGGCCGAGCCGATCTGGGAACGCGAGATCGGCGCGAACTTGAAAGGCGCTTTTCTGATGGCGTTAGGGCTGGCACCGTTGTTAGCGCGTCCCGGCGGGTGCATCATCAACATGAGTTCGATTGCGGCGTATACCGGTGGCAGCCGGGGCGGGGTGCTGGGCTACAGCGCGGCGAAGGCCGGCCTACACGGGTTGACAGTTGCGCTGGCCCGCGAACTGACCCCGCAGGGCATCACCGTCAACACGATTTCGCCGGGGCTGGTCGATGAGACAGACTTTTTCGGCGGACGGCTGACCGAAGAACGGGTGCAACAGGTGACGGCAAATATCCCCGCCGGGCGTGCCGGACGACCGGGTGACATCGTCGGGACGGTGGCGTTTCTCGCCTCGCCGGGCGCTGCATACATCAGCGGTGAGGTCGTGCATGTAAACGGCGGATGGTTGTTCGGACATTGAGTTTCTCACTGGCATATTCCGGCTTCAGAGCGTATCATATAGCGTGATTAAAAGGGTTCACGAGGGATAAGAATGTGTCATGAAATATCACTGGGTGTCATCAGAAGAATGGGAAGCGAGTAAACGCGGTGACGATTGCGAGATGTGTTACCATCTGCAAACGAACACGACAGAAACTCCGCACGGATTCATTGTTGCTGAGCTAGAGCGTGGCGTGCTGCAACTGCAAAAAAACCAGAACATACGCGGTTATTGCCTGCTCATCGCCAAAAAGCACGTCACCGAGCCGTTCCAGATGCACGAACAGGAGCGCCGTTTGTTTTTCGAGGATATGGTCAACGCGGCGGAGGCGATGCAGCAGGTCTTCCAACCGGCGAAAATGAATTATGAGATGCTCGGTAACATGATGCCACATTTGCATGTGCATCTCAAACCGCGCTACCTGGATGACGCCGCCACGCACAGACGCATCCCGTCGAACAGCAAAAATCCGCACCTGTTAAGCGGCGACGAGTATCAACAGATCATCGGTGATGTGCGCGAGGCATTAGGCTTCATCCGTGTGCGGGTGGATGATCCGCTGCTGGTTAATCTTCTGGATAATCAAGGGCGGGTGACGCGCTGGCCTACGCTCAAATTCCCTGAAGAACAGATGGCGGTGCGAGAGTATCTAGCGTCAAAATTTGAGTACGAGCGCGAATATACCGAACGTGAGGTCAATGATTTACTCAATGTATGGCATACTTTCGGTGATTGGGCGTTGCTGCGCCGTGAACTTTTCATGCATGAACTGCTAGGCCGGATGAAAAACGGGTCTTGCTATTGGCGCAAAGCTGAACGCACACGAGCGGGCTAGAACTTGATTTCGCCGATACTATGGTCTATCTGGTACGATCTTGCTTAACTTGATACATTGACCAGAAAGGCACATTCATGCAAATCACACGCTTCACCGGCAGTGGACTTGAGAAACTTGATCCAGACGACCCGCTGGATTATCTTGAAACAACCAAAGAGGTCGTCTGGATAGACATCGCCGACCCCACACACCCGATGCTAGATCGACTGGCGCAGCGGTACAACTTTCATCCACTGGCGCTAGAGGACACCCGCAACGAGCAGCAGCGCCCTAAAGTCGAAGAGTATGCGGATCATCTGTTTATCATCGTTAACGTGTTGAAACATGACGGTGCTGACCTCGAATTTGATGAACTCGACATCTTCCTGGGGCGCAATTACATCGTCACAGTACATAACGAGTGTGCCGACATCGTACAGGAAGCGCGAGATCGCATCCAACGGACGCGCATTTTCCGGCATCACTCATCAGAATATCTGCTTTACGTGTTGGTCGATGTTGTGGTTGACCGCTTTTTTCCAATCACCAATTGGATCGACAGTGAGATCGAACGGCTCAACGAGAAAATGCTGTTCGACCCCACACAGGAACGCCTGCAATACGTTTTCAAGCTGCGGCAGATGATCAACGAACTTTGGCACATCGTCGGGCAGCAGTTGGATATGTTTAACGTACTCACCCGGCGAGAAGAAGATTTGCTCACCAACCATGATGTGCTGCATTACTATCTGCGTGATGTCCACGATCACCTGATCCGCCTGCACAACATGACCAGCACATTCCGCGATCATCTCTCAGGCGTGGTAGATTTGTATATCTCCGCCAACTCGAACCGGCTTAATGTGGTCGTGAACCGGCTGGCAATCATCACAATCGTCATCGGTATTCTGACGGTCGTCAGTGGGTTCTATGGGATGAACTTCACCGAGATGTGGCCTCCACTGAGCAAGGATTGGGGTATGTTCTATGCGTTGGGGCTGATGGTGGTGTTAAGCGTCGGCACGCTAATTATCTTGCGGCGCTTGCGCTGGTTCTAATGGGGCGACCGTTGAAAGGCCGCCCCGATGAAAGTTAGTTACGCTTGCTGTATTCGACCTTGTTGTCGAGGATGGACTCGATCTTTTCGTTGATCTCGTCGGTGATCTCGACATCAAGTGCTTTGATGTTGGCCTCGACCTGTTCCGGTTTGCTCGCGCCGGTGATGACGCTGCTAACGACCGGGTTCTTCAGCGCCCAGGCCAGGGCGAGGGCGGGCATGGTCGTGCCCATGTCGTTGGCGAGTTCGGTGAGTTCCCGTACTTTGGCGACATTTTCTTCGGTGATGTAACGCTCTTTCACCCAATCCATTTTACCGGCACGGCTGTCTTCGGGGATGCCGTCATTGTATTTACCGGTCAACAAGCCGCTCGCCAACGGACTCCACACGACGAGGCCGATGCCGTATTTGTCGCACACTTCCTGCACCGGGCCTTCGACCTGATCGCGTTCGATCATATTGTAAACGGGCTGTTCGGTCACCGGGCGGTAGCCGCGGAAGTCATCGGCGTAGCGGACGGCTTCTTCCAGGCCGAAGGCAGGCCACATGCTCGTGCCCCAATACAGGACTTTGCCCTGTTCGATCAGATCACTGATGGCGCGGACGGTTTCTTCGGTTGGGGATTCGTCATCGTAGCGGTGGCAGAAGAGAATATCGACATAGTCAGTGCCGAATCGCTCCAGGGACTTATGCACACTTTCAAAAATATGCTTGCGGCTCAGTCCGCGATCATTGATGTCTTCGCTCATCGGCCAGTAAGTTTTCGTACTGACGACGAGATCACTACGTTTGTAGTCTTTGATGATCTTGCCGACGGTCTCTTCGGCTTTGCCGCGTGCGTAGATGTCGGCGACGTCGATGAAGTTCACACCCTGGTCGATGGCGGTGCGGATACATTTTTCGGCAGTCTCGAATTCGACACGGCTGCTACCATATGTAAGCCATGCACCCAGCGAAAGCGCACTGACTTTCATGCCGGTGTTGCCTAAGCGATTATATTCCATGAGTTAATTATGTCCTTTGCGTTTCTAGAAAAATCCAATTTAACTATAACGTGGCATACTTTTGACCTGTGTGGTTTTAACCAATTGCTTATTCAGGAAGCTCACGCTCTTTGATTCCGCCGAAGATACTTAACGCACTGATAAATGCTATGATGATGAGACCGGCGACGAAGCCGATAGCGAATACGGCGAGGTTATCCGCGCTGAGGACAACGACTCCCAGGATGACGGCAACCAGTAAACCACCCGCTGCGACCAGAATTAAATCTGGAATACGCCCAAATAGTTCGTAAGAATAACCAATTTCAAGGAGCAAAGGTGTAGCCAGCCAGGCGATGGGAATCAGCAAAAACAGAACAAGAAGTGCATAAATCATAGTACTTTCCTTCATGACGAACTTTGTTTTTACGGTATGATGGACATAAAGAAGATAGATTTAACCAGATATAAGCTGACTATAACAATCTTCTAGGTAGCGAATAAATCGGGAGGGCATAGACACGAATGAAAGACAATATCAATCAAATTAAAATAGCACCGTCGATTCTCGCGGCGGATTTTGCCAGGTTGGGTGATGAAGTTCGCCAAGCTGATGAATGTGGCGCTGAACTCATCCATATCGACGTGATGGATGGACGCTTTGTGCCGAACCTCACGATGGGGCCGGTCGTGGTGGAGGCAGTGCGGCGGGTGACGGATTTACCCCTGGACGTACACCTGATGATTTATGAGCCAGAGCGACACATTCAAGCGTTTGCCGACGCTGGCGCGGATAATATCACGGTACACATTGAGGCCACACCGAATGTTCACAATGTACTTATGAAGATCAAAGACCTGAAATGTACGGTCGGCATAGCTCTAAATCCACACACGCCAGCCGCTGCACTGCAAGAAATACTGCCGATGGTGAATCTGGTGAACGTCATGACAGTCAACCCCGGTTTGGGGGGGCAGTCATTCATCATGGGGATGAAATCTAAGATTGCACGCATCCGCGCCATGATCGGTGATCTACGCAGTGATATTGACATCGAGGTCGATGGTGGCATCAACGTATCAACCGCTATGGATGCGGCGCAATCCGGCGCAAATCGACTGGTGGTTGGGTCTTATCTTTTCAAACATAAAGATGGAATCAGGATGGCGATGCACGAACTCAGAAACACACTGAACGAATAAATGATCTGTGTTTTGCACCGCGCCATGTTAAGATAGAAAGTCGAGCTACTTAAAAAAGAGAATTTATCGGGTAAATATTATGGTCTTTGAAATTAAACGTCTTGTCTGTGATGGGCATGTAATGAAATGGTTGTTCGCCTCCGGTCTGGCTTGGTTGGAACATCACAAAGACAAAGTCAATAAACTGAATGTCTTCCCTGTGCCGGATGGTGACACAGGCAGCAATATGTTGTTGACCATGCGTAAAGGGTACCAATCTATCAAAGCGATGGATGACGCACACGTCGGCATCATCGTCAACGCGATGGCTGAAGGGTCACTGCTGGGGGCGCGAGGCAATTCTGGTGTTATCCTTTCACAGTTGTTATACGGGTTTAGCCAGACGATGAAAGGGCATGAGGTCTTCGACGCCGAGCTACTCGCACGCGCCTGTGACTCTGCTGTCGAAATGGCCTACGACGCCGTCACCGAACCAACGGAAGGCACTATTCTGACGGTCGCACGAGAAAGCACGGAAGCGTTAAAAGAAGTTGCACAGAAAAATCGTGATCTCGTTGATTGCCTCGGTGTGATGTTGGAAGCCGCCCGTGACTCGCTGGCGAAGACGCCGGAGTTACTGCCGGTGCTGAAGTCCGCCGGGGTGGTCGATTCCGGTGGGCAGGGACTGGTGTTCATTCTTGAAGGTATGTGGCGTGTGCTGAACGGTCAGCCGGTAGAAATCAACACCAACGGACACGCCGACCGTGAAGAGGTCTTTGAGCCATCAGAGCATGAATGGGGAAACGAACTTCCGCCGGATGACGAGCGCGGTTATGGCTATGACGTACAGTTCCTGATGCGCGGTGCGGCGATGGACGTCCAGAAAGTGCGCGGAGACATCGAGGCGATGGGCTGGTCGGCCTTAGTTGTCGGTTCGTCGGAACTCATCAAAGTGCATGTGCATGTGTATAATCCTGGTGAGCCGATCAGCTATGCGGTGCAAAACAGCCAGTCGATTGATGACGTCGTCGTGGAGAATATGCAGCTCCAATACGAGGCTTTCCGGCAACGGCAGGCGGAAAAGAAGCTCTCGGAAGAAAATGAGGTCGAGGGTATAGCGGTGATTGCGGTTGCAAGTGGTGATGGCCTTAAACAACTGTTTCATGAGTCGATGGTGGCGCGGATCATTCACGGTGGGCAGACGATGAACCCCAGCGTTGATGACTTTGTGCAGGCCATCAAGTCACTGCCCAACGATGAGATCATCATTTTGCCGAACAACCGCAATATCATCAAAGCCGCGCAGCAAGCCGCGAAGATCGTTGAAAATAAGCGCGTACAAGTGGTTGAAACGGTCACCGTGCCAGAAGGTATCAGCGCGATGTTAGGCTATCTGGATATGCAGGACGCCGGCCTTGATGACTTGCGCGACGGCATGGCAGACTACGCCGCAGGCATCGTGACCGCACAGGTGACCACCGCCACCCGCGATGCCAGAAACGAGTACACCACCGTCAGGGAAGGTCAGTATATCGGCATCCTCTCAAGTGATCTGGTTGTTGGGGGGGATGCGCTGAACGGCGTTGTTCGTGATCTGCTGTACAAGGCGAACGCCGCCGACCACGAATTGATTACCCTGTATTATGGTAAAGATGTCGAAGAGTCCGAAATTCGCTTTATGGTTGAAATGCTTGAAAGTGACTTCAACGACCAGCGTTTCGAGGTCGTGTATGGTGGTCAGCCTCTTTATCCATTGCTGATTGGGATTGAATAATTACCGATGCTGAAGGTTCATGTCGTCACTGATGGTTGTGCGAGCTTTGCCGATCCGAAATTCGTTGAGAATAACCCGGTCACTGTGTTGCCCAACACGCTGATCGTCGCAGGCAAAGCCTATCGTGAAGGGGTAGATATTTCACATGACGAAGCCTTATCATTGATCGCCGCACACCCGGACGATCATCGTATCGAAGTGCCCCGGACGGAAGATTATGTCCGTACTTATGCGGCGTTGTCGAAAGAGCACAGTGCGATTATCTCTGTACATGCCTCGCGGGAATTGTTCCCAAGCTGGCAGCGAGCGCGCATCGCCGCGCAACAGATGATCGGCAGTTGTAAGATGTTGGTCGTCGATTCACGGACGTTATGTGCCGCACAGGGGGTGCTCGTTCAACTGGCGGTCAAAGCCGCTCGGTCGATAAAAGCGACCCAAGGCGGTGAAGCCGCCGGTCTTGAAGAAGACTTTGACGAAATCGTCCGGCAGGTGCGCGGCGGCACCGAGCGTCTGTACTCAATATACTGCACCGGGTCGCTCGGTTTTCTGCTCCACAACAATTTGCTGGATGCCTCACACCGTATACTCGGCCAGATGTTGAGTGTGAAACCGCTCATCACGTTTGAAGACGGCGAACTGCGCACCGTAGAAAAGGTCAAGACGACCAGCCAGATGGTAGATCGACTGGTGGAGTTTGCGGTTGAATTCGAGGAATTAGAACATACAGCTATCGCGCAGCGAAGCGCAGAACTGACGGAAGCTACCCGTATGATACAGGATCGGCTGTCTGTTGAGTTTCCCGCGCAGTCTTTCCCTCACACACAGTGCAGCACCGCTTTAACGTCGCTGATCGGTACGGACGTGATAGGGGTGACTGTGCTGGAAAAAGAAATGGACTTCTATAATGACAAAAATTAAGTTCGTCGTCGATAGCGTCGCGGACATCCCACAAGAACAGGTCGAGAAGTGGGATATTACAGTCGTGCCGTGTTTCGTGAACTACGGGGGGGAAAGTTACGCCGATGACGGGGTACATCTCGTCCGCGAAGACTATTACAATCAATTGGTGGAGATGGAAGAACTGCCCACCACCGCCGCAATGCCGCCGGGAGTGGCGCAAGAGCATATTGAACCGATTATGGATGACGCCGAGCATTTGATCGTCGTCACCACACCGGCGAAGTTAAGCGGCATCCACAACTCGATGCGGCTGGCGTTGCAAAACCTTGAGATCCCCGAAGACCGTTACACACTGGTTGACAGCGGTTCACTCAGCCTGGGGATCGCCGTACAAGTGCTGAAAGCTGCCGAGGTCGCCGCAGAAACGGGCGACGTTCAGCAGACAATCGAGGCGATTAAGCAAGTGCAACAGCACTCACGCACCTATGCGACGGTCGGCTCGATGGAGTTTTTGCAGCGCAGTGGTCGCGTCGGCTGGGCGGTCGCACGGATCGCCGGATTGTTGAACATCAAGCCGGTGGTGAAAGTCGAAGAGGGTGAAGTCCATGCCCAGGCGCGTGTACGCACATTCAACCGTGCGCTGAGCAAAATGGCGTCACTGGCAAGCGAAGAGGCACCGTTCGATTGGCTGGGCGTCCTACATATCAATAATCCCGATGGTGCGGCGCAACTCAAGGCGAACTTGGGCGATGTCGTACCCGATCATGTCATCACCGGGTTAATCGGCCCAACACTAGGCACACATATCGGGCCGGGGTCGGTCGGTGTGGTGACCCTCAAGCAAGGATGGAAAAGGTCGTAATACATGCCATCAGCGTTAGAAACACTGGTCAAGATTTTAAAGTTAGAACGGAACAATGGCTATAAAAACACCGCCGTCATCGGTGGTTTGAGTGCTTACGCGCAGAACTGGCGCGGACAGGCTCACGAACAGGCGCGTCGTCCAGAGCATCATATTCTGGTCGATGAACTGGTTGATATCATGAACGAATACGAAGCCATCGAAAACCGCAACGAACGCCACACTCAAGTCACCTACATGCTGGATCGCATCACCGGGCGTGTCCAACCACCGGCTGGATACCAGGCGCGTCTCTCGGAGTATCAAGAGGCACGCGGGCCGACCAAACCCAAGCGAGAGAAGGTCGAAGCCGCACCAAAACGTAAGACGGAACAGCGCCAGTCTTCGCAGCGCAAGCGGGAAAACCGGGCACCCCGGGTACCCAAAGAGGAGACGCCGCCCGACAACCCCAACTATGAGGATGATTGGATCGCACCACCACGTCGGACGACCGCTCGATCCGATGTGCCGCCGCAGCCACGTTTGGCACGCCCGCCACGTAAACCGCGTGAAGAAGTTGATCCGGCGGCGGCGGCGAGTGAACTGCACGGCCTCAACGCACCGGTGACGAAAATCAAAGGTGTAGGGCCGGGGATGGCGACCTCGTTGAAGAAACTGGGTATAGAGACGATCAACGATATGTTGTTCTTCCTGCCCCGCCGTTATGACGACTACACCCGGCTGCGCTACATCAGCCAATTGCAACCTGGGCAAGTCGTCACGGTGATCGGCACGGTGCGCCAAACCCAGGTGCGTGTAGGGCGAGGCGGTCGCAAAGACTTCTACATGGAGCTAGACGACGGTTCCGGCATTTTGAGCATTGTCTTCTTCGGTCAGCATTTTCTGGTACGTTCCGTCCGCAAGGGCAAGCAGATTGTGGTCAGCGGCAAGACATCACAATTCCGTGACCGCTTGCAGATGACCAGCCCGGATTGGGAACCGCTCGACTCCGATAATTTGCACACGGTCGGCATTGTGCCGGTCTACCCGCTTACAGAAGGGTTAAGCGCCCGTAAACTGCGCAGCCTCATGAAATCCACCGTTGATTATTGGGCGAACCGTGTGCCGGACTACGTGCCAGAGGCGACACTCGACCGGGCAGAGTTGGCAGACCTCGGCTGGACGATCAAGAATCTGCATTTCCCCGATAGCGATGACCATCTCGTCCATGCTCGGCGGCGTTACATCTTCGACCAACTGCTGCTGCTGCAACTTTCGATTCTGGCAAACCGGCGTGAGTGGCAAGCGGTGCCGGGGCAACCGTTGCAGATCATGGACGAGTTCGTCGAAGGGTTTATCGAGCGGGCGTTCCCCTATGAGATGACCGGGGCACAGCGCCGCGCCATCGACGACACCCGCCGGGATATGAGCAAAAATGTGCCGATGAACCGCCTACTGCAAGGTGATGTCGGCTCCGGTAAGACGGCGGTTGCGACGGCGGCATTGGCAATGGCATTTTCTAACAGCAAACAGGCCGCGATGATGGCCCCCACTAGCATCCTCGCGGAGCAGCACTACCGCAGCCTGACGGCAACGTTCGAGCGTATGGACGACGACTACTATAAGCCGGTGATCGCCCTGCTGACCGGCGCACTGACGCAATCCGAGCGTGAGTCGGTCTATCGCGGCCTCACGGACGGCAGCATCGACATCGTGGTCGGGACGCATGCTATCATTCAAGAAGGCGTACAGTTCCACGATCTCGCGCTGGCAATTATCGACGAGCAGCACCGTTTCGGCGTCGAACAGCGCGGCGCGTTACGTGGCAAGGGGATGAACCCGCATCTGCTGGTGATGACCGCAACACCCATTCCGCGCACGCTGGCGCTGACGCTCTATGCCGACCTCGACCTGAGTATTATGGATGAGATGCCGCCCGGTCGTACACCGATCGAGACACGGGTGGTGCAACCGGTAGAGCGCGAACGCATTTATAGTTTTGTCGAGTCGCAACTCAACCGGGGGCGGCAGGCGTTCATCGTCTATCCATTAGTTGAAGCATCCGATAGTGTGGACGCACTCGCCGCGACGGACGCCTTCGACCACATCAGTCAGGTGTTCTTTCGGCATCGGGTGGGGTTGCTGCACGGACGCATGAAGCCGCAAGAGAAAGACGAGATCATGGGTGCGTTTGCCGCTCAAGAATTCGATATGCTGGTGACGACCGCGGTGGTCGAAGTCGGCGTAGATATTCCCAACGCCAGCCTCATCGTCATCGAGGGCGCGAACCGCTTCGGATTGGCGCAGTTGCATCAGTTCAGGGGGCGTGTCGGGCGGGGGGGCTACCCGTCCTACTGTCTGCTCATCCCTGACCGTGACACACCCGAAGCCGAAGAACGGTTGAAAGCGATGGAAGACACGACCGATGGCTTCAAACTGGCGGAAATCGATTGGCAGATGCGCGGTGCGGGTGATCTGGTCGGCACCCGGCAAAGTGGAAAGAACACACTGCAACTGATGGATATGATGAAGCCGGAGTTGGTCGAGCTATCTCAGCGTGAAGCTCGTACCATCTACGAGGAGGACGCCTATCTTGAGCAAGACGAACACCGGTTGCTCAAACAGCGGGTGGATATGCTCTACAACGAAGATGCAGATATCTCATAAGGACGGATAATGGTTATCGAAAAAGCCAATCTGGTAGAAAAGTTCAGCCGTTTCAACGACCTGTGGTCGCCGAAGATTATCGGTGAAGTGGATAACTATCATGTCAAGATCGTTAAGGTGCAGGGCGAGTTCGTCTGGCACCAACACGACGACGAAGACGAGTTGTTCTACGTCATGCAGGGGCGTTTAACCATCGAACTGCGTGAGCAAGCGGACATTGTGCTAGGGCCGGGTGAGTTCGCCGTCATCCCAAAAGGCATAGAACATCGTCCGATTGCCGAGAGCGAAACTCACATCCTGCTGTTTGAGCGTCAGGGGACGCTCAACACGGGTGATGTGCAGGACGAGAGAACCGTCACCGACCCGGAACGGCTGTAAGTTGGCATGATGCACTTGAAAGACCTACAATATTACTAATAAAGTTTGGAGTAATTTTATGACCATGCGTAGAGCGATCTATCCCGGCACCTTTGACCCGATTCATAACGGGCACATTGATGTCACCATCCGCGCTGCGCGGATTTTCGACGAGGTCGTGTTCGCCGTTTACGATATACCGAAAAAAAAGCTGCTGTTCAGTGTGGAAGATCGCATGGAGATGGCACAAAAGGCGTTACAGGATTATAGTAATATTCGAGTTGCGCAATTTTCCGGATTGGTTGTAAACTATGCAAGGTCGGTTGAGGCAATGGCGATTATTCGCGGCTTGCGTGTGTTCTCGGATTTTGAATTCGAGTTTCGTTACTATCTGGCGAATAAGAAGCTCGCGCCGGAAATCGAAACCGTTGCCGTGATGACCGATGAACGACACCTGCATATTAGCTCAAGCACGGTGCGTGAAGTCGCGGAATTACAGGGTGATGTCTCATCGATGGTGCCGAACTTCATCGCCGAGGCGCTCAGAGAACGATTTGCAGAGTTACAAAAAAATGGTAATAATCCTGGATATACCGTCAGTATGCGAGACTGACATCAGTAAGGGGAATGGAGAAATCAATGGATATTCAACATCTGGTAGATCGTCTGGAAGACTTAATTGACGAGGGGCGGCATATGCCGTTCAGTCGTTATACGATGGTGGACGAAGAGGTTGCGCTGGAAATTATCGACCAGATGCGTATCTCCATCCCGGATGAGATTGAGAAGGCGGCACGCATCCTGGCACAGCGAGATCGTGTGCTGGCACAGGCCAACGAAGAAGCGGCGCGCATCTTGCAGCAGGCGCGTACTAAGGGGCAGGAGATGATCGATCAGGATGTCTCCGTGCAGGCGGCGCAAAATCGCGCTGCAAACGTGGTCGAGGAGGCGCGTCAGAACGCCGATCAGATCATGGCAGATGCCGATACCTACGTACTCCAGGTGTTGAGCCGCTTAGAGCAGGGGTTGATTAAAAATCTCAACACCGTTCGCAACGGCATCAATGAGTTGCAGCGCCCAGAACCGGAGGTGACCCCACCGCTGCAACAGGAACAGCAACCACCCCAGATCGCCGCGCAGCTCCCCCAAAGTCAGGAGCGCGAATCCGTCGATGTGGAAGTGCCTGCCACCGGGGGGAATATCACGTTGCATCGCAGTGAAGCCAGAGATGAGTAACCACAGACGAGCAATTCAGGCGGGGTGTGCAGACGCATCCCGTTTTTGATTCTACGAGGTGTAGATGCGACTGGTTTATCTTATCGGCGGCTGGGTGACCGGCCTGATTGTGGTGGCGAACGGTGCTGCGCTGCCGGTATGGGGTTGGGGGCTGTTGGTGCTGGTTTGCACGGTCGCTACCGGGTTAACCTGGCGCTTCCCCACGTATCGCCTCTATAACCTGGTGCTGCTGGCGTTGTGCCTGGGTGGGCTGCGTTATACATTCGTACCGCAGACCAGCGAGATTGCGGCCTTGAACAACAGCGGCGGCTTGACCATCACTGGCACGGTCACCGCCGACCCGGACATTCGCGACGACCGCACACAGCTTCGCGTGGCGGTCGATGATGTGCAACAAGGCGGCTTTTTCTACGACCTCGACGGCGATGTGCTCGCTTATGTGCCGCGCATCACCGATGTCGATTACGGCGACCGGGTGCGTGTGACCGGTGCTTTGATCCAACCGGGGGAATACGACACCTTTTCTTATGCGGATTATCTCGCACAGCGCGGTATCTTCAGCATCATGGAAAACACATCGGTTGAAGTGCTCGAACCGGCGTCTGGTGTTAGTATGTTCCGCACGTTGTATGATCTACGCCGTGATCTCGGTAGCGCAATCGGCGGTGTGCTGCCGGAACCGCAGGCGGGGTTGCTGATCGGTATCCTGCTGGGCAACGAACGCGGTATTTCTCCGGCGCTGAACGACGACTTCAAACGCACCGGTGCGGCGCATGTGATCGCCATCAGCGGTTTTAACATGGCCATCATCGCCGGCCTGGTGATGGCGTTGTTGGCACGCGCACAAATACGTGGTTGGTGGCGGGTGATGCTCGGCTTGCTGGCAATCATGGTCTATACCGTGTTTACGGGTGCGAACCCGGCGGTGGTAAGGGCGGCGGTGATGAGTTGTGTTTTGATCGTCGGGACGGAGGGCTTCCGGCGCAAGACCTACGTTCCGGCGTCATTGGCGTTTATCGCGTTCTTGATGTCTGTGGTCGAACCGAATGTTCTGTGGAGCATCAGCTTTCAATTGAGCTTCTTCGCCGTGCTGGGCTTGGCGTTGTTCGTGGAGCCATTGCAACGGCGCTTCGATGCACTTTTGTACCGGGTATTCCCGCCGGGGTGGGCGTCGAGTGTCGGCGGTTTTCTCTCCGAACCGTTGATCGTCACCGTCGCGGCAAACCTGACCACGCTGCCGTTGACGTTGTTGTATTTCGAGCGTCTGTCGATTGTGTCACTGTCGGTCAATCTATTGATCGTACCCGTGCAGACCTATCTGCTGTTGATCGGTGGGTTGGCGACCATCTTCGTGCTGATTGTGCCGCCGCTGGCACAGGTGCTATTCTGGCTGGCTTACGTGATGCTCTCCTGGACGATTTTCATCGTGCGGACGTTTGCCGGTGTCCCCTGGGCGGATGTCGAGTTTCGCGCAGTGCCGACGATGATCTATGCGTATTTCGGGTTATTGATTTTATGGGCGGTGCTTATGGCGACCAAGCCGGTGTGGTGGTTGCGTGTCGAACGTTTTACCCGCAGTCGTCCGGTCGTGACGAGTGTGTTTGTCGGTGCTGGGGCGCTGCTGGTGCTGATCGGCCTGAGTGTTTCTTCGCGGCCTGATGACCGGCTTCATGTCTGGTTTTTGGATGTGGGGCACAGTAATGGTGTGCTGGTACAAACACCGGGCGGGGCGCATATTCTGGTCGATGGTGGGCGCTTTCCCTCACGCTTGCTGACCGCCGTCGGAGATCGTCTGCCGTTCAGTGACCGTCAGATTGATGTTATCGCCATCAGCCAACCGGACGAATTCGACTATGCCGCGCTACCCGCGCTGCTGCGTCGTTATGACACCGGTATCGTGTTGACCAACGGACAGCCGAACCTGAGCGCGGCTTACGAGGACTTGCAGGTGGCTCTGACCGCGCATGAGGTCATCGAGGTGACGGCGGGGTATACGCTCGATTTTGATGACGGCACGCGCCTTGAGGTGCTCTATCCTGACCGCACGCCCGACCTGACGACGGGTATCAACGAAGCACCGCTGGTGCTGCGCGTCAGCTACGGTGACGTGTCGTTTTTGCTACCGTCAGATTTGAGCGCCGAAGGACAGGCACAGATGCTAGCGAGCGGGTCTTGGCCTCTGGCATCCGTGCTAATGCTGCCGGATCACGGTACAGCGCGGTCACTGGAAGCAGAATTCCTCGACGCGGTGCAGCCGTCACTCGTCGTCGTCCAGGCAGACCCGGCGAACCGGCGCGGCGACCCCAACCCCGACACTTTAGCCCTACTACCGGAGGGGCTACCAGTCCTGCGCACAGATGAGGTTGGTGTCGTCCATCTGTGGACGGATGGCAGCGCCCTGTGGCGGTATGATGATTAGAGCATCGTCGTGATGTATGTGCTGGCAAACTCTACGGTGTCATAGATGTTATAGACCACGTCTGCGTTGTTACATTCGGTGCGCTGCTCCAACGCCCAGAACAGGAAGAAGTATCCACCACCGAGCAGACCGAGCATCCCGGCAGGAATTCGTGCCTTCGGTGGCTTGCCCTTCACCGAGCGCAGCATCCCGGTGACGATGAGCGGGAAGACGAAAAGTGTCGCGTTAATTGGCAGCATTGGCAGGTCGCATGCTTGCAGAATGGCGCTGTTGTGGTCACCGACGAGCAGTTTACTCACTACGGCAAGTGTCAGGACGGTGAAAATCATGACCTGTGCGGCAAGCTGCTTATCCGGGATCAAGAACAACGTAATCATTGCGATGAAGAAGATGAGATAGAGCATGATGTCAAAAATGAGCTGTTCGCCGCTGCGAGGCCCCAATGCATTGATGATGTCGTCCAGGTTGATGTCCTCTATATCCTGTGCAAGGGCAGGCGGCACGACAAACAAAACCAACAATGCAAACAAAACTAACAGAAGTAATTGCCGAACTTTCATGATGACCCCTTTTGGATGACCCGATAAAATCTCACTCAGTATACAGCAAATCGTCCAGTGCTGCGCGTAAATCCATCCCGTCTTTGTAGTGGATGCCGTGAATGCCGACCGCTGCCGCACCCTCGATGTTTTCTTGCCGATCATCAATAAAAATACTTTCGTCGGCGCGGTGTCGGATGCGCTCTAACACGGTGTTGTAGGCTGCTGTGTCCGGTTTCATCACGCCGATTTCCGCTGTGATGATGAGCGGATCGAACAATTCAAGGATGCCCAGGCGCTCTAACTTGGGGCGGAGTTCGACGCTATCGTTGCTGAGTAGGGCGATTGTGAATCCCTCTGCCCGCAGCGACTTAATCAGGTCGATAAGTTGGGCATCTAGCACATCACCCCTGTAAAAATCTTCGGCAAGTTGCTTGACCTGTGCCCCGGTCAGGTTGAGCCGTGCGGCGACATCGGCCCAATATGTCTCGATGGGGATCGCACCGATCTGCGCGGAGCGCCAGGTTTCATCATTGTGGACGGCACGTTCGACACTGCCATACGCCAGATTCAAGCGGTCGTCCCAACGGTGACGCGGCGCATAATCGCGTGTTTTCATCAAAACCCCACCAAAATCAAAGATTACTGCGCGTTTGGTCATGCTATAATACCTTTGTATTTTTAGTTAACTTTGAGGCAAGCCCCTTGTGAATTTGCCCGAAACCCTCAGAAGAATTCTCACCGCTTTCACCAGTTGGTTGCCAATTCAAAAGCTCCGCCGCCAATGGATGCGCTTTTCGCCTACAACGCGGGCACTGCCGATGCATCTGTGGCGTGCCATCATGAACTTCAAAAGTTACGGCCTGCGGAACGCTGCCGCGCTCTCTTATTATGCGGTCTTCTCGATTTTCCCGCTGACATTGCTGCTGGCAGTTTCAGTCGGCACCGTGCTGGGGCCGACGGTCGCCCAGGAACAAATCGCGGAAGGCATCAGTCTGTTTCTACCACAGGAGACAGAAACGATCAATCTCATTCAGGAGAGTGTGGAGCAGGCCGTTGAACAAAGCCGTTCTTTTGGGATTATCGCGCTCATCGGTTTGATCTGGGCGTCGTTGGGGTTATTCTCTAATCTGACCTCCGCGCTGGATCGCATTTTCCAGGTGCCGACCAGCCGTGGCCTGTGGAAAGAGCGCGTATGGGCGTTTATCATGACGCTGGCGTTGATCGCGCTGGTGGTGGTGTCGTTTATCACCTCCGGCGTGTTGAGCCTGCTCAACGTCGCGTTCTTTACCAACGGCAACATCTGGGTGAGGATCGGCGTTTTGTTTTTGCCGCTGGGCTTAAACATGGTGATCTTCGTGATGTTGTTCCGCTTCGTCCCGGCGCGTTATGTGAATTGGGATGCGATCTGGCCGGTTGCCATCCTGGGGGCGATTGCGCTAGAGGTGGCGAAGAATCTATTTGCGTGGTATTTGACCAATCTAGCGAATTTTCAGGTCGTTTATGGTGGTATCGCAACAGTGATCGTCTTGTTGCTGTGGGCCTATCTGACGGCGTGCATCTTTTTGATCGCGGCGGAGATCTGCGCACAACTCAACCTGTGGTTCACCGGTCAGCACGAAACCCCCAATATTCGTGTGTATCTGGAAAATAACGTTAGCCAACTTCCGGCAGAAATTCCCCCACCCGTATAAGTAGAAAACAGCATCCGGCAGTTCACCGGATGCTGTGTGAAGTCACGATTGTTTGGGTTGTTTACGTTCGTGCTTCAGTCGGTTGATGCGCCGTTCCCGGTCGCCTTTGCGCCGCATCTCTTCGATGTGTGCGCGGTTGTACTCGTACTCAAATTCAAGACCGAACATGGTCGTTTTCCCCTGGATTATGTAGGTCAGCGGCGATTTTCTCGCCGGTATTGTTCGCGTTTTCGTTTCTGTTTTTCTTTGCGCTCCTGTTGTCGCGCCATCATCCGTAGATAGAACAGCTCCATCATATCCATTTAGTGCTTCCTCTTATGCTGTTGACGGGCTTCTTCTTCCGCGCAGCGGCGACGTTCGCGTTCGAGCATTTCTTGCTTTTGTAGTGAGAGAAACATGCGTTATTTTCCTTGTGCTGTTGGTGATATTTTGTTGTCATAGACGGCGGCATGTATAGCTAACGTCCCGGCTAGCGCAAATCGCTGATGTCGTAGGTTTTCCCGTGCTTTTCGGCATCGTAAGAAGCATCTGTGCGCTGTGACCGACGTGCATAGGGGGACTGTTTGCGTCCGAACATAATCTCGCGTCCTTTCGGCTGATCCCTATAAATTGGCGGTGCGCTCCGAGTGCTGCGTGGCTAGCGAGGCGTGTTCGGAGTGGGCACCGTAGCGGTTCCGTTGGTATAAACCATGCTTTAGCCCATCCTTTCTCTCATTTAATATCTGGTCTGGCTTTTATGGGTCAAGAAGGTTCATTAAAGCCATTTAAAATATAAAACGGTGTTTATCCGGTGTCAAGAGGTTCTCAGATTTGCTCGGTTCTGTAATCGTTGGAACACAGCATCAAGGGCTGGGGTGATGGTCGTTTCCACACAAGATAGGGTGTCTATCAGCCTTTAGTGTTTTTTGGGGGATTGAGGTTCTCATGGATAAACAAAAAGAACATTCACAATTCGTAGGGATGACCTGGCGTGGTTGCCCTGGGCAGGCACAATGGCCTGCCCCGACATTCAGACAATTCTAATTGGCTCCCCCATCCATCAGTAAGCGGGTGAACAGTCGATTACGCTGTTGAGGTTGCAGGTTCGGTCGTGCTGTCCGTCGCCGTAGAACTCAACGGTAGGGTGAAGTTAAACACTGACCCGCTGTGTCCGTCACTTTCCACCCAGATGCGCCCCTCATGAGCTTGTACCGCCAACCGGCAGAAAGCCAACCCCAGTCCGATGCCTTTGGGTGCGTTCTTGTAGTTCACACGGTTGAATTTGTCGAAGATCGCTTCTTGCATCCCCGACGGGATGCCAGGGCCAGAGTCCCACACACTGATGAGGATGTCGCTGGCTTTGGCGGTCGCGCTCAGGGTGATCTTGCCATCTGCCGGGGTGTATTTGCTGGCGTTTTCCAGCAGATTGGTCACAACCCGTAAGATCATATCGCTATCGACCTCGATCATCGGCAGATCACGACTGATGCGAATATCAAGTGTCTGCCCCGCGTCGAAGATCAACGGCTGCACCAACTGAACGGCATCGGTCAAGACCACTTGCATCTCGATTGACTGCCGGTCAAGGATGGCGCTGCCTTCTTCCAATCGTTGCAGGTCCAGCAGACTGTCAAGCATCCGGCGCAGTTGGCGTGTGCTGCGCACGCCGATCTGTAATAACGTTCGCACCAGCGGATTCTCGTGGTTGGCGAGCACCTGCGCGAGCTTCTGTGTGCTGCCAGCGATGGCTTGCAGCGGCCCACGTAGATCGTGATAGACCATCGCGGTCAGGTCGCGGCGCAGTTGTTCGAGTTCCATCTGTGCGGTGACGTCTTGCTGCATCCACTCGATCAGATTGCCCTGTGCAAACGGCAGACGCCGCACCCGCAGCACCACCTGTATTTCCTGCCGGGTATGCAGAGTCTGAATGCTCGCCCGTAGCGTTACTTCTTCTTCGGGGCGCAGCTTGTTTAAAGGGCCAATATGAGTCATATCCACTTGCTGCACGTCTTCGATGGGCGTTAACAGCAGATCGTAACGTTCGCACTCCAGTAGATCGGTCGCCTTGCGGTTGGCACCGACAATTGACCCGTTCAGGTCGGTCAGTAGGATCGGCACGACCGCATCATCAAACAGCGTCTCATAGCGGATCGCCCCCTTGCCACTAATGCCGAAATCCCAGGCATTGTTCAGCGCCGTCGCCCCTAGATCGGCGATTTCTTCCAACAGGGCGACCGCTTCACCATCGAATGCGCTGACCTCCGGGTGCAATATCAACAGGACGCCAAACACCCCACCATGACGCCACAATGGTAAGCCAATCGCGCTGCCCGTCTGGGTTAGTGTTTGCGGCAGTTCAGGCCAGCGTGGGTCGATTTCCACGTTGCGAATATACACCGTGCGCTGCCCATGATACACATACCCGATCACCCCCCGGTCGAGTAAGGTCTGCCATAGATCACTGACGGGTTGCGGCTGGTCGAGGATGAAGGCATCCTGAATGTGGTCATCTTCGTCGAAAGTAACCAGAAAGCCCTGCTCAATGCCGATCATCTGCCCGGTTGTGGTTAGCAACGTCTGCATGATGCGCTGTGTATCCAGATGATGATCGTGCAGCACGCGCGACAGCCGATAGAGTGCCTCGTAGCGTCCCTGCACGGCTAACCTTTCAGTCGTTTGATCTCGTTAGCAAGCTGCGTAAAAGCGACATCCGGCACGGCAGGGTTATATTGAATACGTGTCAGTTTACGGGCACCGATGGGCAACCGCTCCACCGGCTCATACATCATCAGTATGATGGGTTTCTCTCGATTCTGGAAGTGTCGCCAGTTCTTACGCACATGCTCAGATTCCATTGCCGCCTTTGAGACGATCACCACCACGCCCCAGCATTCCAGCCGAGCCTGTTCGGTCGCCAGCATCCAGTCGTTACTGCTTTCGATCAAATACTGATCGACCCAGGCTTTAACGTCCTCTTCCAGTAGATGTGCCACCATCGGCGCGACCAGACGCTCCCAA
The DNA here is from genome assembly GCA_034437515.1 of Anaerolineae bacterium. Classification (GTDB taxonomy): domain Bacteria; phylum Chloroflexota; class Anaerolineae; order Aggregatilineales; family Phototrophicaceae; genus DAOTTX01. The sequence goes on from DAOTTX010000210.1 coordinate 55,589, forward strand.
TCTTCACGCGCATAGGTGATGAGCACTTCGTCCTCTAAGGATGTATGTGCCAACCCGGTACCGGCTTCGGTCGGTTCTGCGCTGTTCTGCTGGATGATACGCGAGATCTCTTCCTGTGTGGTACGCCGTGTGCGCGAGGACTCGGTCGAATCGACAGGTTCACCCAGGATGTCAGTTTGTGTGCGTGAGGCGGCGATCTCCGGGTTATTCGTCAGTTCGATGTGGATGGTCGTACCGACCTGAATCTTGTCATGCATGAACAACTTGCTCGGTTCCAGGACTTCCTCACCGTTCAAGAATGTGCCGTTGGTTGAGCCGATGTCTTCGACGTAATACCCGTCGGGCATTAACGTCAGCCGGAAGTGCTCGCGGCTCATCTCCGGCTCGATAATCACGATGTCGTTGGTCGTAGAACGCCCCACCGAGAGTGTCATCGCCTCTATTGGGTAAACGGAGACGTCATCACTTTCAGAAAGTTTGACCACCATATACGCATTCGACGTGACCGGAATCGGCTGCTTGGACTTAAACTTGTCCGCGACTTCCGGGTCTTCTGACGGATGGCCCAGGCGATATTCCAGCGTAATCGAGTCACCGAGTTCGACGATACACTGCGACCCTAACAGCCAGACACCCTCCACCTTTTGTCCGTTGACGAATGTGCCGTTGCTCGAATCCAGATCGTAAAGTTCGTAGCCTTCAGGGGTGCGGATGAGTCGCAGATGGTTGCGGCTAACTTCGTTATCCTGGATGATAATCTCATTTTTGCTGCCTCGCCCAACCCGCACTTCTTGCACTTCCAACGGAAGCACCTTACCCGGGTCTGGACCACGCCGCATGATAAAGTAACTCATGATAAAGTCTTAAAGGTATCAATTCTGTTCTAAAAAAATTATAGTATTTTTATTCTTAATACGCTAGCCACGTTAACAATTCTGGTACAAACTCATCTTGACGCACGCCGTTAAATTGCTACAATGTAACCTATTAAATGGCCTTGTAGCTCAATCGGCAGAGCAGTTGACTCTTAATCAATTGGTTGTAGGTTCGAGTCCTACCAGGGTCACCTAAAGGAACGTAGTCCGAACATGCGCCAGCCATCGTGCTGGCGTTTTGTTTTCCCTGAACCGCTTCTGTCTCCGCCTCATCCCGTACCCGCTGTGTGACATCT
>DAOTTX010000211.1:0-9748 GCA_034437515.1 Anaerolineae bacterium
GCTGGGGTATCGCGTCCACATGCTTGACTTGCCCGGTTTTGGTGCAAGTGATCCACCGCCGCAGCCCTGGACGGTGCATGATTACGCCGAGTTCGTGCTGGCGTATCTCGACCATCACGAGTTAGAGCGGGTGTATCTGTTCGGGCACTCGTTCGGCGGTCGATTGGGGTTGATCCTCGGCGCACAGCATCCTGATCGGGTCATCAAAATGGCGCTGGCAGACTCAGCCGGCATCCGACCGAAAACACCTGTCTGGCAATCAGCGCGATTGCGCTTGTATAAGGGGATGCGTGACGGTCTACGCACGGTCGGTCTGCACGGCTTCTCCGACTCGCTGAATAGCTGGTACAACGGTCGTTATGGTTCCTCGGATTTCCAGGCGGTCAGCGGGGTGATGCGGCAGACGTTCATCAACGTGGTCAAAGAAGACCTGACCGATTATGCGCGGCGGGTGGCGGTGCCCACACTGTTGTTCTGGGGCGATCAAGACCAGGACACCCCGTTGTGGCAGGGCGAACTGCTAGAAAAGCTCATTCCCGATGCCGGTTTGGTGGTCTACGCCGGGGCGGGGCATTACAGCTACCTCGAACATCCTGACCAGACCGCAAAAGCCATGCACGCATTGTTTAGCGGTTCCACAGATTAATATTGTCCTATCCTACCAATTTATTGTGCTGAACGGCATTTGTTCGTTATAATACGCTTCGCTGACTTATCAGCAGAGAAATTTGTTTATTCTACATGAGGAGATAAGAATGCCTAAGTTGAATTTGCGTAAATTTTTGATTTTTTCACTGGTGATCGCTCTGGTCGCCTTTGGTGCGGTCGTGCTAGCCCAGGACGACGCAGTCACTGTTGAACCGGACGGCGAAGTCACGGTCGGATTTTCCGCTGGCCTGAGTGGTGACGTCGCCGCGCTCGGTATCGACATCCAGCGTGGTCTGGAACTGGCGCTGGAAGATCGCTCGACTGTCACCGTCGATGGCACCGAGTTCGATGTCGCGTTCGACGCTCAGGACTCCCAGTGCAATGCAGAGGGCGGTCAGGCAGTGGCGAACCGCTTCGCTTCCGATGACAGCATTATCGGCGTCGTCGGCCCGATGTGTTCATCCGCATGTGAAGCCGCCGCGCCGATCTTCGACTCGGCAGGGTTCACCACCATCAGCCCAAGCTGCACCAGCCCGACACTGACGCTGCGTGGTTACAGCAGCTTCAACCGTGCGGTGCCGTCAGACGGTTTCCAGGGTGCGGTCGCAGCAGAGTTCATGGCTGAAGAACTGGGTGTGACGCGCATCGCGACCATCCACGACGGTAGCCCCTACGGTGAAGGTCTGGTCGAGATCGTCGGTACCACATTTGAAGTGATGGGCGGCGAAGTGGTCGCAGCCGATGCGATCAACGTAGGTGACACCGACTTCCGCGCTCTGCTGGAAGAAATCGCCGCTGCCGAGCCGGAACTGATCTACTTCGGTGGGTTCCCGGCGGAAGCCGCGCTGTTGATCCAGCAACGTGTGGACGCTGGCCTGCAAGACACGATCTTCATGGGTGCGGACGGCATCCGAGGTTCTGAAGTCGTGGAACTGTCTGGCCCCGAAGCTGAAGGTATCTACGCCTCCGCGCCGATTGCCACCGACAGTGACGCGCTGGAAAGCTTCCTGGAGCGTTACGTGGATACCTACGGCGAAGAGCCGCCCGCACCGTTCCACGCCAATGGTTATGACGCGATCAACATCTTCCTGGATGCGGTCGAGGCGACCGGCACGGTTGATGATGACGGCAACCTGATCGTAAATCGTGAGGCCGTCTCAGAATACGTCCGTTCGCTGGAAGACTCCCAGGGACTGGTGGGTAACCTGAATGCTGACGGTACCGGCGAGACCTTCACGGTCGAGCAGACACTGATCGGAGTTTCGCAGGTGCAGGATGGTGAGTTTACCCTGGTCGAAACTTACGGTGGTGAAGGTGACGACATGATGGAAGAAGAAGCCACCGAAGAACCGATGATGGAAGAAGAAGTGACTGAAGAGGCTGAAACCGACGAGTAAAGCTCGTTGTTTCACCGATTTGAGGCTTTACGGGGACATGGCAACGCCTGCCATGTCCCCGCTTGGTTAGAAGTTTTGTAGGAGCAGCACCGATGGCAGCATCGTCTGAACGTCGATCCCCTGGGCGCGGTATTTTCGAGGTTTTCCTGGATAACACGATCCGCAAGCCGATTCAATTCGGCGGTATGATCGGTATCGTACTCATTCTGTCACGTTTGTATTATAACTTTTTCGTTGATCCGGACTTTATCTACAGTGCGGATCAATTTGTGCAGCAGTTAGTTTTCGGTCTTTCGCAGGGCAGCATTTACGCACTCATCGCCCTGGGGTATACACTGGTTTACGGCATCCTGTTTATGATTAACTTCGCGCATGGCGAGGTGTTCATGGCAGGGTCGTACATGGGGTTCTTCATCATCTATGCCCTGGATCAATCCGGCTTCCTCGAATCAAACACGCTGATTGCGCTGATTGTGACCATCGGTTCCGGCGCGATTGCCTCGATCATCGTGGCGATCTTGCTAGAACGGGTCGCCTATCGTCCGCTGCGGGGTGCGCCTCGTCTGGTGCCGCTGATTACCGCGATTGGTGCGTCGATCACGTTGCAGGAATTGTTTCGCCGGTTATTCGGTGCGAGTTCCCGGCGTTACCCGGATGTCAGCCTGATTGTGCTGCGTGACCAATTCCCCGGACAGACGCGGGTCAGCGGCGGTGAATATGTGGACGGAATCGACCTCATCAGCGGGATTTACGAGGTCAGCCTGCTAGGTTTAGACCTGCGCCTGCGTCCGATTTCGTTCATTGTGTTTTTTATCTCACTGTTGCTGATGTATGCGTTATGGTATTTCATCCAGAACACCAAAACCGGGCGCTCTATGCGAGCGGTCGCCGAGGACAAAGATACCTCACGCCTGATGGGGATTGACGTGGATCGTGTGATCGTCATTACGTTCGCGGTGGGCGGTGCCTTAGCGGGCGCGGCGGGTGTGATGTTCGCGCTCATCCCCGGCAATGGGCAGATTGACCCACGCATGGGTTTTTTGCCCGGCATTAAAGCCTTCACCGCTGCGGTGATCGGCGGGATCGGTAACGTGCGGGGGGCGGTCGCCGGTGGGTTGCTGCTTGGCTTGCTGGAATCAGTTGGGCCGTCGATGCTTGGCCTCGATAATCAGCTTAAGGATGTGGTCGCGTTTGGAATCCTGGTGTTTATCCTGATCTTCCGACCGACGGGCATTTTCGGTGAAGTCGTGGCAGATAAGAAGGTGTAATCATGCGAAAATACAGTCTTTCTCACCTGTTAGCGCCCGGCTACTATGCGGCGATTATTATTATCACGCTGGCGCTCACGGGGATCTACCAAGCATTTGCCAACCGTGAAGTCATCGTCGGTACGCTCAACCTGAACGATTTCTTGCTGGTGTTGATGCTGCTCGGCGCAGGGTTCGCTGCTGGCGTGCGCGGTGCGGACGTGAACGGGCTTGTTTCATTGGCGACGAGTCTTTCCGGCGCGGTGCTGGCAGGGGTATCACTGGCGGTGCTGGTGATCTTCAATATTTTGATCGACATGGGGTTTGTCTTTCAAAATCTGGGCAACCTCAACGAGAGCACGTTGACCTTCGGGCGTAAGATTTTGCTCAACGGCGATGTGACCGCCCACTTCTATACCGAACGATTTTATCCCGCCGGGATGGATGCAGTCGCCACACCGGCAACACGGCTGGATGGCTTGTGGCTGCTGCTCGGCTTCAGTGTGGTTTGCGGGTTGCTCGCCTGGGTGCTGGTTTACCTGCCGGATCTATTGCGTGCGTTACAAACACGCATATCGTCGCCCGTTGGTGAGCGTGTGTTGGGTATGGCGGCGGATCGCCTGCGTGGGGTGTTGGTCATCAGCGTCGGGTTGACCGTCGTGCTGGGCATGGTCGTCGGGCAGATCGAAGACATCGTTTCGCTGCCGGATGCGCTGGCGTTGGCGGTCGTATTCGCGCTGGGATATGCGGTCGCGCTACTGCGTGGCGGTGACCTGACCTTCCGTGCCGGGCTTGGGTTTGCTGCGGGTGTCGTCGTTGGTGTGGTGCTGGCGTTGGTCGCCAACAGCGGCGGCCTCGAAGAAGGTGGCGTGCTGCGTGGCGTCGGGGATGCGCCTGCGATTCTCGAACTGGCGCTGGAAAACGCCGGGATCGTCTTCGTGGTGATTATGGGCATCACCGGGATGGTTGGGGCGCTGGCGGCGAACGGCTCGCAGGTGATGAACAACGGCGCGATTTATTTTCTGACATTTCTGGTCGTGTTGGGTGTTCTCAACTGGCAGGGGGAAATGTCCCCGTTGGCGGCGGTGCTGACCTTTACGTTATTCAGTGTGTTGTTCTTCATCGCGCCGCTGGTAGGTGAACGTGCCAGTACCCATTACGAACAAGTGCCCGACCGTGACCAACGGGTGATCCGGCTGGTGTTTGTGGCGGCGGCGCTGTTTGTACTGGTGATCGCCCCGCAGTTTATGGGCGCGTACATCAGTAACGTGTTTAACCTGATCGCGCTCTATGCGGTGATGGGTATCGGCTTGAACGTGATGATCGGTTACACCGGTCTGCTTGACCTGGGTTACGTGGCCTCATTTGCGATTGGGGCATATACACTCGGCATCTTGTCCGCGCCGAATATTTTGACATGCGGCGGTGTGCATCCTGATGACATCATCCCGTTTACGGAGATTCCCAACGTCTGCACCGGCATGTTCACGTTCTGGCAGGCGCTGCCGTTCTGTGTGCTCGTCAGCGCGTTGACCGGGATGATGCTCGGTGTGCCGGTGCTCGGTCTACGCGGAGATTACCTTGCCATCGTGACGTTGGGATTTGGCGAAATTACTAACCGCATCATCGGTTCGGAGGCGGCGAGTGATTTGCTCGGCGGTTCACAGGGGATCGGACGTATTCCTACACCGGTTGTCAACTTGAGCGGTCTCAATGCTGACTGGTTCTTTGACCTCAATAGTTCGACGACCACCTACTATCTGTTTTTAGCCAGTGTGATGATCGCGGCGTTTGTGGTTTACCGGCTGGCGAATTCTCGGTTAGGCCGGGCGTGGCGGGCCATCCGTGCGGATGAAGACGTCGCGGAAGCAATGGGCATCCACTTGATCGGCAACAAGCTGCTGGCCTTCGGTGTCAGTTCGGCGTTTGCCGGTCTGGGTGGGGCGGTGTTCGGTGCATCGCTGCAAGGTATCAGCCCGAACAGTTTTACGCTGCTGGTGTCGATTAACGTGCTGAGTTTGATTATCATCGGCGGGATGGGGTCGATCCCCGGTGTGATCCTCGGTGCGATGATTCTGGTCGGCCTGCCGGAGTTGCTGCGCGAATTGGAAGCCTATCGTTTGCTGGGTTTTGGTGCGCTGCTGGTGATCGTCATGCTGACCAAGCCGGAAGGTCTGCTGCCACCGATCCCGGCACGATTATCTGAGCGAGCCAGCCCGGGGGCGGGCGGGGCAACACTGCTCATCGATCCTGACGGCCCATCCATTGCTCCGCCCGTCAAAGAAAGGGAATTTCCTGATGGCTCAACCACTGCTTGACGTTCGTGCTGCTTTGAAACGCTTCGGCGGTCTGGTGGCGGTGCGTCACGTCGATTTACAGATCCAACCGGGTGTGATCGCCAGCTTGATCGGCCCGAACGGTGCCGGTAAAACCACGTTCTTTAACTGTGTGACCGGCTTCTACACACCAGAGGAAGGGGAGATCATCTTTGATGGTCGCCCGGTGCAAGGGTTGCGTACCGATCAAATTGCGCGGCGCGGCATCGCCCGGACGTACCAGAATATTCGTCTGTTCGGTGAGATGACCGTGCTGGAAAACATCATGGTCGGGATGCATCACCGATTGAAAACGACACCGATCGGGGCAATTTTGGGTCTGCCGGGGCATCGTCGGGCGGAGCAGAAAGCACTCGATGAGGCGATGGGGCTGGTCGAGTTCGTCGGTTTGCGCGGGTCCGGTGATAACCTGGCGAAGAACCTGCCCTATGGCTTCCAACGTCGCCTGGAGATCGCACGGGCGCTGGCGCTGCAACCCAAACTGCTTCTGCTCGACGAACCGACCGCCGGGATGAACCCACAAGAAACGGACGAGATGATGAACTTTATCCGTCGTCTGCGTGATGACCTCGGCCTATCCATCTTTTTGATCGAGCATGATGTGAAGCTGGTAATGAGCATTAGCGATCAGGTCAGTGTGATGGATTACGGCAGGAAGATCGCCGAAGGGACACCGGCCCATGTGCAGCGTGACCCGGCAGTGATTAAAGCCTACCTGGGTGAAGAAGCGGTCGAAGAAGGTATCGAAGATGAAGGTGAAGCGGCTGAACTCGATGAGGAGGCGCTATGAGCTTGCTCGAAGTCAACGACATTCACGCCTACTATGGTAATATCCACGCGCTGAAGGGCATTTCACTTTACGTCGATGAAGGCGAGATTGTCACGTTGATCGGTGGCAACGGCGCGGGCAAGACGACCACACTGAATACGATCAGCGGCATTGTTGATGCCTCCGAAGGGGTAATCGTGCTCGATGGTGAAGATATTACCCGTGTCCCCGCGCATGAGATCGTAGACCGTAAGGTGATTCAATCACCGGAAGGGCGGCGCATTTTCACACGGATGACCGTGCGGGAGAACCTCGAAATCGGGGCGTTCCAGCGCAAAGACGCTCCTGGGATCAAGCGCGACCTCGAATATGTGTTTGACCGCTTCCCCCGGTTGAACGAACGGCAGCAGCAACTCGGCGGCACGCTTTCCGGCGGGGAGCAGCAAATGCTGGCTATCGGTCGGGCGTTGATGGCACAGCCGCGCATCCTGCTGCTCGATGAACCATCGATGGGACTCGCGCCGTTGCTCGTCAAGCAAATTTTCGATGTGATCGAATACCTCAACAACGAAAGCAATACCACGATCTTACTGGTGGAGCAAAATGCGCGGATGGCGTTGGCGATTGCACATCGCGGCTATGTGCTGCAATCCGGTTACATCACCCACAGCGATGACGCCGCCGTGCTGCAACACGACGAAAAAATCATCGAAGCCTATCTCGGCGGGTAGCGTAGTTAGAGACGCTCTCTTCGTAATGTAATCTCACTGCTCTTAGCCGGATGTGGCGTCACATCCGGTTTTTTTGACGCCGTTACAAACTTGTTGTACGCTCAAGTCAACAATACAGATAAACGACGAGGTGGTGGGGCAAATGACGATCAAGACGTTGGTGCTTTCTGGTGGTGGGGGACGTGGTGCGTTCCATGCCGGGGTGTACAAATATCTGAGCGAACAGAACAAACCCGGTATAAACGCTGACCATGCCGGGGCATGGCAACCGGATATTATCGTCGGTACGTCTATCGGTGCGGTGAACGGTGCGGCGATTGCGCAGGGCATCAGCGCAGCAGATCTGGAAACATTCTGGCTTTCCCTACGGGAGCGTGATGTACAGGGCATCCCGCCGGGGATGGGTCGCATCGCCCGTTGGGTTGCAAATACTCTGCTGCGTAAATCCATCGGTACGCGCCTGCCGCGTGTGGACGAAAGCATCGCGTTTTCACCTGCCGTCAGTGAATCCTGGCCGCCGCTGCCGCTAATGCCACGTCCGCTGAGTGAGCGCCTTATCGGGCGGTGGAATAACCTGCTTGATACCCGACCGCTGTATAATACGCTGGTCGAGCGCCTCGGCCTGGATGAGCAAGCCATTACCGAGAGCGCAATCGCGTTGCTCATCAGCGCGACCAACGTACAAACCGGCGAAGGTGTGGTGTTCAGCAACCATCCTGTTTATGATTCAGACACCGGCGAACAGCGCAAAGGGTTGGAAACGCCGATTGATGTGCGCCGCATCATGGCCAGTTGCAGCATCCCGATGGTCTATCCCTGGACGCAAGACCGAGACGGTGAGGTCTATTGGGATGGGGCAGTAGTCGCTAATACTCCGCTTGGCCCGGCGTTTGACCTTTGCACATCGCGCGATGTGGCGATCGAAGAAAATATGGAAGCAATCATCGTAATGATGACACCCTGGTGGGAAAGTGACGAACAAGCACCCCATTATGGGCGGCTGCCGCAGAGCTTTGGCGAGGCCATTACGTGGACGCTCGATTGGGCGTTGTTGGCATCCTTCCGTGCGGAACTCAAGCTGATGCGCACGGTTAATCGTTCGGCGGAACAGGCTATCGCCAGAGGGGAGCAGCAGCGGTATCGTATTGTTGAGGACATGATCGTGTCGCCGGAGACATTTTTGCCGGTTGAGCGCATCATTGACTACGATGAACCTGCCAGCCGCAAACTGATCGAGATGGGTTATCGTGCAGCGGAGAAAGCATTCAAAGCGCGGTTTGGAGTGTAGTCGTAGAGGCGTCCTAGCAGGACGCCCCTGCATTATGCGACATGATTAACGATATGCGATGTTTTGCGATGAAGAACGCTGCTTACTTAGCTCGTGACCTTCTCGTTCTCGACGATGGCAAGGGCTTCGCGCACCATCTGGTTGGTGTAACCCCACTCGTTGTCGTACCATGCCATGACTTTGACCAAGTTGCCGTCTACGACTTTGGTCATGCTCAGGTCAACGATAGAGGCGTGCGGGTCTTGCACGATGTCTGATGAGACCAGCGGCTCGTGGGTGTAACCAAGTATATTGAGGTAACGTTCGCTCTTGGCTTCTTCCTCGAAGGCCGTGTTGATCTCTTCTTCGGTGACATCTTTTTCCAGCAAGAAAACCATATCGGAAATTGACCCGACTGGCACCGGCCCACGCACCGCGACGCCGTCGAACTTGCCTTTGAGTTCGGGCAGGGCTTTGGTGGTGGCGATGGCTGCGCCCGTGCTGGTCGGCACGAAGTTGGCGGCGGCGGCCCGTCCACGCCGGAAGTCTTTCTTATTCGGTCCGTCCACGATGGCCTGTGTTGAGGTGTAAGCGTGGATGGTCGTCATAATCGCCTTCTGTACGCCGAACCGCCGGTTGAGGATTTCCGTCACCGGGGTGATATTGTTGGTCGTACAGCTCGCGCAGGAAAGGATCTGCGTCATGCCGTCTTCGGTGTTGGTGCCATGTACGACGGTCGGCACATCTTCGCTCTTGGTCGGTGCGGAGATGATGACGTAACGCGCCCCGGCCTCGATGTGCTTGGCGGCGTCGTCACGTTTGGTGAAGAAACCGGTGGACTCGATAACGATGTCTACGTCCATCTCATCCCAGGGGAGTTGTGCGGGGTCACGTTCGCTCAGATAGGGAATTTTCTGCCCATCAATGACGATATTGTTGTCTTTGACAGAAATGACTTTGTCGTAGCGCCCGTAGGCGGTGTCGTAGCGGATGAGATAAGCAATATTTTCGATGTCGGCGATGTCATTGACGGCGACCAATTCAAGCGCCAGTGTATCCATCAGTACCTTGAGCGTTGCGCGTCCGATGCGTCCCATGCCGTTGATTGCAATCTTAGCCAAAATAAACCTCCTGTGTTTGGATAGTTTTCCTTAATTTTCATGGTATCGTTTTAGAATGTGTCAGGCATGACTCTGAGACGAGTCTTGTTTAAGTTGTATCCGTTCAGGGGGGTATAGAGCGATACCGTCAAGGGTAGATCAACGGTTAGAGGAGCGAAGGTGGTGTCGTCCCTGAGCGTTGGGCCTGCAAAGCGTCCCGTACCAGCTCGAAAGGGTGACGCCCCTGCTGGCG
>DAOTTX010000212.1:0-43969 GCA_034437515.1 Anaerolineae bacterium
GAAAAATCGGTGAAATCACGGCTAAAAAACAGCAAATATGGGTGATTACTGACCATATATTGCCAATTTTGACACAGAACCTATGTTCACCACGCAAGATCCTGAAGAACCCAAATTTTTCATGCAGATTTAGCGGAAACTAAAGTTAGAATCGTCCGAATAGCAGGGGCAACCTGCCCAGGGCGACCACGCCGGGTCATCCCTTCTTCTATTATCGAGAGGGATGCAAAACAGTTTTGCGACGACCGGCAACGAAACAATCTCGTTATGAGGTACTGATGGACGATGATAAGCAATACTGATGTGAGGTAAGATCGTCTAAATAGTTTGCAACACTTACAAGCACCTATCAGGGAGTGAACAAAACATGGCAATTGATTATACGGGCAAAGTCGTGATCGTCACCGGCGCGGCGAACGGCATCGGCAAATCAGCCGCTCTCGCATTTGCGGAATACGGCGCGGTGGTGGTCGTCGCCGATGTAGACGAGGCGGGCTGCAAGCAGGTCGTCGCGCAGATCAAACAGAATGGTGGTGATGCAATCGTCAGCGTGACCAATGTCGCTGATGAAAACGCCGTGCGAAAGATGGTGGAGGACACAGTCAATCGCTACGGACGATTAGACGCGGCCTTCAACAACGCCGGGACGGAGGGCGTCCCCGGCATTACCACTGACTTAACGATGGACAACATCACCAACGTGCTGATGACCAACGTCGCCGGGACTGCGCTTTGCATGAAGTACGAGATCCCCGCGATTTTGCAGGCGGGTGGCGGTGCCATCGTCAACGCGGCTTCGATTGCGGCGCACATTGGTTTTGCCGGTGTACCGATCTACGCGGCGAGCAAACACGCCGTTGCCGGGTTGACCAAAACCGCCGCGCTCGAATTCGCCAAAGAACCGATCCGCATCAACGCGGTAGGGCCAGGCGTGATCGATACGCCAATGGTCGAACGCTTCACCGGCGGCAACGCGGAAGCAAAGGCCGGTCTCGCGGCTGCCGCGCCGATGGGCCGCCTGGGACAGCCGGAAGAAATCGCAAAGGCCGTCATCTGGTTATGTTCTGACGAGGCATCTTACGTCAACGGGTCGATCCTGATGGCGGACGGTGGTTACATCGCGCAGTAATTCTAGGGGTCTTATGTAGGCGACCGATCAGGCCGCCTATGTATTGCTTAGAAGCCGTTTGAGAAGTATTGTTTCGGTAATTTTGGCCCTCATCCCCCAACCCCTTCTCCCAGCGAAGCGTTGGGGGGAGAAGGGGAGCAAATCGTTCTCAAGTCCCTCTCCCTGGGGAGAGGGAAACAGGGTGAGGGCTTTTCAAACAGCTTCTTAGCGTTATACGTCGGCTGGGGGTGTTCGGCTGTCCCCCGGTCGTGCTATGTCGTGCTATCTCTCCGTTGGCTAGGGACGGTTGATTTGGGGCTGGGGGGTGCGGAAGAGCGCCATGCCTCTCTCAATCTCTCACTCCCGTTCGATTCGTCAGGGAAGCGGATAAACCGGTAAATGCAATTGTCATTTAAACTTCATCGCTGGGTCTGGTTGGTGCCGGTGCTGTTGCTGGCCCATACGATCTTTATCACCAATCTAATCACCACGTCACTATGGGCTGACGAGGGCTGGACGATTGCCGCCAGCGCGGCAGCCGACCCCGCCGCCGTCGTCACCGAATGGGTGGCGGAGGACGTCCACCCGCCGCTGTTCTTCATGGCGTTGAACGTGTGGCGGGGCTTCACCGGCGATACAATCTTCGAGCTGCGTTATTTTTCCGTGCTGCTCTCTTTGGTCGGTGTAGCGGTCGCCTACCGGCTGGGCCGGTCATTGTTTGACTGGCGGGCGGGGGTGTTCGCGGCGCTGTTCTACGCGCTGCATGATCTGGTGCGCGTGCTGACGCAGGAAGTGCGCCACTACCCCGCGCAGATGCTGCTGGTCACGCTGGTGGTGTGGTTGTATTGGCGCTACTATCGCCGCCCGGCACGCGCCAGCCTCGCCGCGTTTGTGGTCGCCGGAGTCGCGCTGCTCTATACCCATTACTGGGGGGCGCTGGTGCTGCTGGCGTTAGCATTGCACGCGCTGTTGACACGCCGCCGGGAAATTCATCGGTTCGCCGTCGCCTTTGGTGTCATCGGTGTGCTGTACCTGCCCTGGCTACCGGTGATCTACAACCAGATCACGCTGGAACGTCCCGGTGGTTTGCCCCACGCGCTGGAAAACAACTCGACGGTCTACGCGGTGCTGACCTACCAACTGCTCGGCATCCCCGAACTATTCTGGGTGGTGCTGGCGGCGGTCGGCGTGATGGGCGCGTTCGGTGCGAAGCCGCTGCGCTGGCGTCCGTCCCCGGCGACCCTCGCGCCGCTGCTCGTCGCTGTCGTCGTCCCGGCGCTGTCGCTGCTGCTCAACGCGGTTTACCCGACGCTGTCGTTTCGGGCGCTGGCGGTGGTCGTCCCGGCGGTGATCGTGCTGGCGGCGCACGGTCTCAGCCAGTTCCGCGCCCGTGAGCGTTCCGCGCTGCTGGCGTTCGTACTGCTGTTCAGCCTCTCGACGACCAGCGCCGGGCCGGTGCTGCGTGCGCCCTGGCCTGGAGTCAGCGAATATTTAATCCACCACAGCGACGACACCGACGTCGTGCTGCTCGAACTCGACACGGACGAGTATATCGTCGCTTACTATCTCGACCAATTTGATTTCTGGACGGATTATGCCCACAGCGAAACCTACCGCTTTCGCCATCCCGATGATTACGACGCCTTCTTAGACCGCACGCTGGCAGGGAAAAACGGTGTGTGGGTTGCCAAACTCGGCTGGCCCGGTGTGCCGGACGAGTACGACATCCGACCGGATCTCTACGCACGCGGTTGGGTACAGACCACACCGGAGATCGAGCAGTTCGGCGTATACATCGACCGGCCTATTCTGCTGTGGCGTCTGGAACGTCCACCGGAGGCCGCGCCAATCGCCCGATATGGCGACGAGATGCGCCTGCTGCGTGCAGAAACCGACCTCACGCCGGACGGTGTTACCGTGAATACGCTGTGGTTGCCGTCTGCGCCGCCCAGAGAAGAATACACGATCTCCGTACTGCTGTTCGATGAAACCGGCGCGGTCGTCACCAGTCTGGATAGCCGCCCGATGGCGAACGCCGCCTCGACTTCGACCTGGGCGGCGGACGAACACTATGCCGACTCCAAGTTCCTGCCGGGGGCGCTGCCGCCGGGGGCGTATCAGGTTGGTGTGCAGGTGTACTACTTTACGGATAGTGACTTCACGCAGATCGAACACGCACCCGCCGCTGATTGCAGCGATGACCCGGCCTGCCGTTATGTGATCGTCGATACGTTTACCGTGTTGGAGAACAAATCAGAGATGTTTTCGAGATAGTGCTCGGAGCTTGATATGAGGGAAACGAACTCACCTATTAGAACCGCTCAAGTAAGCAAATCGCACACACAGGAGAAAAACAGAAACGGTGGCGAGTTCGTTACGGTCACATTCACCGTAGCATAAACCGAGAAAACGAGTCTATGCTTATAACAACATCTTGCGAAATTATTCACATTCTTCATAAACGGATGAGATCATGCGTAAATTTCTGTTTGTCGTCGGCGTAATCACCGTTCTCACATTGGGGATCAGCACCTTTCTTTTCATCGCCGCGCCGGAAGTGAGCATCTATACGATTGTGCTGCCGAGCTTCTTGCTCATCGGTGTGCTGCTGATGGTGCCGGTCGGCTTTTTTATGTCGCTGCGTGGGTATCTAGCCGCGCTGCTGTTGGTCGCGGGGATCGTCGCGGTGTTCCCGTTGGTGGCGACTGAACCGCTACAATCGCTGGCGTGTTCTGCGCGTGGCAGAACGCCGGTCGGTGATTTGCAAAGTGCGGGGGTGAACGGTGAGACGGTCAACGTGTGCGGAGAACTCATGCGCTGTGAGGTCGTACAACTGGGCACGGATGGCTCCACACAGGAGGTATGCTTCTTACAAGATACCGCCGACGAGGACGCCACGCTGCTGCTTTACACCTACACCTTGCTAGACCGTGGAACCGTCAACCGCGAGACGTTCCAGGCCAGCGAGCGCCAACGTCTGCGTGATACCGACTCCGGCACCATCATCACCCATGAGGGCATCTATTATAACGATTTGCTGGAAGGGTGCGTCGTGCCGGGGTCGTGCGCGATGCAACCGCTGCCCTTTGGCGAGGTCTACGACAACCTCGCCATGTATGAGGTGGTGCGCCGCCCGCAGGACGTCCGTTAGGCGGCGAAAATGTTCTAGTCGATCAACGATTCGAGACGATCAACCATCTCCGCCAGCACACCGAAGGTGGTTTCGACGGCGTCGGGTTTCGTCATATCGACTCCGGCGTCGTTGAGTGCATCCACCGGGTACTTACTGCCACCCGCGCTGAGGAATTCCAGATAGCGTGCGGCGGTACCGTCTTCACCGTCGAGGATGCCTTTTGCCAGTTCGTGCGCGGCGCTGATGCCGGTCGCGTAGCTGTAGGTGTAGTATGCGGAATACAAATGCTGGAAGGTCGCCCACGTCATGCCTTCGAGGTCGTGCTCGACGTCCATCTCACCGCCGTAACCCTCGTTGAACAATTCCAGATTAAGGTCGATCAAGTCATCGGCGGTCAAGCCCTTGCCTTGCTCCACACGGGTATGAACTTCGAGTTCAAAACGCGCCAGCGTCGGCATGATGAAGAAATAACGGTGGAAGTTGTCCATCGCCTCTTCGATCAGCGCGATCTGGAACTGTGCGTCGTCTTTCTTGGCCTCACGCAGATAGGCACGGGTCATCGCCTGGTTGAAGTTCGAGGCGACCTCAGCGGCGAACAGCGTGTAGCCACTATCGACCCAGGACTGGTTCTTGCGGGAAAGATAGCTGTGCATACTATGACCGATTTCGTGTGCAAGTGTGCTCATCCCGCTGAGGCCGTTGTCAAAACTCATCATGATGAAGGGGAAGGTGTCATACGTCCCGAAAGAGAAAGCACCCTGTCGCTTGCCCTGGTTGGGGAACACATCCACCCAGCGATCTTGTAGCGTCCCCTGCCGCATCGCGTTTACGTAGTCGTCACCGAGCGGCTTCAAGCCTTCGGTGATCCAGTCGATGGCCTGCTCGTAGCTCACTTCCGGCTTGTTTTTGGTGATCGGTGCCCAGATGTCGTATGGGCGCAGTTGATCCACACCGAGCGCCTTGCGGCGTATGGCCCAGTATTTGTGCCACGTCGGCAGGTTCTTACGGTAGGTTTCGATCAGGTTGTGATAGACCGCCACCGGGATGTTGTTGTTGAACAGCGATGCTTCTAACGCGGTTGGGAAGCCACGCACGCGCATGTTAAAAACATCCTGCTTGACGCTGGAAATGTACGAGGCGGTCATCGTGTTGCGTAGGTTATGGTAGGCGCTGCGATAGCTCTCGTAAGCGGCGCGGCGCAGTGTCCGGTCGGTGCGAGTATAGTATTGCTCGACCGTGCTCTGTGTGACCTCGTGTTCGTTGCCGTCTTTGTCTACGGCGGGGGCGAACGTCATATCGGAGCCGGTGAGGTCGCTGTAGATGCGGTTCGCCGCGCTAAACGGATCGTTGACCAGCCCTAGCACCTGCTCAACCTCCGAGGAACGGACGTGTTCCGCTTGCCGGAACAGGTTATCAACGTATTGACGGTAAGTGGCGAGGCGCGGTTCGTCGTCCATCCATTTGTTCAGCGTATCCTGCCCGATGGCGATCATCTCCGGTTTGGTGAAGGCCGTTGCCGCCTGCACCTGCCCGAACAACCCCTGGGCGCGTCCGGTGGCAGCGGTGGCCTTTTTGTCATTGGAATTCACCGCGGTGGACATCGCCGCGTAGAAGTACAGGTTCATCATCTTGCGCATCAGTTCTTCGTGCAGTTCGAGGTAATCCGCCAGTGTGGACGCGCCCTCGCTTAGCTTGCCCTGATAGCCCTGCACCTTCGGCAGATAAGTCGGGATGTCCTCGGCGGCACTTTCCCAGTCGTCCCAACTTTCAAAGACGCTGGGCGCGTTCCACTGGTATTTCTCTGCAATATCCCCACGCTTGGGGACGGCAGTCGTGGCTGTAACCATAGTATTCGCTCCTGTAAGTGATTATTCGAGACGATTTTAGCATTTGAATTTGATTTAACAAACGCCCATCCACATGTGAATCAAAAAGCCGGGGAGTTATCCCCCCGGCCTGTGTTGCTGATGTTAAGTGTGGCTCAGCCGCCCAGGTCGATACCAAGCTGGCTCAGCGCATCGATGGTTTCTTGCGGGACGAGCACGGCATCCACAACGTGGATGATACCGTTTTCCGCTATGATATCGGTCATGGTGACCATGACTTCGCCCAACGCGGAGGTCAGCACGACGCTGTCATCTTCGGTGATGGTGATGGTGATCGTCTCACCCTGAAGGGTGTCGACTTCTTCACCGTCGAGTTCCAGCACGGCTTCGGCGGGGACTTCGCCCTCAATCACATGATACAGCAGCATCGGCTCCAGAAGTTCGGGCAGGGCGAGCGCGGTCGGTGTATCCACACCGATAATGTCCAGCAGTGCCTCGAATGCCTCATCTGTGGGCGCAAAGACGGTGAAGGGGCCGCCGGTCGCCAGTGTTTCGGCGTTGCCAGTCGCAGATGCGACTTGCAGCAGAATGCTGAAGTTCTCATCACCGGCGACGATGTCCGCGATAGTGCCAGCCGCCGCTTCTTCGGTGGCCTCGGCTTCCATTTCTTCTTCCATGTCAGCTTCTTCGGTGGCCTCGGCTTCCATCTCTGGTTCCTCGGTCATCTCAGCTTCCATTTCTTCTTCCATGTCAGCTTCTTCGGTGGCCTCGGCTTCCATTTCTTCTTCCATGTCAGCTTCCGGCGGAGCCAGCATCTCGACCGCTGCCTGCGGGACGAGCACTGCATCCACCACATGGACGACGCCATTATCAGCGGCGACATCTGCCGTGGCGACGGTCACGCTGTCGTTGATGACCACGCTGTCACCCTCAACGGCGACACTGAGCATTTCGCCCTGGATGGTCTCGTACTCGGCGGGGGCCGCAGCAATCAGGTCTTCGGCGCTAAGTTCATCTTCAAGAACGTGATAACGCAGCACGGCATTCAGCAGTTCCGGCATTTGCAGCGCACGGGTCTGGCTGACGCCCAGCTCGTCAAAGAGCGCGGTGAAGGCTTCATCCGTCGGTGCGAACACAGTGAAGGGGAAGCCTTGATCCAGCAGTTGCAGGCTATCGGTGGCGATGATGATTTCTTCCAGAATGGTGAAGCTCTCACCATCACGGGCGATCCCGGCGATGGAGGTCGGCGAGAGGTTAATCACCTCAAGCAGTTCACCCGCCGCTTCGGGTACCAGTACCGCGTCGATCAGATGGACGACGCCGTTATCCGCCATGATGTCGGTTTCGACGACGGTGGCACTGTCATTGAGCACGATCACCTGTGAAGGCATCTCCGGTTCCGGGGTCATTTCGGCTTCGGGGGTCATTTCAGCTTCAGCGGTGGCCTCGGCTTCCATTTCCTCTTCCATCGGCTCCGGCTCGGTGACGGCGATGGTGATGGTTTCGCCGAGCAGCGTCTCGACCTCTGCACCGTCGAGTGTCAGCGCGGTTTCCGCGGGGACTTCCTGCTCAAGGATGTGATAGCGCAGGATGACATCGAGCAGTTCCGGCTGGTCGAGGGCTTCTTCGGCGGTCAGGCCGAGTTCCTCGAACAGCGCCTCGAAGGCCGCGTCGGTCGGTGCGAACACGGTGAAGGGGAAGCCACGATCCAGTAGGTCACTGTTGCCGCTGGCGATAACGACTTCTTCGAGGATGTTCAGACCTTCAGCATCGCGGGCGATACCAGCGATAGAGGTCGCAGATAGGTTGATGCGTTCCAGTTGGTCAAGCGCCTGATCCGGCACTAGCACCGCATCGACGACATGGATAATGCCGTTATCCGCCTCGATGTCCGTCTCAACCACGTTGACGCTGTCGTTCAGCACGACCCCGTCTTCGGTGACGGCGATGGCGATGGTCTCACCCTGGAGTGTTTCGACCTCTTGCCCATCCAGACCAGCAACATCCTCTGAGGTGAACTCACCGTCGAGCAGGTGATAGCGCAGGATGGTATTCAGCAGTTCCGGTTGAGCGAGCGCGTCTTCGGCAGTCAGGCCGAGTTCCTCAAACAGCGCGGTGAAGGCCGCGTCGGTCGGCGCGAGCGCGGTGAAGGGGAAGCCGCGATCCAGCAGGTCAACATTTTCACTGGCTTCGATGGCGTCCGCGAGAATGTTGAATTCGTCGGGTGTGTTGGCAGCGATGCCGTAAATTGAGGTCTCGGATGTACCCTCGACCGGGCCAGCATCACTCAGCGCCTCGATGCGCTCTTGCAAGATCAGCGGGAAGACGACGTTATCAATGCCGTGAATGACGCCGTTACTCACACCAATATCAGGTGCGACGACGGTTGCGACACGGTTAACGCGCAGCGCCCCTTCATCGTTGAGGCTAAAGTCAACTGCTGTGCCTTCCAGCAAGGTCGGGATGACAATGCTATTGTTGTCAGATCCCTCGACCAACTGAACAATCAAGTTGGAGAACTGCGGCCCTTGCAGTACATGATAGAGCAGTAATTCGTTTAGTAATTCGGTATCCGCTAGCAGCGCGTCGAGTTCAAATTCGAAGCTGCTTGCGAGGCGTGTGAAGGCGTCGTTGGTCGGTGCCAGCACGGTCAGCGGTTCGTCGCCACTGAGCGCATCCACCAGACCGGCAGCCTCAACCGCCTGGACGAGAATTGAAAAGTCTTCCTCCGCAGAGGCGACCTCCACAATGTTGCCGCGCTGTGCCACAGCCGGTATGACCGAAAGGGCGAGCAGTAGAAGTGCTACGAGAGATAATGTGAATCTACGCACGTTTTTCCTCCTGTTTTTAGACAGTGCTATTCGTTGACAAAGTTTGATTTACAAAAAAGTACAATTGTTGTAACAGCATGTTTTGCTTACAACGTAGCGATTATAACCAACCATATCGAGTTATGCTACAAATCATTTCACTTTCCCAGGGCAATCGCACCCGCTCGCGACGATCTCGACTCAAACGCCGAATGTGACATTGTCGAATTACGCTCACCGTAAATCGCCGCGTAGCGAGAATGATGCTATTATGAAGGCTGTTTTGTCCGTAGGTGAAAAGTGTTATGCGACGGAAAATCAGTTTTGTGCTTATCCTCTTGTTGGCAGCGTGCAGCAGCGGCGATGCAGACCCGCCGAACGAGAGCGCCCTGCCAACCTTAATGCGCCCTGCTGAAGTCACCGCAGTGGTCGAAGCCCCCAGCCCCACAAATGCCGGAATGACCGGCGTACTCGAACATTGGGTCGCTGCGGAAAGTACGCTGCGTGCCGATGGGCAAGACCGCTGGCGCTTTACCGGGCTAGCCGGTGATCAGATCCGCATCCGCGCCATCGGGGGGACGCTCATGCTTGAATTGACGCTGCACGGCGCAGACGGTGATCCACTGCAAAGCGGCGAGGCCATCGAGGCGACTCTGCCCACCGACGGCATCTATGAGGTGCTGGTCGAGGCCACCCAGGGCAACGGACGCTACGAGATCGGCCTGAGCTATACCGACCGGGCCAACCCGGCGGCAGGCGGCGCGACCCCGGTGCCGGAAGTGGTCGGCGTGCCTACCCCGGCGACCCGCTGCGTCGAGGAAAGCAACTTCATCGGGCGGCTGGAATCCGACTCGACGGTCGGCGGCACTGTCGAAGGTGCGGATCACTATTACGTCTACGAGGGGACGCCCGATACCTACATTCAAGTGGAGATGAGCCGCGTTTCCGGGATGCTTGACCCGCGCTTGCGCCTGTATGCGCCGGATTGCACCGCACTCGCCACCGATGACGACAGCGGCGATGCACAAAACGCGGTGCTGCGTAACATTCGTCTGCCGCAAGACGGGTTGTACATCGTCGAGGTGAGCGGCGGCGGCCTGGACGGCGGCTATGCGCTCTCGCTGCTGGTCAGCCAGACCGTCGCACAGCTCCCGGTGACGCTGGAAGCGGTTAACACGGCGACGCCCGCGCCGACCTACAACGTCCCGCAACGACTGCCCGCCATCCCCGGCAACCGTCTGGAGAACCACGTTCCGGTCAGCGCGACGATGGATCCCGCCAGCGTGGATATTTATCCGTTCTATGCGACGATGGGTGAGGTGGTGACGGTCAGCGTCAGCCCGGCGCTGGGGGTGAACTTCGTGCCGCAACTCGAAATCGTTGACCCCGACGGTAGTGTGATCGCCACTGCGGATGGCAGCACCGCCGCCGATGCCAGCGGGACGGTGTTGATCACGCCGATCCGGGCGACGTTGGAGGGTGTGTACCAGATTTTCGTCACCGGAGAGGGCAACAGCAGCGGTGCGTATACGATCAGCTACGGCACCGGCTCCACCGTGCGGGAGGTGGCACGCGGTGAAGCGGCCTTCGACATCGAAAACACCGGCAACATCGACCGGCGCGGCAACCGCGATGTGTGGACGGTCGAACTACGCGCCGGGGATATCATCAACGCGAGTGTCGCCCCGGCGCTGGCAAGCTCGCTCGACCCCATCCTCGAACTGGTGCCGCTGGATCAACCCGCGACCGTGCTCGCCGTCGATGACAACAGCGGCGGTGACCGGGGCGCGTTGCTGCGTGAGGTGCGCATTCAGGAGAGCGGCGTCTATCTGCTGCGGGTGAAGGCGGCACAGGCGGCCTCGCTGGGCACGTATAACCTGCTGTGGCGTTATATCAACGTCGCGCCGACCTTCACCCCGGCTCCGGCGCGGTCGCCGTTGGTCACCATCCAGGACGATGTACCGGACGGTGAATATCAGTTTTATCCGTTTTATGGGCAGGCCGGGCAGCGGATACAGGTACAGGTCACCGGCAGCGGCGACTTTGACCCGGTAGCGGCGCTCATCGGGCCGGGCGGTGAGACACTGGTCAACGTGGATGACTATGAGGGTGACCTCAACCCGTTCTTCATTTATGAACTGCCCGCCGAGGGGACGTACAACATCCGCGTTAACGGATACATCGAAGGCGGCGGCTACGAGTTGACGGCGTTTGTGCTGTATTAGCATGTGCGGATGCGTAACGCAGAGCAGCAGAGGCACAGAGCAACAGAGAATTTGATAATTTATCTTGCGGCTATACCGAACTTTCGTGTTGTATTTTTAGCCCAAAACCCCCGCACGAATGCAGGGGTGTAAGTTATTCGGTTGTTAGGGGAAGGCTAGTCTTCTTCGCCTTCGCCGTCTTCTTCGTCTTCACCGGAGTCGTCCATTTCTTCTTCGGACGTATCTTCCTCGGTGTCCATTTCTTCTTCGGACGTATCTTCCTCGGTGTCCATTTCTTCGCCGGAGTCGTCCATTTCTTCCTCGGACTCACCTTCGGCGTTCATGGCGTCTTCGGTGGCTTCGGCACCTTGCGTGCTACGCTCGGTATTGATGCCTTCACCTGCCGGGCCTAGCACACCGTCAATTGTATGAAGTACACCATTGGTCGCACCGTTGTTCACACCGATAACAGCCACACCGCCGACGGTCAGCAGCCCTTCAGTGATGCCGAGGGTGTACTCATCGCCGGAAAGGGCGGTCACGGTTTCCATGTTACGCAGGTTGCCGAAGCGCAGGTCACCTTCGATAACATGCGCGGTCAGGATTTCGGCGAGCAGTTCGGTGTCTTCACCGACTGCCGCGCTGATTTCATCCAGCAGGTAAGGCGCGGGCAGCAGCACGGTAAACGGTCCCTCTTCGCTCAGGGTTTCCGTCAGGCCAGCGGTTTCGATGACATCTGCCCAGCCTTCATACGCTTCGTAGCCTTCAATGGCCTGCACGACCGTACCCGGTTCCTCAATCTGGCCGGTCAGCACGGCGACTTCGCCGGGGGTGGTGTCTTCGACGATCAGCTCGCCGTCTTCACCTGCTGCGGCAATCAGATAGTAGTTGCCGTCGAGCATATCGATTTCTTCTGGCTCTGCCGTCATCTCACCGGTTTCACCGGAAGTCGCATAGCTGAATGTGTAGGTGCCAGAGTCCACGAAGATGCTGCCGAAGGGCATCCCGGTACTGGGTAGACCCGTGAAGAAAGGCACACCATCACGATTGAAGTCGATGGTCTGGTCACCGCCTAGCCCGTTCACAAAGGTGATGTTTGCCGTCGCGGGAACCAGATCGGCGTTGATATTTTGGGTTGCGGCGATCACGGTCGGGTTGCCTTCCGCGTCTTCGGTGACGGCGAAGACATTCCACTGACCGGCGCTAATGGCAACGTCATCTAAGCTGATAACCGCATCTTCGATGGCAGTACCGGCAGCGACCACATCAACATCATAAGTTTCTTCGGCGGGCGTCACCGGGATCCAGCCACTCACTACGCCGAATTCGACTTCGGTCAGGTCACCGGCGTCACCGTTGACGTAAATATCAACCGCGCCAGCGTTCGGGGCGAAGTGTGCAAAGCGGACGAATGTGTCGCCGTCCATCGTCGGCATATCCATCGCTTCTTCGGTGGCTTCGGGGTTTCTTCCTGTGCCATCACCGGCGTCACCATCAGGGCAGCCAGTAAAAGCGTGATCAACAAAGTAAATTTGCGCATACTTTCTCCATATCAGTAACTTGTAATGTTCTCATCGTATGTAGACTAAGTAAGCTCACTCCCAAATTCTCGTGAGCCATGCGTTCACAATAGTAAAATGTGTGATGAGCGTATACTTTAAGCTTTCATCCGACAACCCGGTGTTATGATGTTGTTACACCATTGTTTAAACGAGGTTTGTAATGACTACATTTTCCGATGTCTTTATCTCGTATTCACGTCGGGATACTAAATTTGCCCGGCTTATCTTCGACCGCCTTAAAGATGAGGGGCGTGAGGTCTGGGCAGATTGGGAAGACATCCCGTTGACCGCCGATTGGTGGCAAGAGATCAAGTCCGGCATCGAGTCCTCGAATACGTTCGTATTCGTCGTCACACCTGACTCGGTGCAGTCCGAAGTGTGCCGTGACGAGATCGACTACGCCGTGAAAACAAACAAGCGATTCATCCCGGTGATGCATCGGGATCTAGATGACGACAACCTCAAGAACAAGCTGCACCCGGTTATTCACACACATAACTGGGTGTTCTTCCGTGAAGAAGATGACTTCGACGAGGCATATAATCGTCTCGTGGATTCGATAGACACCGATCTCAACCATGTTCGGCACCACACACGGCTGCTCGTCCGTGCGCGTGAATGGAGTGAGAACGACCGTGATGACAGCTATCTGCTCAACGGTGATGAGATCACCAACGCGGAGGCGTGGCTGCACGACGCCAGAAGCAAAGACCCCGCCGCGACCGATTTACACCGAGAATACATCTCGCACAGTCGTGAGTTTGAAGACCAGCGCACGCGCTTGTTACGCAATCTGCGGCGTGGGATGGTGGGCTTTGCGGTCGTCGGTGTGTTGGCGGTCGCGGCGGTGGTGCTCGCGTTGCTCCAGGTGAGCAGCGCACAGGACGAAGCCGATGCCGCTGCGGTACAGGTCAGCACAGCGGAGGCACGGCTGGATGAGGTCAGCGGGCAGGTGCAGGCCGCCCGTGATGAGATGCAATCGATTCAACTTGCGGCGATGGCACAGCAGGAAAGCGAAAACGACGTGCCGCTGGCGGCGCTGCTGGCACTGCACGCCCTGCAAACCCACTACGTGCCGGAGGCCGACGCGCTGCTGGGTCAGGTCGCTAATTCGATCTCGCTTGTGCGATTTGAACAGCACACAGACGAGGTGACCAGTGTCGCCTATGCACCGGATGGCACGCGGGCGCTCAGTGCCGGGGCGGATCATACCGCTCGGCTGTGGGACGTCGCCACGGGTGAGGAAATCATGGTCTTAGAAGCGCATGATGACAGCCTGACGGATGTCGCCTTCTCACCAGATGGCACACAGATCGCTACCGCCAGCCTCGATGGGCAGATCATCTTATGGGAGGACGGCGATCCCGTCCAAACACTTAACGCCCATGCCGAAGGTGTTTACGCGCTGGCCTTCTCACCGGATGGGACACAACTCGTCAGCGGTGGTGCGGATAACACCGTGCGTGTGTGGGACGCGGCAAGCGGGGAAAACATCCGTGCGTTTGCCGGTCATACCGGGCTTGTTCGAGCGGTGGCCTATGCGCCGGACGGCACACAGATCGCTAGCGGTGGTGAAGACGCCACCGTCCGTGTGTGGGCGGCAGCGACCGGGCAGATACGCTATGTTTTCGACGATCATGAGGACTGGGTGCGGACGGTTGCTTATTCGCCGGATGGGGAGACACTCGCCACCGGTGATGACGATAATGAGATTATCTTGTGGGACCTCACCACCGGGGAGCAGGTCACCAAACTAACCGGGCATGAGGGTTGGGTGCGTGAGGTGACCTTTTCCCCCGACGGTGACCGTATGCTCTCGGTCAGTGATGACCGTACCGCTATCATCTGGGATGCTTCGACCTATGCCCAACTCTATAAATTCTTCCACACCGGGTATGTGCTGGCGGGTGCTTTCTCACCGGATAGTCAGTTTGTGCTGACCGGCTCCGAACATGACACCGCCCAGATTTATGACCCGGCGGCGGGCCTGAGCCAGCAGCGGTTTGTCGGGCACGAAGAATGGGTGCGAGCCGTCGCTTTTTCACCGGATGGTGAACGTATCGTCACCGGTAGCGATGATAAAACCATCCGGCTGTGGGACGCGACCAGCGGAGAGCAAATCACCATACTGAACGGACATGAAGATTGGGTGCGGGCCGTCGCTTTTTCACCGGATGGCACACAGATATTGAGCGGCAGCGACGACGCCACCGCCCGGCTGTGGGATGCGACCAGCGGCGACGAGATGCTGCGGTTGGCAGGGCATGAAGATTGGGTGCATACCGTCGCTTTTTCACCCGATGGTACGCGGGTCATCACCGGCAGCGATGACGGAATCGCTCACCTATGGGATGCGACCAGCGGCGACAAACTGCTTCAGGTCGATCATGGTGCGTCTCTCAATGTGGTCGCCTTTTCGCCTTCCGGGGAACGTTTTCTCTCCGCTGGCAGCGAAGGCGCGGTCAAGGTCTGGGATGCGACGACCGGTGAGAGCGTCAGCACCTTTCTCGGTCATCAGGTCGCGGTTCGTGATGCGCTTTTCATCAACGACGCACAGGTGGTCAGCGTCGGGGATGACCTGAACGCCCGGCTGTGGTTGGTCGAAAACATCGAGGAACTGCGCGTGTTCACCGGGCACACAGACAGCGTGCTTTCAGTGGCGGCTTCATCGGACGGTGCCTATCTGCTGACCGGTAGCGTCGATCAAAGCG
The DNA here is from genome assembly GCA_034437515.1 of Anaerolineae bacterium. GTDB lineage: Bacteria > Chloroflexota > Anaerolineae > Aggregatilineales > Phototrophicaceae > DAOTTX01. The sequence goes on from DAOTTX010000212.1 coordinate 15,355, forward strand.
CCCGGTTGTGGGTGATGCAAACCGGCGAAACCGTCCGTGTGCTTACCGGGCACACGGATTGGATACGTGATGTGGCTTTCTCCCCGGACGGCTCGTCTGTGGTCACCGCGAGCGATGATCGCACCGCCCGATTGTGGGACGCCGAATTAGCACCGATGATATCATTGGTTTGTGACCGCCTCAGCATATTAGACCGCACGTTGACCGCTGCCGAACGACGCGAATTTAACATCACCGACGAAACAGCGATTTGTCCGTCGGCATGACAGCCGAGAGAATAAAACTGTACGAATGGTCTAGTGCCTCGCGCTGGAAATCTGCTAGGATAGAAGCAAAAACAAGTACAGAAAGGCGCATCATTTGAATATCGTATTTGCTTCTGACCATGCGGGTTATCCGCTGAAAGAAGATCTGAAAACACACCTCGAAGCACAGGGACACACCGTGATTGATCTCGGTGTGGATACCGACGAAGTCCCGGCGGATTATCCCGACGCCGCCGGGTGGATCGCGCAGGCCGTGCTTGACGGGCGTGCCGAACGGGGCATCCTCGTCTGTGGCAGCGGTGTCGGTGCGAGCATCGCTGCCAACAAATTCCCCGGCATTTATGCGGGGGTCTGCCATGATACCTACAGCGCCCATCAGGGGGTCGAACACGACAACATGAACATCTTATGCGTCGGCTCACGGGTGATCGGTGTCAATGTCGCACGAGAACTCGCGGACGCCTTCGTCACGGCGACCTTCAGCGGTGCGGCACGGCATGTGCGGCGCTTTGGTAAGGTGCAGGCCATCGAGCAGCAATATTCACTCACTCACTCGTGAGCGTTGACCGCACAAAATGTCTTATCGTAATGAGATGCGTTAGAATGAAGCTATTCGAATAAATACATTTTTAAGGAGTCGAAATGTCTACCTCCCCGGTTGAGGTACAGAAGTTCGGGCAAAGCATCTGGATAGACAACATCCGGCGCGAACTGCTCACGGACGGCACGTTTCAAGCACTGATCGACGAATCCGGTGTGGTCGGCGTCACGTCTAACCCGTCGATCTTCCAGAAAGCCATCGGTGACACCGACAACTACGATGACGACATGGTCGCCCTGCTCGACCTGCCCGCCGAGCAGGTCTACGAACGGCTGGCAATCGAGGATATCCAACGGGCGGCGGATCTGTTCAAACAGGTGTACGAGGAAACCGACGGCAGAGACGGCTACGTCAGCCTGGAAGTTTCCCCGCTGCTGGCCCGCCAAACGGAGGAAACCATCGAGGAAGCCAAACGACTGTTCGCCGCGGTGGATCGCCCCAACGTGATGATTAAGATCCCGGCGACACCGCAGGGCATCCCGGCGATTGAGGAGGTCATCGCGTCCGGCATCAACGTCAACATCACGTTGATCTTCGCGGTGAGCAATTATCTACAAGTGGCGGAAGCCTACATCAAGGGGCTGGAACGTCGCGTGGCAGCGGGTGAGGACGTGACCAGGGTCGCCTCGGTCGCCAGCTTTTTCCTCAGCCGTATTGACACCATGATTGACCGAATTCTGGAAAACAACATCCACGCGGCGAAGGTGCGCGGTGATAACGCCCGTGTGCAGTCCAACAACAAACTGCTCGGTCAGGCGGCGCTGGCAAGTGCCAGGCTGGCCTACAAACGCTTCCGTGAGTTGTTCTATGGAGAACGCTTCGCCAGGCTGCAAGCCGCCGGGGCGCGTGTGCAGCGTCCGCTGTGGGCATCCACCAGCACCAAAAATCCCGTGTATTCTGATGTCAAGTATATCGAGAACTTGATCGGCAAAGATACGGTCAACACCGTGCCGCCGGAGACGCTCAAAGCGTTTGGAGATCATGGTAAAGCAGAGCGTGAAACCATCCTCGACGGCATCGACGACGCGGAAACCGTGCTGGATATGCTGGTTGAGGTCGGTTTAGACATTGACCAGATCACCAAGCGTCTGCAAGATGACGGCGTGGAGGCATTCATCGAGTCCTTCGAGGAACTCATCTCACAGATTAAAGCCAAGCAGATTATCCTCACCACCGGCATCATCGACCGGCAGAAGCTGGCGATGGGCATCCACGCCGACGCCGTCAACGACGCGGTGCGCCACCTCGATGAAAAATTCTTCAACGGACGCATCTGGAACAAAGACGGCAGCCTGTGGAAGACCGATGGCCCCTCGATCAACAAGATCGAGAACCGCCTCGGCTGGTTGAATGTGCTGGAAACCATCGACTACGACCGGCTCAAGGCATTGCGCAAGGATATCGGCGGCGCAGATTTCGCCCATGTTGTCGTGTTGGGGATGGGCGGCGGCAGCCTCGCCCCCGAAGTGCTGATGAAGACCTTTGGCAACGCGGCCGGCTTCCCGGCGCTGCTGGTGCTGGATAGCACCCATCCGCAAGCCATCAAAAACATCGAAGATCAGATCGACCTGAGCAAGACACTGTTCATCGTCGCCAGCAAATCCGGCGGGACGATTGAGACGCGCTCGTTTTACAGACATTTCCATGCGGCGACCGGTGGCAAAGGCGAGCAGTTCATCGCGGTCACTGACCCCGGTAGCCAGCTCGAACAGATCGCCAAAGACGAAAATTTCCGCGAGATCTTCCTCAACCCGGCGGATATTGGCGGACGTTATAGCGCGTTGAGTTACTTTGGTCTGGTGCCCGCCGCTTGCATCGGCATGGATATAGACAAAATCCACACTCATGCCGATGCGATGGTCAAAGCGTGTAGTGAGAGCATCCCCGCGCACAACCACCCCGGCTTGATCCTCGGTGCGGTGATGGGCGCACTCGCCAGAGAAGGCCGCGATAAAGCCTGCATCTTCGCCAGTAAATCAATTCAGTCGTTTGGTGATTGGGCGGAGCAACTCATCGCGGAAAGCACCGGCAAAGAGAATTGCGGCATCGTGCCGGTGGTGGGTGCGACGGTCGGTTATCCGCACGACTACGCCACCGACCGCGCCTTCTATTACATCAAGTTGGAAGGCGACGAGGGCAACGACGTGATGGACGCCGGCATCAAGGCGCTGCGCGAGGCCGGGCACCCGCGCGTGACGTTGTTTATGGAGGACAAATACGCGCTGATGGCGGAGTTCTTCCGCTGGGAATATGCGACCGCCGTCACCGGGCAACTGCTGAAGATCAATCCGTTTAACGAACCCAACGTGACCGAATCCAAGCAGAACACCGACCATCTGTTAGAGGTATATCAGAACAACGGCGCACTACCGACCACACAGCCTTTCATCAGCGGGGACAACACCGAGGTCTATATGGACGAGGGGACACTGGGACCGCTGCGCGAACTGTGCAAGGCGCACGGCTACGACGCCAATAGCCGCACGGAAATGCTCGCCGCGCAGTTCACCGGCACGCACGCCGGGGATTACTTCGGCTTGCTGGTCTATCTGCCGCAGACGCCCGAAATCGAGGAAAAGGTGCGCTCCATTCAGCGGCGGCTGCGCCATGCCACCCGCCGGGCGGTGACGGTCGGTTATGGGCCGCGCTTTTTGCACAGCACCGGGCAGTTGCACAAGGGCGACGCAAACAAAGGTGTGTTCTTCCAGATCACCGCCGAGCACCCGCTAGATATCGCCATCCCTGACGTGCCCTACACCTTCGGCACGCTCAACGACGCGCAGGCCGCCGGGGATATGCAAGCCCTGCAAGACCATCACCGCCGTGTGATGCGCCTACACATCAAGGGGGATTGGCAGGACGGGTTAGATAAGGTGCTGGCAGCGATCAACTTTGTGGAAGAGCGCAGTAAATGATTCCCTGGACGCAATCACGGGCGATGACCAGCGCTGGTCATCGCCTGATGGTCATCAGTGCGAAGGGCGGCGTCGGTAAATCGACGGTGACGGTCAACCTCGCCGCCGCACTGGTCGCCAACGGACAGCAAGCGGGTATCTTTGACGCGGACATTCACGGCCCCAACATCCCGGCGCTGCTGGGGGTGCATCGCCGCAAGAAGATCAGCAACGCGCCGGACAACATGCTCACCATCGACGCTCGGCCGGATTCGTCGGCGTTGACGAACGCGGTCAAGCCATTTGAACGCTACGGCATCCGCCTCACGTCGCTGGCGTTGCGCGTCGGGGATACCCAGGCCATCCAACCGCAGGACGGCACGCTCGGTCAACTGATGACGTTTATGCTGCGGCAGATCGACTGGGGCGGCGTAGATGTGCTGCTGCTCGACATGCCGCCCGGCACCGGCGAGCCGCTGAACAGCATCCTCGACACCGGACTGCTGGATGCGGCGATCATCGTCACCACCCGTGAAGGGCTGGCGCATATGGATAACGGACGTCTGCTCAACAAGCTGCGCGGGGCCGGGGTGCGCGTAATGGGCATCGTGGAAAACATGACGCACGTCATCTGTCCCAACTGCGGCGAGCAAATCGAACTCTACCCGCAACCCGCCGACGCCGAGGTCTACGGCAGCCGCCCGGTGCTGGCCTCGCTGCCCTTCGCCCCCGGTATGATCCGGCAACCGGGGGGTGGGCCGCCGCTTCCCCTGCGCGACCCCGACGACCCGCTTTCGACCACCCTCCGCACCCTGGCAACGACCGTGCTCGACCGCTTGGGGGTGTAAATTCGGTTTAGCTTTTGCCTCCCATTGAGCCTGTCCGACCTGAGATCGAGCTTCGTACTGCCGCGTCAGCGTTGCGGCGCAACCGCACCTTCCCCCTCGCCCCAGGTTCCGCAGGAACCGAAAGGTGGGAGAGGGGGTGGCTCGCGCAGCGAGACGGGGGTGAGGATGACATCACCGGTCACCAGCGACCACAGGCCGCCCGCCATCCCGCACGTATACCGGGGTCAATCTGTGCGGAATCCTTCGTCAGATGACGCACTGACCAATCCTCCGCGACACCGGGAAATCGTTCAATATTGTAATGTGTCGGCACAGTGGAATCTGTCGGGGCGATCCGCACACACCAGATCTCAGCATTTGCGATCAATTCACCGAACGCCTCACGATTGCCTTCCGGCAGGGCGGCGAGCGCGGCCTCGTTATCGGCGGGGACGGCGTATTCGACGCGATAGGCGGGTAGACCGCCATCTTGTGTGCGGGTGGTGCGCAAATAGGTGTCTAGCGCGGTTCGGGCGGCGTCCGGCAGCGTGTTTAGCAGCGCCACACTTGGATCGGTCGGGCCGGGGGTGGGCGTCGGCACCACACCGGGCGGCACTGAGCGGCTGTCGGGGTCGTTATTGGTCAGCAGCAAAACACCCGCGGCGACCAACACGGTGATCAACAGCAGCGGCACAACATAGCGCCATACTCTGCGCCCGGTCGAAGGTGCAGGGGCTTCTATTTTGGCGTCGAGTTTCTCGATCCACTCGCGTGCTTTCGGATGGTCAATCGTGGCGAGAAGTTCACGCGCCTCCGCGTAACGCTCCGCCTGGATGTGTTCGCGTGCGGTATCGAGCTTGGTTTTAATCGACATGCCCGGTCTCCTGATATAGTCCTGCTTCTCTCTATCATCATACAGGCGTTATCATCAGCGGGGGCTTAAAATATCACGCGGAGGGACGGCTTTCTGTGTGGATCTCCTCGATCTGCCGTTTGAGTTTGTGCGCGGATTGTTCCAGCGACGGGCTGAGTTGTAGACCGCCGGTATGGGTTCGTGCGTCACGCAGCTTTTGCCCGTACTGTTCAATATTGCGTGAATACCAGACTTTCGCCACTTCGGACGTGGCACGAATGGTCATATAGTTGGCGACGAAGTTGATGATTAAACCCAGGCCGGGGATCAACTTGGCGAATGCCTTCTCACCGACCTCACGCATCAAACGTCGGGAGACCATACGCGAGAAGTTGCTGCTCTGCGCGATGACGAGCTGGTGGGTGCGTTCGTCGATGGCGAGGTTGAGGTCGCCGCCCTGTTGCAAACCAAGCGTTTCGTCCACATCGAGCACTTTGGGCAACTCACCGGGATGATCGATCTCATAAGCCCAGGCGATGAGGCGCAGCGTGCCGCTCTGGATTCGCCCTGTTGAGAGCAGATCAACCGGCAGCATGATCGGCAGCAGAAAGATGCCACCGACACCCGTGAACGCCCCGACGATACCTGCACGGATTGACTGAGCACGGACGATCTTATCAATCAGTTCGCGTGTGCTGGCACGTGGGTTCTCTCGCCGGAGTTCGATGAAACGATCAATGAGGCGGTCTTCATCAGGGGTGAGCCAGCGCACGAAGCGGAAGCCGCCCCGCACCGCGAAGAACGCCAACACCATCATAATGAAGGTCGGTACGATGCAGCAGGCGACCAATATATATTGCCAATTTTCCATGTGGCGTTCGCCTTTCTTTACCTTTGCGGATCTGTGATCTGTACCCAAGTATAGCCACTCAAACTGATGAGGATATGCTCTGTGAGTAAGCATCTGTTAAATCCAGGCAAAGTGATCGATAGACCAGATTCGCAAGTTTTACAAAATTCAGCAAATTTGAAACTTAACAAATGTTAGGCTCTATATCATTGTCAGCAAATGTGACCTTGCTAGATTACAGTACAAATAGACAAAAGTAGGAAAAAATCATGAGTGAGATTAAAGAAACAACCAACTGGCCTGATCTAGCGATTTCCCTTTATGACCGCCTCACCGGGCGCAACGCGGAGATCACTTACGAGTTTGACAATATGGAAATCCACGTCCCCAGCCGCACCGGTGAAAACCCGGAAAAAGCACAATGGCGTCTGAACGGTACCGTACGCATCACGACCCGCGACAACACCAACCAGTAATGCTCAACGTTGACGCGAACCTCGCACTCACAATTAACGGTGGCGAGACGGTCAACATCATCGGCAACGGTGATACGGTCTATATCGACATCCCCGATGTGAAGACGGCGCTCAAGCTGTGGCGTGGGCAAGATCAGACTTTCCAGAACGTCTTAGAGCAAGTACAGATGTTCATCCCACGCGCTGATGTGACCTTTAAGGTGCGGCTCAAGAAAAGTGAGATCGTGCGATTGGGGCCACACACGGCCCCCAACCTGTTTTCCAGATTGGCGGGGGTCGCACCACTGGAACTCAAGCCACTCAACGCACTGTTCGCAGTGCTCCGGCGGGGCGAATAAACAGAAAGCAACACCCACCCCTGTAAAACTTCGGGGGTTTTTTGATTCAGGCGAACACAAAACGCGCGGTGATGATTTCGTGTGGGTTCAACACAACGGTCACACGACCGTTGGCATCCGGCTCCAGATAGCCGTCCGGGGCTTCGTTTAACCCGGTGAGGTAGGCTTTCGAGGGGCGCTCGTGTGGTGTCAGGATGATTTCTACCGGGCGGGAATGTGGGTTAAACAAACGCACCATCCAACCCCGCCCGCGCTCCGGCGGTTTAAAGGCGGTAACGATGGCACCGCTGCCGTCGCTCTCACCACCACTGCCGAGTTCGCTCATCACCGAGAGGTAACTGCGAGATTTGCGCTGCGGGATGCGATCATACTGGAAGGTTTGCAGCGGCGCATCGAACGCCCGCCCCGCGCGGATAATAGCGGCGCGGTCGCCCGGTGTCGTGTAGACCAGCGCATAGCGAGCACTGAGCTTGCGCTGTACCTGCGCCCCCGGCACCTCGACCGCCGGCGCGACGAGAGCGGTACGTGTGGCGACATCCTGCCGGGAAAGCCAGCCGACCGACCGCACCAGCGTGAGCGCCAGCGTTAACTGACCGTCTTCGGGGAGGGCTTCGTACTCCGGCAAACCGTTGACCAGCGCACTGAGCGTCCGGTCTTCGCCGACGACGGCGACCACCTGCTGCGCGGGCTGGGTATGGCAGGCGCTTTCCAGATGCTTGTCGTCTTGGTGTAGCACTTCGGGGCCGTCCTGCGCCACTGACCGCTTAACGAGCATATAAGCACTGTTTGCCAGCACCGATGCGGCATCAATGCCGGTGCGAATGTGCGCCCGTAGACGATGGTCGCGGGCGGTGTTCTCAAAGGTAGTGTGGAAGTACACACCGGGCACCCCTTCGAAAACGGTGACGGTCGTGACCAGTTCCATCAGGTGCAAGCCCCGGCTGCGGCTGCGATCCGAGCGTAGGCCAACCGCAACGCGCATCCGGTGGCGAATAGTCATGCGCTCGTACAACGGGCTGGACTCGATCTGTACCGAGTCCGTCAGGCTGGCGGTGACGACCGTGTCGGCTTCTGGCGGGGCATAATTATAGGCATCCCCGGCGTCACCACCATCGAAGAAGCGCAGCACATCAGGGATCACCCGGTCACCCTGCCGCCAGACCAGCACACCATCCTCGATGGAGACGGTATCGCGTCCATTGCTGATGGCTTGCCCCGGTGTGACGTGGGTATTATGTCCTTCGGAAAGCGGTGTCTCGTCCAGGGTGAGGGTGTAGGCGGCGTAGCCCAACCCCTCGACCGTCGCCAGAAACGACAGTGTGCGGCTTTCCGGCTCCCAACCGAAGATCACATCGCCGCCGTCCGGTGCGATGAGGGTCGCCGGGTGGCGACCGTCGGGCAAGTCAAGCACTTGCTCTACCACTTGTTTGACCGACCAGTTATGCGCGTTCCACACCATGATGTAGGTTTCATCGGCGGTCTGCCCGCCAGAATGCGGGATGCCGGGAAGGGCGTTGAAGGTTTCGGTAATGATGGCCTGTGCCGCATCCTCGACCTGTTGATAGCGCAGTTCGTTTTCAAGGTGGACGGCATCCGTGCCGGTGCCCCGTAGCGCGTGTGTGCTTTGATTCTTGAGCAAGGTGCGCCAGGCATGTTCCATCAGGGCGCGGACGTTCTGCGGAAATTCCAGCGTCCCGTGTGTCAGCGCGACGGTCAGCCAGGGTTCGACATCGTGCAGCAGACGGCTCTGTGCGCGTGCGTTGGCCTGCTTGAGGTAAATCCGCGTGGAAAGTGTGCCAGGGTGCAGGTAGGTGTGTTCACGGACACTGTGCATCCGCAGCTCACCACGCAGCGAAGGCCGCATGTTATCCGGCAGTTCGTGGCGCAGCGTCCGCACGTAATTTTCAAAGTTATTCTGGGTGACCGGCAAACCGCTGCTCGTCTTGACCTGCTCGATGATTTGCGTCACCGGACGGGCGGCACGTTCGGGGTCGAAGATCCAGGCGAAGGGGCCTTCGGGTCGCACCGCTTTCTGTGATTCCAGGTTGGCCTGGATGTGTTCGGGCGCTTCCTGCCGGTCATCCCAGAGCGGCAGGGCTTCCAGGTTGACCACAAGGATGCTGCTGCCATCGGTGGAGCGCCAGCGGAACGGCATATGTCCGATAGGCGCACCGTGCTTGAGGAAAGCCGCCACGACACCGAACCCGCGTAAAATCTGCGGGAGTTGTGCGACGTGTCCGCTGGAGACGGCGTCAAAGGCGATTTTGGATAACTTGATGTTGTATTTGGTCGCGTCGGCCTGTGCGGTCAACAGATTACGCACCAGTGCCTCCCCGCTGACCAGCGCCTCATCGACGTTGACGTACCACGGGCCGAGGCTCAACCGACCGCCGCCGTTATAAATCGCCAGTGTAGAAACGAGATCCGGTCGCACGGCGGTGATGTCTTCGAGCAATGCGGTCTGCCCACCCAGCGAGAAATACTGAATCTGCGGCAGGACGTTGTCTTTGCCGCCGTTCATTTGCTCGTTCAACCGCGAGAGGAGGTTCAGTAACCTTGCCCGTCGGGTCTCAAAAGTCTCGTACCATTCGCGCTCCCAGCGTAAATGCAGCAAAATATGAAGCGAGGTCAGCGGTAGCTGCTTACGCGGTGTGAGTTGCTTGGTTTGTAGTTCTTTCTGCGATGACGACATGATAGTCTGTCTCCCCGACGAACGCTACATCTCTTATTGTAACGTAGCAACCGCATTTGAGAACACACATCCGTTAAAATAGAGTTAAAAAAGGTAAAATTATCCTACCCTGGGGGTAAATATGCTCCGTTGTGGCATTGATATGATCGAAAATCAGCGCATCGCTGATAGTATCGAACGATTTGGCGAACGATTTTTCACACGCTTCTTCACCGCCGGGGAGCGCAGCGACTGTAACGACCAACCGCAGCGGCTGGCGGCTCGCATCGCCGCGAAGGAGGCGGTGGCGAAGGCGTTGGGCACCGGCATCGGGGCGGTGCGCTGGGTAGAAATCGAAATCCGTGTGAACAACCCGCACAAACGCCCGACTCTGCATCTGCATGGGGAAGCGGCACGGCTCGCCGCCGAACTCGGCCTGACCCAATGGGACATCAGCCTGACGCACACCGAGGTTTACGCCTCCGCGATGGCCGTCGCACTTTAGGCTATATGTTATCCATAAATCCGGCGCTATAACCTGCGTGCCCGCCGGAAGGGGCACATACTCGCTGGTGTGGGTGAATCGACTTTATTATGGTAGGTACGCTAGGCGGGGGGCAGGGTGAAGTTGAAGGTCGTGCCGGTATCCGCACTGCTTTCTACCCAGATCCTACCGCCGTGCGCCTCGACAAACCGTTTGGCAATCGCCAACCCTAACCCCGTCCCACGATAACCGTCTTTCCCCTGCTGGCGGGAGCGGTCGCCCCGGTAAAAGCTCTCGAAGATGCGCTCTAAGTCTTCCTGAGCGATGAACGAGCCGGTGTTGTTGACGCTGACGCGCACAAAATCATCTTCGTTGCGGGCAATCACACGGATTTTTTCCCCTGGCGGGGTGTGGTGGATGGCGTTATCGAGCAGATTGCGCAGCACCCGCTGCACTTTATCCGGCGCGATGCACACCTGCCCCACACCCTTACTGATGAAGCCGGTCAGGTCGATCTCTCGACGGCGGGCGTGAGGGCTGGCGCTGGCGATGGTATCTGACAGTAGATCACGCAGGAAAAACGCCTCGCGGTCAAACTCGACGCGCCCCGCATCCAATTTGCTGATCTCAAACAGATCGTCGATCAAGCGGCTGAGGTTATGCACCTCACGCTGTATCGTTTTCATATAGCGGCGCTGTGTGGCCTCATCGCTGACCACACCGTCGAGGATGGCCTCGTTCATCGCACGGATCGCCGCGAGTGGGGTGCGCAGGTCGTGTGAGGCGTAGGCGATCAAATCCCGCCGGGACTGCTCTAATGCCGCCCGTTCGAGATCCACTTTTTCGAGGTCATCCGCCATCATGTTGAAGGTCTGTGCCAGTTGAGAGAGTTCGTCGTTACCCTGTACCGGGATGCGTGTGCTCAGGTCGCCCTTTGCCAACCGCCGCGCCGCCGCGCTCAGTTCGTGGATGCGTTCGGTCAAACTGTTGGAAAGAAAAAACACCGTCACGACGGAAAGCAAGCCGGCGAAGATCAACAACCCGGTGGTCAATAGCAGGTCGTCCTCGTTGATGAACATCAACTGCGCGGTCAACCACACGTTGACGAAGATCAACAGCACGGTCAGCACGATCATCGCCAGCAGCATCCAGCGCAGGCTGTTAAACCAGCGCATCACACCTTTCTGGTAAAGCAGGTAGGCCAGGCTGGTGGTGGCCATCCCCGTGCCAGACATAAACAACACCAGCTTTTGTAATTCTGCCGGTCTTGGGTTAAGCACGGGGACGATAATCAGCATGGCGATCAACAGGGCAATGCCGATACTCAGCGCCAGAGAGACTAACAGGTAAAGTGATTTCATAGGACGCAGACATTCTCAGTAACCATTGTTGGTTGATCTATTGTAGCAAACTTGCTAATCCGCCATCCTATAACCCAATCTAATGTTGCTCAACCAGCTTTCATAATAGAATGAGGGTAGCCGGTTGATATATTTGATGGTGACTTTGATGAATTGCACAGTCGCTCCGGGGGGGCCATGAAACAAGAAGTCGTGATCTCGTTAGAGAACGGTGACGAAACCCAATTTATCGAATGGTTGCAGGCACGGGGCGCGGTGGTCACCCCACAGGTTGACGGTTGTTATAAGCTCCACCTCTCAACAGAAACACCAGAAGGTCGGGACGCCGTCATTCAGCAATACGAAGATCGGACGCGGCAAGCCGAAGAAAATTTTTCCACGTTGTTGAGTGACATTGACCTCGGTATTCTGTTGCAAACGCCGGAAGGTCGCGTCTTCGCCGCTAACCCGACCGCCTTACGCCTGCTCAATAGTGCCCCCGACAAACTCACCGGCAAGACCTTCTTCGATGATTGGCAGATCGTCCATGCCGATGGTCGCCCATTTCTTCGAGAGGAACACCCGACCGTGCACGCTATTCGAGAACAGATCGCCGTCCGCGATGTGGTGATGGGCCTGTACCGTCCCCGGTTGGATGACTGGATGTCGTTACTGGTCAGCGCGGTGCCCCAGTTCAACACCGATGGCAGCATCCGCCATGTGATATGCAGCTTCAGCGACATCACCCGCCTGCGCCAGACCGAAGAACTGCTGCGCGACGAACACAATATGTTGCAAAGCATCCTGGACACCAGCATCGCGGCGATTACGGTCGTCAACCCACAGGGCCAGTTGACCTATGCCAACAAGAAAGCCGAGGAAATCCTCGGTTTGACCCGTGACGAGCTGACCGAGCGTCAATATGACTCCCCGGGGTGGCACCATACCGACATTAACGGCGGCCCCTGGCCTGACGAAAAACAACCCTTCACGATCATCATGAAAACCGGCGAACCCGTTTTCGAGGTGCAGCACGCCATCCAATGGCCGGATGGCAGGCGTAAGTTGCTGTCTATCAACGGTGCGCCCATTAAAAATGCCAACGCTGAGATCATCAACACGGTCTTTCTCGTCCACGACATCACCGAGGAGAAACGCCTGCAAGCCGAATCGCGAGAAAAGGAACGCCTCAGCGTCGCGCTGGAAAAAGAACGCGAGTTAAACGAGTTTCGGCAGCGGTTTATGGCATCCGTTTCTCATGAGATCCGCACGCCCATCACCATGATTAGCAGCGCCACACAGATCTTGCAACGTTACACCCACAAACTCGACGCGCAGCAACGGCGGGATTATCTCGAAAAGATCCAGGTACAGGTGCAACACCTGACGAATATGCTGGACGATGTCTCGCTGGTCATCCAGTCGCAAGCCAATAAGATGCACTTCGAGTCGGAAGTCTTCGCGTTGGATGCCCTGTGCGAACGGCTGATTACGGATGCCCGGTTGGTCAATAACGGACGGAATAAGATCATCTACGAACGCCCCGAAGGATCGCTGACCGTGATTGCGGACTCGAAGTTAATGCAGCACATCATCAGCAATTTGCTGAACAACGCGCTCAAGTATTCACCGGGTGGCTGCGATGTGCGCCTCACACTCAGCAACAAGGGGCAAATGGTCGTGCTGACCGTCGCCGACGAAGGGATCGGCATCCCGGCAGCGGAGCAAAAGCGTTTGTTCAAACCCTATTTTCGCGCATCGAACGTCGAGAACATCGGCGGCACCGGGTTAGGGTTGAAGATCGTGCATGATTGTGTCGCACTGCATAAGGGCAACGTCTTTATGGAGAGCGAAGAAGGCGTCGGTTCTACTTTTACCGTCGAATTGCCAATCGTCGCCGTAGATTAACGCGCCCAGTCCTCAACGGCCTTTTCACCCGGCACATAATCCTCATAGACCACGACCGGCAGCTTTGACTTGCCGAGCCACTGCGTCAGGATGATTTTAATCTCGTCCCATTCGTGCGGTTGACCGAGGTTGGTCAGTGCCAACGACTCAAGCCGCTCCAGTCGATAGTCACGGGCGATGTTGACGAGGACGGTCTGCACGTAGCGTAAGCGGGTCGCGCCGACAGCCGTTTCCCGCACGGGCAAGAACATCAGATGCGGTTGTGCTTCTCGCCACAACCAGTAACGCCCCGTGTGGATTTTCCCCTTGCCGCAGTCACGCTTATAACGTGAGAAGGCCGCCGGGTAGCGGCGCATCAGCGTGTTGTGTAAGCGGTCGTTCTCGATGCGCCCGGCGGCGTTGTGGCTGAACGCGAGGGTTTGGGCATCGGTCAGCAGCGGATCACCGGAAAGAAATGTCAACGGCATAGATGCGTGGCCTTTCGGTTAAAACCAGGTTCGATTGCGCAGATTTACATTGTGTCCGCGTCTGCCTCAAGTATAATCGAAATGAACGTCCGCCGAGGAAATCAGAAAATATGCGGGATAAACGCCCTGTAGACGAACTTTCTATCGAGGAACTCGAACGTGTTCTCGCCATACGCAAGCGCGAGGCACGGCAGACACAGCTCCAACGGATGAAACGCGACGGTCGTGTGGTCGCCGTGCCGGAAGCGCCGCCCATCCAGGCCGCCCCACCACCGGCAGCGCCAACGACCAACGGCGACCATAGTGAGCCGGTCGTGGTGGAAAAGCCCAGGCGAAAAGTGGCACCACCGCCGATCAAAGGCGCACCACGCTTCGAGGACGAGGTCGAGGAAATCTATGAAACCGACCTTCAGAGTAACGAACCTAACGCCGCCTGGAACCGCTTCGTCAACGCTGGCCTGCTGCTGGTGGAACTGGCGGCGGTGCTGGGCCTGCTGTTCCTGGGGTATCAATTGCTGATTACCCGCGCCGATCTACAGACCGAGTCACGGGCGGCGCAAGAGATGTCCGATGCAACCCGCGTGGCGGGCATTTCCACGCTGGCCCCCACACCGACGCTGCGCCTGAACGATCTGCTGCTGCCCGGTGGTCATGTGATCGAGAACGGTGTCGCCCGGCAGAACTTCGATGAGATTGACCTGGTGCCGGCACGCTACCGCGATCAATTGCGGTACGAATACAGCAACCCCGTTTTAGAGCGCCCCCAACCGACCGACCAGACGCCGCAATTCATTGACATCCCCGCCATTAGCATCCAGGGCGGCGTCACCCAGGGCACGGATTGGGACGCGCTCAAGCAGGGTGTGGGGCAGGTGATGAACGGTTATGATCCGTCTGACGAGGCCGGTAATGTGGTGCTTGCCGCCCACAACGACATTTACGGCGAGCTGTTCCGCAACCTCGACCAACTGCAACCTGGCGACCGCTTCACCATCCGCACTGCCGAGAATATCTACCATTATGAGATCACCCATCATGAGGTGGTTGACCCGACGGACGTCTGGGTAATGGAAAGCCAGGGGCGGGCGATGGTGACGTTGATCTCGTGCTATCCACATGGGGTGAACAACAAACGTTATGTGGTGTTCGCCAACAGGGTCGATGTGTAGCAGGCCGACGGTTATAATACATAAGTCAATCTCGCATGAATCCTCACCCCCGGCGCGCTGCGTGACCCATCCCCTCTCCATCAAAAGGCGAGGGGAAAGACCGATTGAAAAACGGGCAGGGGTAAGGGTGTCGATAAATTGGGAATGTCCGTTTTGCCCATAAAAACTGAAAACTACAGACTGAGAGGATCTCTCCATGTCAAAACGTAAAAATCGCAAAAATGCGCCGAACCTGCCCAAAGCCGCGTTAGAACGCGCACGGGCACAGGCACGCGGCGAAGAGTATGTGCCGCCGGAGCCGGTCGTCGAAGACGAGATGCCGGAAGAGGACGAGGAAGAAGTCGAGGCGACCGATCGTGCTGACCGGCGCAACGAGCGCCGGTCACGGCGACGGACGACACCGGCCCAATACAGCAAGCGGCGCAGTGACGGCGAACCGCTGACGAACGACGCGCTGGAAACCGCCCTCGCCCGCCCGACCAAGTTCGTCAGTGAGGAAGAACTGCATGAGGAATACGGGCATGTCGTGACTGACATCCGTAATATGTTTGTGCTTGCAGCGGTGCTTATGGTGCTACTGGTCGCGCTCGCGCAGTTTATCTAGGCAAGTCTCTGCCAGGGGTGAGCCATTCGCTCGCCCCGACGACTCCCTATTGTCCGCCGGGAAAGTGTATCGTTATGGCTGACTCATGGCAAGAACTCCCATTTTTCGCCGGTATTGACGCCGTCGGTCTTGATCGCATCCAGCAGACCGCGCATTACCACCTCTATCAAGCCGGTGCGACCATCTTCAACGAATGTGATGACTGTGCAGGCCTGTACATTGTGGTCGATGGTCTGGTGCGCATTTACCGTGTCAGCGCGGAAGGGCGGCTGCACACGCTGAGCTTGCTGCGTCCGTTTGCGTCGTTTAACGAGGTCGCCGCTGTGGATGGCGGCCCGAATCCGTTTAACGCCGTCGCCGTGACCAACGCCGAGGTCATGGTATTGAGCCATCGATGTTTGATCGAACTCATCGCCAGCGAACGCGCCCTGCTGGAAAATTACGTACAGCAGCTCGCCCACCTCAACCGGGAATACATCGAACGACTGGAAGACATGACCTTCCGGTCGATCCCGTCACGGCTGGCGAAATTGTTCCTTCACGAGACGACTTACGCCGACCAGATCTCCGAGACACCCACCCAACTGACGCAAGAGGAGATCGCCGCCATCCTCGGCACCACCCGTGAGGTGGTCGGGCGGGCGCTGCGCGGTCTGCTTAACGCCGGGTTGCTGCGCAAGGAAGGGCGACAGGTGTTCATCGCTGACCGCGCCGGCCTCGAAACTCTGGCAGAAACCAACACCATGCCTCAGCCAACCTCCCTGAAAGAATAAGTTAACCAGGATTTAAAACAGTTTATTCACACATCAAGCTCTAATCTTCAATTTCGGAAATTAGTCTTTAAATCCAACAAAAGTCACAAAAACCCAGGGTAAAGTGTGTTATGGTAAACACAATAAGCGATCATATACCTTGAGGAAACCTCCGATGACCCATATTATTACGAGCCTGTGCCTGCGTGACGGTGCCTGTGTAGAAGTCTGCCCGGTTGAGTGCATTATCCCCGGCATCCCGGAAAACGAATGGCCCTGGTACTACATCGACCCCGACACCTGCATCGACTGTGGTGCTTGCATCCCTGAGTGCCCCTACGAAGCGATCTTCGTCGAAGAAGAAGTCGAGGACGACTACGAAATGGCGGATGGTCAAGAGCGTGTCGATCACAGCAGCAAAGAAAAGGTCGTCCACAGCGCGGGTGATGTTGTTGACCTGACGCAGGACATCCAGCCGAATTATGATTACTTTGACAACGGCCCCGGCTACGACGCGCTGAACTGAGCGCCTACCTTATACAATCCGAATCTCCGGTCACCATGCCGGAGTTTTTTGATTCTAACCCCGTTTTTATACATAATTGAACCACTTTACGATAGAGGATACCCAACGATGCGACGACTACTTTTGACCCTCACACTGCTGCTTGGTGCGGTGGGGATGCTGGCGCAGGACGACGAGGTTACACCGATTGAGATCGAGCAGGGCTACGGTGCGGAAAAAGGCTTCTGGCAGGTGTATTTCAACGCCCCCACCGGGGAAAGTGACCGCTCCACGTATGACGGCGGCATCGACTTACAACTGGTCGCCGCCATCGAGGACGCGCAGGCCACGCTCGACATCGCCGCGTTCGAGTGGGGCAATCCCCGCCTGACCGAAGCCGTGGTCGATGCCTACGAGCGCGGTGTGCAGGTGCGCATGGTCGTGGATGACGAGCACGTCATCGAAGAAAACGAGATTCTGCTGGAAGAAGACGAAGAAGCACCCTTCCAGGCCATTATCGACGCGGGTATACCGTTTGTAGACGATGATCGCAGCGCGTTGATGCACAACAAGTTCATGATTATCGACAGTGAAATCGTGTGGCAGGGGTCGATGAATTACACCATGAACGGCACCTATCGTAACAACAACAACATGATCGCGCTGCGTTCACGCGATGCGGTCGCCGCTTACCAGACGGAATTCAACGAGATGTTTGTACGCGAGGAATTCGGTCCGACCTCGACCGACGACGACGTGACCACATTTTTCGCCGGAGATGGCGCACAGGTCGGCATCTATTTTGCATCCGAGGGTGATGTAGTAGAACCGCTGTTAGACGTGCTGGACACCGCCGAGGAGTCGATTCACTTTATGGCGTTCTCGTTCACCGAGGATCGGCTGGGTGTGAAGATGATCGAACGCGCCTACGCTGGCATCGAGGTACAGGGCATCTTCGAGTTGCGCGGCAGCGAAACGCGCTTTAGCGAGATGGGGCGTATGTACTGCAACGCGCTCAATGTACGGCAGGACGGCAACCCATACATCCTGCATCACAAAGTCATCATCGTGGATGAAGAGATCGTCATTTCCGGCTCGTTCAACTTCTCGGACAACGCGACACAATCCAACGACGAGAATCTGGTCATCATCGCCGATGCCGACCTCGCCGCGCAGTTTATGATGGAGTTCGACCGTCTGTGGGATGTCGCCGAGCCGCCCGACGCCGAAGACATGGAATGCAATCTTTCCGTGCCGGAGCAAGCGCCCTGGGTCGATGTGACTGGTAGTGTCAGTTGCCCGTCAGCGAACACCTGCGGTGACCTGACCTGTGGCGAGGCTTATGCTTGCCTGGGCGAAGGGCTAACCCGGCTCGACCGTGACAGCGACGGTGTGCCATGTGAGGCGATCTGCCCTGGCGGAGATCGTTAGCGGCGTTCACATGACGCTTAACTGATTGCTCTAAAATCGGCGCATGATTGCATAGATGAATTTTTGAGGCAAACGATGTTCGAGCCAACACACAACGGTTTGATCTTCACCAACTGGCACATCCAGCGGGCACGCACGGCGAAAAAGCAACCGCCGCTCCCCGACGCCTGGGAGCAGTTACAGACGTTAGCGGGTGAAAACCGGCTGGAAGAGGTGTTTCAATATTGCTGGCGTTATCGTTTTAACGCGGCGATGACCATCGGTGAGCAGGCCGCGGTCATGCTGGACTCACTCCTCACGCCAGCGGACGATGACCAGCCCTATCTGGATGCTGTGCGTGAGACGGTCGTGCTGGCACAGTGCTTCGAGATGCTGCGCGATCATCCCGCACTTGCCGAAGGCCGGCAGGCACGCTTCCTCGATGCGTTCTGGGAGCGCATGGCGGCGCTCAACCAGCGGCTTTACGAGCCAAGACTGATCGAGACGTTGTGGCAGGCCGTGCTCAACGTCGCCGGGGGCATCCTCTTGGCGCGTGAGCCGGTCTTTATGGAAGGTGTGCGCGGCTTCCGGCACGTCATCGACGAGAGGGTGCATCCTGAAGGCTACCTGCCGGATGCGGTCGAAGGTGAGGCAGTCGAGGGCGAGTCTGCGGCGTTGCATAACCAGTTGATGAGCGTGCAGGCGCTCGTCCTCATCGCGGAGATGGCTACACATGCCGGGGTTGATCTATGGTCGCACCAGAGGCGCGGCGTCTCCGTACTAACGGCGGTGACGTACCCGCTGTATTACTATTTTTACCCTGAAAAGTGGCCCTGGAACGGCGAGCAGTGGAAGCCGAGCGACGGTATCGAATTGGAGCCGGGACAGGCGATCTTCAAACAGCACGCTGGCTTTCTTGAGATCGTCCATCCCCGTTACGAACGTCCACTGAAGGCCATCCGGTTGATGCTAGACGACCTGCGCCCGATCTACGACTTTCACGGCGGCGGCTTCGTCACGCTCTCTCATGCAGAACCAAAAAAGCGCCGCCGAGGGTTGTTCGGCTAAAATTCAAGGGTTGGTGGTTGTAGAAGGCCGTATACTGGTAGAAGTTTGTTCGCTGCGAAAAGATGATAATGCGCTCGATAACCTTGCTTTTACTGATTGTCTTTGCTCTGCTAACCATCCGGTTGGACACACGCTGGACGGGGCACCATGACGAAAACGGCCTATGGATCAGTTCCGCGATCCGCAGTTACGAGCT
Organism: Anaerolineae bacterium; assembly: GCA_034437515.1. Classification (GTDB taxonomy): domain Bacteria; phylum Chloroflexota; class Anaerolineae; order Aggregatilineales; family Phototrophicaceae; genus DAOTTX01. The sequence goes on from DAOTTX010000212.1 coordinate 35,034, forward strand.
TTACGGCGCGGCAGAAGTCAATTATCTACAGGTGACCAACGCTGGCCCGGCGGCCCCGGAGACATATAGGTATTACGTCCATCACCCACCGTTAATCGTATGGTCAGGGGCGTTGCTCAGCCAACTGACGGGCTACGCTGGTGCTGACAGACCCCACGAGGCGGTGGTGCGATTGGTCGCGGTTTACGCGACCATGATTCATCTAGCGGCGTTTTATGTGGTGGTACGGCGGCTGTATAATCCACGCTGGGCGCTGTGGGTGACCGCCCTCTACACCTTGACCCCGATGATCCTCTATTTCGGAAGGATGCCCAACCACGAGCCGCTGGCGTTGGCGTTCATCATGCCGTTTGTGGCGATTTACATCAACTGGCTACGACGACCGACGACCGTCCGCTGGGTGAGCATGGCGCTGTTGGCAGCACTGGCCATGTGGACGGCGTGGGGCGCGGCCTTTATCTTCGCCGGGTTAGGGATGGCGGCCTTGTGGCTTGGCAACGGCAAGCAGCGGCGGCAGATCATCGCGCTGGGTGGGGTAACAGTCGCCTTTACGCTGGCGGTGCCACTATTTTATGAGTTTCAGCGGAGCGGCTCGATTCAGGATTTGATCGATGCGTTTTTCTTCCGCACCAGCAACCAGGAATTCAGCCAGGGGAGTGATGACTTCACCGCACCTCAATTTGTGCTGGTCGTGTTCGGGCATCTGCTTCAGCGAACGGGCTTTGCGATTCCGTTGTTAGGGTTCGTCGGTCTATGGATCGTCGCTCGTCGTGAGGATAACATGCGGCGCGGTGTGATCTTCGGCCTGGTCGGCGGGGCATTGGCGTATATTCTGGTGTTTCGGAATGCGTCGTTCATCCATGATTACTATAAAATTTACTTCATGCCCGGTCTAACACTGGCGGCATCTGTGGCGATTGTGGCGGCGTTTGCAAGCCGACCGCGTGGTTATCGACGGTTGTACCGTCCGCTGGTGGTGAGCCTGGTCATCGTCTCATTGTTCAGCAACGCTTATTTCTTCGTCTTGCTGCACCGCAGTGGTGAGGGCACGCTGACCATGCCACTCTCGACCGACATCGCCGCACTGACCACGCCCGATGACCGGATCGCATCGAACCTACAACGTGAAAACACCGGCGTCGAATACTATGCCTTCCGTAACATCAGATGGGAAGTCAGCCCGGAGGCGTTTCTCGACACCCCCGCGCTCGATGTCTATGTGTGGTGTCCGCTATCTACAGAGACACCGCCACGTATGACGGCCTTGCCCTATGAGCCTGTGATCGGCACTTGCCGCTTGCTCGAACGACCGGTGACCGCCACTGATTAGCGCGAATGTTTCCGCAAGAATACAAAGCAGGCGCACCTAGTGAGTGCGCCTGTCGGATTTTGTTGATGTCGATGTGACTAGCTGGAAGCCTCGCCTTCGAGTTCGCCCTCTTCGGCGTTCTCGACGAGCAGTTCGGCTTCTTCGCCTTCGCCGGTGACGTCGATTTGCACCATACTCGCCAGCGGGAACTTGCCGGAGAGGATGCCGTCGGAAAGCTCGTCCTCAAGCTCGTTCTGGATCAAGCGGCGCAGCGGACGCGCCCCGTATTCGGGGTCGTAACCACGTTCCGCCAGCCATTCACGCGCTCTCTCGGTCAGGTCAATCGTGACGGCATGTTCGATCAATCGTTCGCTGACCTTCGCCAGTTCCAGATCAACGATCTGCTTAATCTCGTCCTGCGATAGCGGACGGAAGACAACAGTCGCATCCACACGATTGAGGAACTCTGGACGGAAGGCGCGGCGCAGTTGGTCGGTCACGCTCTTCTTGAGATCGTCGTATTGTTCCTTCTCACTGACGGAGCGATCCACCGGGACGTTGAAGCCGAGGGACGGCCCACGTTTGATGGTATCTGCGCCGACGTTGCTGGTCATCACGATGATGGCGTTGCGGAAGTCCACACGACGACCGCGCGCATCGGTCAACTGACCTTCTTCCATCACCTGAAGCAGCATGTTAAACGCTTCGGGGTGGGCTTTCTCGATCTCGTCAAAGACCACGATGCTGTATGGACGGCGACGGATGGCCTCGGTCAACTGACCGGCGTCTTCGTAGCCGACATAGCCCGGAGGCGCACCGACCAGACGAGCGACACTGTGCCGTTCCATGAACTCGCTCATATCGAGTTGAACCAGCGCGTCCTCGCTGCCGAATAGGAATTCCGCGAGGGCTTTGGTCAGCTCGGTTTTACCGACACCGGTCGGGCCGAGGAACATAAACGACCCAATTGGGCGGTTGGGGTCTTTCAGACCAGCACGCGCACGACGCACCGCCTTGCTGATAGACTTAATAGCCTCGTCCTGCCCGACGATACGACGATGCAGAGCATCTTCCATCTGCATCAGGCGCTCGGTTTCCTCACCGGCGAGGCGCATCACGGGGATGCCCGTCCACATGGCGACCACTTCGGCGATGTCTTCACCGATCAGGCGCGGTTGGTTGGTCTCCTCGTTCCAGTTAGATTTGAGGTCGAGCAGGGTCGCCTCGACATTTTCCTTACGCAGCCGCAGTTTTTCAAGTTCGGCCTCGTCGATTTCCGAGTTTTCCGACGATTCGATCTCGTCTTCCACTTCGAGCAGATCCATCTCTGCCCGGCGAACCTGTGCCGCTTCCGGACTCTTGTACATCCGTAAACGGGCGGCGGCCTCGTCGATCAGGTCGATGGCCTTATCCGGCAGGAAGCGATCCGGCACGTAGCGTGCGGAAAGGTGCGATGCCTGCTCGATGGCTTCATCGGTGATCTCAACGTTGTGATGTTCCTGATAGGGGATTTTAATGCCCTGTAGGATTTCGATGGTTTCTTCGATGGTCGGCTCATCCACGATGATCTGCTGGAAGCGACGTTCCAGCGCAGCATCGCTTTCGATGTGCTTACGATACTCATCGAGGGTGGTCGCGCCGATACACTGGAGTTCACCGCGAGAGAGCGCCGGTTTCAAGATGTTGGCGGCGTCCACGCTGCTGCCAGCGGAACCTGCGCCGACCAGCATATGCACCTCGTCAATGAACAGGATGCTATCGGACGATTTCAATTCTTCGATCACCCGTTTGAGGCGCTCTTCAAACTGACCGCGATACATCGTCCCGGCGACGAGTGAGCCGACATCGAGCTGTAAAACGCGCTTGTTCAGCAGCAGCTTGGGCGTATCTCCGTTGACGACACGCTGCGCCAGCCCTTCCACGATGGCGGTTTTACCGACACCGGGTTCACCGATGAGCGCCGGGTTGTTCTTACGGCGGCGGCTTAACACCTGGATGACCCGTTCGATCTCGGTTTCGCGGCCTACCACCGGGTCGAGCTTGTTATCTTGCGCGAGTGAGGTCAAGTCCGTCGCCAGTTGATCGACCAGCGGCGTTTTGTTGTCACGCGGGCGGGGGCGCGGCTTTGATTCTTCTTTGCTGGATTGGGGTTGTACCGGGCTTTCTTGCAGGACGCGGCGTGTCTGCCGGCGGATTTCCTCCGGGCTGACACCGAGACGCTTGAGCACATCGATGGCGACGCCCTCAGATTGGCGTACAAGCCCTAGCAGCAAGTGCTCGGTACCGATGTAATGATGCCCCATACGGCGGGCTTCATCGACGGCGAGTTCTAGTACTTTTTTCGTTCCAGGGGAGAGATCAAGCTGCACCATCGTGGTGCGGGTAGAAGCGCGGGTGAGGCGCTCAACTAATTCTTCGACACGACTTTGTTCAAGTCCCAGGTCACGCAATACACGACCGGCGACACCGCCGTCTTCGCGCATCAGACCTAACAGCAAGTGTTCAGTCCCAATGTAATTGTGTTGAAGCCGTTCGGCCTCTTCCTGTGCTAGACTCAATACCCGCCGCGCCCGCTGGGTGAAGCGTTCCATTTTGTTCGGCACGGTTCTTACCTCCGTTGCCACTATCGAGAGTCTTATTAACTAAGTTTCGGGTTTGGATACTATCTACATACACTTTGTCAGCAATTATATCAAACTATTGTGTTCGATAACATTACGTGGCGATCAATACTATGTTAGAAATGTACTATACCTCTAGACTACTGTAACACAAAATGGGGTCGATCTGCATAGACCGCCCCGTAAAATTTTACAAAATTCGTTTCCGGCAAGACGGTGTTACTCGTCTTCTTCCGTGTCTTCCGTACTTTCGTTGCCGTCTGAGTCTTCGGCGTTGTCCGTGTTGGAAGCGAATGCTTGCAGGTCGCGGTCCAGCCATTCAGCGGAGTTCACCGCCTTGAGGCTCAACCCAAGACGACGATTTTTCACGTCGATCTTGACGATCCGCAGGGTGAGCTTTTCCTCTTCGGAGACGACTTCACGAGGGTGGGCGACCCGTTGTTCTGAAAGCTCGGAAATATGGATTAAGCCTTCGATGTCTTCAGCTTCGACCAGACGTGCAAACGCGCCAAACTTGGTCAGCTTGGTGACCGTCCCCTGTACCAGATCACCGACCTGGAAGGTCGTCGCGACCTCGTCCCATGGGTCAGCTTCCTGCCGCTTGATGCTCAACCCGATACGCTTGCGTTGTGGGTCAATGCTAATGACTTCTACTTTGACCGTCTGCCCGATCGAAAGCACGTCTCTAGGATGGGTGATGTGCTTCCATGTAATCTCGGTGAGATGCACCAGCCCTTCCGCACCGCCGACATCGACAAATGCGCCGAAGTCTTCCAGGCTGACCACACGACCCTCGCGGGTTTCACCAACGGTCAATTCGTCGATCAGCTCCTTCTTGCGTTCTTCGCGCCGCTCACGCGAGGCGGAACGTTCGGAGAGGATCAGACGGTTACGGCTGCGGTCAACTTCCATCACCTTGACGAAGATTTCATCATTGACCATGCCGCCGAAGCGTTCTTCCGGCGTTTTGCCCTTCATCCGTGCTTGCCGTGCATCGGCGATCTGGCTTTGCGGGACGAAGCCACGCAAACGCCCGAAGCGCACGATCAACCCGCCTTTGTTATACCCGGCGATGTTGCCCTCGTAGACGGTGCCTTCTGTGCTGTACTTTTCAGCATTTTGCCAGTCCATCTCTTCGATGGCGCGGTTAACGGAAAGGATCGTTTTACCTTCGTGGTTGCTAGGGTTAACTACGAAGACCAGGATCTTTTCGCCCTCTTTGAAGGACTCGATGATGTTGCGACCAAGCCGCTCTAGTTCACGCGTGGGGATGATGCCCTCAGCGCCTTCGCCCAGGTCAACCGTGACGGAAGTGGGAGAAGTCGCGGTAATGGTGCCCTCCAGCAAGGCGGCACGCCGGATGCGCCCATCTTGTGTAGCGGCGGATTCATCACCGGTCGTTTCGTCTTCTGCCGTTTCGTCCTCTGCGGTTTCAGCAGCGGTGGTTTCATCGGCAGTCACTTCGGCGACGGTTTCAGGCTCGGCTTCGTCTACTGTTTCGTCATCCGTTGTTTCGTCATCCGCCGTTTCGTCCTCTGCGATTTCAGCAGCAGTGGTTTCGTCAGCAGTCACTTCGGTGACGGGAGCAGGCGTGACTTCGTCTACTGTTTCGTCTTCTGCCGTTTCAGCAGTAGTCTCTTCAGTAATTGTGGCTGGAGCTTCTTCGGCTGGTGTTTCTTCGACTTCAGCAGAAGTTACACCGTCATTCGTTTCCTGGTCTTCGGCAGAAGGATTAGTTTCCACTTCTGACTCCTCCTCGTGCCCTGTCGTGTCAGAACTCATATAAGAAGTGGCGCGGCGTCTTCAGACGGAACGCGCATTTCTCCTTTCCGCAAATGGGTGACGGGTATGATGCGATTAATTGTGGTTATTATACCCAACCTCCAATAATATTCAAACTGCGATTACAGGGAAATAGAGGTGAAAACGGGTCTTGAGGTGGCTTAAAGCACATCTTTCACGATGCGGAAGCCGATATTGCTGCCGCGAGAGCCGGGAAGGTAGCGCCCTCGGTGGGTTGGGCGGGCTACATCCGGGCCGTCAAACCAGGAGCCACCCCGCATCACACGGGCATGGCTGCCGCTGCGGTCTTCGCGTCCATCGGCAGGATCGTAAGGATAGGGGTAGTCCAGGCTTTGCCAGTTGCGCCCCCAGCGAGAGCGCGTCCACTCCCAGACGTTACCGAGCATATCCCGCGCCCCACACCAACTGACCGCACCGCGCCCCAGCGCCGCCCACGTCCGCCCGATGTCCAACGCCGCGCTGTTGATCCATTCTACGGGGATGGTTTCACCGTCAGGGGCGGCGGCGGCGGCTTCCCATTCGGCTTCACTGGGCAATTGCCAGCGGTCGCCGGTCACCGCGCTCAACCAATGACAGAAAGCATCGGCCTCGTACCAACACAGGCCGACCACCGGCTGCAATGGATGATTAAAGTTGCGGTCATCCCAGAAGGCCGGATGTTCGACCTGTTTGTTCTGCTGCCAACGCCAGCCGTAATCGCTCCAATAGGACGCCTCATGATAACCACCAGCTTCGATGAACGCGACAAACTGCGCGTTGGTGACGGCGATCTCACCGATGGCGAACGCGGGTAACGTGAGTCGGTGAGGCGGGTGGCTCACCGGGTCAGCCGCCGCGCCGATGGTGTACGTCCCGGCGGGGACGTGATGCGTCGTCAGGTCAATCACGACCTTAATAGGCGCTTCATCGCGGCTTTCGCGCCCTTGTCTGTCCATTCAAAGCCGACCAGTTCCCAGCCGACGCCGCCGTATGTGTTGAGCTTTTCGGTGTATTTGTCGGCATCCATAAAGACATCGACTTCGGGGTTATCCTGTGCGACCCGGCTATCAGGGATGTAAACAACCAGATATTCCCACTTTTGCATGGTAGGTAATGCTCCTTAGCTATGCTGTATATATCCCGATTATAGCGTGCTTTCGTGGTTATGCTTCAAGCACGACGTTTTCAGCGCGGATGGACACCTGCTAGTGACGATGATGGTTCATGACCAGTCATGAACCATTGATTTGAATATTTGCTTAGGGGCTGAGGTCTTATCTGCCGTCAATGGGGATGTTAACTATCGACGAAGCGATAACCCACACCACGCGAGGTTAAGATGTAATCTGGCTGGTTGGGGTTCTTTTCCAGCTTTTGCCGCAGATAGTGAATGTATAGTTTGAGGCTGTCGATGGCGTCGGCGTATTCCTCACCCCAGGCTTGCGTGACGAGTTCCGTGCGGGTGACCACACGACCGGCATTACGTACCAGCACCCCCAACAGATTGAATTCCTTCGGCGTGAGATGCTTGATCTCATCACGGACGTAGACTTCACGGTTCATAAAGTTGATGCGGAAATCACCGCCGTCGAAAATCATTTCATCGCTGATTTCAGGACGTGGGGAACGGCGTAGATGTGCCCGAACCCGTGCGACCAGTTCATCGTTATCATACGGCTTGACGATGTAATCGTCCGCGCCCATTTCCAGGCCGCGCACCACATCTTTGACTTCGCCGCGTGCGGTCAGGAAAACGATCGGCACTTCGGACATTTCCCGTAAACGCTTGCACACTTCCCAGCCATCCATATCCGGCATCATAATATCCAGCAACACGAGATCCGGCTGGTGACGATAGGCTTGTCGCAACCCCTCTTCCGCGCGAAAGGCTTTAATGACCTCAAAGCCCCGGCGCTCTAGCAGCATCCCGATAAGCTGTGCGGTTGGTTCTTCATCGTCGATGACGAGAATCTTTTCTGACATGCAATTTTTCTCCTGACACCGAAACGTGGACATTACAGATTGCTAACTCAACAATAAGGTTAATGTATCATGCCGTGATATAACACGCAAGCGAAGGTTTGTATTAATGATTCAATCGTAACAAGTTTTTACGAGTTGGCTTCTTTGTGGCAAGAATAACGCCGGACATCTTGGTACAATGGGTTGCGTAAACAACACAACAAGAGGAAAAAGACCCTATGCGTGAAATTACCATCGCCACTGTGCAGATGAAACCTTTGCTCGGCGAGGCCGAAGAAAACCTTGTCAAAATGTCCGAGATGATCGCTAAGATCGCCTCACAGCAGCGCGTTGACCTGATCGTCTTCCCTGAATTGATTACCAGCGGCTACGAACTGGGTGTGCGCTTTACCGAACTGGCGCAGCGCGTCCCCGGCCCGACCATCAACCTGATCGCCCAGCGTGCCAACGAATACGGCGTGTACGTCGCCTTTGGCATGGTGACCAAAGAGAAGGTCGAGAGCGTGCTGTATAACTCCGCCATTCTGGTCGGCCCAGATGGTGAGTTGATCGACGTGTACAACAAGATCCATCTACGCGGTGAGGAACGCATGGCGTTCCGCGAGGGCTACAAACTGCCCGTCTCCGATACAGAAATCGGCACGATTGGCATGATGATCGGCTACGATCTGGCCTTCCCCGAAGTGGCACGCAGCCTCGCCCTGGACGGCGCAGAAGTGCTGGTGTGTGTCGCCAACTGGGAAGCGGCGCAGATCGACGAGTGGAAGACGTATCTACGGGCGCGTGCTTACGAGAACGCGGTTTACGTCGCCGGAGCCAATCGCGTCGGTGAGGATGTGACACTCAGCTTCGGCGGAGAAAGCATGATCATCGGCCCGCGTGGGCAGATTTACGCCTCGCTTGCGGAAGAAACCGACCCCGACACCGGCGAACCGCTGGAAGGCTTCACCGTCGCTCGCATCGACCTCGACGAGGTGCGCAAAAACCGTGAGGAATACCAGTTCATCCAGAACCGTCAACCGGCGGTCTATCGCTCAATCGTGAAGAAGTACTAACAGATAAAAACACGTTCGTAACTCGTAGGGGTGACCCGGCATGGTCGCCCTGGGCAGGCCCGTGTGCCTGCCCCTACATTCGGACAATTCTAATTGGTTTGTCCATATCCACCTCTGAATCAAGCCCACATGACGAGTCATCTTCCGGGCTGGATGCGTCCAGCCCATTGACTTAATTTTCGATGT
>DAOTTX010000213.1:0-1560 GCA_034437515.1 Anaerolineae bacterium
TCAGCATAGAAGCCGTCTCGGCCCCACGCACCTCGGTGACGATGAGGATACGGGCGTGCTGGCGTAGTGTCAGCCATAGGACCATAGACAGGTCGGCGTGAGGCCGGTCCAGGCTGGTCATTGGCGGCGGGGGTGGCGTGCGCTGAATGAACGAAGCGGCATTCACCGGCATATACTCGGTCCGGTCGTCTACCACCGCGATGGGTACACGTGGCATCTCTAGTTCCAGCGCCTGCAGGATTGTGCTCTTGCCCGTCCCCACCGGCCCGATGACGAGCGTTCCCACCGGGGCGTTGGCCACCGAATGAAGAAACACGGCCATCTCCGGCGACAGGGAGCCTTTCTCGACCAGCGCCCTCAGGGTGAACAGCGCCTCCTTGCTCCGCACGCGCCGGATCGCGATGGTGAAAGGTTGTTCACCATCGTCGCCCAGCGACGAGATGTTCACCCGGATCGGCGCGCCGTCATCGGACATGAACACGCCGTCAAAGTATGGCTGACCGGGGTCAAGGTGCCCACCGCCACGCAGGGTCAATGCCTGAGCGACCCGGCGCAAGCTCTCATCGGTCCATTTGGGGATGGTGGGTGTCGTCCAGGTTCCGCTTACCTCACACATCACCCGCGCTCCGGCCAAGACCAAGATGGAGGTGACGCTCGGATCATTGACCAGTGCGGTCAACTCGCCCAACCCCACCGCCTCTTGGACGATCTTTTCAAGATCATGACTGCCGGGCGCCACACCTTTTAGGCGTTTCTTGAGGACCTGCTGCCGCTCTATCGCATCACGCAATACACGCTCGACCTGTTTGTGATCCAGGCGCATCAACGCTTGAGGAGGCAGGCGTTCAGCCAGGTGAATCCTAACCTCGTCCAGCTCTGCCGCGTTCAGTTCCAACGCCATGTTCCCTCCTTCAGCTTTATTGCTTTACTGTAGCCATCACACCGGTCAGGCGTTGTGCCAACGCATCGAATGCCACGCTCACCTCGTCACGGGAATTGCCAAAGACGGCCCGCAACATCGTCATACCAGGTCTGTGCCCGTTAGGGGAGAGGACCGGACAACGCGCCAGGTCGGCATGATAGGGCACTTCTAGCACGTCCATCCCCTGTAGTTCTGGAATTTGACCGGCCTCTTGTATCACGTCCGGCCTGGTTCGCATCAGCACCGGGATGACGTTCTGCTGGGGCACCTTTTCTAACATGCGTGAACGGGCTTCCCGAAACCCCTTTACCCCGGCCCGGTCATCGGTGAAGGGCAGCAAGGCCACGTTGACCCGGTTGTCTTGTAAAAGGGCCTGGGTGAGGGTGCCCTGGGTCAAGCCGGGCGGTGAGTCGATCACCATGACCTCGTATGACAACTCGGCCAAGACCAAAGCCAGCTCCCACGCCTGGGGCACGGTGAAGCTCAAGCCGGTTGGGGTAGGCGGTGCGGGTAGAATATCCAGCCCGTACCGCTCACAAGGCGTGATAGTCTGCCGGATGTCACTGGGTTCTATACCGCGATCCCGATACTGCATCAGGTCCCCAATGTGGGGCAACCCTTCACCGTCAAGGCCGACA
>DAOTTX010000214.1:0-14820 GCA_034437515.1 Anaerolineae bacterium
ATGGCACAAATCACAATATAGTTGTGAATGTGTGTAATAAATTGTAGCCCGATAGATACCCGCTATGACCCCTTGTTATCCGAATGACGTGGGGGTACCTGAGTAGTTACGTTTTTCTAATGTGGGGCATGTGGGATTCGAACCCACACGTCCGAAGACAGGCGCTTTTAAGGCGCATGCGTATACCAATTTCGCCAATGCCCCATTATATCATGGTATTCTACTTCGTCAAATCTGTCAAGCACCAGTTTTTGACGAATTTCTTGACGCCGTCATTATAGCGCATTCGGGCGGTAAATCAACCGGGGAGGAATGGTTCTACGTAGTACAAGCCCGGCTCACCTTCAGCAATCCACCCCTCCACGCCGTCCTGCCGGCGGATGCGATACCACACGTAATCGCCGCCGCATTCGGGACCGCCAAGCACATTGAAGACCTCGCGCACTTCCAGCCGCCCGACGGTACGAAAATCCGTGCTGGGGCCGCTGCGGATGTTCAACGGACGCATGTCTTCTTCGTTGACCTGCCCGGCCTCACCGATAATCAAGCGCGTGGCGGGACGACCGGCACACGGCGGCGTTATGGTGGGGATATTCAACGCGATGATGGGGGTGACGACGATCTGTAGGGTGTCCGTCGGCTGTGGGGCAGTTCGTACCGCGACCGGTGATGAGGTTTCACCTGGGGTGGGTGTTGTTGCTACCTGTGGATTACACGCCACACACATCATGATTAGAACGCATGAAATTGCACACAGACGCCACATCAAATCATCACCTCCTGATGCTTTCGGGTAGCGTGTGTCGTCGATTTTGCTCAAGCGTCAGGGGTGCCTAACGGGAGGCACACGGTAAAGGTGCTGCCCTCGCCGAGCACACTTTCTACGGTGATCTCACCGCCATGCAGATGAATGATCTCCTGGCTGATGCTCAAGCCGAGACCCGCCCCGTCTTTGGCTTCGCCGCCCTGGAAGAAAGGATCAAAGACGTGGGGCAGGTCTTCCGAGGCGATGCCAGCGCCGTTATCCTGCACGGCGATATAAGCCTCTTCAGCCTGTGCATAGACTTTGACGATCACCCGACCACCGACCTCGGTATGCTTGAAGGCGTTGCTAATCAGGTTCGTCAGCACTTGCGACAGCCGGTCAGGGTCAGCGAAGATGCTGAACGGTGTCTCTGCCATCTGGTGCTCAAAACGAATGTCTTGATGCTCGGCTTCTATGGATTGAAGGTCGAACTCATACTGCACGACTTCCTGTAAGATCAGGTGGACGCGGCGTAACTGGATAACCCCTTTTTCAAACCGTGAAATGTCCAGCAAATCCTCGACCAGCCGGTTTAACCGTTCGATGGTGTCACGCATCAGTGTGATGTGCTGTGGCATATCTTCAGGATTATGCTTCATCATATAGAGGCGGGTGTTCAATGCGGAGATCGGTGAGCGGAGTTCGTGCGAGGCGGTTGCAATGAAACGCGCCTTTTGCGCCTCTAACAGCTTGAACTGGCTAATATCACGGACGAGCGTCACCACACTTTGACCGTCACTGCCCAAAGAGAGCGTCAGCCCGGCGTCAAACGTGCTGCCACCGCAACGCCGGAGAAGACTTTCCCCACGCCAAACGTTCTGCATGTTGATGTGTGCGCGCAGATTCTCCCACAGGTCAGGTTGAATCTCGGCATCCTCCGCTAACAAGAAGCGTACATGCCGGCCTTCGAGTTTTCGTTGTGTGTAGCCGACCATTGCGCAGAGAGTCTCGTTTGCATAACGGATGAAGCCATCAATGGTGTAGAAAATGCCCTCGCCGGTGGATTCTAAAATCGTCTGGATGGTTTTGCGCTCGACCTCGAGTTCATGTGTGCGCTGGGCGACGGTCTGTTCAAGCTCGTACGCGTGATTGGCGTTCCGTATAGCGATGCTGGCTTGATCTGCGAATGCCATCAGGCGCTGCTCCTGCGTTTTGTCAAAACGCCCAACGGTCGTCCCATAGACGTTGATGATCCCAAGCAAGCGTCCTTGATATTGAATAGGGGCACCGATGTAAGACCTAATCCATTCCGTCCCCTCGATGCTGATCCAGCGGGGATCCTGCGAAACGTCTGGGATTGAGACCGGCTGCATAGCCGAGATCATGTCTCGAAAGAGATCGCTGATCTCGAATTCCATGTCGAATATGTCATTGAAATTATCTTGATACTTTTCAAAGCCAGATTGTTTGATGGCGCGTGCCTTGTCGTCCTCAATCAGCATAATCACCGCCGCATCGTGCGGCAGCACCGACGACAGGTTAGTCAACATGCGTTGCAGCACTTTTTCTAACTCAAGCGTGCTGTTGAGCATCTCCGCTGTATCACGCAGGGCTTCTGCTAATACCCGTTGTTCGTTTTCGGCTTGCCGGATGCGATGCTGTTCCAATAGCGCCGCCAGCAGATTGGCAATCGCCTGGAGGAAGTTCACGTCTTCCAGCGTGAAGTTGCGCAATTCAGTCGTATGCACGGCGATGACACCTAGAATACGCTGCTGCACCGCGATCAACACGCTAACACCACTACGGATACCATACGTTTCGTACGTCGGTTCGCTCTTAAAACGCGGGTCAGCACCATAGTTGCTGGTGACGATGGTCTCTTTGCGTCTGATCGTATAGGCAGTTTGCGTGTTAGAGTTAGCGATGCGCATTGAATCGGGTAGTACTTTGTCCTGCCAGCCGACACTCGCACGCAGGTTCATGCTGGTCTGCGCCTCGTCCACTTCGACGATCAAGCCGTATTCAGCATCAAGCACCTGCACCGCCAGCGTAGCGGCCTCTTGTAGCAAATCACTGACCCGTTCCGCCGGGTTCAGCGCACGCTGACCGAGTTCTGCAATGACAGCCTGTTGCAGCGCATACTCACGCAGTAGGTGTTCACTTTCAATGCGCTGCGTGATGTCCTGCGCGATCCCAGAGACACCGACCAGATTTTGCTTGTTTTTATCATAGATCGGACTCTGGTAGTCTCGAATCCAGAGCGTCTCGCCTGCTTTGGTCATCAGGCGGAACTCGACCGTCGCCGTTTGCCCTTTCATCAATTGTTGCCGACCGGCTTCAACCTTATACAGATCATCAGGATGGACAAACAACGCATAACCACTTCGGTTGATTTCCGCCTGTGTGTAGCCGGTCAACTGGGTAAAGGTGTCACTCAGCCAGACGACAATGAACTTCCTATCACGATATTCGGCTTCGTAGGCGTAATCCATCACCACCTGGCGGATGTTAGCGTAGTTGCTTTCAAGTTCTTTGAGGCGCGCTTCGGCGTCGCTGTGCGCGGTGAGGTCGGTCACAATGATCTGTGTCGCCAACCGCTGCTGATGAATGACAGGTGTCGAGATGATCATCGTGTCACGAGTGGTGCCGTCCAGCCGATGTAGCAGCTCACGCATTTCCAACGCATAGCTATCTTTGTATTCGAAGCGCCGCACACTTTCGCTTTCACGATTAAGGTTCTGGTCGAAGAAATCGGTGATGGGTTGCCCGATGACCTCATCCACATCCGACGCGCCGAACATCTTCATACCGCTGGGGTTTATTTTGACGATCACCCCCGCTTGATAAACGATCACCCCGAGCGGGGCAAAATCGTGCAGACTTTGCCATGTGGTCTGTTGATTATCACCATCGACGAGATAGCCCGCCCGCAACAACCGCATCAAGACCAGCATGGCTGCCGTGCTACCGACGATGCCAAATGGTTCGATCAGATTAGCATCCTGTGTTACGCCATCGTAGAGCAACGGCGCGGCGAGGATGCTTGCCAGGACGATCACCGAGAATGCCACCAAACTTGCAAGCGGCAGAAGTAAGCCTGCAATTAACAACGGAATCACGAGATATGCCAGGCCAATTAGTTCCGCATAGGCTGTGTCTGGATTGGGGGCCGCCGTATAGAGTATCGGGATGGAGCAGACGAGCAAAAGTACCCAGGTCGCCGTGCGCTGGTAGTGCGTCCGTGCCAGCCCATAGGTGAATAAGACCGTCAGCACAGCAAGGATATTCACCCGGAGGAATTGGTTATTGGGTGAGGTGACGTAAAAAGCAAGCGTCATCCCGATCGCGATAACAAAGACCGACAGGGCGAGTGCTGCGAGTGCCTGCGCACGGTGATAAGAATCGCGGTCATCCAGTGGCGCTAACGGATCAAGAAACCACTGTCTGAGGGTCTGTTGCCAGTTTTGTGGTGAGTTTTTCAAACCGGATCGCCTTATGTATCGTTGAATTGTGCAAAACGTCCTATAATACATATAACCTGATTTGCATATGCACAGAGGACAACCGTGTTCCGAGAATTTACCAATCCCAATAGTATTGTAAACCCAATTTACCTGTCACGGCGCATATTGTTTGAAATTGATAACCGGCGGCGTGAACAAATTGACCGCATCGGCTACGTGCTGTTCACATTAGACGAGGCGATTCCCATGTTGCCAGAGTCGCGCAACTTTATTCGTCGCCGCATATTCGGTGATCCACCGTTGAGTCTGGTCGAATTAGAACGCGCCTTCCGGCTCATCGCCGATGACCCGCGCACACCGGGTGTGGTCTTGCATTTACGTGGGATGCAGATGTCGCTGGCGGATCTACAAACCCTACGGGACATCATGCTACGCCTGCGAGAGAAGGGTAAGCGGGTGCTATGCTACGCCACCAATTATGACACTGCAACCTACTACATCGCTAGCGCCGCCGATGAGATTCTGCTGCAACCCAGCGGCATGTTGCAGACGATCGGCTTGCGCTTGTCTTCGGTGTTCCTCAAAGAAGCGTTGGAGCGTGTGGGTGTAGAGATCGAGTCAGTCGCTATTTCACCGTTCAAAGGTGCGTTGGATCAGTTCACCCGCAATGACATCTCACCGGAAGGTGAACAACAACTGAACTGGTTACTCGATTCACGCTATGAGATGATCGTAAAGGGCATCGCGGAAGGGCGCGATATGAGCGCCGACGCCGTCCGCGAGATGATCGACAACGCGCCTTATACCGATCAAACCGCGCTGGAAAAAGGCTATGTGGATGCGTTAGTCAACGAAGAAGGCTTCGCCGCCCACCTCAACACCCGGCGTGATCACATCACCACCTGGGATACGGCGAAAAAGCAACTCTTTCTCAAATGGAACCCGCCGACCGAGAAATTTGTCGCGCTGCTGCCCATTGTCGGTGCCATCGTCGATGGCGAAAGTGCCAGCCCCCCCGTCGATGTGCCGGTGCCGTTGCTCGGTGGTGAGCGTGCCGGTGACCTGACGGTGGTACAGCAGATACGCCGCCTGATGGACAACGACGGTGTGGCGGCGGTCATCGTTTATGTGGATAGCCCCGGCGGTTCTGCCAGCGCCTCCGAAGCGATGGCCTCCGCGTTGGACGAACTGGCGAAAACACGCCCGGTTGTGGTCTACATGAACGGTGTCGCCGCTTCCGGCGGGTATTACGTCGCGACACCCGCGCAGTGGATCGTCGCGCAGCCGGGGACGATCACCGGCTCGATTGGGGTGGTGTCCGGCAAGCCGACCACCCAGGGCGCGTTCGAGAAGTTGCGCATCAACCGCATCGAGTTTACACGCGGGGCCAATGCCGATTTCGCCAGCGATCAGCACCCGTACACCGAAGCACAGCGCCAGCAAACCCGTGACGCCATCGAGAGCATTTACCATCAGTTCACCGGGCGGGTGGCGGCAAGCCGCGATATGTCACAAGAGGCGGTCGATGGCATCGGCGGTGGGCGTGTGTGGACGGGCCAGCAGGCCATCGAGAACGGGCTGGTTGATGAACTGGGTGACTTGCGTACCGCGCTCAACAAGGCGCGTGAACTGGCGAACTTACCCGACCACGCGCCGCTGGTGCTGCCCAACCCGCAGCGCAACCGCGATAAACTCGCGCCCCGGCTGGCGGAACAGGTCGATCCGGCGGCGGGATTGAAGTACATGCACACCAGCCTCAAGCTGATGTTCAACGGGCGGGCACAGTTGCTTTCCCCGTTGTTCTTCGAGGACTGATGTCGATGCCGCGCAATGTTGCTATATTGTTGTTTGATGATGTCGAAGTGCTGGATTTCTGCGGCCCGTTCGAGGTTTTCGCCGTCAGCCGGGACTACAATGACGGCGAGACAGCGCTGTTCAACGTTTACACCGTCGCCGCCGAAGACCGCCCGGTCATCGCCCGTAACGGCCTCAGCGTCAACCCGGCCTACACGTTGGCGACCTGCCCCGAACCGGCGATTATCATCATCCCCGGTGGACGTGGCACCCGCACCGCCATCTATGACGACGCGCTGCTGGGGTGGATCAAACAGCATGACGCCCATACCGATCTGACGCTTTCCGTTTGTACCGGGTCGCTTCTGCTGGCTCGTGCTGGCTTGCTCGACGGCCTCGCCGCGACCACCTATCACACCGCGTTCGACCTATTGCAAAGTCTCGCGCCCTCGGTCACCGTGCGGCGCGGAGAACGCTTTGTGGATAACGGCAGGGTCATCACGTCGGCGGGCATCTCCGCCGGGATTGATATGTCACTGCATGTGGTGGAGAAGTTGCACGGCGCAGAACAAGCCCGCTGGACGGCACGCCACATGGAATATGACCACTGGCAAGGTTAATTCCTTTTTGACCGGGTCAACGTATAATAGAGACTGTATCGTCATCGTCAGATCAAAGAGGGAGCAACTAATGCAGCGATGGGAATATCTAACACTGGAATCCAGTAAAAACTACGGTACGACCAAGTATTACGTCAACGGCGAGTTGCAAAGCACGCTTAAAAATGCGGACTTCAACGTCGTGATTAATCAGCTTGGTGGACAGGGCTGGGAGATGGTCGGCATTAGCACGGTCGGCAACGAACAGACTTACGTCTTCAAACGTGGCACCGACAAAGCCCCCACCGCACCGCAGAAGAAACCGCCCGCATGATCCGCTTGTATGCGTCATTTTACTGGCTCTACTGGAATTAGTGGAAATGACTTCGCCCCTGCCAAAACGGAGAGGTGAAAGAGAACGCCGACCACAGGTCGGGTCGTTCGGCAGGGGTGAGGTTAGGCGCACAACTGCACACTTTGATTCCAACCAAAACGTCAGAACCAGAAAATTTGAAACGATCACCCGATCAAGCCAGGTCAACCGCCGAGCAACACATTGATCCGATCATTATCCGTCAAACGGCGCAAATTACTTCCGACCGCGTCGATGATGTAAATGTCGGAGTCGCGCTGACCGACGAACAACAGACGGCGGCTGTCCGGCGTCCATTGGATTTGCCGCGTGTCAATCGGCACGGTGATCTCGTTGATGATCTCGCGTCCATCTGGAGAAAGCGTGGTGACAAAAATCCGTTTGGCTGGCCCTTCCCACATCACATAGGCGATGTAACGTCCATCGGGTGACCAGTCTATGTTCGTCACCCACTCAAGGTCGCCGCCCAGGGTGAGGGCTTCATCATCAGCGGTGAGCAGGTTCAGCTTATACACAGGTGGCGAAGTCATCGACCGGGAGACGTAGACCAGCTCATCGCCACGCGCTGACCAATCTGTGAGGTAAACCATCACCTCGCCGAACGCAGCCGGCACGGTGATTTCACTGCTGGCGACCGTCATGAAGGCGGTGAAAATGTCGTCCATCCGTAGTGTGAGCCGCTCGCCCTCCGGTGACCACTGCACGGGGAGCCGCCCGTCGGCGTCGAGCCGCCGCGCCGCGCCCACCGCTGATTGAATAACGAGCGCGGCATCTTCACCGCTCAGGTAGGCGAAGCGGTCACTCTGCGGTGACCAGATCACACGCCAATCACGATGGGTGTAATCATCGAAGGTACGCGTCGTGTCGTATTTAAGGTCAACCAGCGTCAGCGGATTGTAATCCGTGACCACGTAGCGCCCATCCGCTGAGATCGACGGTTGGTCGGTCATCTCGACATCGGACAGGATGCGAAAGCTCAATCCCCGCCCGATGTCCATCAGGTAGAGTTCGTAAACCACGCGCCCCTGAGTGCTGGCATACGGCAGCAGGTACGTCTCCCCGGCGAGCCGCGGCGCGGCCCACGTCATGATGGCGGTCGCCAACAGGCAGCCGACCAGCGCCAGCCCCAGCGGACGTAAAATCAAGCGTAGGGTCGTCATCAGCATAAGATTAGCGGCAGTAGTCACCTCACTTCAGCAGGGCGCGTATGCCGCTCGCCTCCTTAGTAGGAACGAGTAGCGAATAAAGTCAGCATATCAGCGATAATGACCGTATCATATCGTTTGATGTGCTTAAAATTGTTTCCACTTTATCCCTTAGCGTTGATGTGCGGTCGGGTTATCATCATAAAACGAACCGAGGTCACACGCTATAACCCTGGCGGACGCAAGCCGGAGTGAAGCGTGAATTCATCGGTAAATCAGGGCTATTCGTTTTCGTTTATACCACGATAACAATATGGTTTGCTCCCCGGATACGCTAGAATAGATTCATCTTAATTGAAGCAATCAGGGAGTGACAGCGCGTGACAGAAAAAACACCCATCGGTGGCACGGCCTTCATCACCGCGCCGCCGCCGCACGGTTTCGGGATGCGTTATCAACAGGATGCGGAAGGCAAAGTCAGCGGCATAATCCGTCTGGACGAGAGCAAGCAGGGGCCGCCCGGTCATGTGCATGGCGGCGCACTCATCGCGCTGCTAGACGAGGCGATGGGAGCGGCCTGCTGGGTGCGTGGCTATCGCGCCGTCGCCGCGAACCTACAATTTGATCTGATTAGGGGTGTGCCGCTGGCGACAGACATAACAGTCAGCGGGATGGTGGAAAACAAGCAAGGCCGTAAGGTCTATGCGGTGTGCGAGGTTACCCTGCCTGATGGCACGGTCGCCGTGAAGGGACACGGCTTATTCATCGAAGCGCCGGATTACCTCGGCGGGAAAAACGGCTTTAATCCCTTCGTCCCGTTGGATGACGCTTGACGTAGGTCGCAGCATTGGCGGTAAAATAGCCCTACACCATCAAAGAAAGGGCAACAAATGCAAATCGCAATGGTCCGCGTGAAGATCCACCAGGCACGGGTCACCGCCGCCGACCTGAACTACATCGGCAGCATCGGCATCGACACTGACCTGATGGACGCCGCCGGGATCTATCCCTACGAGAAAGTGCTGGTGGTTGACCTGGAAAACGGCAATCGCCTGGAAACCTACACCATCCCCGCCGCCGCCGGCAGCCGGGAGATTCAACTCAACGGCGCGGCGGCGCGGTTGGTCAACCCCGGTGACCGTGTCATCATCATGGCTTTTGCCTACCTGGACGCCCCCCCGCCGGCAGATTGGGAACCTCGCGTCCTCATTATGGATGCCGAAAACGAGATCGAACGTGCCATCGGCCCGAAGCATTAAGAAATCAATGACTTTACACGGCTGCAAACCATGTTAGCATATGATGAGTACACGTTAACATTGAGCGAAGCCGAGGTTGATTGTTATGCTTATCATCGCAAGTTTTACCGTAATGATGTTTGGGTTTCTGTGTATCTATGATCGTGAGTTCGCCTGGACTTTATTTGACATGGATGCACGTATGTTCCGAGGAAAATCGCTCATCAAGTCCTCCAACTGGGAAAGCGAACTGCTCTCACAGGGGCTGGCATTGATCGTCCTCGGTGGCGTAGGTGTCATAATCAGCATGCAAGTCCTCTAAGTCATCCCCCCAAAAGTGAACACTACTAAGCGGCTCATGCAGTCGCTTCTTTGCGTTTGTTTACTTTGTTGTTACTCAGTGTTTACTTTCGGATCACCTCATGTATAACTCTACCTACTAGAGTATAGACACAACTGAAAATAACATTTTATTGAGGAGTTTTATCATAGTGGTTGAGATGATTGCCGACCAGGAAAATATTCATCCGTCTTTAGGTTTAAGTGAAGCGCAACGTGAAGGCATCGCCGATCTGCTACAGATTGTGCTTGCCGATGAGATGACACTGTACGTCAAGCTGCGTAAATATCATTGGAACGTCATTGGGCCACAGTTCCAGAGTTTGCATGAACTGTTCGAGGAGCAATACGAAGCCCTCGCCGAGACGATTGACGAGGTCGCGGAACGGTCACGTTCTTATGGCGCATATGCTATCGGTACGATGGACGAATTCGCCAAACACGCCCGCCTGAGCGAGCAGCCCGGTAATCACCCGGACGCCCGCCAGATGGTGAAGAACCTCGCGGAAGACCATGAGGCGATGGTGCGTCACCTGCGTATGGACGCCAACAGAGCCAGCGAAGAATTTAAAGACATCGGCGGCGAGGACTTCCTCACCGCACTCTTGCAGGATCATCAGGAAATGGCGTGGATGTTGCGCACCTTCTTGATGGGTCACGCCGTCCACAAGTAGAGCACACACAAACCCACACGGAAGAGCGGTGGACGCCGCTCTTTTTTGATTCGTGTATCGGTCAGTTACAGCGTTAAAGTTCGCGTTTGTTCTGGTAAAATATCTCAGAATTGCCGAACGTCGGCGGCGACTAAATATTCATTGGCAAATAAGGAAGTAGGGAAACTACATGGTCGATTGGCACATCAACGCGGTATTCTACGAATTATATCTACGGGCGTTTGCGGATAGCAACGGCGATGGTTATGGTGACTTCGAGGGGCTGCGTGGTAAGCTCGATTACCTCGAATGGCTGGGCATTGACTGCATCTGGATGACGCCGTTTTATCCTTCACCGTTGAAAGACGATGGCTACGACGTCGCCAGCATGTACGGTGTCGATCCGATGTACGGCTTGATGGAAGAATTTATGATGACCGTCGATGAGATTCACCGGCGCGGCATGAAGGTCATCATTGACCTGGTGGTCAACCACACCTCAGACCAGCATCCCTGGTTCCGCGAAGCCCGTCGCAGTAAGGATTCTCCGCTGCGGGATTATTATGTGTGGACGACCGACCCGACCAAATACAGTGATGCCCGTATCATCTTTCTCGATACCGAAGAATCCAACTGGGCTTACGACGAGATGAGCGGCGAATACTACTGGCATCGCTTCTATAGTAGCCAGCCCGACCTCAACTACGATAACCCCAAAGTCCGCCAGGAGATGCTCGACATCATCGACTTCTGGCTTTCCAAAGGCATCGACGGCTTCCGTATCGACGCGGTACCCTATTTGATCGAACGAGAGGGGACAAACTGCGAAAACCTGGACGAAACACACGAATTCCTCAAGGAAGTGCGACGATTCGTCGATGAAAATTATCCTGACCGGGTGTTGCTAGCGGAGGCCAATCAATGGCCCTGGGATCTGATGCCTTACTTCGGTGACGGCGACGAGTTCCATATGTGCTTTCACTTCCCGATCATGCCGCGCCTGTTTATGGCAATCGCCAAGAACGACCGCGCCGATGTGATCGACATCATGGAGCGCACTCCGGCGATCCCGGACGGTTGCCAGTGGGCGACCTTCCTACGCAACCACGACGAACTGACGCTGGAAATGGTGACCGAAGAAGACCGGCAGTTCATGTGGGATTATTACGCACCAGACCAGCGCCAACGGCTCAACCTCGGTATTCGTCGCCGCCTCGCGCCCCTGCTAGACAACGACCGCCACCGGATCGAATTACTGCATTCGCTGTTGTTCTCGTTGCCCGGCGCGCCGGTGCTCTACTATGGTGATGAGATCGGCATGGGCGATAACATCAGCCTGGAAGACCGTAACGGCGTCCGCACACCAATGCAATGGAACGACAACCCCAACGCTGGTTTTTCCACCGCACCGCTGGAAAAGCTCTACGCACCGCCCATCAGTGACCCCAACTACGGCTATGGTCACGTCAATGTGCTGGTACAGGAGATCACGCCGAACTCACAACTTCAGATGATCCGTGAGATGATCGCCGCTCGTAAAGACCTGCCGATGTTGGCTCGCGCCGATGTGGAATGGGTCACAACGTATCCAGAGCATACGCTGTGCTTCTGGCGGGAAGACCGTTATGGGCGCTTGTTGGCGCTGCACAACCTCAGCCCGGAGCCGATCACGTTGACCACCCCGACCGGATCGTACACGTTTCCATTAGGCAACGGTCATTTCTTTGAGGAAGACGGCGAGACGAAAGTCACGTTAGCGGGCTATGGCTATCACTGGCTGGTGCCGACGGATGCCGGAAGCAATTAACCGTGTGATCGTTGACCATGCCGCACGCCTGCATAAAGGCATAGCAGATGGTCGGCCCGACGAATTTAAACCCGCGCCGCTTCAGGTCTTCGCTCATCGCACGCGATTCTTCCGTTGTCGCCGGGACGTCAGCCAGCGTGTGCCAGTCGTTCTGGATCGGCGTATGGTTGACGAACCACCAGATGTAGCGGTCGAAGGTGCCGAACACCTGCTGGATCTCTAGAAAGGCGCGGGCGTTGCTCACCGTCGAGTTGACCTTGAGCCTGTTACGCACGATGCCGGGATTGTCCAGAAGTTGCGCAATCTTGGCGTCGTCATAAGCGGCGATCTTGACCGCGTCGAAGTGATCGAACGCCTCGCGGTAGTTCTCTCGCTTGTGCAGGACGGTGATCCAACTGAGGCCGGCCTGCGCCCCTTCCAGGGTCAACATCTCAAATAAGTGCCGGTCATCATGGGCGGGTACGCCCCATTCTTCATCGTGATACTGAATATACAGCGGGTCGTCGGTGACCCAATCACAGCGTTCCATTGGTCTTTGTCCTTTCCTGTTGGATGCTCCACATTATACGCCGTCTCACCAATGTTTACCCAACGCAGCCCATGAACGTGTTATGCTTCACCTAAAGCCGCTGGTGGCTGATGTGCCCCAGCGTGATAAAATAGAATCTGGCTATCCAACATGAGGGAAGATTATGCCTAAAAAATTACTTCTGATCGTCGTGCTGCTGCTGGGGTTGGTCGTCACGCTCCACGCACAGGACGACGCCGAGACCACACCCGAACCTGAAGCCACCGCCGAGATCGACGAAGCGGCTAACTCGACCATCGTCGAAGTCGCCGCCGAGGACGGATTGCTGCTCACGGGGGAATATTTCACGTCACATGCGCCCAGCGGACGCACATTATTACTGCTGCACCAGCTTTACACCAATCGCAGCAGTTGGTATCCGGTCATTGAGGCGTTCCGAGAGGCGGGTTACGATGTGCTGGCGGTCGATCTACGTGGGCACGGCGCGACACGCGGCGCGATCAATTGGGGGGATGCGCAGGACGACACATTGACGTGGGTGCAGTGGCTACAAGACGAACGCGGGGCGGCGGCGGTGTTCATCGCCGGGTCAAGCATGGGCAGCAACCTCGCCATCGTCGGCTGTGACGCGACGGAGATTTGTCCGGCGGCAGTGGCGGTCTCACCCGGTCGCAACTATCACGGGGTAAGCACGGACGAACCACTGCAAAACGGCCTGCCCGTGCTCATCGTCTATGCCGACCGCGACACGTACCCGCGCTGCGATGTGCCGCGCATGGTCGAACTCGAAGGGTTCGCCGGTGAGCCATTGGCTTACGAAGGTCGCGAACACGGAATGCAACTGTTTGAGACTTACGACGACCTGCTGCCGCAAATCCTCGATTGGCTGGCGGCATACTAACAACGCACAAAGCCGGGCGAAATCTCCCTCGCCCGGTACCTAAACGCTACCCGACACAGCATTCACACGGCTGATAGGCCGACCAAACACAGTTACGGCTGGTAGGTGAACGCCCCCTCGACCCAACCGGGCGCGGTGGGCAGGTCGCCGCCGGTGGTGAGGCCGCCCGGCCCCCACGCTTGCAGGTAGAGCTTATAGGTTGCGCCGGCGGTCAGTGCAAGGCCGAGATCGCCAAGCGTGCAGGTTTCGCCCGGCCCCGCACATGCAAGTTGTGCCGCCGAGTGCCAATTGTCATAAAGCACGGTGTCGGCGGTGGCGGTGGTCACGACGAGGTGATACCACGTCGAACGTGCGCCGCTCTCCCAACCGAACACCGGCTGATTGCCGTCATAGGCATCGACACCCGGCACACCGGGGAGCGCGGCGGGTTGCGCCGGGTAGCTGAAGGTGTTGCCGTTCGTCCAGCTTGGCGCAGATGGCACCGGCCCACCTTCGCTGAAGCCGCCCGGCCCCCACGCTTGCATCCAGACGGTGTACTCGACACCCGCCGGGGCGTCCCAGGCCGGGTCGATGCGGCAGGTGGTGCCGTCGCAGGTGAAGCTCGGTGTGTTCTCGTCTACCCACGCACCGCGCCCATGCCATGCCAGATAATCCCCCCAGGGACTCGGCCCCAGCCAGAACTGCACCCAGGCCGTGCCGGGGTCGTCGGGGAAGGTGACGGTCGGGCGGCCCTGGTTGGGTGCGACGGTCACTTGCGGCAGCGCCGCCGGTGCCAGATCGACGGTGAAGGCTGCCCGCTGGCTCCAGGCCGTGCCGTCCGCGCCGACCCACCACTCAAAGTCCTCACCGCTGGCGTTGATGTCGATCAACCCCCAACCGTCGAGCAAGTCCTCGGTGGGCAGCGCACAGACCACACCGGTGCAGATCGCCGTCGCGTTTGCGGTCGTGTCGATCACCATGCCAGCACCGCCCACGTACTGCATGTAGACGCGGTAGCTGGTCGCGCCCTGCACGCCGACCCAGCGTAAAGTCGGGGTCGCCGGGGCGAGGTCTAGCCGCCCTTCGGTATAGAGATTGGTCGGCACATCGGCGGGTGTGATGCTGTCGTCGTCGATGATGGTGAGGATGTGCTGTGACGGACTGGTTAATGTCGCCCCACTCGGATTGCTCAGGTCAATGGTAACTTGACGGTCGTCGTCATCGTCGTCGTTATCGGTGAGCGCCACTTGCAGC
>DAOTTX010000215.1:0-23247 GCA_034437515.1 Anaerolineae bacterium
ATCGTCAATCATGTGATTGTAGATTTCACGGTTGAGGGGCAAGATCACGCGTTTGGATGTTTTTGCAAGAAGCTGTTTGGTTTGGTTACAATTTCTCTGAGGCATGGTGACCGATTATCTAATGACTTTTCAGTCATTATCGCCTCTTTTTCACTCAAACCACAGAATCCGTTAGAATCAGGAATATTCAAACGAAGGCACGCCGGACGCCCCGCGTGCCTTATTTTGTTTCCCTGCTGATTATGCTATACTGCCATTGTGTATAATTTGCCTTCATATGCTTCAGAAATTATAGGGTCCGATGAAAAAGTTTATTGACCTGACAGAACTATCGAGCGATGACGCTGTCGAGTTACTCGATCTCGCAATTTTTCTTAAAAAGGAATGGCAAACAGGTGGTAATCGTCCGGTGCTAGCGGGGCAGTTGCTAGCGATGGTGTTTCAGAAGCCCTCGCTGCGGACGCGCGTGTCGTTCGAGGTGGCGATGAAGCATCTCGGCGGTGATGCGATTATGATCGGCCCGTCGGAGGTCGGGCTAGGTACACGTGAGAGTGTGCCTGATGTGGCGCGTGTGCTTTCCGGCTATGTGCAGGCGATCATGGCGCGAGTCTTCGCCCACGAACACGTCGTAACGCTTGCGGAACATGCTAGCGTGCCGGTCATCAACGGCCTGAGTGATGATCGCCATCCGTGCCAGGCCATGGCAGATATGCTGACAATACACGAACACTTCGGGCGTTTGCAGGGGTTGAAGCTGGCTTTCATCGGTGATGGAAACAACGTTGCGGCGTCTTTGCTGACAGCCTGTGCCCATTTCGGCCTGGATTTTTCCATCGCTACACCGGCGGGTTACGAACTGCCAGCGGCGGCGATGCTCACCTCAGCGGAGATTGCGCGGGAAAACGGCATCCAAGTCGAGACGTTCACCGAGCCGAACGCGGCGGTTCATGAAGCCGATGTGATCTATACTGATACATGGGTCAGCATGGGGCAGGAAGAAGAGGTCGCCGAGCGCATCGCAACCTTTGAAGCCTATCAGGTCAACGATGACCTGCTGCACCGCGCTCATAAAGACAGTATCGTGTTACATTGCCTGCCGGCCCATCGTGGGCAAGAGATCACCGACGCCGTCGCGGATGGGCCGCAATCGGCGATCTTCCAACAGGCTGAAAATCGCCTGCACGCACAGAAAGCAATACTCGTAAAATTGATGACATAGAGAGCAGAGACGATGGCTGGTAATCGCGAAGCCTTTCAACAACTGATGAACAAAGGCCACAACGCCGCCTGGGATCAAGAATGGCCGCAGGCGATCAAAGCCTATTCACAGGCGATCCATGAGTTTCCAGAAGACCCGGAAGCACATATCAACCTCGGCTTGTCATTGTTACGCGCCGGGCGGTTGAACGACTCGTTCAAGGTCTATTCACGGGCGCATCAACTTGCCCCTGATGACCCGATCCCACTAGAAAAAAGTGCCGATGTGCTAGAACGTATGGGGCGTCTTAAAGAGGCCGCGCAACAGTACGTCAATGTCGCTGATGTGTATTTTTCCATGCGTGACCTGGACAAAGCCGTCGGCAACTGGGAACGCGCTACCCAGTTGACCCCCGGCCTGATTAGCATTCATGCCAAGCTGGCACAGGCTTACGAACGCATTGGTGATAAGAAACGGGCGATGCGTGAATATTTGACGCTGGCGTTTAACTTCCAGCGGATGAGCGAAACCAACAAAGCTATTAAGGCGGTAGAGCGTTCGCTGCGTCTTGATCGTCGTAATCCGCAAGCGTTGAACACACTGCGTGCGCTGCGCTCCGGCGGTGAGGTCATCCTGCCGAAGTTTGAGGATGACGAAGCGGAGGCCGAAGAAAGCGAATTTGACGCCTTCAACAGTAGTTTCGCTGGCATAACTGCGGAAACTACCGAGGACGATGTCGGTGAGTCACACCCGCTCGGCCCGATGGGGGAGGCCATGAGCAAGGCGCTGATTAAATTGGCGGATCACGTCGTCGAGAGTGGGTCGCTGGACGCCGCAGGTGGTGAAGCACTCAAAGGGATGGAATTCCAGCGGCAGGGGTTGGTGGCGGAGGCGATCAGCGCGTATAAGCGTGCTGAGTCCAAGCTCCGTCATCCCGCGCTCAAGTTCAACCTGGGAACGCTGCTCGTCATAGATGAAAAGCCTGACGACGCCGTCAAACATCTGGGTGATGCGGTGGTTGATCCGTCACTATCGGCGGGGGCGTTACATGCGCTCGGCAAGGCATACTACGACCTCGACCAGCACAAGAAAGCCGCACGTTATTTGTTGCAAAGTCTGCAAGCTGTCGATACCAGCCTGGCGGTTGACGCCCAGGAGGCCACCGAACTCGGTGAGATTTACAATCGCTTGCTTTCCGCGCTGGACGGTCGCACCGCCGATTCGTTGAAAGCCGTGAACAGCCGCTTCCTTGACTTGCTGAGTGGCAGAGATTGGAAGCAGCGCATCGCAGAAACACGTCGCCATCTCGAAGAGGTCATGCGTGACCAGGGCGACCAGGGGGTCGTGGACTTCCTCGGTACGGGTGGCAGTGATAAGTTAGCCGGCATTGTTTCGCAAATTGACACTTACATCCGGCAAGGGTTGCTGACGCTGGCGATGGAAAGCGCCCATAGCGCGGTGGAAATCTCGCCGTATTATCTGCCCATTCACGTCCGCATGGCGGAGATCATGATGCGTGAAGGCCGTCTGCGGCAGGCAATCAAAAAATATAATGCGGTGGCGCGTTCGTACATGGCGCGTGACGAAAATGACCGTGCCGCCTCGATCCTCAGTGAGGTGCTGGAGATGGCACCGCTGGATGTTTCCGTGCGTAAAAGTTTGATCGAATTGCTGGAAAGCGAAGAACGCCTGGACGAAGTGCTTGAGCAATACATTGACCTTGCCAAGACCTATAACCAGCTTGGTAACTTCGACCCCTCCCGTGAGATGTTCCAACAAGCAGAGCGTCTGGCAAAGCGTATTGATGCCGATCCGGAAAAGATCGTCATCATTAAACACAACCTCGCGGATATGGATCAAATGCGGTTGGATACGCGCCGTGCTATTAAAACCTACGAGGAGATCGTCGCGCTCAAGGACGACGACGAGCGTGCTTACCGCATGCTGGTTGACCTGAATTACAATCTCACCAATCAGGTAGATGCCATTCGCTATCTGGACAAGCTGCTCGGCATCTACGCCCGGAAGAAGAAGTTCAGCAAGATCGTGCAACTGTTGGAAGAACTCGTCAAGCTCTATCCGAATGATACCGGTCTGCGTTCTCGCCTCGCGCAGATGTACCGCCAGATGAAGCGTAAGAGCGACGCCATTGACCAGCTCGACGTCCTCGGTGAGTTGCAGCTAGAAGCTGGGATGCAGGAAGACGCTCGTAAGACCATCCAGCAGATCATCAAACTCGGCCCGGATAACATGAACGATTACAAGCGGTTGCTTTCTCAACTCGGAGGGTGAGCGTAGGTCGATAGTGCCACACGGTATTATCCGCTATCGAAAAACGCGCTCAAGACTTCCGAATACATTCACGGGATGCAGAGCGCGTCGGCGTATTTTGTGGTATACTGACCATCAATTCGATGTCAAATACACAGTACATGATGTAAAAATTCGATTGCGTGCCGTGACATCCTCGCCGGGGCATCGGCGCATACTGCAAGAGGCTGAGTCAGACTATCTTTGGATAGTATTGCTGTTGACGGCAGAAGCCCCCGACTTTGGGCGTGGGGAGTATGTCACAATGGCGGCCTGAGGAATCAGGCCGTGTTTCGTTAGATAAGGGTAGTTGCGTGGAACTCAATTGGGCGATTGAAATCTTATTTAACGATCCTTTTGCTATCGTTGATATTCTCATAGTCACAATCGTCTTTGTCGGGTTGAGCTTTCTTTTCCGTGGGACGCAGGCGGTCGCTCTTTTGCGCGGCACCGTCATCACCTATGTGATCCTCGTGTTGCTGGCAAATGTGCTGGATCTACAGGCGTTGGACTGGCTGCTACGTAACACGTTGACCGTGCTTGCGGTCGCCATCCCCGTGATCTTCCAACCGGAACTCCGCCGTGCGCTGGAACGCCTCGGCAGGGGCGGCGTTCTCATCAACCGGCAGGCACCGGAAGACCGGCGTATGACGATCATCAATGAGATCTGTCAGGCGGCGGAGAAACTGTCTGAACGGCGGCACGGTGCGCTCATCGTTCTTCAGCGCAACAGCAGCCTTGATGAGTTTATCCGTACCGGCATTCCGTTGGACAGCAACGTCAACGCACAGATCATTCTGACCATCTTCTGGCCTAAAACCGAACTGCACGATGGGGCAGCCATCATCGACAGTGACGGCGATATTGCGGCGGCGGCGTGTGTGCTGCCCCTCACCGCGAACCGTAACTTGCCTAGCCGCAAAATGGGCACACGTCACCGGGCCTCATTGGGCATCAGTGAGGTCAGTGATGCGTTGTGTGTGGTCGTCTCCGAGGAAACGGGCAAAATTGCCATTACCAACGGTGGGCGCATGGTTTCGCGGCTTGATGTCGAGCGTCTACGCACGATCTTGAATGCGTTCTACGGTCCGCAGGCCGATCAAGAAAAATCAGTCTGGGCGCGGTTGCTTGACCGGCTTCGGCAGACACTCTCTCAATAACAACGGACAGAACTGTGATCCGCAAACAACGACAATTTAATCGAAATCGCATCGTGAATAATATCTTGTGGTTTGGTGCATCACTGGCACTGGCGATCTTCATCTGGGTGATCGCGGTGACTGAGGACGTCCAGGAGCGACGCTTCCTCGGCGTGAACGTCCAGTTTGAGACCGACCCCGGCCTCGTCATCGTAAATCACCCAACCCGCAGCGTACGGGTGAACGTCCGTGCCCAGCAGGAGGTCGTCGGCTTGTTGACGACCGAAGACATCATCGTTGAAGCCGATTTAACAGGTCTGGAACCGGGGACACACTTCGTCACTCTCGCCTCCGATGTCACCCGCGATGGGGTCATTGCGGATACACAACCCCGGCAAGTTGAAGTGGTGCTTGAACAGGTGCTTTCTCAACAGGTGCAGGTCACGACACCGATTATCACCCGTCCGCCGATCAGCTATGTGGTCTCTGCGCCGGTCGCGTTAGAGAGCCAGGTACAGGTCACCGGGCCATCAAGCCAGGTGCAGCGGGTCGTGGCGGCGCGTGCCACGCTCGACCTCGAGGACGCCCGTGATAACGTCACCCAGAGCGTGCGCTTGCAGCCGGTTGATGCTGATGGGGATGTGGTCGATACCGTGACCGTAGAACCGGAGACAGTCATCGTTGAGGTGGGCATCGCTACCAGCAACAACATCAAAGAGATCGACGTCTCACCGGACATCAACACCGAAACCCTTAAAGAGGGATATTCCATTGGCAACATTGATTACAGCCCGCAAGATATTCAAGTCATCGGCTCGCGTGATGATCTGGCATCACTGCCTGAATCGCTGCTCACCGAGGAGATCGACCTGACCGACCGTACCGACGATTTCGAGATCAGTGTGCCGGTCAACTTCCCCGCTGGGCTGGCGCTGCCCATTCTGGGTGACGAGCAGGAAGTCAGTGTGTTTGTCGAGATCATCGCGCCCACCGCAACCCGCCGTTTTGACAATATGGCCGTCAGCATCGTCGGCGCACCGGAAGGTATCGAAGTCGAGCTTACGCCGCAGCAGGTCAGTCTGGTCGTCACCGCGACCGCCGCGCTGTTGGACGATCTCACCAGTGATGATATTCGGGTTTCCATTGACGTAAGCAACCTGGACTCCGGCGTGTATGACCTTGAACCGAATGTCAACCTGGAGGCCGAAGACTACGACATCACGGTGTTACCCGCAACCGTGACCGTGACCATCCCCGTGCTAACGGAAACCACTGAGATACCATCGCCATAGATAAGCGGTCACAAATTTGCTATGATAAGGGTCACTCCCAGTATAGAAGTGGAAAAAATAAGGTCATGGCACGTAAACCGCTGGTCGCGCTCGTCGGGCGACCGAACGTAGGCAAAAGCACATTATTCAATCGTCTGGTCGGCGGGCGAGTCGCCGTCACGCACGAAATCCCCGGTACGACCCGCGACCGCCTGATGGGTGAATCCGATTGGAACGGGATCACATTCAACGTCGTCGATACCGGCGGCATCGAGATCTACCAGCCGAAAGGCACCCGCGACGAGTCCCCGTTGGCAGAGGGCAGCGTGGAGTTCATCCCGCAGATTCGCGCCCAAGCGATGCTCGCCATCGAAGATGCTGATGTGGTCGTCCTGTTGGTGGATATCACGCATGGCATCACCGCCGCTGACGAAGAAATCACAGAGATCCTGCGTCGCACCAGTAAGCCGGTCGTCGTCGCCGCCAACAAAGCCGATACCATCCAGAAGCAGAGTGACGCCTTCGAGTTTTATGCGTTGGGGCTGGGGCCAGTCGTCGGGGTGAGCGCCATTCATGGCATCGGCACCGGTGACCTGCTGGACGCGGTTATCGACGCGATGACCGAGGCTGAAATTCTGTTCGAAGAAGAGGAAGACGATCACCTTAAAATTGCCATTCTCGGACGGCCTAACGCGGGTAAAAGCACGCTGTTGAATAAACTGCTTGGCGAGGATCGTGCGATTGTGAGTCCGGTGGCAGGCACCACCCGTGATGCGCTCGATAGTAAAATTCGCTGGAACAAAGAAGATATCACCCTAATCGACACAGCTGGCATTCGTCGCCGGGGGAAGATCGCACCCGGTGTAGAAAAATACAGCGTCATCCGGGCGATGCAAGCCATCGAACGCTGTGACGTCGCGCTGTTGATGCTTGACGCGACCGAAGGCGTCACCGAGCAGGATGAACACATCGCCGGCTATGTGTTGGAGCAACACAAAGGACTGGTGATTGTCGTCAACAAATGGGATACGGTCGAGAAGGACACCGGCACGCTCGAAGCTTACCTGCAAGAAGTGCGTGAGAAACTGCATTTCGTCCCCTACGCGTCGGTGATCTTTATCAGTGCGCTCACCGGGCAGCGTATCCATCAGGTGTTGGATATGGCGAACCGTGTTTATGAAAACCGGTTCATTCGCGTCCCGACCTCGGAGCTAAACCGCATTCTGCGCGCTGCCGTTCAAAAGCACCCGGCACCGATGAAAGGCACCCGCCGTCTCAAAATCTACTACGCGACACAGGTCGCCACCGAGCCGCCGTTGTTTCTGTTCCATCTGAACCACCGGGATTTGCTGCACTTTACCTATAGTCGCTTTCTGGAAAACCAACTCAGGGCGGTCTATCCGTTTGAGGGGACGCCGATTCGTTTCAGCTTCCGTGAGGCGAAAAGCGACCCGCGCCAGCAAGAGCGCGACTAGTACAGCCGGGCTGAAATAGTCCATCAGCTAGTTTTAGGAGTGGTGAGTAAGCTGTCAAGCCTCTTCCTTGGATTATTCTGATTTCCCATACTGTAGCTGTACTTCCGCTGACGTGTACTAGGTCGAGATGAAGTTGTCGCTGGGGTAATGCAGACCGTTCAATTCGTAGACTTGCGTGGGCTGTCTGCGTCCCTTGACCTTGACCTCGCCCAACGGACGTGCCTGCACCAGCCCGCCCAAACGATGAATCACGGTCTCCGCGACCAGAATTTGACCCGGTGCGGCGTATTCTTGTAGCCGCTTGGTCAGGTTGACCGTGTCGCCGATAGCGGTGTAGTTCACGGCACGGTCAGTGCCGATGTACCCGACGACCGCTTCGCCGACGTTCACCCCAATGCTATAAGACAACCGGTGACCGTGAATTTCGGAGACTTCGTTCGACGCTTTCATCAGTGCCAGGGCGGCATCGGCGGCCCGGTGGATGTGGTCGGCTTGGTCGTTCGGTGCGTTGAAGACCGCCATCAAACCATCACCGAAGAACTTATCCAGCGTGCCTTCCCAGGCGAGGATGACCTCGGCAGCGAGGCTGAGATAGTGATTCAACGTCTCTACGATTTCTTCCGGTGGGGCGTTTTCGCTCCATGCGGTATAACCGCGTATATCGGCGAACAAGACACTGATCTCGCGCCGATGCCCGCCGAGTTGCAGGGATTCTGGCTTATCCAGCACTTTCTCTACGACAGAGGGTGAGACGAACCGCTCAAACGTGCCGCGAATGATGCGCTTCTCGCGTTCTTTAGAGAGCTTAACGGCCTCGTAGTTGCGTGAATTAGAGATGGCAATCGCGGCGTAGTCACTGAGCGTGCTGAGTAGGGCGCTGTCATGTTGGGAGAAAACGCCCGAATCTTTGGTGACATTTTCCACACCGAGTACGCCGATTACGGTATTGCCTAACACCATCGGGACGTAAGCGGCGTTCATTGCCATGTCGATCTTCATCTTGTCGATCTGCTGCCGCCCTAAGAGGATCGGTTGTCCGGTTTGCATCACACGTTCCGCCAGGGCACTGCCGTGCTTTTCACCCAGTCGATGGATGCTTTGGATGAGCTTCTTCGCCCGGCAAACCAGGGCATCATCTTCGATCAGATACAGAAAGCCCTGCTGCGCGTGGGTCATCTGAATGGCGGCATCCAGCACGCGCGGCAGTAATTTTTCCAAGTCCATCAACCCGGTCACGCTCTTGCCAATGCTGTGAAACACATTAAGCTCTTGCACGCGCAACTGTAAATCTCTGTTCGCCTGGATGACGCGCTCGGTCAACGCTTCTTTTTCCCGGCGTAAGCGCACTTCCGTCAAATGTCGGGCAATGGCGTCTTCCATCTCGTCTATCTCGAAAGGCTTGATGAGATAATTGCGCACACCCAGACGAAAGACCTCAACGGCGAGATTTTCTGAGCCGTCCGCCGTCATCAAGATGACCGGCACCTCAATGCGACGCTTCCGCAGCGCCCGCAAGAAACCCACACCATCCATGCGGGGCATGTTGTAATCGAGCAGGACAAGATCCGGGTGATGCTTATGCATAAGTTCAAGTGCTTCCCGACCATCATATGCGACGACGGCAACATAATTGTTGGGTTCTAAAACGTATCGTGTAATGAGGTTGCAGTTTTCGGTCGAGTCATCTACGACCATGACGGTTTCACCGCTCAATGTCCGGTTCCTCTGTTAAGATTACTGTTTTGTAACCTTTAGTATAGTCCTTTTTTGTCGGTTGGAAGCAAAAGATATTTTAACTATCTATGGCATGAATCGTGAGTTAAGAAAAAGCACGGGTCAACTTGAGAGAAAAAATACGCTCAAAATAGAGGGGTAGAACTGCACAATAACGTGGACGAGTGAAATGGGCCTATTTTAAATGTATCGCTCAATCTCCTGTGACGGTTTCTGCTTGCCCAACCCCGGTGAGGTCAAGTTTCCAGAAGCCTAAAACCGCGACGCACAACATCAATGCGCCGCACAACACAAACAACAGTGAAAAACCCGCACCGTCACCAGTGCCAATCAACCAACCGAATTCATCTGAGAGTGTACCGCCGGTCTGCATCGCCGGTTCGAAGATGTTATCCGCCAGTGGCCCGGCAATTAACAGCGCAGGGATGCTAACCAGGCGCATGGCGAATGTGCTCAACGCAAATAACCGCCCCTGCATCCCCGGTTCGACTTCTTCCATCCACAGGGCCTTATAGGCTCCTTCCTGCACGGGGAAGTTCGTCGATGTGAACAATTGTGTGCCGACCCATGTCACCGGCACCTGGCTCAACCCATGAAGTATCTTGCCGATTGCCCCACCGATGGAGCCGTAAAAATACAGATGCAGCCGTTTGATCTGCCCACCGCCCCACGAACTCATCAACAGACCCGCACTGATGCCGCCGATGCCAGCGGCAACCGACACCGCAGCTAATACAGCCTCATTGTTGCCAGTGCGTGCCAGGATCATCGGCGTTTTGACACCTTGCCCCATGATCTGAAAAAACTCAAACGCTACGTGGATCGCCAGCAGCCAGTACAAGTTAGGATGACAGCGAATGTAGCTAAAGCCGTCTTTGATCTGCTGGAAGCCGGTACGCTTTATCGTCGAGTGTGCTGGATCAGGGATGGAGACCAACAGCAACGGGACAACGGCTGCAAGGAATGTGAATAGGTCGATAGCGATAATACCCCCCAGGCCAATTTCCAGATAAAGCGGTGCGGCGAATGCCGGGCCAAGAATGGCGACGATGTAGCGTGTCAATGAGCCGAGACTGCCTGCCCGCACATAATCTTTGCGTTCGACCATCATTGTCAGCGAGGCGTCGTAGGCGAGATGTTGCAACATACTGAACGGCGCACTGACGGCAATGAGCACATAAATATGCCAGATTTCGAGCGTGTTGGCGATTAAGGCCAGCAAAACCAATGAATTCACTGCTGCGATCACATCGGAGATAAGCATAATACGCTTACGGCTGAAGCGATCTACGATGACACCAGCATAAAGCACAACGATGACAGAGGGTGTCGCACTGGCGACGAGAGTCAATGTCAATGCGGTTGCACTGTTTGTTCGCTCGAAAATCCATACAGACAGTGCAAAAGATGTCATAGATGAGCCGAGCATAGAGATCGTCTGCCCGACCCAGATGATGAGTAAGTTACGCACTACTACTTAACCGCACCTGCCGCCAGGCCAGAAACCAGATAACGTTGAAGGATCGAGAACACGAAGATCACCGGCACAATGTTGACGAGTGCCGCACTTGCCAGCAAGCGAAAATCGGACTCATCAGGGCCGATCAATGTAAATGTGCCGACCGTCAATGGGTAGAAATCCGGGTTACGCAGCAGCACAGAGGCGACTGTGTAGTCGTTCCAATGGGCGATGAACTGCAAGATAAGCAGCGCCGCCAACCCAGGGACGATGGACGGCAGCAAAATCTGCCAGATGATGCGAAAGCGTGAAGCGCCGTCGATCTGTGCGGCTTCGTCCAGTGCGATTGGCACTGAGTCAAAATAGCCTTTGAGAAACCACGTACCGAAGGCGATACCACTCGCACCGTAGAGCAAAATGATCCCTTGCCGGGTATCAATAAGCTCGAAGGCGTTCATCATTACGAACAACGGAATAATCCTGACGAGGTTGGGGAGCAACTGCACCGCCAGCAACCCTAACATTAAGACACGTTTCCCTCGAAACAGATACCGTGATAACCCATAGGCAGTGAGAATGCTGAAAAACATTGTAATCGCACTGCCACCAAACGCATACATGACGCTGTTCAGGAGATAATCGAGCATCGGTGTGGTGTCGAAGATTTCTTGATAGATGGTCCACTGGGTATCGCTGGGGATAAGCTGGAGTGGCGCACGGTAAATTTCCCAGTTCGGTTTGAGCGATACGCTGAACAACCAGATGATCGGATAGATAAACATCAACGAAACGGCGATGCCGAAGGCATAGCTCAGGGCGCGGCCAAAGTATTTCCCGTAGTTGATGTTGGCAAAGCGACTGGGGGGTGTATAGTTTTGATCTTTTTGAGCGGTCGGGTTCAAAGTTGCCATGGCTTACCTCTCTTCCTCAAAGATCATCATACGCACATAGATAACAGTAATGACCAGAATAAAAGCAAACATCACCAGGCCAATTGCCGCGCCCACACCCAACTGCCCGACGCTGTTTTCAGGAAAGGCTGTCGTGTACATCTGGAAACCGATGGTTTCGGTCGCACGACCTGGCCCGCCGTTGGTGAGGGCCAGCACTTTCTCGAAGATCTGGAACGTTCCGGCGAAAATCAATACGATTGCCAAGCCGGAAATCGTACGTAACATGGGCAGCTTGATGAAAATAATTCGCTGCCACAGGTTGGCCCCGTCCACTTCTGCCGCTTCCAGCACTTCACCGTCGAGTGTTTGTAAACCGCCGAGCATGAAAATCATCGTTGACCCTACCGCTTGCCAGATGTTCACGATAAAGAGCGAAGTACGGGCATTCATCGGTTGGCTGAACCAGGCAAACGGCTCAAGACCGAGGCTTACAAGCAATGCGTTGATGAAGCCGACCTCACTTTCGTGCAATAGCAAGCGCCACATCAAACCGACGATAATGCCGGAGATCGCCAGGGGAATAATAATAGATATACGGAAGAACAACCGACCCGGCAATTTTTGATCTAAAAATAACGCCAACCCAAATCCTAAAATGAACTGGACAGGCACAGTCACCAGTACGAATAAAAGTGTGAAAACGAACGCTTGCCGAAAGAGTGGGTCAGCAATGATGTTTTCAAAATTTCGCAGTCCGACAAAATCTACTTGAGAAAAACTCGCGGTCGTCATATCCGTCATAGCGACCCAAAATTGATAAAACACCGGGTAAAGGGCAAACAGACCATACAATGCGATGCCCGGTATGATAAAGATCCATGGTCCGGCAAGGAGCCGCTCCAGCAACCCTGGTTTGGAATGAGACGATGTCGATTCTACTGGCTTATCACCGGTAAAGGCGCTCATAAGGAGTCCCTCAAATTAATTTTCAATGTTTAACGGCGACCGAGCAATCGTCGGTCGCCGTATTTAGTTAGATGTGTGCTATTGGTTTTATTCTGCTTGGAGTGCTTCGTAAGCGCGTTGGGTTTCTGCCTCAGCTTCCAACAGTGCCTCAGCGATGGTCACTTCACCGGTCGCAGCACGTTGCACGGCGATGTCTAAGGCCTGCTGCATCGGGACGAAAACCGGTGCAGTCGGGACGACCCAACCACTTTCAAGTGCTTCAAGTGTAACCTGTGCGAAAGAATCCTCTTCGTAGAACGGATCTTCCGCCAGGATCGCCGGGCGGGTCGGGATCCAGCCACCGGCGAGACAGGTGTTCGCCATCGCGCTGGGGTTGGTCGCGTGGATGACCCAGGCAGCGGCGGCGGCATTGCGGGCTTCGTCGTCGCTATTGACCGCGCCGATTCCCCAACCACCGGCGACATATAGACCGTCTTCGAGTTCATCCGGGTACGGCAGCTTGGCCGCTGACCAGTTCGCGTATTCATCGGGGGGCAGATTGGGCTGAAGTTCGCGGATGTGCAGGTTGCTGTTACCGGTGAAACTATATACATTCCCGGCGAACACATCCGGCAGCATCTGGCTCTGATTGTTGCTTACGGCAGAAGCCGGGATGAGATCATCGCGGATCAGCGTCATAGAGTGTTCAAACACCTGCTGCCAGATGTCGAGGTTTTCATTCGTGAAGGCGATTGGTGCCCCGTCATCGTCTACCAGCGTACCACCGAGCGCGGTGTACATCCCCATGTTCATCTGGAACCAACCGACGAAGGGAGTCACATACGCATACTTACTGCCGCCTTCTTCATCCCTTACACGCTGCGCCAGTTCACGCAGTTCAGACCATGTGGTCGGCGGGGTTTCGATCTTGGTCGTATCATAGTAATACAGCGGTGTATCCGTATTATGCCACAGCGCGGCTATCGCACCATCTTCCGTGGTGATGGTATCTTGCACGAAGTCGAAGAATTCACCGACCTGCGCTTCGTATTGGGAAAGATCAACCAATTGACCCGAGTTATAACGGTTCTGGAAATTGCCGTGGTTGAACCAGATCGCGTCAACGTTGCCGGCTTCGATTTCCTGTGTGATCGTCAACGGATTGCCGTCACCGACGATCTCCTCAACACGGATGCCCTGATCGGCAAAGCGTTCGTTGAAGCTCTCGACGACGCCACGGAAAGCCACCTGACGTTCACGACGACGGTCACGGGTTGAAGCCCAGCTTGGCACCAGATAACGCACGACGATTTCTTCGCCGTTCTGCGCATAGGCACGCGAGAGATCAACCAGGCTGGCAGCCGCTAAACCGGCACCACCGATGCCCAAATTCTTCAGAAAATCGCGTCTGGAGAGTCCTTTTTTAGCCATTTATCTTATGCTCCTTTGTGTAAAATAGAATAATTTGTAAACAGATGTCACACGTTCGATGCTCAAAATAGACGTGAGTAAACCTCCTTATTCGCTCTCACTGGTATTGGATATGCGACCATTTGATCGCTTATCTAGAGAAGTTGGTTTAGGGAAAATAATTTGTATCGGCACATGAATATGAGCCGGGAAATCGCTTGAATCGCCACTTAAACGACGATGCAGCAGGTCAATCGCCTGGGTACCGAGGTCTTCGCCCACCTGCAACGCCGTGACGATGTTGTATGTGCTGAAATCCGCGAGGCTACGATGACCGAAAGCGGCGATTTCTACTGGAATTTCGTAGACCTGGTCGCCGTCCTGGGTAAAATTTTCGCGCGTTCGCTCGGCGTTAATCAGCATCAGGTCATAATTCAAACGTTCAGCGATGTCGTGGTTCACTGCAAGCAACGCGGTTGCGTTACTGTTTTCCAGGCGTTCGCGCAATTTACGGGTCATTTTTTCATTGCCGATCTGGCCTTTAGAGATATGCAACCCCGCATAGACATCGAACCAGAGCAGATCATCCTGGTACAAGTCATGCTCTTCAAGTGCGCGACGATAACCACGAATGCGGTTGTGGATACTACTCGCCTCGACCTCATAATGCGTGAGCAAAGCAATGTTTTTATGACCTCTTTCGATCATATACTTCGTAAGCTGGTAGCTGGCAACCTCTTCATCAAAGATGATGTAGTCGTTTTCCATGCTTTTGTAGTAACGGTCAACCATCACCAGCGGGATGCCCCGTTCAAGGATCTTCTGGCAGAGCGAGTAGTCTTTCTCTCCGGGACGCGGGTAGATCACCACACCGGCGACATTTTTCGCCGTCGCCTGCTCAAGCGCAAATTGATCGTCCACCTCTTCCGTGTGCAGCCCGATCATATAGAGGCTGTAGTGTTTTTCTGCCGCGGCGCGTGCCGTGCCCATCAGTACGCTGTAAATGTATGGATGCACCATAACGCCGGAAATAAACGCAATGGTCGGTGTTTCTTCGGCCGCAACTGATGGTTGTGCGTTGACGAAGGTTCCACGTCCATGCTCTCGACGAATAAAACCCTCGCTTTCGAGCGTGTCCAGTGCTTTGACGATGGTAATGCGGCTCACACCGTAGTCTTTTACTAACTGACGTTCCGGCGGGAGCGCCTCATCAGCTTTAAACTCACCGGCTTTGATGCGCTCTTGCAGTGAGCTGTAAACCTGATAGTAACGTGGCAACGCGCTATTGCGGTCAACTTCGTATTTCATGATCTTTCTTAAACCTTACTCGTTCATCAGAATATGGCAGTACATCCCAATAGTTGAATATGTGGACATATCCAATTATAATGCCTGTGATTGTATTGTGTGGATACTTATTTGTCAACTAATTGTTTTCTGAT
This sequence comes from Anaerolineae bacterium, assembly GCA_034437515.1. Lineage (GTDB taxonomy): Bacteria > Chloroflexota > Anaerolineae > Aggregatilineales > Phototrophicaceae > DAOTTX01. The sequence goes on from DAOTTX010000215.1 coordinate 15,277, forward strand.
CGTGGCTTTTGCCGGGGTCTGGTACAGGAGGGAACTAAAATGGATTCGCGAAAATATGTTTTAGTCGGCACGGGGGCGCGTGTCAGTATGTTTTTTAAGGCGCTGGTCAGCCGATACACACAGAATAGCGCCTTAGTCGCTATGTGTGATACCAGCCAAACCCGTATGGATTGGCACAACTCGCAGATCAAAGACCGTTATGACGCTGACCCTATCCCCACCTACTTCGCCTCTGACTTCGATGAGATGCTCGAAGCGGTTGACCCTCACACCGTCATCGTCTGTACGCCGGATGCCCTGCATCACGAACATATTATTCGTGCGCTGGATGCCGGTTGCGATGTCATCACGGAGAAGCCGCTGACCACCGACGCGGAAAAACTTCGTGCGATCTTCGATGCTATTGAACGCAGCGGACGACAGGTATGGGTGGCATTTAATTATCGGTTTGCTCCGGCTTACACGAAACTACGTGAGCTTATCGCAGAGGGGGTTATCGGCCAACCTTTGAATGTCGATTTTTCCTGGTTGCTGGATGTTTATCACGGTGCGGATTATTTCCGGCGCTGGCACCGGGAAAAGGCGATGTCCGGTGGTTTACTCGTGCAGAAAGCCACCCACCATTTCGATCTGGTCAACTGGATGTGCGTGGTCGCACGCTATGACAACGGCGTTCTGCTGTCCTATAATCTGATTGCTTATGCGCCCTGTGAGGGTTTGCGGGTTGCAATCACCGGCACACGGGGACGGGTGGAACTCGATATTGTTGAGCGCATAGAGCAAGCAGAAGAACAACAAGAAGGGGTAAACCTGGGAGCCAGTAAAGGCGCATTCGACACCAATTACCTGCGCGTCTATCCGCAGTTTGCCCCACCTTATGAAGTCGAAATACTACGTGGCGAAGGCGGGCACGGCGGCGCAGATCCGTTAATGTTACAGCAAATCTTCGCGCCAGATCCCCCGCCCGATCTGCTCGGTCGAAATGCCACGCATATTGACGGTGCCGCCTCGATCATGCTAGGCATCGCCGCCAACCGGTCAATCGTAACCGGGCAACCAGTTGTCATTGATGATTTGTTCCCCTTACCACGAGGATAAATAGAATGCCCTTTTTCGATTTTCCGCTTGAAAAGCTAGAAACCTACAAACCGCCCAGCCCGGAGCAGCCCGATTTCGATGACTTCTGGCAACGCACGCTCACCGACGCCCGGCAGCATCCGCTCGATTTTAAGACCGAGCCGGTCGATTTCGGTTTCGACACGGTTGAAACCTACGACGCGGCGTTTTCCGGTTACGACGGTCAGCGTATCAAAGGTTGGTTTATGCTGCCCAAAGACCGTCCTCATCCACTGCCCACTGTGGTGGAATACGTCGGCTACGGTGGCGGACGTGGCTTCCCGCATAACTGGCTCAAGTGGGTGAGCGCCGGTTTTGCCTATCTCGTCATGGACACACGCGGGCAGGGGAGTGTTTCAACATCCGGCGATACGCCCGATCTGTTCGACCGCGCAAATCCGTTCCACCCCGGTTTCACCACGCAGGGCATCCTTGACCCGGAGACGTATTACTATCGCCGTCTGTATACCGATGCCGTCCGTGCAGTAGAAGCCTGCGCCAGCCATGACGCCGTCGATGCAGATCGTATTGCGATCACTGGAGTCAGTCAGGGGGGAGGCATCACGGTTGCCGTCAGTGGGTTAGCGCCGGAGCTTATTCAGGTCGCCATTGCTGATGTACCGTTTATGTGTGACATCCAACGAGCGATTACCCTTGTGCAAGGTGTCTATGACGAGATCAGAAAATATCTCAGCGTACATCGCGAGGCCGAGGAACAGGCACTCAAAACACTCTCTTATTTCGATGGAATCAGCATGGCGCGGCGCTCACGCGCACGAGCTTATTATTCCACCGGGCTGATGGATGACATCTGCCCACCGTCAGGTGTCTATGCGGCTTTTAACCACATCCCCGATGCTGTTGATAAGACGATGAACCTCTACAAATACAACGGACACAACGCTGGCGGTGACTATCATAGTATGAAAAAACTCAAGTGGTTGCGTGAGCTATGGCGTGAAGGCGCATGAACTTGCAAGCGGTTACGACCATCGACCTCAAACAGCAGATCGGGCAGTTACGCGCCGTCCCCGTTCGGTTGGAAAACGCCGAACGCGCCATGCTGTTGATCTATGCGGCTGACTTTGAAACCGACCCTTACCGTACACTGCCGGTTGATCTCAATGGTGACGGCTATCATGAATTGGTGTACCAGCATGACGGCATCACCATCGACCGGCACGGTCAGCCGCAGGGCAGCGTAAACGGTGAGGTCGCGCAGGTATCAAAGTTTTTGGATCATCCCGGCGAACATATCGTCAGCTTTCGCCGGGACGGGTTTGTGCAGTTCTGGTTAGACGCGAACGCTCAAGACAGCCCACAAGCCCAACAACGCTTTCAACAGGCGACATACCAAACGAATCAATCCCTCAGTGCCGTTGGTTACAATTTGACTTTACTTACTGGACTTTAAGTACTGGAGCTAGAGATGCACCACGAGATCCGCTGGACAGCGAAAAAGATAGCCCACTATTTAGACCTCATCACCCCGTTGACATACATCCATTCAGAACCGCTGGCTGAGTTTCAGTACACCGAACTCGACGCGGAAAACATACAACTGGATTTTAACGCCCTCAATGCTTATGACTGGCAGCCGCTCCCACCGCATACATATTGGGGACAGCCTGATACGAACTTTCTCCTACGCACGACCTTCGCCGTCCCCGCTGATTGGGATGACACCTACCCGACCGCGCTTTTCTTGCCAATCGGTGATGCGGGCACGTTTATCCACCCGGAAACACTGGTTTACATCGATGGAAAATCCATCGCAGCGATTGACCGCTATCATCAAGAGATCATTCTACCGTCGAGATATTGTGACGGAAAAACACATGAAATCGTCATGCATGGCTGGACGGGGAACATACACAACAGCGGAGTGTTCAAACATCCTCAACTGAGTCCCTGCACGGTCGTGCAGATCCACCAGCCAACCCGTGATCTGATCGCCATCACCCGGAATGCGCTAGGTAGCACCGAATACCTCGATGACACCACGACGAGCAAACACACCTTATTGAATGCACTCAATAACGCCTATCGCCTGCTGGATGTCCGTGAACCACTCGCCGCACATTATTACGCCAGTGTCGAAACTGTTTTAAGTACGCTGCGCAGTGAACTTGAGAACGCCGGGGCACCGATGGATGTGACCATCTCCGCGACCGGACACGCACACATTGATGTCGCCTGGTTGTGGACGGTCGGACAGACTCGCAACAAGGCACGGCGCACGTTCCACACGGTTGATCTGTTAATGGATCAGTTCCCCGAATACCTGTTCACACAGAGCCAGCCGCAACTCTATGATTACATCCGGCAGGATGACCCCGCGCTGTTCGAGCGCATCAAGGCACGAGTAGCAGAAGGGCGCTGGGAACTAACCGGCGGCATGTGGGTGGAGGCCGACTGTAACCTGACCGGCGCGGAGGCGCTGGCACGGCAATTTCTGCTAGGGCGTTCGTTCTTCAAGGCGCATTTCGGCGAGGGTAAAGAGTCCCCGGTGTTGTGGCTACCGGATGTGTTCGGTTATTCCTGGGCGCTGCCGCAGTTAATCAAACTGGCCGGCCTTGAATACTTCATGACCATCAAAATTAGCTGGAACCAGTACAATAAGATGCCCTACGACAGCTTCTGGTGGGAGGGGATCGACGGCACGCAGGTGCTTACGCACTTCAGCCCGACACCTAACCCGACCGGCGAGCGTGCCAACTACAACGCACGTGTGACGCCCCGTGAGTCTTACGTTACGTGGAAGCTGTTCCAGCAGAAGGCCGAGCAGAATCACCTGTTGATGATCTTCGGGCATGGGGACGGTGGCGGCGGCCCAACTCGCGAAATGCTCGAAAATATCCAGGTGATGAAATCATTGCCGGGGATGCCACAAATCCAACACGATACCGCGCTGGATTTCTTCCAACGTATGGAGGCCGAATCAGCGGCGGCGCTGCCGACATGGAACGGTGAACTGTATTTTGAGCTTCATCGCGGCACATACACCTCACAGGCGCGGAACAAACAGGGCAACCGTCGCAGCGAGTTTTTGCTCCACGATGTCGAACTGTTGGGTGTGGTCGCTGGATTGCTCGACCCTGCGTTTGACTATCCACAGGCGGCGCTACAGGAATTGTGGGAGCTGGTCTGCTTGAATCAGTTCCATGACATCATCCCCGGCAGCAGCATCAATCAGGTCTATGTCGAATCACTTGAGCAATACGCCTACATCCTGAACACCGGGCGCACCCTGCGCGATCAAGCCCTGGCGACGATTCACAACCACACCGGGGGCGATCTGTTAGTTGTCAACCCCAACGCATTCGAGCATCATCGTCCGGTGATTTTCTGGTCGGGCGAGTTGGCAGCAGATCAGCAGATCACACACGGCGATGAGACGCTCTCCACACAGCCCGGTGTCGATGGCGGCACATGGATACAGCTTACGCACGTTGAACCACACGGCATCTATCCACTCACGATTATGGAAGGTGGTGCAGAATCACCGGAAAGCACACTGAGCGCATCGCCACAGCATCTCGAAAATAAGTTCATCCGCGTAGAATTCGACGACAACGGTGACATCACACGCATCTATGACAAACTGCATCGGCGCGATGTGCTGGCGACGGGTGCAATCGGCAATCAATTGCAAGCCTTCGAGGATCGTCCGATGGACTGGGATGCTTGGGACATCGACATTTATTACGATGACAAGATGTGGACAAGCGAACCAGCCGAATCCGTAGAGGTGCTCGAAGACGGCCCGCTGCATGTCGCGCTCAAGATCACCCGCCGCATCTTGAGCAGCCCATACACGCAGATCATCTCGCTCACCTGTGACAGCCCACAGATCACCATCGACACCGATATTGACTGGCGAGAGCGGCACATCTTGCTTAAAGCAGCTTTCCCGGTGGATGTACTCTCGCCCCAGGCGACGTATGAGATCCAATGGGGGCATGTGCAGCGTCCTACCCACCATAACACCAGTTGGGATTGGGCACGGTTTGAGACGGTCGCGCATAAATGGGTCGATCTCAGCGAAGGGGGCTACGGCGTTAGCCTGCTGAACGATTGTAAATATGGTCACGACATCCACCAGAACGTGATGCGGATTAGCCTGCTACGCGGTTCGTCCTATCCCGATCCTACGGCTGATCTCGCCCAGCATCGGTTCACCTACGCGCTGCTGCCACATGGCGAACTTTATCTTACACAGACGATTTCATCCGCTTACACACTCAACGACCCCTATCTCGTCTACCAACCAGTACAGCCCATCCCTGTCCGTCAGGAACTCTCACCGCTGGTTTACGTCGATCAATCGAACATCGTGATCGAAGCGGTGAAGCGTGCTGAGGATGGCAATGGGATCATTGTACGGCTGTACGAGAGCCAGCGGCGGCGTGGCGATGTGACCCTGCGCACCGGCTTTGACATCGAAACAGCGACGGTGACCAATCTACTCGAAGAAGCACATGATGAGCCGTCACTGACTGCCGAGGATCGACGGATCAGTTTCAAGGTTACACCGTTTCAAATTGTGACCCTGCGCATCATCCCGGCTGAGGCGTAGATATGGATGTTGACGTTCTGGTATTTGACGTTTTTGGCACAGTGGTAGACTGGCGTGGCAGCATCATCACGGAAGGACAGCAGGTCTGGCAACCGCGAGGGGTAAATGTTGACTGGGGCGCGTTCGTTGATGCGTGGCGGGCGGGTTACCAGCCCGCCATGGATCGTATACGAAGTGGTGAGGCTCCGTGGGCGACGATTGATACGCTACACCGCCGCATTCTGGATGACCTGCTGCTAGAGTTCGGCATCACCGGGTTGGATGAAGCGCAAAAGGACGAATTAAACCGCATCTGGCACCGGCTCCAACCGTGGGATGACGCCATCGAGGGGATTAATCGCCTGCGACAGCATCATACCGTGACGACCCTTTCCAACGGCAACATATCATTGCTAGTCGATCTCAGTAAGTACGGCGGCCTCCAATGGGATTGTGTACTCTCGTCAGAACTTGCACACCACTACAAGCCCGACCCGCAAACTTACCAGATGGCGTGTGACTTGCTGGATGTCTCGCCGGAGCGTGCGCTGATGGTCGCGTCACATCGCGGTGATTTGATCGCCTCACGGCAGATCGGCATGAAAACGGCCTTCGTGCGGCGTCCGCTGGAATACGGCCCGGACAGCCCACAAGAGACACCCGACGATCAAGTTGACCTCATCGTGGAGGATTTTATTGATCTTGCGGCGCGGTTAGATTAGCGCCCTTGCTAGCGATCATATCACGGTACCAGTAGGCGGAGTCTTTGAGTGTGCGCTCCAATGTTTGATAGTCCACATGGATCAAGCCGAAGCGGTGTTTCATGCCGTTTGACCACTCGAAGTTGTCCATCAGCGACCAATGAAAGTAGCCGCCGGTTGCCACGCCATCGGTGGCGGCTTGCTGAAATGCCTGTAAATACCGGTGGGTAAAGTCGATGCGCTGTGGATCGTGTACGCCACCGTCTACGCTGACCCAATCGGGGTTTGAGAGACCGTTCTCGGTGATGTAAATAGGCAGGCCGTAACGTTCGTAGATGAAGTACGGCCCGAAGTACAACGCCTCCGGCACGACGGGCCAGTGAAACAGTGTGACCGGCGCACCGGTCGGACGGGCGACCTGCTCCGGTTGGCCGTTTGTATCGGCGCGTATCATCTGACCGTTATAAACGTTCAGGCCGATAAAATCTTGTGGTTGTTGAATGATTGTCATATCACCATGGTGAATGGCTTCCGGGCTGGGGACGACCTCCATATTGGGGTATTCGCCAAGGATGACCGGGTCAAGCCACCAATTGTGATTGCCCAGAGACATGCGGTGGGTGGGGAAGGTGTGCGACTGTGCCGCTGCCATGTTCGCCGCCTGCCGATCCACCGGCACGCCGACCGCGCCAGTTGAGGCCATACCGACCTGCGACCCGGCGACGTTGGCTCGAATCGCCTGACACGCCCTGCCGTGTGCCATATTCGTATGGTGGGCGGCGTAAAATGCCTCTTTGTAGTCCAGTTGAAGACCGGGGGCATATTCGCCGGTACGATAGCCCAGGCCAATAAACACCGAAGGTTCATTGATCGTCATCCAATGTTTGACGCGATCCCCCAGGCGGCGTGAAACGACATCGGCATATTCAGCAAACCACAGCGAGGAATCACGATTGAGCCACCCACCCCGATGATAGAGCGCATAGGGATAATCCCAATGGAACAACGTCAGATACGGCGTGATCTCTGCTGCCAGTAGTGCATCTACCAGTTGATCGTAAAAATCTAAACCGGCCTCGTTAACCGTGCCCACGCCCTCCGGCAGAATGCGCGTCCACGCAGTCGAAAAGCGGTAGGCTTGCAGCCCGATGGATCGCATCAGGTCTACGTCTTCACGATAGCGTTGATAATGGTCACAGGCGACATCACCCGTATCACCATTGTAGATTTTGCCGTCGTAGTGGCTGAAGGCGTCCCATATAGAACGGCCTTTACCGTCCTCTTGATGTGCGCCTTCGATCTGATAGGCAGCGGTCGCCGCACCCCACACGAAATTTTCAGGAAAGGTCATTCGGTTTCCTCTTTCAATAGTAAGTGACCCAGCAGTAAAAATACGCTTGCCGTCCAGGTGTAGGCACGGTCACGCAGTGACTCGCCGGTGAGCGCGTTATAATTTTCTGCCATACCGCTATGCTGTGCCATATCACAGAAGCGCCGGCTGATTTCCAACGCTAACGAACGTTCACCACAGGCCAGCAACCCATCGACCAGCAAATGCGTTGAGGGTGCCCAGATCGGCCCACGCCAGTAACCATC
>DAOTTX010000216.1:0-52292 GCA_034437515.1 Anaerolineae bacterium
AGACTCTACTGAAAAAAGGTCATTTTGCCGAAAATTTGACCCGTTATCACACCACTTTGAACCTCTATGACCCACGTTTTTCGGGTCATATTGAGTTCTTTCAGCGGAGTCTGGTCACACAGACCAACAAACAGGGAATGGTTGGCTCCTGCGCGTGGCCTAGCAGACTGTAATGATGCTCAACACAACCACCCTAACGCTTTATGATGATACCTGCGTCACCAGGGATCACCTCCCCGATGCGTGCCACCTCATGGTCGCTGAGTGCTTTCAGCAGCTGCTCGGATTTCGACGGCTCGACAGCGATGAGCAGCCCGCCCGATGTCTGTGGATCGTAAAGCAGGCTTTTATCCGTCTCGTTGAACTCACCTCGATACACAACCTGTGACTCAAAGTGAACACGGTTGCGACCTGTCCCACCGGGGACGATCTCGCTGGCAGCGTAATCGACCGCACCAGGTAGCCAACGTAAGCGATCATAGTCCAGCCGGAGTGTACAGCGGCTAGCACGCGCCATCTCATAGGCATGACCAACCAGACTGTAGCCCGTGATATCCGTCATCGCACGGACGCCGACCGATAATGCGCCTCGCATCGCCGCACGGTTCAGCCGCTTCATCGAGGTCACCGCCGCCGCCAGATGTGCAGCCTCGACAAGCCCACGTTTGAGGGCGGTCGTCACTACACCCGTGCCCAGCGGTTTCGTCAAAATCAGATGATCGCCCGGCTGCGCACCACTCTTCTTGATGATCTGCGCCGGATGCACCATGCCCGTCACGGCGAGGCCATATTTTGGTTCTTTATCAGTGACGGTATGTCCACCGGCGATCACAGCACCGGCAGATCGTATCGTCTCCGCACCACCGCGCAAAATCTCCGACAGAATTGCCATGTCGAGGCCATCAGGGAAAGCCGCAAGGTTAATCGCCATCATCGGCTCCCCACCCATCGCATAGACGTCGCTCAGCGCGTTGGCAGCGGCAATCGCTCCGAAATCATAGGGATCGTCCACGACCGGCGGGAAGAAATCGACTGTCGAGATGATCGCCTGCGTCTCATCAACCTGATACACAGCCGCATCATCAGGTAAGTCTAGCCCAACCAATAATTCAGGATATTCATTTGTTGGGAAAATTCCATTCAAGGGACGCAGAACCTGCGCCAGGTCACCCGGACCAAGTTTAGACGCTCACCCGGCGCAGGATGCCAGTGTGGTCAAGCGTACTTCGTGACGTTCGTCCGCCATGATTATCTCTCGTTTACGATCAAATATTGACCACTGTAACGCAAACAATCCAGACTTGCCACGTTGTTTGTTGTGGGCTATACTGCGTACAGTGTAAATCGGGGTATGGCGCAGCCCGGTAGCGCGCTTGCATGGGGTGCAAGAGGCCCTCGGTTCGAATCCGAGTACCCCGACACCCACCCACTCTAGCGAGTGGGTTTTTTGACTCACTCACGGCTATACAGTGCATCCAACGTGGTGAGCAATTCATCACGCAGCGCCAACGCGGGTGCAAAGCTGATCTCAGCGTTGGTAATGATAGAGTCCAGATCTCCCTGTTCTTCGTTGACGTACTGCTGCAACTCACCGATAGTAATCTGCATCGCACTCAACATTAATCGACGCGCATCCACCGCACATGTCGGCACCGGACGCGAGGCAATCACTGTCACCGCACGGCGCATCTGCAAGATATTATCGTACAACAGACGTTCCGGTTGTTGTGGTGTATCTTGCAACAAATCGTTAAACTCTTGATAGCGGAGTGCGAACGTTTGCAGCCACCCTTCCAGCACATCGGGGGAATCACAATCGCCCACTGTTTGTGCGGTCGGTAACGGCTCAAACGTGATCGGCGGCTGCGGGGTTACGGGTTCTTGCACACCCGCACAACCAGCACAGCAGATCACCAGGATGAAAAGCGCCCATTTGCGCACCATAACAAACGCTCCTGAAATAAAGTTGTACGATTCGAAAAGTCGCATAAAATTAAGTTCATAACCAACAACTCATAGAAGTGGGAAGAACGTCATGCCACAGTTACTCAGCCGTATGGATGAACTGAACTGGCTCACACCATCCATCGCGGAAATTCTAGAACAGGGGCCAAACCCACCCGGTGGTGACGGTTCGATCCGCTCACAAATCCGAGATTTACAAGCACGCCTGAACGATCTCGAAACACCGGCACGGGTGATTAACGTCCGTCCGACACCATCGTACACACTATTTATTGTACGCGCCGAGGCGGTCGGGCGTCGTGGCAATCGAAAGAACGTCACCGCCAACGACATCAAACGCAGCTTAGGCCAAATTGCCGAAGAACGCAAGGACTGGAAGATCGGCTTTCTGCCCAAACTCAACGACATCGCCGATGCGATGGGCATCTTGCTACGTACTGACGAGCATCGTCCGCTGAGTCTGCGTCGTTTGCTTGTCCGCACGGCCTTCCGTGACCACGCCTCCACCCTGGCGTTCATCGCTGGCAACACACTCGAACAACGCTTGATCGTCGAAGACCTCGCGGAAATCGGAAATTTGCTCGTCATTGGAACAGACAACGTCAAACAGGACTTCATCAACAGTCTGCTCACAACCTTGATCGCATTGAACACCCCCGGTGAACTGCGGGTGGTCATCGCCGGCGGCAGCGCCGATGAACATAAGCCGTTCATCAACACACCGCACGCCCTCAGCCGTTCGTTGGATACCCCAGAACTCATCAAGCGACTCATCGACGGGCTGGTGAAAGAAATGGAAAGTCGCCGCGAGTGGATGGACGAGGAAAGTGTGCCCAACATCGCCGCTTACAACCATGTGGTGCGCGACAAAGGACAGACTCGTGTGCCGCGCATCGTCCTGGTGATCGACTCACTTTCTGACCAGGGTTGGCAAGAAGCCAGCCAGGCTTGGATGTCTCAACTGATCGACATCATCGAGGACTCGGGGCGATCTGGCATTCACCTGGTGCTGGTCGCCGACCAACCCCAACCGCCTGACTTGCCCGAAGAACTTGTCAGTCTGATGCCGGTTAAGCTGGTTACGCGCACTGTCGCCGCGCCATACATCAACACGATAGAAAATTTTCACGGATCGCTCATGCGGTTCATTGATGCGGTACTGATCCAGGGTGAAGGCACGCCCATCCCGGTGGAATTATGTGCAATCACGGAGAGTGAACTGCATGGCACCGTAGAGTATTGGCAGCAAATCGGACGACAGCGCCAGACCGAGGCGCGAGGCGAGCGCATCAGTGGTAAGACAGGTGTAACGCAAACGTTACGGTCGCCAATCACCACCAACACAGAGCTACAGACTCAACCTGACGAGGACGCCGAACTCCTCAGCCTATCCGATGAACCTAACCCGCTTGGTTTGAAAGAATCACAGCCCGACCGACGCACGCAAAGTCAGGTCACCTTGCAACAAGCACAGGCGCTCGCTGCCTATCTCGGTTGGATCAGCATCGGCCCACTTCAAGATATTCTAGGTATGTCGCCGGAAGAAGCGAAAAAGACCATCACCGTACTTAAAACAATGGGCATCGTCGAGGAGAACGACAGCGCGACACCCCGCTTTATTCGAGCGATTGGCGGCAAAAATGAGCAGTAAGAAGCGGGACAGCGCCTCTACCGTCCCGCTGAAATGATGTGCTTATTCGACTTCGACGATACCGTCATAAGTGCAGGAGTTGTAATTATCACCGAGAATGACCTCGAAATCTGCTTCCCGATTGGGATCCGGCTCAACACGGATATTCTCCGGTCGCACGTTGAGCACAGACGCAATTTCGTTTAGACTGCTGCCCTTTTGCTGCCCGGTGCGGTCGATTAGGATCGTCTCTTCTTGATCGTTCGTTTCGGCTTCACCATACCAGGATGCGCGGAAGCCTTCCCAGCCCAGTCTTTGCGCCGCAACACGGTCCCAATCCAGGTTATCTGTGGCGTTGTAGACCGCAATCGTCGCGCCTTCGACCAAAACCTGGCTGTTACTCGGCGGACGGTAGAAGGCTTGCAAGACCGGTTGCATCAAATCAAAGAGCGGCTGATGTACGTTCATCGCCACACCATCATTACCAGTGACCGTAATCGGTAGGGTATGGTAGCCGAGATCAAACGTGTAGCTGCGGATTTCGCTCACGTTGAGGTTCAGCGCGATTGGCACCAACCCGAGCACATCCGTTATATCGACATTCGTATCCAAAATGGCTGTAACATCCCCCCACAACTGTGGCAGGTTTGCAAGTTGCCCCGTGTCGAGGGCGGTGCGCCACATCGAACGTAGGATTTGCTGCTGGCGGCGGCCCCGGTCGAAGTCGGTCGCGCTGCGCCTGGTACGGGCATACCAGAGTGCCTGTGCACCACTCATCTCGTAATAACCGATGTCAACGGTGTACAGATATTCGTCTTCTTCGGAAACTTGCGCACCTTCCGGTAGTTCAGCACCAATCAAACGATAATCCTGATACGCACAGTCAACCGCGACCGGCACCCCACCAAGTGTATCAATGATCTCCTGAAAGCCGCTGAAATTGACCCGTGCATAATACTGCACGTTGATACCAAAGTTATAATACAATGTGTCTCGCAATAGACCAAAGCCGCCGTTCGGTTCCCATCCGAGCGATTCACCGATGCCAAACACCGTGTTCAAACGCCGCATCAGCCCCTCTTCAGTCGGCACATAGACAAACAGGTCACGCGGTAAGCTCAACATGGAGACCGTACCGGTGTCCTTATTGATCGAAACCACGATCATTGTGTCCGTGCGACCTACTTCTTCGCCCGTCAGTTCGTCATCACCGCCCAACAAAACGATATTCATCAGGTTGTAGTCTCGTTGGATTTCTGGCACCTGCGTCGGCACGTTGATGCCATCGATGACCTTACCCGGTTCTGCAGTGCGTGGATAGAAGAACGGCGGTAGTGTATTGGTCGCTGTCGGCCTGATGGCGGGGACGGTGGGTTCTATTGTGCTGGTCGCGGCGCGTGTCGCTGATGGCGCGGTCGTTGCACTCGGCGGCACGACTGTCACTGACGGTTCTGATGTTGCGATTGCTATAGTCGTCGGCGGCACCGCTTCTCCCTCGTCTTGCCCGGCAGGGGTGTTCGTCGCAAAAATTACGGATCGTGGGGTATTCGTCGCAAAAATCGGTGCGGCGGGGGTGTTTGTCGATTGCGCAAGTTCTAAGTCATTGCCCTCACTGACCTGGGTGTTTGTCTCACTTGGGAGATCAGTGGGTGTATTTGTTGCCGTTTCCGTCGGAATCGTCGGAATGCTCGTTGCGGTCTGTGTTGCCGTTTCCGTCGGTGTGTGCGTTGTGGTCTGTGTTGGTGTCGCGGTCATTGATGGTAACGGGGTTGCACTCGGACTCGGTTCGGGACTCGCGGATTGCTCCGCGACCTCTGCCGTGACGTCCGTCAAATGGTCGGTGACCAGAATATTACGTGCATCCGATGGCAACGGTACATCAACGGCACCCGCACGATCCTGGGCGACCCGAGTGGCTGCCAGCGGTGCATCTTCGTAGAGCGTTTGATATTCGACGCGCTCCACAATCTGACGGACGAACGCCTCCGCCACCTGGAAACCGAACCAGAGGCTACCGACAATGACCAGAGTCGGAATTAATCGCAGAGTGATAAAGCGGAATATCCGCGTAATAAATCTCATAAACGTCTTACCCACTCACCGAAAATTCAGCCCGTAGTTTAACGGAATTGCTGATGATTGAATAGCGTTATTCAAAGATCATAGGCACAGCGCAGGTTGCACCACGCAAGACGCGACCGGCGTCATCAACGACGATCAGACGCACCCAATACACACCCTGCCCGAACAGCGTCCCGTCAATGGTCGCCAGCACATCACGCTCGACCGGTTGTGCCGAACGTGACCAGAACCGATAAGTCGTCTCAGTATCGGCGCGGATCTCGATACGATAAGCTGCGAAATTTGGAACCGTCGCTGAACCGCGCACATTGAAATCCCCGGTCAGGCTTTGTCCTGGCCTTGGCAGTGCAATCGTAGATTGTGGATTTTCACACCCGATCACCACTAGGTCATGGTCAGGTTCAGGCGTCCCCGCAGCGGGCAAGCGCGGTACATAGAGCACGTCACCCGGCTCAATCGCACGGATACAATTAGACTGCCGCAGGTTTTCTGTGTCGCTGCCGACCCGCTCCGCAATCAACTCGATTGTATCACCCTGTTGCACGACGTAAGCGGGCCACCCCACAGGCACTGAGCACGCTGGCAAGGTCGCAGCAGGCGTCGGCGTCGATGTCGGCGTTGGGGTCAACGTTGCCGTTGCTGTTGGCGTCGGCGTCGGCGTTGAGGTCGCTGTTAGCGTTAGAGTTGGGGTCGCTGTGGATGTCTCTGTCAAAGTGGGTGTTTTCGTCGCTGTAGATGTCTCTGTCAGCGTCGGTGTGCGCGTCGCTGTGGATGTAGATGTCACGGTCGATGTCGGTGAAAGCGATAGAGTCACGGTCAGCGTCGCAGTGACAGTCGGAGTGATTTCGGCTGTCACTTCTGTCGCTATAGATTCCGTCTGAACTTCCTCAGTGATCTCGACTGTTGTTTCCGGCGTTGGCTCGACCGTCGGTGTTTCGGTCGGGGTCGGTTCTACGGTTGTTTCTTGCGTTGATTCAGCCGTAGATGCTTCGGTGACCTCAACTACCTCACTGACGTTCGCCACGATGGTCGTATCATCGTCGTTATCGAGGTCGGCAATCGACAATACAATACCGAACGTAATGGCAAATGCCAGTAACGCGACTGCGGCAATCGCCGCGACAACTTCACCGCCGATGTCTCGCTGCATTCTAGCCCTCGGCTATCTGTAACTTAGATTGTAAAGGAAGGATAAACTTAAACGTACTGCCGACATTATCCTCGGACTCTAACCACAATCTGCCGCCGTGTGCTTCAACCAGAGCGCGGGCAATTGAAAGCCCGACACCCGTATCGCCTAGACCTTGAATCAACGGATTTTCCGCTTTGTACTTACGAGCGAAGACACGCGGCGCGTCGTCGGGGTCGATACCCCCACCGCGATCCGAAATCGCAACATATAACCCGGCGACGGGCAGCTCTTGCTCATCCAGTTTGAACTCCCCATGCTTCACAGTAACGGAAATCTCGGTATTAGGGGGCGAGACGAGATACGCATTTGAAAGCAATTGCCCGATAATCTGGTTGATCGCGTCGCTATCACCATGTACGTGCGGCAGTTCGTCCGTTAAATTCAAGTTGATAGTCAAACCCTTTTCACGGAACTGTATAGAGGAATTGGTAATCGCATCCTCGATGATAGCCGTCACATCGACCGGCGCGGGCTTCAGCGGGAATTTCCCGGCATCCAATTCCGCGACGTGTACCAGGTCATCGAGCATTGACGACAAACGCTTGATGTTAGTGGAGACGCGCTGTAGGAACTTCATCTGCATCTCACCGAGAATGCCAGCAGACTCCCCAAGCAACAGTTGAAGGTATCCATTAACCGAAGTCATTGGCGTGCGCAGTTCCTCGACCAGACCCAACAATAATTCAGGATTATCCGGTTTGTATCGCTGCACATCCTCGACCAACCTGTACTTTGACGCTTCCAGACTGTTCTCAACTTCGGAAAGGCGTGTTTTCGTCTCATTGAGTTCGCGTTCAAGCTGCTTACGTTCTGCGGTCAACGCCTCGATCATCTCCGTCAGAGACCCAACTCCGCTAGTACCAAGCTCTTGCAAGCGGTCACGGTCACCCTCGACCCGTGCCAGCAGTTGATCGCGCTCTGTCTCCGCAGACTGTTTCTCGGCGGTCAGGCGATCACGGCGTTCGATCAACTCACTCTTTTCGTTGGAAAGTTGCTCAATCTGCTGGCGAAGTTCGGCCTGTGCCGCATGTGCCTCACCCAGTTCGATTTCATAACCGCTGTTTTGTGCTAGCAGACGTGCCCGGTGTCGCTTCACGGTTTCTAACTTATTAACCAGTTCATCGCGTTCCACACGCATCTTCTCGCGCTGTTTAAAGGCGACTTCGCGATCCCCAGCAAGATTATTGACCTCGCGTTCAAGTGACTTCAAACGTGTATCACGTTCTTCGTTTTCCGACATATCACCAGCTTGCTCACCACGTTCGCTCAGCAGGCGGTCACGTTCGGCTTGCAGCCGATTGAGGTGCTGCTGCAAACTAGCACGCTGCTCATTCAGTTGATTGATAAGCCGGACTAACCCATCTGGCCCGTCTTCGATGCCTAGCTCACGCAACTGAGCGCGTATCTCGTCCAATGCCGCACTCTTATGGTCGCGCTCCTGGGAAAGCCGCGCATTTTCGGCTTCCATGCGCTCCAATACCGTCTGATATTCGTCGGGCGCATCATGCTCCGTGCGGAGGTCATCAAGCTGGGCCTGCAAACGGTCTTTTTCTTGTTGGAGCGATTCTTTCTCACGTCGCAGAGACTCAGTCATCTCGTCAATAAGATCCTGATCGTCAGCGATGACCGCACCCTGTAGTGCCGCTTCGGCTTCCTGCAAACGTGTCGCCAGTTCGTCACGTTCTTGACGGAGGTTCTGCTGTTCGTCCGTGATGGCAGTCATCCGCTGTGAAATTGACAACCCACTGTCGGTATCACCCAGGTCTTGGGCGATCCGGGTACGTTCTTCGTCCAACTGTGTTTTTAGTTGCATCACCTGTTGGCTGAGTTCGCTGATCTGGTCACGGGCGAGCTTTAACTTGCGCTGCAAAACATCCCCGGCCTCGTCCGTTTCACCGGTCAATGGCCCTACATTCACCATCGCCTGTATGGATCGCTCCTCAGCCAGCATCTCCGCATCGCTCGCGGCATAACTCAAAGCGAGCAGATTCGCAGCGATCACCGCGAAGCCTTTCAACATCTCCAAATCGGCGCGCATCATCTCCCGCTTCGTGTAAGGCTGCGCGACCATCAAAATTGCTACCAACTCCTCGTTGCGCAGCAATGGCTGGAAATACACCGGGCCGGATTGCTCAATATCCAGACGTGTGTACAAATCATGGAGTTCGTCGTCATTGTGCTCGACGAGCAAAGAACGTTGTTGGCGACGCTCGATACTATTGACCAGCGTCGGCTGCTCATCGAGGTTAATCGCGATCCCGTCGATCTGGCGTGACATGGCGCGATCATAGGCGATTTCAATATCCGCATAGTTGGCATCCTGCATACGCAGTAGCGCCGCGACATCAACCTTGAGCACCTCAATCACGGCCTTGACCACCTGCGCCGGCATCTGCCCCGGTGTCGAGTCTTCGAGGATCAACCCCAGCGCCCGTAATAGTTGGACGGACTCACGCTCCATCGGAGAGGTCATTATCGGAGTGTCACGTTCAGGTGTATCTGTCTGCGTGGGTACATTCACCGGCTGTGTGCCCGTCTGACGGATGCTATCTTCTAGGCGAGAGACGACAAGGCGAAACACAAGTGCAGGCGTTAACGCGAACGCGGTGACGAAAGCGATGCGCTGCGGCCCTGCATAATCACCAATGATGTTTCCCTGGATGATCTGGATCAGCGTATATCCATACCCGATCAGCAAAAGACCGAAGAACAAAATCTTAAGCGGTGCATCAACAATCGTACCAAAATTAGACACGATCAACAGTAAACCGACGACACTCAACGTCACCATCGCCGCCGTCCAGAGCGAACCGGCAACGCTCAAGTTAAAATCGACCTCGCCCGCTTGCTCCTGCCACATCACTGTAGTGAATGCATAAGCGGCAATTGCGAGGATAAGTGCGACACCGGTCAGCAATGCCGCCCGCCGGTCACGCTCCGGGTTATCAGAACTGACGAATACCCATATCAGCAGAATAACCGTTGCGACGGTCGAAAACCGCTCCAACGGTGGCATGACCTGTACCGCGTCTTGGTCTGCGAACAGAGTCACCATCGCGCCGGTCAACAGTGCTAGCCAACCGACCACAATCCCGAACAGCGCCAGCGAGTAACGTCTCGCGGTGAGGTCACCGGGGAAACGTAACCGCTGCCCCAGCACCATGAACATACTGGAAAGACTGATGGCGATTACTGTGAAGAAGTAAAGCAGTTCGCCGGGCGAACGTACAAAAATATCTAGAAAATCGACAGGCTGCGACACAAGTTCCCTCTACTGCGCTCCAACCAAAACGTAATGAAAGTATATCATCAAGCGAAACACTGTGCTGATAGCGCATGGTTAGCAGCGCGTTATAGGAGTGTTGAGACGAAACACAGTGTTGACGCAACCACACGGGTCACCTAGACTCAAACGTCTTATATTGAATGGAATTTATCGTTATGGCTCTGGATTCGTGGAAACGCCGCCTCGCCCTTGCGCTACGGAAAACACCACTGCTAATGTCACTGGGTTACAAGCTGTGGCGCATCTTCCAACCGCGATACACGGCGGGCGCGGTCGGTGTGTTGTTTAACCAGAAGGGTGAGGTGCTGCTGGTCGAACATGCCTTTCACCCCGAAACACCCTGGGGATTACCCGGCGGTTGGGTCGGTCGTAACGAGAACCCGGCGGAAACCGTGCGCCGTGAATTACACGAAGAACTGGCACTGCATGTGGAAATACAAGATGTGCTCCTGGTCGATCTACCGTTTGACAACCATCTCGATGTCGCTTACCTGTGTCATACCGAATGCGAGATCGGTGCGTTGAGTTATGAATTGCTCGATTATGCCTGGTTCCCGCCGGATCAAATGCCGTATATCCTCAAGTTTCACTATCTCGCCGTTCAAAAGGCGCTCAGTTTTCGTTTCGTAAACTCAGGATAATGCTATGCTCAGTGGACGTGGAAAACGCAATCGCAAACGCACAAGACGCCTCTTACCCTACATTCCCGGTCTGCCGTTGATCGCTATCGCCTGTCTGATCGTCGCCGGGGGGTTATTCGTCAATGAACTTCTCGCCTTCAGCCAACAGGAAGACCGCTTACCCCAGGACATCACCGTCGCCGGGCTGGATGTCGGTGGTATGTCCCGCGAGGAAGCCCAGGCCGAGCTTGAAAGCATCTACGCACAGCCGATCACGCTGTATTATGACGACAGCCCGATTATCCTTGACCCGGCAGAGATCGGCTGGCGGCTCAACACACAGACCATGCTGGCAGAAGCAGCGCGAGTCGGTGAGCAGGAAGGTAGCTTCTGGCTGCGTTTTTTCAACCATCTGACGGAACAAGAACTCCAAGCCTCCGCGCGTATTCCGTTAGTCGCAGATTATCAGCGCAGTTTGCTTGAAAATGTGCTGCGAGACATCGCCGCACGTTATGACCGTACCAACAGCAGCGCCAGCTATGACGTCACCAATCTGATGACATATACGGGTAACAGTGGCACCCAGATTGACCTGGAACGGGCGCTGGGAGTGATCGACGATGCCCTGACCAGCCCGACAAATCGTACCACCGCCTTACCGATTGACAGCACTGATACCGGACGACCGGATATGGATGTGCTGCGTCAATTGATTATCGATTACCTCGACTCACAGGGGTTCATCTACGACGGACAGACGACGGTCGCCTCGGTTTTTGTGTTAGACCTGGTGACTGCGGAAGAGATCAGCATCCTCGGCGATGTGGCCTTCAGTGCGGCGAGTACGATTAAAGTACCGATCATGGTCGATTATTTCCGTCGCCTCGACCGTGAACCTAATCAGGATGAAGCATTCATCATGGCGAATTCCCTACTGTGCAGCGACAATTCGTCATCCAACACCTTGATGGAAATCATCGGTGGGCAAGATATTTATACCGGGCTGTCACTTGTCAACGAAACCGCGCAACAAATCGGCCTGGAGAACACATTCATCACATCTCCACTGCCCGATCTGTTTGAATATCCGCAACCCGGCACCATCGCCTCACCAGAGACAGTCTCGAATCCCAACTACAGCACCGACCCCGATCCACTCAATCAGACCACCGTCGAGGATATGGGATCACTTTTCACCCTGCTCTACGATTGCGCTAATTATGGTTCCGGCCTGGCGAGCGCCTTCCCCGATGGTGAGTTCAACTCACGCGAATGCCGCCAGATGCTCGAATTGATGAGCGCCAACGATCTACAACGGCTGTTGCAGGGGGGCATCCCGCCGGAAGTGCGGATTACACACAAAAACGGTTGGCTGAACGTCAGTGCGATGGTCGGTGAAGCTGGCATCGTCTACCCGCCTGATGGCAACCCCTATGTGATCGCGGTTTACCTGTGGCAAGAAACAACACCAGAAGAGGCGACAAGCGTCGGGTTTAATCGGCTGTGGCCTTTACTCGAAGGGATTTCACGGGCGACATGGAATTACTTTAGCCCGGAGGCAGCACTACAACAACGCCGCAATAACCTGCCAAACTTCGCCGAGGACTGCGAGGAACACGGGTATCTGCCGCCTTACGGTCAGGTCAACTTGGAGGACATCAACGGCTGGCGGCGCTAGAAGTGCTTTTTGAGGATCAATTGATTGCGGTTCTTCTCGTAACGGTAATCGACGCTATTCATAAATTTTTTGACGAAGAACACACCCCATCCTCCGTCGCCCCGATCCAGCAGCGGCGCGGATGGATCGGGATCATTGAGCACCATCGGGTCAAAACGCACCGCATCGTCGATGATGACGATGCGCAGGTGATCTGACTGCGGCTGGCAGACGACTTCAATCACCTGATCGTCACCCTTATATTTATACCCATGCTCGATCACATTGGTGCAGACTTCCTCGACTGAGAGATAACAATGGTAGACCGCATCATCACTCATGCCGAGGTCACCGGCGAAGTTGGAGACGAATTCGCAAGCCTCTTCGACTTTTTCTAACGTCGCCGGGATTGTCAATCGTTTTTCTTTCACTCCCATGACTTCCACCCCTGGTGAGTTTAGTAACTGCTGACGGCTTCAACCTGTGTATCGAAGATCTGTAAAATCGTATCCAAACCCGCCATCTCGAAAATTTCCAGCACGCGGTCTGAAGGCTGTGAGACGCGCACATCTCCCCTGGCACGCTTGACCTTCTTCAGCGCAGAGACAATTTCACGCAGTCCCGCACTGCTCATGTATTCCACACCCGCCAGGTCAAGCACCAGGTTGATGTTGCCTTTATCAATCTCAGCCATCAAGGCTTCGCCTAGCTGATTGGCGTTCATACTGTCCACACGCCCACTGACTTCTACCAGTGTGGCACTCTCAACGGTCGTCACGCTAATGTCAATCATAGAACATTGACGCTGGGTACCCCCGATCACGCAGAGGGAGAAGAGCGCCGCTCCTTTCTCGGTTGTCTGGTTGTCGTTAAATCACCGCCGCCGCCAGGTCTGGAGCAGGCAGCGTTTTTCTTGGTCGCCTTATTGCTGAGCATTATCTGAATCCTAAACAATACCCTTATTTTACATGAAACACACGCGTTATAATAATATTGTTTTACTTATGCGTTTACAAGTTACTCTCGGTGAAAGATGAACATCGAATATCTTATCATTCTCACCATACTGTTCACATTTTTGATGCTGGTCATACAGCGGTCAGAATCGGCAAAGCGTCGTGTTGTTCTGCTGATTATGGTACCGTTGTTTATCTTAATCAGAAATTTCGTCGTCTACCGTGAGGTCGAGTCGGAAGCCTGGGCCGCCCTGGGGATCGCCTTCGTGCTGAATTTCTTATTCTGGCTGCTTATTGGACGTTATAACCCTGTTGCCAGCAGTGACGACATTCGCGTACTCGGACTGGATGACTGAGGCACACCGAAAAGATCGGCGTGCCTATTATAGTCTGCTAACCGATAACGTTAAGCGGGATGACGTCGTCGCTTTGCAGCATGACCACACTCACACGCGCCGCCACTACCTGTGAAAATTCCTGAAATGCCGCACCAGCGGCGCTCTCAGGGTCAGTGACCACGATGGGACGCCCATAGTCCCCGCCCTCGCGTACCGACGCAGAAAGCGGTATGCGACCGAGGAACGGCACTTCACGTTTCGCCGCGAGTTTTTCTCCGCCACCCGTACCGAAGAAATCACCTGACATGTTTTCCACGATGCCGAGCACAGGCACATTGAGCTGGTCAAACATCGCGCAGCTACGCAACGCATCAGAGACAGCGACTTCCTGCGGTTGCGTGACGACGATCGCCCCCGCCAACGGGAAGGACTGCGCCAATGAAAGCGGTGCATCACCCGTGCCGGGCGGCAGGTCAACGATCATGTAATCGAGTTCTTCACCCCATTCCACATCGACAAAAAATTGCCGGATCGCGCTATGCAGCATCGGGCCACGCATAATCATCGGTTTATCCGGCGAGGTCAAAAAGCCGGTGCTCATCAACTTGATGCCGTAAGCCTCAATCGGCACCATCTTCTCGTTGACGACCTTCGGACGCCCCGAACTCAGCCCTGCCATTTGCGGGATATTAGGGTTCAGAATATCAGCATCAATCAAACCGACCTTCGCTCCCGCTTCCGCGAGTAAAATCGCCAGATTGATCGAAACCGTACTCTTACCCACACCGCCCTTACCACTGCCAACGGCGATAATGCTGCGCATAGGCGCTTTCAGCCGACCCTGAATGCGCCGGTCTGTGGGCACCTGAGCGTCCCAATTGATTTTGATACGCTCGATGCCGGACACCTTGCCGACCAGCGCAGCCTCACAGCGTTCAATAAATACGTCTTTGAGCGGACAGGCCGGTGTCGTCAACACAATGGTGAACGTCGCCGTGTCGCCTTCGATCTCAAGGTCACGTACCATATTCAAGGTGACGATGTCTTGATGGAGTTCCGGCTCAATCACGGTGCCGAGTGCTTCCAACACCTGCGCTTGAATATCAGCCATACGAATTTGTCTCCTAACAAAATTTAGTCTATTTCCTAGAATAAGTATAACCTAGATTAGAAAAATTGTTAACTTATTCCCGTGATGATTTTACTCAAAAGGCGTATTTCTGCACCTTACGCCAATAGCGTGAAAATCGCTTCAGATCAATGTAGCCATCGTACTCGATAAACGGTTCGACGTGCAGCACTTCTAAGTGGCTGCCGTTGGGCATTCCGTCGCTGATGCTACGACAGATCCAATCAAAACGCGGGCTAGGACTTTCTACGGTGAGGATACGCCCCGCGCCGTGTTCATGTGCAAACGCGATCACTTCATCCGCGACTCGCCCACGACGGATGTGAACGGGCAGTTCGAGCAGACATTCGTAGATAAACGCGATCCGCTTGAGTGAAATGTCCCACATATCAAGCAGTTCTTCATCCCAGACGAATACCGCCGGGGACGCCGGTTCACCCTGCAAGGCCGGGCCGTAGGGACTAAGGACATCGCCATGCACCCATATGATTGACTTGTTGACATCAACGCTCATGATTAGTCACCGTCCTTGTTGGGGAATAGCTTCCGGTCAATTTCGTCATACGACCCTTCAAAGTCACAATGTCCGTAAAGCGGACATTCTTTGCAATAGACTCCACCGGTAAACTTTTCCAGATTGGAACGATTAAAGATATACGGCTTATGGCTGAACGTGCTCGCCACCCACTGCCACGAGAGATTATTGCTCGCCGGGTCACCATCTAACAGATGTGTGAGGAACCAGCGTGCGCCGGCCTGCCACTTCACCCGTCGCCAGTGGACAATATAGGCCGCCATATACATACGCACATGATTGTGCAGATAACCCGTCTCACGGAGTTCACGGCTGAAGCTGTCAATACAGACCATGCCGGTCGCACCTTTATCGACCTCTTCGGGGAATTCGTCGCTGTATTGTTCGTCGAAAAAGCCGGTCTTGTAGCGTTCCTGATTTTCCCAGATACCATCACCAATTTCTTCGTACTTACGCTGCCAGTAATCACGCCAACCTAGCTCATTGACGAGCTTACCCGCATCATTTTTACTATCGACGTTTTCCAGCACGTAATCACGCACTTCCGCCAGGCTTAGCACCCCATAGCGGATATAAGGTGAAAGATAGGTCACATCACCGTCGATGTAGTTGCGCGTCTTGGCGTAACGCCTGGGGTTAATCTTCTTCAGACGTTCTTCGGCGGCTTTGCGTCCGCCGCGTGTCTCGGTGATGTGGTCATCACGCTCAACGGCTTGGGGAAACTGTGCCTTGAGATATGCGATCATCTCATCGCGGCTATCGAACTCGCGCCGCATGTCCTTCGCTGTTGTTTCGTTATCCGCGCTCATGCTGCCTCCGTTGTGATTTGGCATTACTGCTGCACGCTTTACTGCAATATTTCACGTCGTCCCAGTTCTTTTCCCACTTTTTACGCCATGTGAACGGACGATCACAGACCGGGCACATTTTCGTGGGTAAATGAGCTTTCTTCACATCCTTCATGCGCTCTTGCTTTCACTGTATTCATAATCTATTGAATAGTACGAACAAGGGCTTAACCAGAGGTGAACGGAACATACAAAAAACCCGGCAGTGTCTCACCGGGTTTCTCATCTTTGATGTGTTTAGCTCACGGGGTGTTTAGTCGGCGGTGCGGGCGCGACGACGAGCAAGTGCGGCTTCACGCCGTGCTTTGATCTTTTCTGCACGTTCATCGACTTGCGACTCTGCGGGTGCTTCGGCGACGGCTTCAGCAGCGGGTGCGGCCTCGGCGGTTGCGCCGTTGGCGGGTGCCTGCGGCTTGACGGGCGCTTTGCCCTTCTTACGTGCCTTGACCACATCGGTATGCTCCCAACCACCACGCGCCTGCATCTCTTCGTAGGCGGTTGTCGGCGCGATCTTACGCCAGTAGCTGAATTCTTTTGACAGCTTTTCTTTGTCGTGGATGTGAGTCAGTGTGCGATCGAAGCTCGCCATTTCGTAATCGTGATCCATCTTGATCGCATCGAACGGGCAGAACTCCGCACAAAAACCACAGTTCATGCAGATGTCGATGTCGATGAAAAATGCTTCCGGCTCCGGCACCGGACGCCCGGTGTCGGGGTTAGTGCCACGGACGATCCAGATACACTGTGGCGGACACACTTTGGCGCAGATGCCACAACTTGTACACCAATCACGCCCCGGTTCAATTTCGGAGTCTTGATCGTTGATGACCAGAAAAGGCACAAACCGGAATCGTTCCGGCACAGCCATTTTCTCATCGGGATACTGCACGGTGAAAGCACCTTCAGCGCGTGGGCTCTGCCGTGACTCGAAGTTATCCGGGTTGCTGTATTTCTTCATCCCATAGCGGATGTCATCCACATAGGTGTTGAAAAAATGCTTCAGCGTCACACCCAGACCACGTAAAATTCCTTTACCAAACATTTCCTATTTCTCCCTGAAGTTAGCGATCCGTCTCGCCCAGTACGATGTCGATGCTGCCGAGGACAGAAACGACATCGGCGACCTTGTGCCCCTGCGACATCTGTCCCAACCCGGTCAGGTTGATAAAGCTTGGGGCGCGGATGTGATAGCGCCAGGGGTTCTGTGTACCCTTCTTGTCACCGGCGGAAACGACATAGTAACCCAGTTCGCCCTTCGGGTTTTCCACGCGACTGTAAGACTCACCCACCGGCACACGCGGCGTGTGCTGTGAGTTGCCGGAGACATCCTGGCCCTTCGTCGCTTCAAGACGTGGCAAGATCTGCCGCAGGATACGCAAGCTTTCACGCATTTCTTGCATACGCACCGTGTAACGGTCGTAGATGTCGCCTTGCTTACCGACCGGGATGTCGAAGTCAAGTTCTTCGTAGATGCTGTATGGTTCGGCACGGCGCACATCGTAGGGAACACCGCTGGCGCGCAGCAACGGCCCGCAAGCACTGTATGCAATTGCCATATCTGGCGGCAGTGTGCCGACGCCGATGGTGCGAGTCTTGAGGATTTCATTCTCGCTCAAGTAGTATTCGTACTCATCGAGGAAGCGCGGCAGGCGTTCGTTGATAATCTCGCTCAGGTATTGCATCGTATCAAAGTCACGAACGCGGTCGTTGACCAGGTTCATCACACTACGGATGCGCTCAGGAATATCTTTGAACACACCACCAAAGCGCATGTAATTACACATCAGACGAGAACCGGCGACGGCCTCGAAGAAGTCGAGAATCTTCTCGCGCTCATTGTTGGCATAAAGCATCGGCGTGAAGAACGCGCCCAGGTCGTTAAGCAAAAAGCCAATCGACCAGAGATGGTTCACGATACGAGTCAGTTCTGCCATCAGCACACGGATCACTTCCGTGCGATAAGACGGCGGGCTGTACCGCTTGCCGAAGCTGAGCAACTGCTCTATTGCCAGCGCATAACCCAGGTTATTCCCCATACTGGAGAGATAATCAAGACGGTCGGTAAACGGCATGTTGTGTAGATAAGTATTGCGCTCACCGATCTTTTCATGATTACGATGCAGATAACCCATAACGGGTTCCAGCGTCTCGATGGTTTCGCCATCCAACGCGATAATCATGCGGAACACACCATGCGTACTGGGATGATGCGGCCCCATATTCACCACAAGGCGATCTGTCCGCATCGAGTCGCCGCTCAGTTCCTGCACATCGACGCCGAGGCCGAGGCTGTTATACAAGGATTCTTCGGAGGTGTCGTTCAGGCGGGCGAGGTCGAAATCGTCGGGATACTTGACGTTCTTCCCGTAGGCGTTGCGTTCCTCGCTGCGGAAGACATGACCTTCAGGCCAGCGGCTGTCGAACGGCTTGGTTTCCTCTTCGTAATACGGTTCTTTCCAGTCCTTACGCAATGGATGACCGGCGAACCCATCCCACAGCAGAATACGCTTGAGGTTGGGATGCCCGTTAAAACGAATGCCCATAAGGTCATAGGCTTCGCGTTCCTGGAAATCCACACCGGGCCACACATCAATCAGTGAGGGTATTTCCGCGTTATCACGCGGGGTCTGCGCCTTAAAAACCAGCGCGGAGCCACCACTGGTGCGGTAGGCATGGTAAACCATTTCCATGTCGCTATCCGGCTCGCCGATCTCGTGATAATCGACCGCCGTCGCGCTGGAAAGATAATCAAAGCCGAGTTCATCACGCAGAGTCAGCGCGACATCGACCAGATGCTTACGGTCAACGACGACGCCGGAATAATTATCTCGGTTATCGTCGGTCACGATGCCCGGATACTTATCCTTGAGAACGGTGATCACGTTCTCGACATCGTTGACCTTGACTTCATTCTGTTCGGGTGCAACTTGATCTGTCATTGTTAGAGTAACTACCCTTCTTGAGTGTTATGCACGTGCAGCCATACGCTGGCGCTTGCGCTCCAACGCGGCTTTGCGGAGTTCCGGCAATTTGGCGCGGTCACGCCCATCGTCAACCGCCTCAACGACGGCTTCAGCTTGCTTTTCGGCGCTGGCGCGTGCCGGGACTTTCTTCGGCTTCGATTCATAGGTCGGTGTCGCCGGGAGTTCACGGGTGCCGTGCGGCTTGCCTTCTGCGGCGAGCTTCGCCTGGCGGCGGATAGTATCCATCTGGCGCGGGTCGATAATATCCGGGCCAAGCACCGGGATCGGCGTCGGTTCGGATGGCCCCACACCATACCAGGGCACATCGTCATAGTTCGCCAGCGATTGCCCGTCGATTTTCTTCTGAAGCGCGATCAACCCATAGAGCAGTGCCTGTGGGGTCGGCGGGCAGCCAGGGACGTACACATCAACCGGCAAATATTTATCTACGCCAGAGACGACGTTGTAGCCCTCTTTGAAAGGACCACCACCACTGGCGCAAGCACCCATCGCCAGCACGTACTTAGGCTCCGGCATCTGGTTATACAGACGTACAATCGGGACGATCATTTTCTTCGTCACCGTGCCGGAAACGATCATCAAGTCGGATTGGCGCGGGGTCGCACGCATAACTTCCATGCCGAAGCGTGAGAAGTCAAAGCGGGAGCCAGCCGTACCGATCATCTCGATCGCGCAGCACGCCAGCCCAAACAACAGAGGCCACATAGATGACCGGCGGCTCCAGTTGTAGATTTTACTCAGGTTGGTGATAGCAAGATTGCCTTCTAACCCTTCCGGCAGGGGGAATTCGGTGTCATGTAACTTTGCAAGTTCGAGTTCAGCCATAAGAGATTGTCTCCTCATACCACTCCCGCAGGATGTCGTTCAACAAATGATCGTTTGCCAGTGCCGGGTCATCAGCAAATGCTGGCAACGCGATAATCCATTGATACAACTGCTCTATACCGACGTTTTCCACGTTTACCTCCGGGTATACTTCCATTAAAGATAAGACAATTTCATAGGAGGCTTCCCAGTATAGAGGCTGCGTTTGTGAATTTTCTACCATACGACTAGCATACCGCATTTCACTGTGAATATCGACAATTTTCTGATGGTTTTCTGTTTTATTCACAGGTTATTTACAAACAGTTAAGATACTTGAGTATTAAGCTATTCACGATTGTCGATCTGGGCGCGTTGCAGTTTACCGCTGTAATCCACATAGACGGACTTCCATTCCGTAAAAGTATCCATCGCCGCTTGCCCGGCCTCACGCATCCCGTTGCCGGTGCTGCGTGTGCCACCAAACGGAAACTGAATCTCTGCGCCGGTCGTACCATGATTGATGTAAACGATGCCTGTTGCCAAGTCACGAATCGCACGGAAGGCGGCGTTGACGTTCTCGGTGAAGATGCTGCTGGAAAGGCCATACTTGACGTTGTTATTGACTTCGATGGCTTCTTCAAACGACCCAACCTCGATAATGGAAAGTACCGGGCCGAAGATTTCCTCTTGTTCGACGCGCATACCCGCTTTCACACCATCGAATAAAGTCGGCTCGAAGAAAAAGCCCTTATCCAGGTCAGCCGGTTGACCGCCGACGAGGATGTTAACCCCTTCGCTCTTGGCGACATCCATGTAGCCCGCCACTTTGTCCAATGCCTGCTGGTTGACCAGCGGCCCGACATCGGTGCTATCTTCCAGGCCGTTCCCCAAACGGATTGCCTCGGCCTTCTCAACCAGTGCCTCGATCAAACGGGGCTTGATGCCACTCTGCACGATCAGGCGGCTGGTCGCCGTGCAGCGTTGCCCGGTGGTGCCGAACGCACTCCAACTGATGGCGTCGGCAGCGAGGTCGAGGTTGGCATCGTCCATCACGATGATCGCATTCTTGCCGCCCATTTCCAGCGAGACTTTTTTGCCGGTCGCCGCAGCACGGGTATACACCTTAATGCCCGTTTCCGTCGAGCCGGTGAAAGAGATCACACGAACATCCGGGTGATCGACGAGAGCGGCACCTGTCTCCCCTGCCCCGGTAACGATATTCAGCACGCCATCAGGTAAACCGGCGTCCTGAAAAATCTTGGCGAACATCGCCGACGATGCCGGCACATCTTCGCCCGGCTTCCAGACAATAGTATTCCCGGCGACGAGTGCGGGTAACATCTTCCAGCTTGGCACCGCAACGGGAAAATTCCAGGGGGTAATGAGACCGATCACCCCGACGGAGTCACGCAGTGCCATACCGAACTTGTTCGGCATTTCTACCGGTGCGGTATACCCCATCAACCGGCGACCTTCACCGCCCATGTAGTAGGCCATGTCGATGGCTTCCTGCACATCGCCGCGTGTCTCCGCGAGGATCTTTCCCATTTCCTGCGTCATCAGGCGAGAAAGGTCTTCTTTGCGTTCTTCGAGCAGATGCGCCGCCGCATAGAGGATCTCACCCCGGCGAGGTGCTGGTGTCAGCCGCCAATCGTTGTAAGCACCCTTTGCCGCTGCGACAGCGGCTTCGACATCGGCTTTCTGGCTGTGGGGCGCTTCGGCGAGGGATTCTTCGGTCGCCGGGTTAACGCTGGTGAAAGTTTCGCCGGATTTTGACCCGACCCATTGACCGCCGATCAGGTTGTGAACTGTCGTGACCATAATATTATTTCCTTTTAAAGCGTAAGTGGCTCACAAAGAGCCAACGAATACAGTATAAAAGCATGTTGAGCGATTGTCAATTATTTCACAAATGCTGGCAAATGCCTTAGTTTTATGTGGTTAAGTGTACCAGAATTAGCCGGTGTCTAAAACCCGTGCGCCTCGCTCATCGACACATGTATGACAGACACTCGCGGCGATCCCCGCGTCTTCATACACGTGCTGCATCGCCCCCGCGACCGCTGCCGCCGCTTGTTCGCTCTCACAAACCGCACACAGCGTCGGCCCTGCCCCGCTGATGACCAATCCGCACCCCCCGTCTGTAGTATGGACGATAGAACGTACAGCATCGAGATGGGGCATCAGATGACGGCGTGCCGGTTCAATCACATAATCCGATTCCATCGCCGCGCCGACCTCACGCACATCCCCCCGGTGCAACGCATCCACCAGCCGCGCGATAGCACCGGTCTGCGCGACCATGGTTTTTAATGAGATATGCTGCGGCAGCACCCCACGCGCATCAGCGGTGAAGATAGTGACGTTTGGCGTCACCAACGCCAGGTGCAAATCCGCTGGCACAGGCAGATGGGTTTGGATGCGGGTCGGGTCATCGCTGTTAATCAGCGTGATGCCCCCCAACAGACACGGCCCTACATTATCCGCATGATAACCGCTGACCAGTGCCTCACCTTCCAAGCAGGCTGGCAGTAGTTCTTCGCCGTGTAGCGGTTCGTCGAGCAAAGCGTTCGCGGCGACCACTGCGGCAACCGCACTCGCCGCGCTGCTACCTAACCCACTGCCCAACGGCAGCCCTTTTTTGATTGTCAAACGAATACCGGCGTCAGAACCAAGCGATTTAAGCAACGCATTGACCGCGACTGATGCGGTGTTGCTTGCCGCTTCCAACGGTAATTTCCCCCCATCGCCTTCGATGGCTGCGATGCTCGCACCCGGCTTTTCGTCCCATTCTGCGATGACGACATCACCCGGTTCACGAAAGGCGAGACCGAGAATGTCAAACCCCACACCGACGTTGCCCATACTGGCGGGGGCATAGGCTTCTGCTCTGGTAATACGTGCCAAAGATGCTATCCTTTAATCAGGTTCTCAGGTAATGGACACGAGGTTACAACAATGGTGAGCGTCCTGCAATGTATGGAATCCGGTAAAACCTACCCGATGGATTCGGTACTTTATACAAGCCCGGATACCGGCGGCTTGCTCGACGTCTGGCATGATCTGGATGCGTTGAAGGGCACCGTCACCCGGCAGACGTTCGACTCACGCCTTGGTTCACTGGATAGACCCTACAACAGCGGTGTATGGCGTTATAAAGAATTGGTGTACCCCGATGTTGACGAAAATCTGATCGTCAGTAAACCGGAGGGCAACACCAACCTCTATCCGGTGCCCCGGCTGGCGGAATGGGTCGGCGTTGCCAACCTCTACCTTAAGCACGAAGGCGAAAACCCAACCGGATCATTCAAAGATCGTGGGATGACCGGCGGCGTCACGCAGGCGCAGTTCCTCGGCAAACGGCGGATCGCCTGTGCCTCGACGGGTAATACATCAGCGGCGTTGGCATCTTACGCGGCGGCGGCGGGGATCGAGGGCATTATCTTCTTCGAGGATAAGAACATCGCACTGGGCAAGCTCTCTCAGGCGATTGCTTACGGCGCGACCTGTGTACAAATTAGCGCGGATTTCGACCGCAATCTCGAACTCGTGCGCGAGGTGTCGGATCGCCTCGGTATCTACGTGCTGAACTCGGTCAATCCGTTTCGGTTGGAAGGTCAAAAAACCATCATGTTCGAGGTGATCCAGCAGTTGCGCTGGCAAGCCCCGGATTGGATCGTCGTCCCCGGCGGCAACCTCGGCAACTCGTCCGCATTTGGGAAGGCACTCTACGAACTGCACACCCTCGGTTTGATCGAGAAGATGCCACGTATCGCGGTCATCCAGGCGGAAGGTGCCAGCCCCCTTTACCGCAGCTACGAAGATCGCCCCGACGCGAACGGCTACGAACGCGGCATGGACGAACTCAGCCCGATGAAAGCACAGACAATTGCCAGCGCCATTAAGATCGGCAATCCGGTCAACTTCCCTAAAGCGATCCGTGCCTTACGCTGGACGAACGGCGTGGTTGAGATGGTCACCGATCAAGAGATCATGGATGCGAAAGCCTTAATCGACCGGGAAGGCATCGGCTGCGAGCCGGCATCCGGTTGTTCGCTGGCAGGTGTACGCAAACTGACCGCAGCCGGGGTGATTAAACCCGACGAGACCGTCGTCGGGATGCTCACCGGGCATCTGCTCAAAGACCCGGACGCGACCATCGGCTATCATCAGAACACACTGAAAAACCTGCACGCCAGCTACCCTAATCAGATGTACAAAGTCGGTGACGACGCCGACGAGATTGTCCATATTCTGGAAAAGAACATGAACACCGCAGGGATACGCTAACACGAGCGGCGGCTACACATACAATAAGACCGCCTGCCATACAAAGAAAAAGCCGGTTGCGGCTGAACCGATGCAAGCACCCATCCACAACAGGCCACCGATTAAATAGCGTCCACCCTCAGCGACCCGGCGGCGGCTTTCGACGTTCTGGCGATAGTTCGGTTTACTCGTTTCCGTGTCGATGGTTTCCCAACCGACACGCAGAAACGGCACCGACTGCAAAAACGCGGTCCGCGCAAACGCCAGAAAGATAAACGCAAAAATCGCATTGACACTTAGCAACAGCATCAGCTTATATCCCTGTCAGCTATGATGGTCTGCTGACCCTGCTCAAGGTAACGCCCTACCTGCGCTATTGCATAACAAAAGCGGTATTCGGGAATATTCATGTTTTCGTGGCAGCCTTCCCTATCTGTAAACGACATCCAAGCCATGCTTCCACCGCCAGACTTCCGATCTCCGGCGTCATTGGGTATGCCTCAATTTGTTTGGGATCATCAAACATGATACCAGTATCTCTGAAAACCTCCCTCCATAACAATTGTCTCGCCATGCCAAAGATCGGTCAAGATCATCGGTCAAGCCGTCGATGTCCTTCGGGATGCCCTGGGCTTAAGTATTCACATTGCGCCATAAATCTCAGCAGTTAGGTATATTTTCCGTAACACATCCGACAAATCCGCGCAACATTTCAATTTTGATATTAAACTATTGAAGTGGAGTTACGTTTTAAGCGCGTTATACTGGAGGGAGACAGATGCGTAACGTTAAACTCAGCGTTATGGTGATGAGCGGTTTGGAGGACGGCACAATCTGCGAATGCTCAACAGAATACGGAGATGGCGAGTACCATGAAAATAGTTGGTGCGTCTCTATCGGACGTGAAGAATACAACGATATTATTATGCGAAATGACAACTTCATCTCGCGTGCCCATGCCCGTCTGGAATATACGGATCAACAATGGTGGCTCGTCGATTGCGATAGCACGAACGGCACCTACAGAGAGCGTCAGCAAAACGTCCTCGATGAAGAACGGTTAAAACCGGAAAAGCCGGTTCGCATCGAGATTGGACAGATGTTTCGCGTAGGCCACACCTGGCTCATTATCCAGAAAGTCGAATAATCATGGCAAAAATCACTCTGGAAGATATTCTCATCGTGGCAAAGCGTGAAAGTTATCAACTACGCCACCATTATCTTGGGGTTGAGCATGTCTCGCTCGCCATGCTGAGTTTTAAAACCAGCTTGTTAAGCACCATCATTCAGGATTATGGACTGACCCCGGCCTACCTTGCGGACGCGATCCGGCGTAAGGTGGGCAAAGGCAATAAGCAAATGGGGGTCGGCGAAGTACCGACACGCCGCTTGAACTCGATCATCCACACGGCGACAGACTTAGCGCGCAAGAGTGGCAATAACGAACCCTATGAGCGCGATGTGCTCATCGCCATCATCAAAGACGGTGACAACCTACCGCTACGTGTACTATGGGCACTCGGCATGAGTGACACAGATCAGTTGCTGGAAGAAGCAAGAACGCGCATTCTTAGCAAAGACTACTTACAACCCCAGGCGGACATTGCCTACGGTAGCGAATATGAGATGTCAATTGAGCTGACGAACGAATATAAGTATATCCTGCGGCGCATGTTCTCGACATACGGCAAAATCCGTATCGAGCGCCAGCTCACAGGAGGATACACCAGCGCGACGGTACTGGTGGTGACCCCCTGTCGTTTTGACTCCCATGAAGATGCTGCTGTCGTCGTTAAAATCGACCATGTGGATAAGATTCTCGATGAAGCGCAAAGCTATGATAAATATGTGCGTAATACCCTGCCCCCGGTGACCGCCCGCCTTGAAGGCCGTCCCGTCACATCGGATAGTACACAGTTCACTGCTCTGGCCGGTCTGCGCTATACCCTGGTGAGCGACCACGACCGCATCCCACAAGACCTCCGTATGATGATCCATGATTGGCAATCGGAAGTGCTCGGACGCTGGTTACGCGACCATCTGTTTGAGGTCTTCGGGCGCGTGTGGTGGCAGCAGAATCGATTCTATCGGTTCCAAGCCTGGCAAGAATATGACTGGCTGCTACCCCCTTTGCTCACGCTTGAGTACGTCAAATCACCACCAGACGGACCAGTGCATAATATCGGTCAAACGATGAAACGTTCACGCGCCCGCAAACTCGACTACGGCGACATCGTCACGGTTGAGGGTTTCTATATTCAGCGTGCCTATCCGGAACAAGGTCGCTTACAACTGGCTGCGAATCATGGCTCCGATGCTGCTAAAGCCTACCGCATCGAGATCAAAAATGTCGACTTCGACGGCAAGATCTATTACCGGGGCGAAATGTTGGAAAGCATCACCGGCGAGGTATGGAAAACCCGTCAAGAACAACTCGTCCAGGCACTGCTCGCATTACAACCAGATTTTGACCCACCGGACGCAGACATTATTCCGGTAAAAACAATTAACCCGGATCGTCTCGATAACCCCATTGTGGCGTACGACCAATTACTTGATTATTACGTTAACGGCACCTTCTCGATTATTCATGGTGATCTCCACACCGGTAATATTGTGATCGGGCCGGAGCATACTAACCAAATCCCATTTTTGATCGACTTTGCACACACACGAGATGGACATACGGTCTTTGACTGGGCCACGCTGGAAACAAGCATTCTCAGTGATGTCGTGATCCGCGCTTTCGGGTCTACCTGGGACGATGCACGAGTCGCGCTACGCGAAGTCATGCGGGTCAATCGAGTCATCGCAAATAACGATGATCCCGACCTGACAAGCCTTCACCCGGCGTTGCTCGCCGTCGCTCATATCCGGCAGGTGGTTAAAACACTCATCCATAAAGGGAACTGGGCGGAATACTTCACGGCCTTGGCGTTTTGCGGTCTACGTGCCGTACAATGGGAGACAATATCAGTACCGGGTCGTCGCTTGATGTTTCTCGTCTCGGCACTCTCTATACATGAACTAAAACACGAATTCCGCACCGTTTCGGATACGGAAACCCCAACACCCGATGACACGAATACTGTTAGTCCACGCTTCTGGAATCTCGAGAGAGAGTCAGCAGAAAACAGTTTTTCTGCTCTAAAAAGCCGTCTACAAGCTGCACTTAGTTCCAGATTGAAAAGTCTGCTTCCTGAAGGTTTTGACCGATCTAGGATCGATGAGGTTAGAAATGCATTTGATGAGCTAATGGCGCAGCAAAGTATGGAGTTGTCACATGCAGAACAGCAACGACTGTTCGACCAAATAGTCGCAGAGATCACCAGCTTACGCTCAGTACTTTTCTCCGCTTATTCTCCTGCAGAGGTTACTCCGGAACGTCGTTATGGTCTGTATGTCTATGCGTATCTGAATGACTCGGATATGGAAAAAAAGGTTGCCAAAGACGTTAATCTATATAGAACTCAGTTAGGGGGTAAAATTCCAAAACCGAAAAAGGCAAAGCAATCAGCGTTCCTGTCAGAAGAAACAAAAGTTACGATTATACCGGAATCGGAAGACATTGAATTTGAACCAGCGAGTTTGACCAAAAACTGGCATGGTGATTGGACACGTTTTGAGTTTGAATTCAAACCGACTGAAAATCTTATTGATGAGACTATCTTTGTCCGCATATCAGTTCAGGTTGCAGGAATTGAGATTGCTCACATCAAGTCTGCCATAGAAGTAGCTGAAGGCGCTGAAGCATCCAACAACATTTCTTCATCCAACCCCCTGCTCGATTCCAAAATGAAGATCCAAACCGTTGCACCTTATCAGCGTATCTTCATTTCCTATTCACGCCGTGATAGCATCGTAGCAAAATCATACAAGATTGCACAAACTGCATTAGGAAATGATGCTTTTCTTGATGTAGATAACCTACGTTCAGGCGAAGATTGGCGTGCCGCTTTAGCGCGAGCAATAGATGAGGCAGATATTTTCCAGCTTTTCTGGTCAGAACATTCGGCAAGTTCCGAATACTGTCGTCATGAATGGGACTATGCATTGAAAGTACGTTGCTCAGATGATGCCTGCGAGGGTTTCATTCGGCCTGTTTACTGGAATGAACCGATGCCATCTCCACCGCCTGCGTTATCCAGAATTAACTTTCGGTTCGTGCCATTTGAAAATCAAGACGGCTGATTACTAAAAGGGTTTTCAGCTTCTTGTTAGCCTGCAGGGCCATCTATGAATATCTCCGAGCAGAATTTCGCGATCCACGCATTTCTGCTCTGGAGGCTATTTAGAAACGAAAGTTCTAGAACCACTGATCGAGGATAACTGTGATTAAGAAACGCTTTTTTGCAAGAAAGTGTTATAATTCTTGACTTCAAGTAAAATACTAATGCAAATCACGATGCAACCTCAAGGATACAACCATGCTTGATGACCTGACCGGAAAAATTGTCAAGAGTTACGAACTCAAGGAACTCATCGGCGTTGGCGGGTTCGGGGCGGTCTACCGGGCACATCAACAGCTTATTGAGCGTGAGGTGGCGGTTAAGGTCATTTTGCCACAGCACGCCAACCGACCGGACTTTATCCGTCGTTTCGAGACGGAAGCGCAGCTCATCGCCCGGCTGGAACATCCACATATCGTGCCGTTATATGATTATTGGCGTGAGGCCAGCGGCGCATATCTCGTCATGCGCTGGCTGCGTGGTGGCAGCACGCAGGACTACATCGAGCAAAACGGACCATGGAAACCGGAACAGGCCCGCCCGATCTTCTCCCAAATCGTAGAGGCGCTGGCAGTTGCCCACAGGCAAGGAGTCATCCACCGTGACCTGAAGCCGGAAAATATCATGTTGGATGAGAACGGTAACGCTTATCTTACCGACTTCGGAATTGCAAAAGATCTTGCAGGTACGGAGGGTATCACACAAGCCAACGCAATCGTCGGCTCACCGGCTTATCTCGCCCCGGAGCAAATTCAGGGAGAGACGGTGACGGTACAAAGTGACATCTATTCTCTCGGCGTCGTGCTGTTCGAGCTGCTCACCGGGCAACGTCCGTTTACTGACAACAATCCGGCGACGTTGATGTATCACCACCTGAGCGACCCACTGCCGGATATTATGAGCATAGACCCCAACCTTTCCCCGGCGATTAATGAGGTCATCCAACGAGCAACATACAAAGACCCGGCACTGCGTTATAACGACGTCATCGAAATGGTACACGATCTAAGAAGCGCACTCAAGGCGGATGAGACAAGCGGCACCGGTTATACAACGATGACAGGATCACGAACGG
The DNA here is from genome assembly GCA_034437515.1 of Anaerolineae bacterium. Taxonomy (GTDB): domain Bacteria; phylum Chloroflexota; class Anaerolineae; order Aggregatilineales; family Phototrophicaceae; genus DAOTTX01. The sequence goes on from DAOTTX010000216.1 coordinate 29,603, forward strand.
TTGCGGTGTCATCAAGTAGTTTGATCCTACCAGAACCGGAGAACCCGTATAAAGGCTTACGCGCCTTCCAAAAAGCGGATGCCGCCGACTTCTTCGGTCGCAATGCGCTGATTGGGGACATTATCGACCGTTTGCGCGGAGATGAACCAGAATCAAACTTTCTGGCGGTCGTCGGCCCTAGCGGTAGTGGCAAGTCGAGCGTGGTAAAAGCAGGCGTGATCCCCGCGCTGCGTGAGAACGCCATCGAAGGCTCGAAAGATTGGTTCGTCATCGAGATGATGCCCAGTATTGACCCGATGGAAGAACTAGAGGTCGCGTTGTTGCGCATCGCCGTCAACCCACCAGAAAGCCTCATCACCCAGCTCAACGAGGATGAGCGCGGCTTGATTCGTGCGGTCAAGCGGGTGCTGCCCACCGATGATGCCGACCTTTTGTTAGTGATCGACCAATTTGAAGAACTGTTTACGCTGGTCGATGAGGAGAAAGCACGCACCCACTTTCTCAACAGTTTACTCACGGCGATCAAAGACCCACGCACCCCGATCCGGGTAATTGTCACCCTGCGTGCAGATTTCTACGGACGTCCGCTGCAATACAGCGCCTTCGGTGAACTCATGCGTGCCCGCACCGAGATCGTGCTGCCACTCAACAGCGAAGAATTAGAACGTGCCATCAGCGGCCCGGCGGAGCGCGTCGGGATGCACCTTGAGCCAGCCTTGCTCTCGACCATCGTGGCCGACGTCAGCGAACAACCGGGGGCGCTGCCGCTGTTGCAGTATGCCTTGACCGAACTGTTCGAGCGCCGAGACGGTCATACGCTGACACTCGAAGCCTATAATAGCATCGGCGGGACGATGGGCGCACTCGCTCGTCGTGCCGAGGAACTCTACGAGAGCATCGGCGACGACGGGCAGGAAGCCGCCCGACAGATCTTCCTGCGATTGGTGACGCTCGGCGAAGGTGCGGAGGATACACGGCGGCGGGTGTTACAAACTGACCTGCTTTCGATTGGCGATGACCGCGACACGATCAGCATGGTCGTCGATGCTTTTGGACGTTATCGTCTGCTGACCTTTGACCACGACCCGGGAACACGCTCGGCGACGGTTGAGGTAGCGCACGAGGCACTCATCCGCCAGTGGGCGCGTCTGCGCGGTTGGCTGGCGGAAAATCGTGAAAACCTCCGTATGCAGTGGCGGGTTAACGCGGCGGCAAAAGAATGGCTGAACGCCAACCGTGAACCGAGCTTCCTCGCACGCGGATCACGCCTGACCCAGCTCGAAAGCTGGTACAACAGTACCGACCTTGCACTCAACACCGTCGAAGCGGAATATCTCGAAGCCAGCATTCAACAACGCAAGCAATTACAAACGGAGGAAGAAGCGCGTCAAAAGCGTGAAGAAGCGTTAGAACGTCGTTCACGCAACCGTTTGGTCGGCGTGATGGCGGTCGCAGCCGTCGTTGCAACTGTACTGGCGGTCTTTGGTTTCACAGAAAGTCAGGAGGCGGCACGCAACGAGACCGCAGCAGAAGAAGCCCGCACCATCGCCGAACTCAGCGCCGCCGAAGCACAGAGTCTCGCGCTTGCCGCAAATGCTCGAAACACCTTAATCGAACATAATCCGACGCTGGCACTGGCGCTTTCGTTACAGGCGAACACCTTGCTGGAATCCACCCCCATTGAAGTGTTGCGTGTGCTGGCGAACGCGGCTTACAGCCCCGGTGTGCGCCATCGCTACCCAGCCGAATCCGGTTCGATCACCGGTACGGCGATCAGCAGTGATGGCAGCATAAGCATTGCAGGCTCGGCCAACGGCGTCGTTACCCTATGGGATAACACCACCGGGCAGCAGATTGCAGACCTCTCGTTAGATGGTGTCATCACCGATATACATTTCAACCCGGAGGCCACGCAGTTCGCCCTTGCAATTGATGATCGAATTCACCTGTTCGACCGAGCGACGATGGAAGAAATCAACCTGCTCGAAGGACACGAAGACATCGTCACCAGCCTTGACTGGAACGAAAACGGCCTGCTCAGCGGGTCATTTGACAAGACCATGATCCTATGGGATTTGACGAGCGGTGAAGTCCAAGAGCGGTTTGAAGACCATGCTGGTTTAATCCTCGATGTAGACCTCAGCGAAGACGGACAACGCGCCGTTTCCAGCACAGCCGATGCCACCTCCGCTAACACACGCGACGACGACGAAGATCGCAAAGTACGCATCTTTGACACCGCAACGGGTGACCTGCTACGCACGATTGACCCACAAAACGGTTATGTCCGTGCGGTTGCCATCAGCCACGACGGTTCACGGATTGCCTCTGGAACCTGGAGCAACAGCACACGCGGCCTGATCGAGCTATGGGACACAGAAACCGGTGAAAGCCAACTGCGTCTGTTTGGTCACATCAATTTCATCACAGATGTTGCGTTCGCGCCCGATGACTCAGTCTTATACTCGACCTCAGCCGACCAAAGCCTGCGCCTCTGGGATTTAAATACCGGCGTTGAAATTGATCGCTTTGAGGTATTCAATAACAATCCGCTTTCGCTTTCGATGAGTGAAGCAGGTGACTTTCTACTGGCTGGCACGGGGAACATCGGCATCAACTTAATTGACGATGTCGTTGAGCAATCTGTTGATGCCTCCACATGGTTGATCGACCTTGTAAACCGCGCTCAGATAGACGTGTATACCGGGCATGAAGATTGGGTCTGGAGCGTGGACGTCAGCCCTGATGGGCGGTTCGCCGCTTCGGGAGCGGGAGTACTCACGCCGCCTGTAGAGAATCTCGACACCAGCATCCGCGTCTGGGACATCGGAACAGGCGATGAATTGAATCGCCTGGAGGGGCATATCAGCACGGTGGAAGGCGTGGCGTACAGCCCGGACGGTGAAACCATACTTTCCGGGGCCTGGGATGGACGCGTGATCCTGTGGGATGCGGTCACCGGAGAACGTATTCGCACCTTCGTTGATCCTGATATCGACCACGCCCCCGTATCCGCTTACGAGGAAGGCGAATTGATCGAATTCGAGATCGACGACGCCGCTATGACCGGGCGAGTCCTATCGGTCGTATTCAACACCGATGGCAGCATGGCGGCCTCTTCGTCGAATGATGGGTACGTCACCGTCTGGGATGTCGAAACCGGCGAGAAAATACGCACCCTCGCCGAGCACAACGGTGCTATCGCTGGCTTACGCTTCAGCGATGACGGTCAACAGATCGTGACAGGCTCCTGGGATAATACCGCTGCACTATGGGACATCGAAAGCGGTGAACAATTGCAGACCTTCACCGGGCACAGCAACCAGATCAACGACATTGACATCAGTTCAGACGGCAGCCGCATCCTCACGGCCTCGTGGGACAACACCGTGCGCCTCTGGGATACCGATAGCGGCAGGGAAATCCGGCGCTTCCTGGGACACAATGGACAGATTCAAACCGTCACCTTTAACGAAGATGACACGATGGCACTTTCCGGCGGTGCCGATACGACGGTGCGCCTCTGGGATATTGAAAGCGGTCAGGAAATTTTCCGGCTTGACGAACACATGGACTGGGTCAGCCAGGTACAGTTCTTACCCGGCGAGCAATTTGCGATCAGCAGCGGACAAGATAAGACCGTGCGGTTGTGGCAAATCCCAACGAGCTTCACCGACATTGCCGCCTGGGTCGCAGCAAACCGTTACGTTCCAGAATTGACCTGTTCCGAGCGTGAACGCTATCGTATCGAACCGCTGTGTGAGGGCGAAGTCCCCGACGAGCTGTAACATCAAGGGATGAACGCACGTTTCAAGGGTAAACTTTTTAAACACACGGCACAACAAGAAGGAGTGATTGCTATGTCCGAAGCACCCTGCCTTGCCAAAATTCGCGGCCTGCCCCACCTACCGCATATCACCGAGATCAACGTGCGTGGTGGCCCCAGCACGGATCATGAGATCGTGCGGAAGGGTCAGGTCGAGATGGACAACCTGAACATTCTCGACGTTCAACCGGATAGCGAAGGCAAAAGTCTGGACGGTAAAATCTATCAGTGGTTCAAATTGGCCTTCCCGGATGACGCCGAGGGCTGGATCCGCGATGACCTGCTGGCAATTGACGGTGAATGCGGCCAATGGGGATATGGTACGCTTGCGCCAGATACATTTGCCTTTCCGCTCAACCGGCAAGTCGAAACCAGCCCCCCTACACAAACACAATCCCCGCCCGCAGAAGAAGGTAGCAACGAAAGCAGCGACGAAGCCACACAGCCGGAAACCAACCCGGTCACGACGACGGTGGTCGAGGACGATGGCCTGCTGAACGTCAACCGGATCCAGAAAGCCGCAGTGAACATCACGGCTGCATTCGAGGGCAGCGGCTACGCGGCTTATAACAACTACGATGCTGGCATCATCAGCTACGGGATCATCCAGTATACGCTGAAAAGTGGCAACCTCGGTTACATCGTAGATCAATATCTCGCACGGTCAAACAGCCAGACCGCAAGCATGCTGCGCAACTATCAAGGACGCATCCGGGCACAAGACCACTCACTACAACGCGATAGTGAACTGGAAAACCTGCTCAAACAGGCCGCCAACGATCCCATCATGCAGCAGGTGCAAGATGAACGGGCGATCACAAACTACTGGGATCGCACGATTGATAACTACGTCACCCCGCGTGGCTATCAATACCCACTGACGTATGCACTGCTGTTCGATGTCAGCGTAAACTTCGGCGTCGGTGATGCGTTCGTCCGCATGGCAGAACGTGACTTCGGTATCCCGTCCGGCTCTCGACCGGAGGACAGTGGTGTCTCCGAAAAGCAGATCGTCGGGCGCATTGTCGAGCTACGTAAACGCTCCCACGACCGGCAGGCACGCGAACAGGGTTTACACGGTCTTTCCGCACGCGGTGACTTCTGGGTCGATCTAGTCCGTAAGCAGGATTGGTATCTACAAGGGGACGCGATGGGCTTTGTTTACCCGCTAGGGAAACGAGCACAGGTCGCTAATCCGTAGTTCGCTAGGCAGAGCATCTCGTTATGGCACAAACTATTGACCGCTTCCCGGTCGTCATCGTCGGCGGTGGGCTGGCGGGGCTTTCCGCCGCTGCCCACCTCGCAGAACGCGGCATCCAACCGCTGATTCTTGAGAGTGACACCTTATGGCCCGGCGGTCGGCTTTCTGGCGGTGAACCGGATACATTTACCTACGATGGCAAAACATGGGCGTTCAGTCCCGATCACGGCGTCCATGCGGTGTGGGGCGGCTATGTCAATATGCGAGCCATGCTCGCTCGTTACACGGATACAGAACTTCAACCCTCCGAGGGCGAGGAATGGATCAACCGTTGGGGGCGCGAAGTGCGCACGATTGAAGCGGGGAGCAGCATCCGACGCGGAGTCATCCCCGCGCCGTTTCATTACCTGCAACTGCTGTTTAAGCCCAAGTTCTGGCGTACCATTATCCCGCTGGATTTTCTCTCGCTGCCGGGGTTTTTATTCAGCATCTTGTGGACGGTCGGCTACGATCCTATCAAGGAAAAATCTGCATTGGATGGCCTGATGCTAAAAGATTACTTCCTCGGTTGGACGCCCAATCTCAAAGCCACGTTCAAAGGCCTGGGCGCAAATTTACTCGCCGCCCCACCGGAGACGATCTCGGCGGCGAGTTTCATCGCCGCGCTACGCTTCTACACCATGCTGCGCCGCGATGCGTGGCACATGCAATACTTCCCGGCGAACTCTCACGATAGCTTGATCCAACCCTTGCTTGACTATATCCGCTCATGTGGCGGGGAGATAATCGGCGGCGCGACCGCAAGTCGCCTGGAACCTTACGGTGATAGCTGGCGCGTGGTCTGCGAGGACTCACTCCGACGAGGGAACCGTGTCGTCCACGCAGAACACATCATTCTGGCGACAAACGCCCCCGGGGCCAAGCGTCTGCTGACGAACAGTCCGGTGACCGCAACCAAAGCGGCGAGTATGCCCTTCCCGGATGGCTTGCGTAACGTGGTTATCCGATTATGGTTCGACACACAACCGGAGTCCGATATTGCCAGTGGCATGTTCACCGGTGATTTTCTGCCGGATAACTTTTTCTGGCTGCACCGGCTCTATGACGAGTTCGCAGATTGGGCGGCGACCGGCGGCAGCGCGATCGAGATTCACCTCTATGGTGAGGATAAAGTACTCGACTTGCCCGACCGCAACCTGATTATCCAGGCTGCCGATGAAGTGCAGCGAGCCTTTCCTGAAGTGCGCGGACACTTCGTACACGGCGTCATCCGGCGCAATAGTAAGCTCCACACACAATTTCGCGTCCCCACTACCGGAAGTCTGCACGTCCAAACACCCTGGCAGAATATCCACGCTTGCGGAGACTGGATCGGGCATGAGACCCCCTCATTGTGGATGGAGCGCGCCACCACCACCGGCATCGCCGCTGCCAACCAGGTCTTGACCGCCTATGACCAGCCACCGCACGAGATCCTGTATCCGCCGCGCCCTGGTCTTTTCATCCGCAGCATCGCGGTCTTTGTCCGGCTCGTCCGCTGGATTTTTGCACCCATCGTCAACACCGGGAGGCGCTTACGCCAGCGTAGCAACATGACGGATAACGACTTATAATACGAGTTAAATCACTCGAATACCGTAAGGAAAACACCACGATGTTCAAGCATAGGTTTATTCTTTTATTGGTCATTACTTTCAGTGTCGCTATGTTGACCGTCGCGCAAGAAAACTTCCCCGATGCACCCATCACCAATCCCGAAGGCGGCCCGACCGTCGTGACTGGCGAAGTTACTTACACTAATCCGTTTTTTACCAGTGGCGTCGCTGCGCCGATTATCATCCTGGAAGATCAGGCTGGCTTCATCGACCGTAATGAGTATTTTGTCTTTCCACCAGAATCGCAAACTCTCGGACAGATCACATCCGATTTCTATACCTCACCGTTCGACTACAGCCTCGCCCTACCCATCGAACCTCAAGGTACGTTACGCGATGTCGATAACGATGGCGAAGAGGACCTGGGTGTTATGGTCTTCGCCATCGCTTACTGGAACAACGTCTGGGGCGACCCCTTCTTAGAAGAGCGCGACCTCTACGGGGGCGGTTGGTCTACGGCGTATGCCTCGACTGAGGTCAGCACCGACCCTTCGACGGATCGTGAGATCATCGGCGGCAGCTTTATCATCTATGCCCCGGACGAGCAGCAGGGCTTCCCGACAAATTTTGGTGAGGACGGATTGCTGTTTACCGAAGATGACCCCATTGTCAGCGTGCCACAGGGCTACACCATCGTCGATATGGACACCGATCCTTTTACGTTTGACCGCACCAGCGAACCCGTGATTGATCTGCTTGAGCCGGAAAGTGCCGCATTGATCGACTACGGCGGTCAATCCTACACCGAAGCGTTCGATAACATGGTGGAGCTATTCCGCACCGAGTACGCCTTTACCGAATATAAAGGTATCAACTGGGACGCACTCGTCGAGCAAACCCGCCCGCTGTTCGTCGAAGCGCAGCAAACCGGTGACAGTCAGCTTTACTTTGAGGGCCTGCGCCAGTTCCTATGGAGCATCCCCGACGGACACGTCGCGTTTACCCCTTTCACCCCATTGATCGACAACTTCCGTTTCGACATCGCACGGGGGATCGGCATCGGTTTGAGTGAAACCGATACCGGCGAAGTAATTGTCACCTACCTGCTGGAAAACGGCCCCGCCGCTGACGCCGGAGTCGAACTGGGGGCGGAGATTCTAGAACTTGGTGGTATGTCCGTCCAGCAAGCGATCACCGAAACCGTTCCCTGGAATTCGCCGTTCAGCACCAAACACAATCTACGTTTGGCACAGCTTCGCTATGTCACCCGCTTCGATGCCGACACAGGCGAAGTGCAGATCGCCTATCGCAATCCGGGAAGCGAGGACGTTGTCGATGCCACGATGCCCACCAGCAACGAGACAGGCAGCTTTAACGAAACGAATAGCTTTGTCGATCGTGGTCCGTTCGAGTTGCCAGTCGAATACGAACTGCTCGAAAGTGGTTATGGCTACGTGACCATCGCAGGCTTCACCGATAATTCACTGCTGACCATCCAACTGTGGGAACGCATGATTACCGAGATGAAGGAATTCGGCGTGCCGGGTATCATCATCGACATGCGCCAGAACGGGGGCGGCAGCGGCTTTCTGGCAGATCAAATGTCGGCCTACTTCTTCGATGAACCTCAAGTGTTGGGCAGTCGTGGCTCTTACAGCGAAGAACTCGGCACATTTTACTTCGACCCACGCAGCGAGCAGCGCATGTACCTCCCGGCGGAAGAACTCCGTTATCTGGATGATGTCGTCGTATTGGTCGGACCGAACTGTGCGAGTGCGTGCGAACGCTTCGCTTATAACTTTACAATTGGCGACCGGGGCGCGATCATCGGGCAGTACCCCACCGCTGGTCTGGGCGGCAGCGTGAACGACTTCCGTATGCCCGAAGGCGTCACTGTCCGCTTTACCACCGGGCGTTCGGTCAACGCCGATGGCAAGATCCACATCGAAGGTATCGGCGTGATCCCGTCGGTACGTGTACCCATCACGAGAGAAACACTGTTCAGCAGCAACGATACCGTCCTTGACTACGCTATCGACTATATCAACCAGTGAATCAAACGGGTAGGGGGCTGATGATGGCCCCTATCATTAAGACCAGGCAAATATTAAATTCATGAATAATTTACGAATAAAACACCCGTTAAGGCAAAATTCACGTATAATATGTTCAATGAGAAATGAATTTTTAGTAAATTTTCCCTAAAGCTTGTGGCACATAAAGCCAATCTCGGTTATAACTTCTATAAGTAAGTTTATTTATTTTATCTGATGTAAAGGTTTACGGGATATTGGATCATGGTTGCAGCCAAGAAATCATATGATGATTTACCAGGGATAGAACTTATGGAAATTGATATCGAACACGTCAACGAAGTTGCTGTCGTCGGCTTATTTGGACGTTTCGACTCGAACACGGCGCACAAAGTCCAACAGACGACACTACCATTAGCAAAGGCCGGTCATAAAATCCTACTGGATATGACAAATGTGAATTATATGTCTAGCGCGGGTTTGCGTACACTGCTGACGCTTTACCGAACCGTGCGCGAACAACATGGGGCAATCGCCCTTGCTGGCCTCAACGAAGAACTTACGGATGTCATGAGCATCACCGGTTTTATTGACTTCTTCAATAAGGCGGATGACCGCAAAACTGGCATCAATCTGCTAAGCGGACAAAAGCAGTAACGTATGCAGCGGCGTATCGACAACCAGCCAACCCATGAGTATGAGGGTTTTGAACTGAGGATAGGCCGTCCCATGCCGTTTGGGGCAACGCGCGTTCCACACGGTATCAACTTTTCAATCTTCTCACGTCATGCGACTGCTTGTACGCTGGTGCTCTATGAGGTGGGGGATCCACAACCGTTCATTGAAATTCCCTTCCCCGAAGAGTTTCGTGTCGGCGATGTGTTTACGATGGTCGTCTTTGAGATCAACTCCGAGTCCATCGAATACGGTTTTCGTATGGATGGCCCCTACCGCCCCCATGAAGGTTACCGCTTCGACGCTGAAAAAGTCCTTATTGACCCCTACGCACGGGCCGTCAGTGGACGTGAGGTCTGGGGAGAGACCCCTGAACCGAATCAGTGGCACCACCATACATCGCGGATCATCTCTAATGATTATGATTGGGGCAGCGACCGATCGCCGCAAATCCCCATCGAGGATCTGGTTATCTACGAAGCGCATGTGCGTGGCTTCACCCGACATGAAACATCCGGTGTAAAATACCCCGGCACATTCGCCGGCCTGCGAGAGAAAACCCCCTACTTAAAAGAACTGGGGGTCAACTGTATCGAACTGATGCCGATCTTCGAGTTTGATGAATTTGAATACGACCGCACCAATCCAGAGACGGGCGAGCGCCTCTATAATTATTGGGGATACAGTTCTATCGGCTTCTTTGCGCCGAAAGCGGGTTTTGCCGCAACCGGGCACCTCCACATGCAGTCAGACGAACTCAAGACCTTCATCAAAGACCTGCACCGCGAGGGCATTGAGGTCATCCTTGATGTGGTTTTTAACCATACCGCAGAGGGGAATGAACTCGGCCCGACGATCTCATTTCGTGGCATTGACAACCGCACCTACTACATGCTGGCCCCCGATGGACGTTATTTGAACTTCAGCGGTACGGGCAACACCATGAACTGCAACAACCCGGTAGTGCGAATGATGGTACTCGACTGCCTGCGTTATTGGGTTTCCGAATATCACATTGATGGCTTCCGTTTTGACCTCGCCTCAATCCTGGGTCGTGACCAGAACGGCTATCCACTGGCGAACCCGCCGCTGCTCGAAGCGTTAGCGCATGACCCGGTGTTGGCGCGGTGCAAACTCATCGCCGAAGCATGGGATGCCGGGGGTCTGTATCAGGTGGGCAGCTTCCCCGCCTATGACCGCTGGGCGGAGTGGAACGGCAAATACCGTGATGCGATCCGTCGCTGGCTCAAGGGTGATTACGGATTAGCATGGGAAGTCGCAGAACGCCTCCAGGGATCGCCCGATCTGTATCAAGGACGCGGGGCATCCGCGTCGATCAACTTCATCACCGCACATGATGGCTTCACGCTGCGTGACCTGTTTTCCTACAACGAAAAGCACAACTATGCCAACGGTGAAGACAACCGCGATGGCACCAACGAAAACTATAGCTGGAACGGCGGCGTGGAAGGCGCAACCGACAATCCAGAAATCATCGCGTTGCGCTGCCGGATGATTAAGAACGCTGCCGCTATCCTACTGATGTCACGGGGGGTGCCGATGATCCTCATGGGTGATGAAATGGGACGCACGCAACACGGCAACAATAACACCTATTGCCATGATGCCCCGTTCAACTGGCTGGACTGGAGCCTGCTCGAACATCAACAAGACATTTTCTACTTTTTCCAGCAGTGTATCCACTTTCGTAAGGCGCATCATGTTTTACGCAGCAAAGATCACTTCTATCATTATGATCGCGTCGGCAGTGGTTACCCGGATATAAGCTGGCACGGTCTGGATGCGTGGCGACCGGATTGGGGGGAGCATACCCTCACATTGGCGTTTATGCTCGACGGTGCCCACGCGGACAACGGTGAGACACCGGACAATTCGATTTACATGGCGATGAACATGCACTGGGAAAACCATCATTTCGAAATCCCTGCCCTGCCCGAAGGAATGCGCTGGCATCGCTTCGCGGATACCGCCGCCGAAGAAGGTGAAGAAATCTGCGTGCCGGGTAAAGAACCGCGCCTTAAAGATCAACATTACATCGAAGTCGGTGCTCGGTCAGTCGTCATCCTCGTCGGTCGGTAGAATAGGCGGCTGGTACGATGCCAGCCGCTATACACCGAGGCTTCACTATTTATTCCGCTTTGAGTTGCTGCCCCGCTGGGTTGAACTTCTTTATCAGGCTACGCCCGGTCATTTCCGATGGTTGCACTACATCGAGCAGATCGAGTACGGTCGGCGCGACATCAGCCAGACGGCCCCATGTCCACAACTCATAATATCCTGTCTTGCTCGTCACGAACAATGATACCGGCCCAACCGTATGATATGTGTGTGATTGCCCGGTATTGAGGTCAAGCATACGTTCACAGTTGCCATGATCGGCAGTGATAATCGCCGCCCCACCCTTTTTCAGCACCGCATCGACCAGCTTACCCGCACATTCATCGACGGTTTCAACCGCTTTGATCGCCGCGTCAAGGTCGCCGGTATGCCCGACCATATCCGGGTTAGCGAAGTTCACCAGAATAAAATCATCGGCCTCATCCTGGATGCGCTCAAGCGTTGCTCTGGTCAGTTCAGGGGCGCTCATTTCTGGTTGTAAGTCATAAGTCGCCACCTTTGGCGAGGGGATGATGCGGCGGTCTTCGCCGGGCCAGGGTTCTTCCATACGCCCGTTGAAAAAGAATGTCACATGCGGATATTTTTCAGTCTCCGCGCTGTGATATTGTTTTAAGCCCTGCTTGCTGAGCCATTCCGCCAGCGTGTTATGCAGCAGTTCCACCGGGAACACTACCTTAACCGGCAGTTCGTCCATATATTCTGTCATGGTCACCACGTCGAGATCATCAATCTTATCGAAGTGGTCGGCTCCCTCGAAATTATCCATCGTGAACGCCTGAGTAAGTTGGCGCATCCGGTCACTGCGGAAATTATAGAAGAGCAGCATATCACCAGGATCGACCGTCAGGCTATCGTCATCACCAATTATCGCCGGTTCGATAAACTCATCCGTTGTCCCTTCGTCGTAGCTGTTCTGGATGGCCTCTTTCGCTGTCGGCGCGGATTTTTCCGCTTTGCGAAAGGCAATAGCGTTGTAGGCTTTCTCGGTGCGTTCCCAGCGACGATCACGATCCATCGCGTGGTAACGCCCGCTGACCGTCGAAATGCGCCCAACACCCGCTTCCGCGATCTTGTCGTTCAAATCAGCGAGAAAGCCGATACCATTTTGGGTCGGCGTGTCACGTCCGTCAGTAATGACATGGATAACCGGATCGAGATCATTTTCTTGCGCCACGTCGATCAGCGCATGTAGATGCTTTTGATGACTGTGCACACCCCCCCGCCCCAGCAGGCCGATCAGATGTAGCTTGCCGCCCGTCTCTTTGAGACGCTCAAATCCTTCAGCGATTGGCTTCTTCGTCCCGAACTCGTTTTCACGAATGGCGATGTCGATACGGGTGATGTCCTGGTAGACGATGCGCCCGGCCCCTAGATTCAAATGCCCCACTTCAGAATTGCCCATTTGATCCGGCACCAGACCGACATGCTCGCCGGACGTATGTACGACGGCGCGTTCAAGTGTTTGCATCCAGCGATCATAATTGGGCGTGTTCCCCAAAACGACCGCATTACCCTCTTCTTTTTGGCGAATACCCCAACCGTCCAAAATAATCAGGATTACAGGCTTGTTTGCCATTATTTTCTCCTTTGCTTGCTCTAAACAGACTAATGGATAAAACAAAAAGAACGTTCACAATTCATAGGGATGAACTGGCGTGGTCGCCCTGAGCAGGCACAATGGCCGACCCCGACATTCAGACAATTCTAATTGGCTCCTCCATAAGTCTAGCGAACAGGTCAACAAGGGCGCAATGCACACCTCTACGTTCACAGGGAATCGTTATCCTTCGCACATCTTGACCCAAGCTGTATTCTCTGCGATACTGCCAGCATGAACAGACAAGATCAACCACTCGCAGACCGCATCCGCCCAGAAACACTTGACGAATTCATCGGGCAAACCCACCTTGTCGGGGCAGGCAAACCACTCTACCAGATCGTACAAACCGGCAATCTGCGCTCGATGATCTTCTGGGGGCCGCCCGGCGTGGGCAAGACGACCTTAGCCCGCCTCATCGCCGCGCATACCGGACGTGAATTCGTACAACTTTCCGCTGTTTCTGCCGGTAAGAACGACATGCGGCAGGTCGTTTCACAGGCCAAGCCAGACCTTACCCCGATGGAGCGCATGATGGCCGGTGATACAGCCTCGCCGGGTGTACTGCTCTTTCTCGATGAAATCCACCGCTTCAACAAGGCGCAGCAAGATTTTCTACTGCCCTACGTCGAAGACGGCACGATTATCTTGATCGGCGCGACGACCGAGAATCCTAGCTTTGAGATCATCCCGGCGCTGCTCTCCCGTGCTCAAGTGTTCATGCTCGAGCCGTTCGCTGAAGACGAGATCAAAACCATCGTGCGACGAGGAGTGGCAGAACTTGACATCGAACTCGGCGACGAAGCACTAGACTTTCTCGCCAGTTATGCCAATGGTGACGGAAGGCAGGCGCTCAACCTGCTCGATGCGACCGCCGGACTCTACACCTCTGAGCAGCAACGTGAACTCACCATCGAACATTTGAAAAATGCGCTGCAATCACGTCATCTGCGCTATGACAAAGCCAGCGAAGAACACTACAACACCATCAGCGCCTATATCAAAAGTATGCGTGCTAGCAACACGAATGCCGCGCTCTACTACCTGGCACGGATGGTACATGCCGGGGAAGACCCTAAATTTATCGCCCGACGCATGGTGATTTTCGCCAGTGAGGATGTTGGCCTGGCTACCCCGGACGCGCTACCGGTCGCAAACGCCGTCTTCCGTGCCGTAGAAACCGTCGGCTACCCTGAATGTCAGATCAACCTGGCACACGGGACTGCTTTCCTGGCACGAGCGTCAAAAAGCCGTTCGGCCTATGCCGCATACTTCCGCGCCCTTGATGATGTGAAACAACATGGCAATCTGCCGATTCCGTTGAAGCTACGTAACGCCCCGACCGATTTTATGAAGTCCATCGGCTATGGCGATGACTATCAAATGTATGACGACCCTGACCTGCTGCCGGAAAAATTACGCAGGAAAAACTATTTCCCTGACTCAAGCTGAGTTACAATAGACGTATCATCGTGAAAATCAGGATTATTTTATGGTCAAACCACCCTGGAAGCTGACGGGGAACGGCTACATTTTCATCTTCAACTTTCCGCGCCAGTTCGTCGAAAACTATGGCTTTATCCCGGATTATCTTAAAGGCAAGTATCGCGGCGGCCTGGGCACAGTCATGCTCGTTGACTATCACACCAGCCCGGTCGGGCCTTATCAAGAGGCGCTGTTCGTACCCGGTTTGTTTGAGCATGAGAGGCGCAAGCTCTATTCGATTACGAAAATCTATGTGTCCTCAATAGAAAGTGTGCTCGACGGACAGGATAACTGGGGCATCCCTAAAGAATTGGCGAATTTCGCCATCACGCCGCTTTCAAACACCGTCGAACGCTTCCGCATGGCGCACGAGCAACGCACCTTCATCGACGTAACACTTAAATCGCAGTCGTTACAAGTGCCGGTGAACATGCGCTGGCTACCTGTACGCCCAGGTCTAATCCAGCACTATCAAGGCAAGGACATCATTACCCGTCCGCTTGGCAAAGGTCGGGTCGGGCTGACAAAGCTGGAAGATAGTTGTGTCGATCCAATCGGTTTCCCTGATTTCAGCCAGCACAAGCCGCTCATGGCGGTACGTGCCACCAACTTTACATTGGAATTCCCTATACCAAAGATCATAAGGGCGCAACGTGGAAATTAACGGCAGTAAGATCATCATCACCGGTGCAGCCTCTGGCATCGGTGCGGCGCTGCTGCGGCAACTCGCAGATTATCGCGCGCACATTCTCGCCGTTGATCTGAATCCGATTGATGATATGCCGACCGGTAAGGCAAACATCATCCTCTACACCTGTGACCTCTCTCAGCCAACGGCTATTGATACCATGTTTGACTTTGCTCATGAGCGTGTTGGCGGTGTGGATCTATTCATCGCCAATGCCGGATTTGCCTACTATGGCACCGCTGCCATGCAAAGCTGGGAACAGGTCGAACGCCTCTATCGTGTGAACGTGTTCGCCCCACTCTACATCCTGAATAAGATGGCGACCCTCAACCCACAGACACCGTATACGGTCGCCATCACCGCGTCGGCGATGGCGAAGATCGCCCTACCCGGCTATGCACATTATGCCGCGACCAAAGCCGCGCTGGATCGCTTCGTAGAAGCCTATCGCTACGAACAACCGAAGAACTGTCACTTGATGATGATCTATCCGATTGCGACACGCACACGCTTTTTCCAGCAAAGTGGTGAACAGACCGCCGCGCCCACACCCCACCCCAACCAAACCCCGGCTTACGTCGCCGACCGCATCATGCAGGGGATACAAAAAGACCGAGAGCGTGTTTCACCGTCTCCCGGCTTTAACGTCTATTGGGCATTGGTGCGGATATTGCCACCTCTGGGTGCGATCTACAAACGCTATGGTGCATGGTTGCTCAACCGCTGGCTGAAGCGACGTTAATCGCCGGTTCGTGGTGCTGATTCTAACGGACGTTCGAAATCTGTTTCGGATTCGAGATTGCGGTCGAGAATAATCCGCACAGAACGATCATAAGTCAGGTAGTTCCACACCCAATTAATCAGAACATTTAACCGATTACGGAAGCCCATCAGCCACAACAGATGCAAGGCCAACCAGGTGATCCACGCGAGGAAACCGGTCAGCTCGACTTTGTAAAAAGGCCACGCGACCGCCCGACGCCGTCCGATGGTTGCCATCAAGCCTTTGTCGAAGTACTCAAAGTGTTTCGGGGCTTCACCGCGCATTTCACGGAGAATATTTTCGGCGAGTAGGCTGCCTTGTTGCTGTGCCACCGGGATCACCTGCGGGTAAGGTTGGTCAGTCTCTGGGTCTAACAGATGGGCGATGTCCCCGATGGCGTATGCCCCATGATAGCCTTTGATCTTCAACGTGCGCGTCACCGGGATGCGATGGCCCTTCTCCAATTCCACACCGACCGTCTCCGCGAGGGGCACACCCTTTACGCCGGTAGCCCACACCATAGTGTAGGAACGGATAACGTCACCGCTTTTCAATTTCACCGCACCCGGCTCGACATGCTCCACCATTTGACCGAGCACGACTTCAACACCGAGCGATTCGAGTTGACGCTTGGCGGCTCGTTGCAAGTTTTCGGAGTAAGGCTGGAGCAAGCTATCTAACGCTTCCACGAGAATCACCCGTGTCCGCAACTGACCATCCCCCTTGTACTCTGCCGCAAGCACGTTGTTATACAACTCATAGAGCGCCCCGGCGGTTTCTAAACCGGTCGGCCCGCCACCGACGATGACCATCGTCATCAAGGCTTCACGCTCTTCGGTGTCTTGCATCCAACTGGCCTGCTCAAACAACTTCAAAATATGATTACGCAAACGTAGCGAATCACGCAGGTCTTTGAGGCCGAAGCCATATTGCTGATAACTCTCGTTGTCGAAGAAATTGGTGACACTGCCCGCCGCGATGACCAGATAGTCGTAATCGTAGGCTTGATGCTTGCCGTGTGCCTTGACCTGAATACGCTTGGCATCCAACTCAACGGACTGCACTTCACCCATCAAAAACTCGATATTGCTTTTGTCTCGATAGATGCTTCGGATGGGATAAGCAATTTCGCTGGGATCAAGACCGCTGGTCGCGACCTGATACAGCAGCGGTGTAAATGTGTGGAAGTTGTTACGGTCGATGAGCAACACGTCAACCGGTTGGTCTGCAAGTCCATTAGCGACACTCAGACCGCCGAACCCACCGCCGATAATGATAACTTTCGGGCGCTTGGAAGTCATTCGTTTTTATCCCTCCGTTGTACGTGTAATAACATGATCTATTTTATTGACGCGACGTAAGCCAGATGTAAGCCGCACCGAAGCAATCCCTATGAAGGGGTAAGGGTTTGCATCCTTCAACAATCCTTATTCAGCGTTATAATGATTTCCTGTACTGTACAACACTCACCCAAAAAGGAATTCTTTCATGCCGCGTGCTTTAATCAGCGTGTACGATAAAACCGGAATCGAGTCATTTGCAAAAGCCCTGGTCGATCTTGGTTGGGATCTGGTCGCCAGTGGAGGCACCGGCAGATTACTTCAAGAGGCTGGCCTACCGGTGACTGATGTAGAAGCACTGACGGGCATCCCTGAAATGCTCAACGGGCGCGTGAAGACCCTACATCCCGCCATCCACGCGGGCATTCTCGCCAGGGATACAAAGACCGACCTTGATGACCTCGAAGCGAACGGCTTTGCACCGATTACGATGGTGGTGTGTAACCTGTACCCATTCCAACAGACCATCAGCCAACCGGGTATCACCTTACAGGACGCCGTCGAACAGATTGACATCGGCGGTGTGACGTTGTTGAGAGCAGCAGCGAAAAACTTCTTCCATGTCGCGTCCATCTGTGATCCCGAAGACTACAACAAGATTATTGCGGCGTTCAAAGCTGGAGGTGATGTCGATCTCGCGCTGCGGCGTTCGCTCGCCGTGAAGGCTTTCGCCCATACTCGTGACTATGACACGGCCATTCACAGCTTCCTCGCACGTGGCACCATGACGATGAGCGCGGTTACAGATGATTTACCAGATCAACTCTCACTAGGGATGCAAAAACTAGAAGAACTGCGCTACGGTGAGAACGCACACCAGAAAGCGGCTTACTACAGTCGCGAAGCTGGCGCGGGGCCGCTCGGCGGCACATTGGTCGGCGGTAACAAGCAACTCTCTTACAATAACACCCTTGATCTCGATGCTTCGTGGCGTACAGTCAGCGGGTTCAGCGATGCGACCGTCGTTATCGTTAAACATCTGACACCGACGGGCATCGCCAGTGCGGAGACCATCGCAGAAGCCTTCCCCAATGCCCTTGCATCTGACCCGGTATCAGCGTTTGGTGGTGTGATTGCCGTCAATCGCCCGGTGGATGAAGCCTTTGTCGAGGCATTGGGCACGCTGTTCGTTGAAGCGATTGTCGCACCCGGCTTTTCAGATGATGCGCAGACCAGACTTGAGGAAAAGCGTAAAAACTGCCGCCTGCTTCAAGTCTCTTACCCTTTCAACGGCGCAGATATCGAACTACGAAGCGTGCATAAGGGCGTACTGGCACAACGCACTGATATGGGTGATCCCGAAGGCACCGTGCTTAAAACCGTGACCGAACGCGCACCATCGCCGCAAGAACTCGCCGCGTTGGAATACGCCTGGAAAGCCGTCGCTCATGTAAAATCCAACGCGATTGTGCTGGCGGTGCCTAACGCAACCGTCGGTGTCGGCGGCGGCCTGCCCAGTCGTGTTGATGCCGTCGAACTTGCGGTCAAAAAGGCCGGTGAACGTGCCCAGGGTGCGGCGATGGCGTCTGACGCATTCTTCCCGTTTGCTGATGGCATCGAAGCAGCTATCGAAGCCGGTGTTACGGCTGTTATCCAACCGGGCGGCTCCATCCGTGATAGCGAAGTCATCGAGGCGGCGAACAAAGCCGACCTTGCGATGGTCTTCACGGGTACCCGACATTTCCGCCATTAATTCGATCAGGATGATATGATGACCTATATATCTGTCGTAATCCCTGTGTATAACGAGTACGAGAGTCTGCCCAGCTTGCACGAAAATGTGATGCGTGTGTTGAGTGAACTCGATATCATATGGGAAATTATTTACATTGACGACGGCAGCACCGACGACTCCACCGCTATTTTGCTCGATTTGCAGGCAAATTCACCTAACATCATCGTCGCGGTGCAACGACGGAACTTCGGTAAAAGTCTCGCGCTCAACGTAGGGTTTGCGCTTGCCCAGGGTGAAATTCTCATCACGATGGATGCTGATTTACAGGACGAACCGGAGGAAATACCCAACCTGCTGGCTAAGCTCGAAGAAGGCTACGATGTTGTCTCCGGCTGGAAGCAGGCTCGCCAGGATCCAATTTCAAAGACTTTACCCTCGAAGGTCGCCAACACGACGACCGCAGCCCTCACCGGTGTGCGTCTGCACGATATGAACAGCGGGTTCAAGGCTTACCGTACAGACTGCGTCCGTAAACTCTCGCTTTATGGCGATCTGCACCGTTTCATCCCGGCCCTAGCGCATGAGGCAGGCTTTCGTGTGACGGAAATCCCGGTGCGCCATCATCAGCGCAAATTCGGGCGTTCCAAGTATGGGCCGGGACGTCTGGTGAGTTCCGGATTTGACCTGTTGACAGTGGTTTTCCTCGGTCAGTACCGCCGCCGTCCGTTGCACCTGTTCGGCGGTGCGGGCGCGCTCTTTTTGGTCGCTGGCTTGCTCATCAACCTCTACTTGACGATTGCCTGGTTCGGCGGCGAAGCACTGAGTACAAGACCGGCGCTTATCCTGGGTGTGCTTTTGATGGTCATGGGTGTGCAACTGCTGACGATTGGCTTGCTTGCCGAACTGCTGGTATCGCACATCCAGCGCAACGAAGAACCTTTGAACACGGTTAAAATTGTCCATCGTGGTACGGAGACGCCGCAGCGGGAAACACCGTAACTTGCTATTGCCATCGGAAAAACACACTGCTATAATTTTATTAAATCAATAGGCCACCGTAGCTCAAATGGCAGAGCATACGCTTCGTAAGCGTGAGGTTATGGGTTCAAGTCCCATCGGTGGCTCACTGCCCACAGCGCAGACCGTTGTGGGCTTTTTTGTAGACAGACGGAGGAGAGTGTCATGGAAGAACGGCGACCGATTACAATTGCCGTCGCCGGAGGGACGGGTTCCGGTAAAACGACCATCTCCAATGCCCTTTTAGAGCGTGTCGGTCATCATAACATCGCTTACTTACCACATGATGCCTACTATAAAGACATCAGTCATCTTCCTGAAGAACAACGCCATAACATCAACTTCGATCATCCCGATACCCTTGACACCCCCCTACTCATCGAGCATGTCAAGCAACTTCAGCAATGGCAAGTCGTCGAACGCCCGATTTACGACTTCACCACCGACCAGCGCACCACACAAACAGAACACATCGAACCGCAGCCGATTATCCTGGTCGAAGGTATTTTGATCTTCGCTGAGCCAGAACTACGCGACTGCTTCGATATCAAAATTTTTGTCGATACCGATGCTGATCTACGCTTCATTCGACGGCTAAAACGTGACATCGCTGAACGCGAACGCAACGCGGAATCCGTCATTGACCAGTACTTAAACACCGTGCGCCCCATGCACATGAAGTTTGTCGAACCGAGTAAGCGTTACGCTGATGTTATTATCCCCGAAGGTGGGTTTAACACCGTTGCCATTGATATGATCGCAGATCGCATCCGCACGATGCTGCGTTGGGTGCGTGAGTACGAAAACCCCTAACCGACTGCTCATTGACGCACGTTTGCGCACCATGCTATACTCCGATAGCAACATTAATTGAGAAAAAGACAACGACCGGGAAGAGTAAGTACGCCCCGCATCCCCCCAGAGAACGCAGGTCACCGGCTGAAAACCTGCGGATGATGCCCGTACCGAACGTCACCCGCGAGTCGCCAGCCTGAAGGGTATTACCCTGCGTAAGGCTGGACGGGAACGCCCGTAACAGCGATCAAGTGCGCGTGTAAAATAAACACACGCGAAACAAGGTGGTACCGCGAAAGTGACTTTAAACAGGCCCTTTCGTCCTTGTAACGAGGACGTGAGGGCTTTTTCGTTCAATAATGAGATAACTATCGCAAGGAGAGCTATGTCGATTACGATGTCCGTCAGTAATGACACGACCGAATTCTATGACGCAATCGCAGAATACTACCCGTATTTCTACAAAGATTGGGAAACACAACTTGAGCGCGAAGGGCTGAGCCTGCGCGCCATCTTTCGCAATCAAGGGATTGAGCGCGTGCTAGATGCATCCTGTGGCGCGGGGACGCAGGCCGTCTCAATGGCAAAGCTCGGCTTTGACGTCGTCGCCGCCGACCCCAGCGAGGGAATGCTGCAAAAAGCGCGACAGTTTGCGGAAAAATACGGCGTCACGGATAAGATCGAGTTCCGCCGCTCGGATTTTCTCAGCTTGTCGGAATGCGTCAACGGCCCATTTGATGCTATCGTCACTAAAGGCAATTCCCTGCCGCATCTATTGTTGGATGCTGAGATCGAACTAACCCTGCAATTGTTCTACGATTTGCTGCGTCCTGGCGGCATGTTGGTGGTCGGAATGCGTGACTTCGGCCCATTTATGGAAGACCGCCCGCGCTTTATCCCCGGCTTCATCAACAACGACGAGGACAACGCGGAGTTCATCACCTTTGACGTATGGGAATGGGAAGAAGGCCCACCGATCATCGCCACGCAGAACCTCTATATCGTCAAGGGGAAAGACAAAGACTACCGGGCGATGAAACGACAGGTACAGTACCGTCCACTTTCGACGGACGAAGTCAAAGTCGTACTCGCGGAAGTCGGCTTTGAGGAACCGCAGGACAAAGCCGACCGAACCGAACGAGTTCTTGTCACACGTAAGCCAATCAGCGCCGAAAAATAGCAACCAGAAGCAGAAAGGAAGACGACTATGCAAGAAGCCAATGAACGCAAAATGCCTAAGACGTTCGACTTTAAAGAAGCAGAAGACCGGCTTTACGCCTGGTGGGAAGAGAACGGCTGGTTCAAGCCGGAAGCCCGCCCTGATGACGCCGAACCGTTCGTCATCAGTATGCCGCCGCCCAACGTGACCGGCGAACTACACATCGGTCATGCGCTATTCACCACGCTCGAAGACCTGATGACGCGCTACGAGCGGATGCGTGGTAAAGCCGCGTTGTGGGTGCCGGGGACAGACCATGCCGGGATCGCCACACAGCTACAGGTCGAGAAACAACTGCGCAACGAGGGGATAGACAAACACGACATCGGACGTGAGGAATTCTTGAAGCGTACCTGGGATTGGAAAGAAGAAAAAGGCGGGACGATCATCCGTCAGCTTCGTCGCCTGGGAGCCAGTTGTGACTGGGAGCGCGAACGCTTCACCCTGGACGAAGGACTCTCGCAAGCGGTGCAGGACGTGTTCATCCGTTTGTGGGAGCAAGGGCTGATCTATCGTGGGCCGCGTCTGGTGAACTGGTCGCCCGGCCTCCAGACCGCCGTCAGCGACCTGGAGGTGGAACGCACCGAAGAGAAAGCCAGGTTGTATTACTTCAAGTATCCGGTGGAAGGTGGCGAACACCTG
>DAOTTX010000217.1:0-6102 GCA_034437515.1 Anaerolineae bacterium
ACACGTACCGATGACAGACTGCCACCGGATGGGGGATGTTTTTCCACTTCCACACCACCCGCACATCTCCGATCGAAGCGGTGAAAATAGGGGTCGAAATCGGTCAAAAAAGGCTGCTCTAAAGTGTCGTATATTTGTCAATACATCGCAATTTACAGACTACAGAATTGTCTCAAAAAGTGTAATCAGTAGTATTATCCCTGCCCCTACGTTGGCTAAAAACACCGGGTCCGCAAGGACACCGCCTGCAAACCCGGTTGCACCTTCTATATCGTTCTGATCGCCAAATAACATTGCCGGTACACCACAGATCACCAGTACAAACCCAAAAAGAAACAGGTGGTACAGGACATAAAGCAGGCTACTCACAAACCCGGCGGTCATCACCAACGCGGCAATCGAGCGCCAACGGTAAGATTGGTGTCGCAAGGCCAGCAAGCCATAGCCGCCCGATGTCAAATATGCCGCAACGTATATGAAAATGTTTGTATCCATATAGCCTGTCCTATCGGTGCAAATGGATATATGGGGTGGACAACTGCCGGAAGGCAAATCACCACCCCACCGGTATAACCTAACGCGCTGTGAAATTTGCTTCCCAAGTGATGCCGCGAACAATCGGCGTTTCCTCGCCTTCGCCCTGCGCGGCAAGCTGTGCAGATATCTTTCCGCTCAGGCTGCGTTCCACAGCAACATTTACCTGGAGTGGGCTATCTGGCGTGATGGCGAACATTTCCACATCACCACTAAGATTCATGATTTCCATCACCAGTTCGCCCTCCTCAATGCTCATGGAGATGTCTACGTTCCAGTTTGAGCCACGCCACGAAGCTGCTGTCCCTTCATCATACAAGTCCAACCGGCTCGCGCCGCGTAGCTGGCCGATATTGCCGCTACAAGTGATGTTTTCCATCCCGGCGCGGCAGCTCTGTCTGACAAAAAACATGCCGCCCCCCCCCAGTAGGATAACACCCAACACCGCAGCGACCAGTACGACCGTGACCACGCCAACGACAATCAGGACGGTGACAGGCTTCACATTCTGCATGATCTATTCTCCAAGGGTTGCTGCGTTTAACATGTCAATCACGGTTGGCTCGACGGTTGCAAAATCCCCATCGAACTGCACCAGATAGAACACGACCCCACCCGGATATTCGACAGCAATCCCTACCGAACCAATCGGCGCTAAGGCACCGCCGCCTGTCTGGTAGTTTGCGGTGAATGCGGGGAAGTCCAAGGCTTCGTAAGGCTCAACCGTGTCTGTGGAGCCGGAGAACAGATTAAATGTCTCCATTAATTCCTCGGCCCCTTCATCTGCAACCGGGAAACCCGCGTACTGCATCACACTCTGCATTAGTGCTGTGATCGCCACATTCCCCGGTTCCGGCATATAGTAACCGCCGTTAACGATTGTGCGTCCCACAACATCGGCGCTGTTAGCGATAACGACGTTATAGCCGT
Source organism: Anaerolineae bacterium (assembly GCA_034437515.1). Lineage (GTDB taxonomy): Bacteria > Chloroflexota > Anaerolineae > Aggregatilineales > Phototrophicaceae > DAOTTX01. The sequence continues at coordinate 1,465 of DAOTTX010000217.1, forward strand.
CTTGTTCGGCAGACCAGTTATCCGGGTAGCTCACGCGGAGCGTCTCGAAATCGGCCTGTGCGCCCTCCAGGGCGATGGTGCTGGTCAACGGCCCCGGCTCTGTCAGCGCAACACTTGCCCCACCGGAATCAGCAGATATAGCGGCTGTATCCCCCTCAGCAGCAGCAGCAGTGGACGCGCCATCAACGGTTAGCGTGGCGAACATGGCATCGAAGGTCGGTTCCCAGGCGGCGAGATTCCCGGCAACGCCCTGCATCCCGACGGCGACTCCGTCGATGAGCGTCACGTACATGTAACCCTCGGCGTTGTCAGCGGTGGTATATGTCTTGGCGTAGGGTTGCCCGTCGCCCAATGTGAAGAATTGCGCCTCGCCGTAGGTGTCGCCGGGGTCGGTCGTGATCGCCTCCAGCACAGCCGCGTTAATCGTTTCCAGGTCGCCTGAGTTCGTGTTAACAATCGTGGCAGTGTCCGCGACAAAGACATAGGCGTTATCTGCGCTCAGGGTTACTGTGTCTGCTAGCAGCATGTCGATGGTCCCCTGGCTGTCCGCCATGACGAGCATATTCGGGCCAAGGTTCTGGGCGGTCCAGTTTACCGGGTAATCTATGGAAAATGCGCCACTATTCGCCTGGGTGTCGGTCATGGTATTGGACAGCTCCGCAACCGGGGCCGCTGGGATGTCCGCATCACTGGCAAGCCCGACTAGCTCAACCGCGTCAATCTCGTTCCAGTAACCGACGAGACTTTCGTCTAGATGGACAGTCACTTCGTTCACCGCCACATTCACATCGGCAATACTCAGTTCAAACACACGCGGGCAGGGGTCGGTAGCGGGGTCGGCGCTGTTGGGGACGACAATTGTCTCGCCGGTGGCGGCGTCCGTGAGTTCGACACGGGTAATTGCGCCCGGTGTTAGGTTTTGGTGGATGTTGACCTGCAATGGCACAACCGGCTGCGTGTAAGTCAGCGTTAAGAACTCTTCACCGCCGCCGTTAGCGGAGGCCCAAGCCTCGGTGCTGTCCTCACAGGCCTCTACGGACGGCGCGCCAGTTGCCTGCATTGCGCCCCAGTCCGGGTTACCGTACTCACTGGAAGCTGTCGCGGTACTGGCCCACTGGCGCATTGCGTCATCTGGGATGCCGGCGGGTACTGCTTCCGCTTCGGCGTTTTCTTCCCCAATAGGTGTCGCTGCCTCTGCATCTGCCGTAAACGTGCCGTCGCTGGTCGTGGCTTCTAGCAGCAGCGTATATGGCCCCGCGCCGCTAAAACGGGTCGCCTCTAGGATGTATTCGCCTGTGTCCGGTAAGGTAGTGACGATATGCGAGTTGCGGATGCCAACATCCGTGTTGTCGTCGTTGGAGGCAGTCGTCACGCCCGCTGCGTAGTCTACAAGGCGGTAGAGATTCAGCTTAGTATCAAGCGAGTCTTCATCCGCCGCTAACATGGTAATCGTCACCTCGTCGCCTGCATTCCCGGTAAAGCGGTAGACATCATTGGTGGTGTCGTCCGGCAGTTCCCCGGCGATGCTGTCGCCGTAATTGATCGGCTGAATGGCGGAATCGTTGGCCTCTAGCGTGAGGGTGTAGCCGCCTTCGCCGCTAAAGCGGGTCGCCTTGATCACAAACTCACCACCACGCGGCAACGTGGCAACAATTTGTGAGTCCGTACTGCCCGCGCCAGCGTTCGGATTGTCGTCGTTGTAGCCGATGTGAGCGTTAATATCGAACTCGTCCAGCGGGTACAACCAGAGTGTGGTGTCTAGCCCGCCGCCCTCATCGGCAATCATGGACAGAACAATATCATCGCCGGCATTGCCCTCGAATATATAGAGGATCTCCGGCTGGGCGTCGGTAATCGTCCCGGTGATCTCCGCACCGTAGCTGATAGGGATAAAATCATCGTTGTTCGTTTCGGCGACGGAGGCGGGCGTTTCGTCATCGCTATCCGTATCTTCTGTTGCCGGGTCGGGTGCGTCTGGGTTGCCTGCCCCAATCGTGACGCTCTCGATAATAGCTGTCACCAGCGGGTCGTCGATTTCGCGTGTTGGCGTGGCAATTTGCAGCATCAGGTAGTCCGCACCAACAGGCGTCAGGATGAATTGACGGTCGAATAATACCGCATAGCCGTAATCGAACGTGTCGGTGCTGCGAAGCTCACCCGTGACTTCTTCAAGCTCATTTGCCGCGATAAAAGCGGCGATACGATCATCCAGCGTTGTCCCCGGCACCAGGCTTTCGCCTCGGATGTTCCCCTGAATGTACATGCCTGTTGCCGTGAAGATATTGCCGTCAGCCGCGTTTTCTTTTATGTTGAAGCCGAGATCACTCGTCACCGTTCCCGCCCAGCCAGCGGGGTAGCTGATAGACACGCCGACAAACTCCAGCGTAAGGGTTTCATCTAGGGATTGTGCGCTGGTAGGTATGGCTACCAACGCCAACACCATCAACAAGAGTAAGGCAATACGTTGCATAAGAAGTAACTCCTTTTGTTATGTTAGAGATACCTCAAGCGTAGACCGTAGCCATACCGCCAGCGTGCCACAGGGTCGTTTTTTGCGACTTATTTATGATGATGGCTTATCGCGTGTCGGTAGCTTTTGCGCCTACCTCAACAGAAAGCAATTTATAGTGATTGGGAACGTGGTAAACGATGATCTTCGGGCGGTTGTGCGCTTCGTTGAGGCGACACATCACGTCAAATTGAGCCTGCGATAAATCGTTGAAGGTATGCTTACGCACTTGAAACCGCCCGATGCTACCCTCCATTTCAGCCTCTACAATCTTCAAGCGGCCCTCAAGGGCAACCACACGCCCAGCGCGAATTTCAGCGTAGACCTTGCGCCGGAGCCAAAAGAACCCCAATAGAACCGCAATCGCCAATACAACGATAATTACAAATGCGGCGGGGAGCGTTTCGATACTGATAAATATGTCTTCGCTGAAGGCGATACCCGGTATGGCTAACACCGCCCCAATTAGCACAACGACCACCGTTATGCCGACAATCTTCCAGTAGGGGAACATGTTGTCCTTGAGATGCTGCTGTTGTTCGGGCGTCAGGTGTCCGTTTCGATTGGCCTGTAAGTCGGCGTCGGTGAAGTGAAAAGCCGCTTGTAATTGAGCGTCTATGTCTTGACGGTCAATCGACATCATATATCCCCATACCCGCCGTCTTTCGTTTTATTCTCAATATGCACCCTATCCCCTGCAATATGACACTACCACGTAAAAAAGCCGGTTTCTCGTTGTAGCCGCACCACCAGCCAGCCCCATAACACCAGCGGGATCACCAACAGCACCAGCGAGACGGGCGTCAGCTTCAGCCAGCGGTGGACTACCTCGGACACGATCAACAGCGCGATGGGCAGAAAAAATGATATGCCCACCAACCGCCCGCCGATCTCCTGAAAGGTAGGCGTACCGCCCCCACCACTAAGAGACGACATCACACCTAATGCGATCATGGGGCACATCAGCAATAGGACAATAACCTGCATTACACGAAGCGCACTTGTCACACTCACACCTCCAGACTATGCCCTGATAGAGAGGCGCTACTATCAGGGCAACTACCGTCAATTAATGGATAATCTCTTTCGTCTGCTATTGGGTATGTTCGATTGTGAAGCAGAAAGGTGGCCTTCACGACCACCTGTTTCGATGAGGTTCAGCCGCCGACCGTATAGACGCGAACGGCGTTGTCGCCAGATACCGTAACGAGCATCGTTTGATCGGGACTCCAGGTTACATCTTGTAACCAATCGTAGGAATCAAAGAATTGAGCGAGGCGCTGTCCGCTTTCAACATCGAAGATATAAAGCCCTTGGGAGGTGACGACCGCCAGCATGGTATCATCCGGGCTAAAAGCGACATCTTCAGCGATACCGTCCATATCACTCAGGTCGTGGATCAGCTCACCGGTGATCGGGTTACGCAGGGCGGCGCTGAAACTCTGAAGGGTGGCGAGATAGGCGTTGTCGCTGCTGTAGGTGATATTCTCCGTGTTGGAAATACCCGTCGTCGCGCCGTCTGCAACTTTTGTGGCGGTGTTAATCTCTCCGGCAGCGGCGGTGTCCCACATATACAGAAACCGATCCCCATCACTGAAAGAGAGAAGCGCATTGTCCGGGCTGAAGTCGGCGGCATAAATCGTGCCGTTATGATAGTCGGTGGTGGCTAGCAGGGTTCCATCGAGGCTGAATTGCTGAACAGCGTTGACGTTATCGCTAGTGCGTACAATGAACTGCTCACCATCCGGGGAAACGCGAATTTCTGTTACACTGCCACCCGTTTCAGCTTCGCCGGTCAGTTCGCGTGCGGCAACATCCCAGAAGCGAACCTTATTACGATGACCGCTGATGAGCGTACTCCCATCTGGGGTAAAGGCGAGTGCGAAAACATCCAGGTTAGAGGAATCGTCCTCAGGCTGTGGAAACTGCTGGAGCATCTCACCGGAGGCCAGGTCCCAGACGATAAACGAATCATCTTGAGAGGCGGATACCAGCAACGACCCATCCGGGCTAATGACGAGATCATACACGCGCTCAGTATGACCTTCCATTTCCATTGGTTCCGCCTCGACCGTCGCGTCCCACATTAAGATTGTCCCACTGGTATTCGCGGCGATAAACTTCTCCCC
>DAOTTX010000218.1:0-10521 GCA_034437515.1 Anaerolineae bacterium
GAGCATATAGCAAGTTGGCGGGGGTTTGTCAAGTATGAATTTTTGGTGTGGATAAGATTGTGGATAACTTGTGGATAACTTGTGGGTGGGTTGTGGATGAGAAAACCCCGCCGGACGAGGAACCCGGCGGGGTTTCATTGGCCGTTGTGTTCCGATGGCGAGTCGGGTACACTGGCCGAGGCGAATTGTTACGAGGATCATATCATGGCGCGACGAAAAACGCAAGCGAAATCGAGCGGTCGTAAGCTCGTATCCGATCAGCGTTTAACGATTGATAAATCTGGTCGCGTCAGAATCGGCGGTAAGTTCGCCAGTTCTGCTAAGGTCGCGGCGTGGAAAGCGGCGAGGACGCGGCGGGGCCTTCCCAAGACGGTAAATCGGATGTCGCCCACGGACGGCTCGCGGCGACGGTCACAGCAGGCGAAGAAAGCGGCTGCAACACGGCGGCTGCAACGGATGGGTGCGGAGTTCATCGGAAGGCGTCGGACTCCGCGAGCGAATTTTCTCAAGATTGATTATCGGTTGGGCGAGGCGGACGAAGGGACGATTCGGGCGGTGATGGATCGGGTGTTCATGGAAGATGTCGCGGGCGGTCGGGTGGTGATGAACGCTACGGTCCAGGCCGAAACGAACGAGGGCGAGTTCATCACCTTCGGTACTCCATTTCAAGACGCGAAGGAAGACGGGGCGGCATTAACGATGTCGGAATCTATCTCATTACTAGTTGAACGATACGTAGTCGCGGCGGTGCGGGAGATCATCCTTACATTCTCATTCGAGCGAGGCTTCGGCGGATGATAAGCAAACCCAACCGAAAAAGCAACGTGCAATTCTTCGTTACCCTCGACATCGAAAACGACCCGCAAGGTAACGTCCTCGATATCGGTACATTCTGGCGTGGTCGCGACACGGGCGAGGACGTTTTCAACGTGCATAGTTGCTGGTCCGATTGGTGGGCGTGGTATTATCGACTCGCACGCGGCGATGCGAGTATGCGGACAATCTACGCTCACAACGGCGGTGGTTGGGACTGGCTTTCGCTCGTTCAATGGTTACTTAAGAATCGGGCCGACGATGTTACAGTAACCGGCATCACAGCGGGCAGTAGTTTAGTAGTCTTGAAAGCGAGAATCGGCAACAAGTTCTCCCTACAATTTTGCGATAGCTTGCAACTACTAAGATCGAGCCTAGATAAACTGGCGGTGACATTTCTCGGCAAAGGTAAGGTAGAATCGGATGGTATTTTGCCTCACGAAATGAAGGAAAAGGATGAGGCAAAATATTACCGATATCTTCGCCGGGATTGCGAGGCGTTGTGTAGCGTGCTCGAAAACGCACTATCTACCATCCGCGAAAACGTGGCGGATATTGACTCCTTTGGACCTACCATAGGTTCGACCGCTATGAAGGTATTTCGGCATATGGTAGATCAACCTATTACGATACCGTTCGACGACGAGTTTCGCGACTTTTTACGAAAGGGCTATCATGGCGGAAGAGTTGAATGTTTTAAACGTGGGTACTTTCCCGATGTTAAAGTGTACGATATCAACTCGCTCTATCCGAGCGTTATGTTATCGCAGCGTGTACCTCTATCGGATCGGACCTATCAAGTGGGGACGTATCAACGCGATAAGTTGGGAGTGTTTGAGTGTTCATATATTCAACGGCGTCGAGACATCCCGCCCGTGCTGGTCGATGGCGGTAACGGGTGCTACGCGGGATCGGGAGTATTTTTTAGCCCTGAACTAGACCTGCTTCGCGAGGTCGATCCCGACGCGGTGATAAACGTATCGCGGGGCCATCTGTGGCTCGACACGGGATTTTTGTTTGCCGAATACGTTGAAAAGCTGTATCATCTACGGATGACGGATCGCGAGGGGCCGTTGGGTCTTCTGTGCAAGTTTTTGCTCAACAGTCTTTACGGCAAGTTCGGCCAGCATCCGATCCGCGAGCAACTGGTCATCATCAATGAGTTCGATGATCTCTGGAACATGATCGACGACGGCGCGACGGTCACGGAGATTTACGACGATGTTTACAGCCTCGAAAAAGAATCCCGAGCGGACTTCGAGCATGTCGGAATTGCGGGCACAGTTACAAGCGGTGCAAGGGCGGCTCTTTATCGCGGTATTTTGGGTGCCGATAGCGATAGCGTTGTTTATTGCGACACAGACAGCGTACACACTACAGGCGATTTTCCTAGCGGTCTTGTGGGCGATCAGTTGGGCGAGTATAAAATGGAGTTTTCCGGCGAGGGTGTGTACTGCGGTAAAAAACTGTACGCCCTCCGTTCGCCGGAAGCGGGCGAAAAGATTCGCAGCAAGGGCGTTTCTGTTGGGGGTAGGAACGGGGCTCGTTTATGCTTCGATGATTTATGCGATGTCGCGGCGGGGGCGTCGATAGTGTGTGAGTTCATGCGACCGGCAACCCCGCGTGATGTTTTTCGGGGCGGCGAATCGTGCAAGTTTATGCCTAGAAAACGAACCATCAGGATGACATGATGAAACTAAAACAATTAGTAGATCGCGACATCGCACAGATGAACGAACCTTCACCGCAGGCGGAAAAGATCATCGCGGATAGCTTGGGGCCGTCGCTCGAAGACGAACTCGGGGGCGATTCCGGGGGCGGGGACAATTCCGGTGGCGGGGGCGTGGATCGTATCTCTTGGATATCAGGCGATCCCATTCCCGACGACGCGGCGAAGCAAGATGCGGCGGCGAAGGGCAAAGGATACGTCGATGCGGACGGACGAACTTTCGACCCGGCAATCCATGCGACGGACGAAGCGGGCAATCCTCGACTCACAAAAGCGGGCAAGCTCCGCAAACGTCCGGGCCGGGGAAGCGGTGGCGGAAAGTCGGCGGGGCCGCAGCAGCATAAGGTGAGTCGGGAATTGGGGCGTACCACGGCGGAAACAATTTTCTACGTCAGCCAAGCGGCTTTCGGCGAAGAGTGGGCACCAGTTTATAAGCCATCGCAAGGCATCGACGAGCGGGCGCAGATGATCGAAGCATGGGCGGCGTACTACGAAGCGACGGGGACCACGGAGGTTCCTCCGTGGGTCAGCGTGGCAATCGCGATGGGATGTTACGCTCTCCCGCGACTCAATCAGCCGAAGACGAAAACGAGAATCGGCGTTTTCGTCGAGCGGATCAAAGCAGTCATCAAGCATCGACGCGACATGAAAAAAGCCTCGAAGAATAAGGACGCGAAATAATGGCGCATAGCATGATCGTAGGCATGACAGGATCGGGCAAGACGACCCTGGCGAAGATGATATCGGCGGAGTTGGGCAAACGTGGAATCAAGCGGGCTGTACTCGATCCGGTCCATGATCCCGAGTGGGGCGCAAACTTCCAGACGCATCAGCCGGAAGAGTTCCTCGAATACGTCAGGCGGGTACGCTCTCACGTTTGCTTCATCGACGAAGGCGGACAATCCATCGGGAGGTATAACAGGCCGATGGAGTGGACGGCTACGACCAGTCGGCATCTTGGGCATTCGTGCTACTTCCTCTTGCAGGGTGCAACGCAGGTTCCCCCGATCATCCGCACGAATTGCGCGACGTGCTATCTCTTCGCGACCGATCCGACAATCATCGAGACGATCAGCAAGGAATTCAACGAGCCTACGCTTCGGGAGGCTCCGCGACTCCCCCGGTTTCATTTCTACATGATTAGCCGTTTTGAGTCGCCAGCGGTCGGAAGGGTTGACTTGTCGGAGGGAACCTGCTACCTTGACAAGTGCAACGACCTCTCATCCGTAACCTTCCCGGAGCATGACGATGGACGTAAGGCAGACGGTGACAGCGGCGGCGGCGATGCTGGCGGTGATCGTGACGATGCTGGCGGTGATCGCGGCGATGTCGGGATGCCAAGCGTTTCAGCACCAACCGGACCAGCCGACGCGGGAGGGAACGGCGGCGAAGGTCAGCCGGGCGGCGGTGGAAACGGGCGAGCAACTCCAGCGGACGGCGGCGGAATCTCCGACACTCAACGCGCTCACGGGCGGGGTACTCCCGCTAGCGGGTGAGATTCTGATTTTGCTCGGCGTCGGCGGGCTTGGCGTACTGGAGCGGATTCGACGCGGACAGGCGGAAGATACCATCCGTGAAGCGACGGCGGAGGGCGGGCCGATCAAGGTCAGCAGCCCGCGAGCGAAAAAGACGGTAGCAAGGGTCACGGTTTGAACATCACGATTGAAGCAATCACGATGGCTAGCATGATCGCAGTCGTGAGCGTACAATGGGGCGTGCTGATGGCGCGAGTGACAACGCTCGAAAAACGGCTCGCCAAGATCGAACGATATTGGGAAACGAAAGGATAAACGATGCTACCTCCCCTTTTGCTCGTGGCACTCGGCGGGGTCATCGGGTACGAACTTTTGAAAGGTTCGCAAGATGGGCAATCTCGGGAAAATGACGGTCGTGGCGATGGTGGCGATTCTGGCGGTGAACCGCATCGAACCGCTGCGGAATCTGGTCGGCGGTCGGGCAGCGTAAACCCGACCCCCGGAAGTAACCCCGAAAACGAAGAAAACGAACCTCCAACACAAGGAAAAGACAATGCTCAACAACTTGATTCCCTCGGGGCGTCAGTTCCTCCAGTTCGGAGCGGTGGCGCTGGGAACGATTCTGGCGGTAAACAGCCTCCCGCAACTCCGGCAGATCCTCAAACCGAATCAGTGACCGACGCGACCGACTACATCGACGACCAACCCCCCAACCCTACGGAGTAACACAATGTCCGCACGTCAGGCCCTCACGATGGCAGCCGTTACCGGCGCTTCCATCTTCATCGTTAATAACCTCGCCAGCCGCGAGGGTATTTTCCGTCAAGTCTTCCGGGCGTAAGTTCGCTCGGTCTTTCATTCACAATCCATGATCCGCTAAGGATCGGAAAGTAGCCATCATGCCACAACAGATTAGAAAACGGCGTCAGACCACGGTTCAGTATCAAGCGAACGATACGCAGATCGAGCGGCTCGGGCGTGGGATGATTTATCGCGAGCTGCATCTTCAGTTAAACTACACGCTCGCGACGACCGTAGAATCTGACGTTACCGCAGCAACGATTCAACGCGGCGATGAATGGGCAATTGTCAAGAACATTCGCATCATCGCTAACGGTAGCGATGTTCTGCGTAACTTCACCGGCAATCAGCTCCGATGGCTCAACAAGCTCGTTTACGGGTTCAATCCGCGTAACCCTTTGGCGGGCGGCGCCGCAGCGGGAGAACCAGCGGCAATTTCTTCGTCGCTCGTTCTTCCGTTCTGGTCCATCGGCACGGTGCGTCCGTTGGATACAGCGCTCGACGCTCGCCAGCTTACCTCCCTTGAAATCGAGATCGAGTGGGGCGACGTTACGAGCGTGACGGATAATGCGGGGGCCAGCCTGGCAACCAATCCGACGCTCAAGGTCTACTCACTCGAATCCTTCGGCGTGGAGGCCGACTTCGCGCAATCGCGGGTGTTCAAGATTCAGGAGTCGAGCGTTGCGGTCAATGACCAGCACGAAGTTGACATCCCGGTCGGCTCGATGTATCGCGGCTTTCTTATCAACACGTCGGCGAGTGGAGCGGACGCGGCGAACCTCTCCAACATCAAGCTCAAGAGCGGTACAACGGTGTTCGTCGATCAGGAAGCGGCTTTGCTTCGCGACATCGCCAACATGCGGCACGGCGTGCATGTCACCTTCGATGAAGCGGGTACGTTCGAAGATTCGGTATTCGTTTCCAACAACTCCAACCTTGCCGGTTGGCACTACCTCGATCTCGTGACTGATGGACGGCTGAAGGAAGCGCTCGATACGCTCGGTCTTGCGGAGTTGACGCTTGAACTCGACGTTAACACGGAAACCGACATCACGGTACTTCCCCTTCAGATCATCCCGGTGCGTGGCGGCAACGGGAACGGATAAGACGGCTCCGGCCACCGATGCGGGGCGGCGGGGCGTAACAACCCCGCCTCCCTTTCCTTCCTTATGGAGCAACAAACATGGGATTTTTCGATGGTATCTTCAGGCCCTCCGACGATCAGGCGGACAACGGGTTCATTTCGACGATTGAAACGACGTTTGACCGGCTCATTGAAACGGCGGGCGACACGGCGAACGAACTTCTTCCCATCTGGGCGGGGCAGCAGTTAGGGTTGCAGCAGCAGGACCAGCTTGATCGGCCGACGTTCGTTCCGACACGCAACCAGCGACCCTCACAGCCCAACACGGCGGCGACCACGGAAACGGCGGTTCAGCAGCCCGTAAGCAGCCTCGGCGGTAGCGGTATCGCTCTCTCGCAAAACACCCTGCTGCTGATCGGCGGCGGCGTGCTACTCGCGGCAATTCTCGTGAAGGGGACCTAATGCAGCCTACCGAAACGACATTCAGGCCCGGGCCGACCGACTCGTTCATCTTGGGCGATCCGCGGTCGATCCGTGACAGCATCGCTCGGTCGGCGATTGACTTTGTTCCGCCTCTCAATCCTAACGCGGCTTTTCCGCGACCTACGGGACGGATTACGCGGGAGAATTATCAGGACATGGCGCAGGCCCGCATCCGTCAACTCGAATCCCAAGGCGGGCCACCCTTGACCAGTGACGAACGGGCCAACATCATCGCCAACTTCGCGGAGGCGGCGGGCGAATCGTGGGCGGTGCGGCGGATCGACTCGGCAACGAACTTCCTCGGCGACTTCTTCAGCAACCTCGGACCGGAACTGGAGCGGTCCTACTCCGAAACGGCAAGGAATACGGGCCGGCTCGTCGGCAGCGCGGCGGGAGCGGTCGGCGACGTGGCCGATAACGTGCTGGGAACGGCTCGACTCGTCGCAATCGCGGCGGCGGTCGGGGGCATTATCTTTTTGACCAGGAAATGACATGGCACTACAGGCACTCGGACAACTTGGCCTCGGACTCGGGCAAGGACTCGGCGGCGGCGTAGCTCCCTCGGGCGTGACTGACGCAGGGTTTACGGGCGGATCGGGGCGTAACGTCATCAACGTTGGGGCCGGTAACATCGGCGAGATCATCCGGGCGATGAACGAAGGCAGCATTACGAACGGCGGGTTCGGCGTTTCGCGGCTTGACCGATTAAGCCTCCCACAGCCCGACACAGGGCCAGGCAGCACGCGGGCGGTATCGGCATCGGTCAACGCGCTCGGACAGCGTGCATCCATCAACCTCGGGCTTGTGGGCATTGTGGCGGCAGGCGTGGGGGCTTTCCTGTTCCTCCGATGAACGTTGTAACCCCTCTACCCTTGGCGCCCGCATCCGATACGATGGCCGACGAAGTGGCCGAACATATCATCCGCGAGCGATGCGGGCGGGCGCTTGGTCGGGATGTCGAAGCAGCCCTTGAAGCGTACACGTTCGGCGAGTTGTCCATCTGGGTATCGCCCGAGCGTGGCTTCCTGCTGCTGCAAACCATCGAATACGACGGCGGACCGCGAGCGTTGTTCGTCCGGGCAATCGAGGGACGCGACCTCTACTCACCGGCGGGCGTCGAGGCGTTGCGAATCTTGGCGATCCGCGAACGGTGCGAGCGGATCGAAGCGGTCGCAACGCGGGACGCGGTGCGGCGGCAACTTGTGCGGCTCGGGTTCACGTTCCTCGGCACGCGAGACGGTAAATACCAGTTTGAAAGGTGCGTCAATGGGCGGCAGTAGCAGCAGCAAAGAAACGGTCAATAAAACGGTTAATCGAATCACGACCACAACCACGGTCGGCGACATCGGATTTACCGGGCAGAACGCGGTCGATGTCATCGACACGTTCTCCAACCAGTTTATTCAAGCGGAAAAGTTGTTCAACAGCCGCAATCGCGGGCTTATCAAGTTGACCGAAAACGCCTTCGAGAACATTACGCAGCAGATGGGCGAAACGAACAGAACGCAGCAGCGACAATCGGAGTTGGCGGCGCAGACGGTCGGAGCGCTTGCGGCTCGGGCAACGGGCGACGATCCCGACGACGAATCGGACCCGCGACGGCTCGAAAGGCTCGCGGTTGTTTTCGGCGGCGTGGCGGTGCTACTTACATTAATCCAGAAAGGCTAAATTATGGCAGGCAGACGCGGCGAAGGTGTAGGACTCCCGAACGACCTCCCGCGTAGGGGGCAGGCGGTTCCGGGCATCGGCGGCGCTCCGCGGTCGGCTCCGACCCGAGGCGAAACGGCGAGCAGCATCATCGACCCTGGACAAGTCTATTCGCGGAAGCGGATTCGACGGTTAACGCTTGATCTCGGCGTGGGCCGGATCAATCAACGGTTCGAGTATTCCGGTACGGTGTTCTGGGTGTCCTACGCCACAAGTAACGATGCCCTCATCGAGGCGAAACTCGACGACTTCGCGAACGACCCGATCACGATGGCTCGCGGCTCGTTTCTTCAGGGCGTACCGTTCCAAGAGTTTTTCATCACGAACGACGTACAGGCGGGCGAGTCGCTTGAGATCATCATCATTCGCGATACTCCCGACGACTTTGTTACGTTGGATTCGTAATGATTTTCGATGGCATTATGGCCGACCATCTCAACACGGGTCAACCCCGAGCGGGAATGTTGCATCCGAATACCCTATGGGCGGACGGCGAAGATCGCACGCTCCCGCCCGATTGGGTAGCGTTGAAAGATCGTCTTGCAATGTTGTTCGAGAAGCGACCGGACGAATACTGGTATACGAATATCGAACATCTTCCGTTACCAAATCCGTGGGTTGAGGGGCGACCGGAACCGGACAGCGAACGGGCGGAACTTTCCCGCGACATGATCCGGGATTTTGGCTTGTGCGTACAGGACATGATTGGCGGGCGGTATCTGGGCAACTTTGGCGGCGTAGCATCGCTAGGCCTCAACCGACACGCGGACGGCCTCGATAAGGTACTTCCATCGTGGAATAGCTGGCTCACGGGTCGAAGCGAAACAGGGCTCGAACATGAGGCGGGACCGTTCAGCGAAACGGGTGTAGGAGTGATGAATCATTATTATCGCCATGCATCGCGTAGTATATGGACTGCAAACGCGGTTATCACAGCGGATTGGTGGCGGCAGCAGTTACCCGACGTGATATGGACCGGGTTTATCAGCCCGTGGAATTATCAGCAAAATGAAGCGATTGAGGTACGGACGTTTTCGCTTTGCTTTGCGGTCGCACAGGCCACGTATGACAACGTAGTCATCTGGGATCATCCCGATAGAACTTGGGATGATATTTCCGAGCATATTAACACGGTGCTAGTATAATGCCACGACGACCCGGAAAAATCTTCGCGCAGACGGGGCGGCGGTTGATGCCAAGTTACAAGCAAGGGATTGAGGTACCGGCTCCGTGTACTTGTCCGAGCAACTTAGATACAACCTATAAAATCAGCGTTGAACTTGGCGCGTCCGGATGTAGTCATTCTTCGCCTCAATTGTTGACATTAGAACAGTTAACAGGTATCCCTTGTCTTTATTTTGGCATGATTCCGCTAACTCAATTTTTTAGCGAACTTGACTTGATAAACCCGGGCGGTAATGATCCGTGTTATTGGGAGTTAATTCTTAATTGTGATGAACAGAATATTAATAACCGTGCCGAGTATCGAAAGTTTACCGGTTTGACGCCCCAAGGTGTTTATCGAATCATAGAAGATGACGAATCTTCCGGTTGGCCGACAGTTCAGGTTGTAGAAAAAGACGAATAAAAATCCCGCCCACGGCGAACCGTGAACGGGGTGTGTTGCGAGCGATCATTTCTTCGGCTTGGCGTCTTCCTTCTTCGGGGCCGGGAGCGCCTTCGGCTTGTGTTTGTCCATTTCACTGCGAAGATGGAGCAGTTCGTCGCCCTCTTGAGCCTTCATGATGGGTATGACCTTGTACTCGTATCCAACGGCATTCTCGGCCGGAACGACGTGGACCTCGATAGCGAAGTCGGTTTGAACGTAGCGAAGCTCGCCGTTCTCGTCGACCTGCTCAACATGCGATTCCATCATATCACCAAACGGCTCGGGAATGAAACACTTAGGCGACCTATACTCAGTCTGGTCAGGCAGCACGGCGAGAAACTCGCCCTTGAAGGCGCACCACGGGCCGAAATTGCTTTCCCCTCGCTCGGTACGCTTGGCGCGTCCGGCAAGGTTATAAAGGTGAGCGGACTCCTCGCTCGACTCCTCTACAGCCTTTACAGCGGCCTGCAACTCTCGCTTGCCATAGCCAAGCGTTCGAGTAGTGATTTTGCGGAGTAGATTCTGACTCTCTGACATAACAGTTACCCTTTCATTGGGTGGGATGAGAAAATGCACAGCCTACGACGGCGGTACGTTAGTGGGTTAGCTTGTAATAATAAGTGCAAAATTTTTAGTATCAATTTTAACCACTCCGCCACGGTTACGATATTCATCGTAAATTAGTTCCAACAGGTCGGCGAGTTCTTCGCTTGTGTAGTTGGAGATGATTCGCTCGGCGTTCTCTTGCACGCGGGTGGATGTCGAGCGTAGGGGAGGTCCTTCCTTGCTGTATGAGATGCTCATTGAATGGCTCCGGGGT
>DAOTTX010000219.1:0-9169 GCA_034437515.1 Anaerolineae bacterium
TTCTCCCAGCGAAGCGTTGGGGAGAAGGGGTCGGGGGATGAGGGCCAAAAATTACCGAAACAATACTTCTCAAACGGCTTCTTAGAGAAGTCCATCGCAATCGCCTTGAGATTTACTCGACAGAACCACGTGCCGACATTGATATGCGCCGCTATTTCGACCAGGGTGTGCGGCTGTTACGTTAGACGGACTGGTCAATGCTTCGGAGGTAATCACCGGTATGCTGCCGTTGGAACGAGCGCATCGACGAAGCGTTTAAACGGCGCAAGGATAAAGTCAATCCCGGCTCATGTGTTGGTCAAACGTGGTTGATCGCGCTCGATAGCGGCGGCGCGTTGCTGGATGTTATGTAAGTGTTCTGTGTCAAACTTTGGACGGCGATCAAAGGTATAAATGCCGTTTTGCTCCTGGTAGACGTCCGTCAATTGTGTGTAGCAGTACCCAAACATGGCGAGGTTGTCTAACAAGATGGTGACCAACCCTTCAAAGCGCCGGTAAAACGCCTCGATTGACTCGGGGCGTTCGCCATATCCCCATGAGCTTTCGTTGTCGCTGGCGTCGGCGTTCCACCAGATGCCGCCGAACTCACTGACCATATAAGGTTGACCGTCATATGGGACGGAGCGCACACGCCCGTCGTCCGGCAGGCCGCCGTAGATCTCACCATCGACCAGACAGGCATAGTGCCCGGCGAATACAGGCGGATGCTGTGCGTAATCATGCACATCCCAGATGTCCGTCGATGGTTCGCGATGGCTACCACCGCTAGCGTCGATCACGGGGCGAGTGCCATCCATTGCTTTGGTCGCCAGATACAAGCCACGAGTGATGTCATCAAGCTGCTGCATCTCATCACCGAGTGATTGCCACGTCTCGTTCAGCGGGCACCAACCCACAATGCACGGATGTGAGTAATCACGTTCGAGTGCTTCCAGCCATTGGGTGATGAACTCCGGCCCGTGACGATGGTGATCGTGCTTGGGGCCGAAGTCGCGCGCGCCCCAGTCGGCAAACTCGCCCCACACCAAATACCCCAGTCGATCCGCATGGTAGAGGAAGCGTTCTTCAAAGACCTTCTGGTGCAGGCGTGCGCCGTTGAAACCAGCGGCCTGTGCCAGTTCGATGTCCCGCCGCAGGGCGTCGTCATCGGGTGCGGTCATCATGCCGTCGGGATAGTACCCCTGATCCAACACCAGCCGTTGAAAGAGAACCTCGCCGTTCAACCGAACCGCCATGCCATCAATAGTGATGGAACGCAGACCGGCGTAACTCGCCAGTTGATCGACGACCGCACCTGATGAATCGACCAGTTCCAGGTGTAAATCATACAGATAAGGGTCATCCGGTGACCAAGCACGGACGTGTTCCTTCGGGATGGACAGCATCAGCGACGGTGTGAAATCACGGTCGGCGGCGGCCTCGGCACGGACGATCTCGCCAGCGTTGTCATCAGAGAGAATGGCACGCACACGTAGCCCTGCACGTACTCCACGCAGCGGGAACTCGATGTGAAAGTTACTCTCTGCGTAATTCGGCGTGATGCGAGGCCGCAGGAAATACGTGTGCGGCACCGGCTCCAACCAGACGGTCTGCCAGATGCCGGTGGTACGTGGGTAGAGTGCCTCGTGTGGATGATAACGCCGGGACTGCTTCCCGCGTGGTTGCGGGCGGTGGTTGTCATCGCGGGCGCGGATGACCAACGTGATTGTTTCACCGGGGATGGCGACCGATGTCAGGTCGAGCGTAAACGGTGTAAACCCGCCGCGATGCCGCCCGACTTGCTTACCATTGACCCACACCGTTGCGTCATAATCGACGGCTTGCATGTGCAGCAGCACCCGCTGCCCTGACCACGCCGCAGGGATGGCAACTTGACGACGATACCAGACCGCGCTGCACACATCCCAATTACTGATGCCGCTAAGTGTGGACTCCGGGCAAAAGGGTACTGTGATCGCATCACGCAAGGGACGGTCAAGCAGGCTGCGCTCAAGACCGGTATCGCCGGGGTCGGCCTCAAACTGCCAGAGACCATTCAGACACAGCCAGTCCACACGTCGAAACTGTGGGCGTGGGTACTCAGGCCGGGGCATACGTTCGTTCATCATGTCACCTCATAGAGTTCGGTTAACAAGTCATCGACGGTCGCATGAACCAATGCTTCACAATCCGGTTGTAGGCGAGGCAAACCAAATAACTTCGGGGCACCATCGACCTCATAGCCGCCGAGATAGTACGCCGCCGCCGTCGGGATGTAACCGTTGCAGCCGTTGGTATAACTAAACACCATCGTCCGCTGGAAGGGAGAACGTGTCTGGATGGCGATCTGGTAAGCGGCGAACAGTTCATGCGTCATACCGAGCAGAACGAGCTGATCGTCGAAAGCGATCCCCTGCGCCCGAAAACGTAACCCCGGTGGAGCCTTGCGCACTCGCTCCGTCCAGCGTACCAGCATAGCCTGATCGTGTTGCATACGTGGGTCGTCGTCATGGTCGGGCAGGGCCTGGGCGGATTCCTGGATGCGGGCCGCCAGTGCATCAATCGTTTCTGATGCAATCGGCTCAAAGGGCAGCATTGTCTCTCGATCAGCGATATGGATGCGTTCGACGGCGAACGGTTCTGCGACATGGACGGCTTGTGCTGCCGCGTCACCGAGCAGACGTCCTAGCCGCTCGGCTTCGGCAAGTCCACCCGCCAGTGATGTCACGTTGATGTCCCCGGCGCAGCCCTGTGCGAACATCGGCATCACATCAACGCCCAGTGACTCGCGTAACTGCCTGACCGCGTAACCGGGATAATCAGCATTGAACTCAGTCGAAGATGTATGCACGGTGACCGGATGCGCAGCATGACTGAACAAAACCGCCATCACATCACCGTCAGTTTTGTCAATGCGTAGCACATCCACATGAGGGATGACTGGTGCATGTCCGTTCGTCAACATGCGCGTCCGTCCCATCACGGAAATGCGCCGGTTAACGCCGATTTGCACCGCGGCCCGCCCAAATGCCAACGTGACCGGTTTCAGATTTTTGGCTGCCTGCGCGACACACGCGGCGATCTTCTGCACCAGTTCATTTTCCCAGCCGCGGTCGCGACGGTCGTCCTGTCCACAGTCCAGGGTGACCGGGGCACTGTGATTATGTGTGGTGGTTAGCATCACGGCGGTGATGCCAGCCTGTTCGAGAACGGCATGTCGGGTACGCCAGACCAGTCGTGCATCCATGCCGAGCAGATCCATCGTCACCAGTGCGATCTTATGATAACTATCTTCCAGCACTAACACCCGACAGTATAAGTCATCATGCACACCCGTCGTCGGAACGCCCGGTGGTTCAAGCATACACGTCCCGACCGGTGGCGTAATGACAACTTCGGCAATTCCGGCACGGGTCATGGGCGTTGTATCCGTCGGGTTTGCAGCCGAAATGGTTCGATTGTCCCTGAAATCGGCTCGGCTCCTTCAAGGTGCAGGGTGTATTCTGCTGTCTGCCCGGCGAATTCTTGCAGCCGGATGATGACCTCATCTTCGGTGGGTTGAAAGCCGACGATACGCACATTTTCCGGTTCAAGTGAAAACAGCTTCCCCTGCGGCTCAAGGTGGGTCGGCGCGGTAGCGGTGCGATGTTCCATGCCCTGTCCCCGGTCGATCAATGGGCCGACCAGTGGCTCGACCGCCGCATCCATACCAAAGCGCGTGACGGCGACCGGGTCGAAGGGGGCATCGTGGGGCCACAGTCGATAGCGCAAACGCACCCAACCGGATTGGTCGCGCTTGAAGTTCGTCCACCAGTGATTGTTCATCGGCCAACTGACGATCAGCGGTTGACCGATCTCCAGGGCTTCCTGATGTTTATAGTTGTTGAAGCCCCCGATGTGCAACAGCGGCACGTCAGGTGTTGCTAAGGCCATCCCGCGCTGATTGTTACTCACATCGACCCAGTGCTGCACGGCGTAGTGATCGCGGCAGGCGTTGATGAGTTGCTGGGTTTCCGCTTCGACGATGGCCCCGGCGATCTCGTAACGTGGCACGGGGTCGGTGAGGGCGAACGGAAACGCGATGTACACCGATTCCGGTTCGGGCGTGAGCTGTTTGTTGATGTCGTAGATCAGGTCGATCCAGGGTAGATCATCGTAGAGGACGACTTGCATATACACGTCGTCCGCGCCGGGTGCGTCCAGCCGCATGAATAAACGTCCACTGGCGACACCGGCTTCGAAGCGTTTTTCGGTCACCCTTGATGGGCCGTGGCGCTGCGGCGCGAGATGCGGACGATAATCATAGTCTTCATCCGGTGGCGGTAATTGAATATCCTCGCGCTGCCCGGCTGCTGTAATCGTCTCGTGGATGTAATGACCGACATACCAGGGTGTGCTGTCGTCCACCCATTCCACGCCGCCAGCGTTTAAGTTGCGAATACCACCCGATACCGGGTCGATTTCCAGCCGGTAAAACTGATTTTCTAACCGCCAACCATGACATTTTACCTGCGAGGTTTGCTTATGGCTGCGCGGTGCGAACTCCGGTGTTTGCACGTTGAGAGAAAGCGGTTTCGCTTCTTCGATTTGCAGCGGCAAGATGCGATACCCGCCAGCGGGTAAAGTGACCACACCATAATCGACTCGCTGCCCGGTCAACCCCTGTGGGCTGCCCAGTTCGAGGTCACGCTCCATGCGGTGCAGCTCCCAACCGGAACGATACACGGGTGGGAGGTAGACCTGCACCTGACGTTCGTAGGGCAGCGGGTTGTAAATCACGGCGTGCGGTTCATCCGTCATTGGAATGCGACCGGCGAGATCTCGCATGACATGCTGCTGTAAGCGGATCGCACCGAAGGCGGCATCATAGGCGAAGGTGGCTTTACGCGCCCATTGGCCTCGTGCCTGCATCGAGTCTGCGTGGGTAATGCTTTCGCTGCTGCCCCAGGTATGCTCGTCGTAGAGCGCCATATCGCGCCAGACGGTCTGGTCTTCGTCGAGTGGATAAGCTGGCGGTTCGGGGAGGTTTTGCAAGAGACCACCAAGCTGCTGCACCGCGTACACCCGTCGATGCGTCTCACGATTAAGCGCGGTTTCGTAGGCGCTGGAATTCATACCCTGCGCCCACCAATCCGTCCAGGCACCTGTGCGTACTTCATCGGTCTGGATGCGTGCGAACATCTCATCCAACGTCACCATACTCAGGCGCGGTGTCCAGCCACGCTTGTTCCATTCTTGCACAAAGCGCACCATCAGTTCGTCCGGTCCGTCGTTATCCCACTGGTAGGAGCCGATGATCTGCAAAAAGGCGAAGTCCTGCGTATAACCTCGATCTTCGAGTTGCTGAATGTAATTGGTCACCGCATGGTGTGCTTTCTCAAGATCGTAGCCCCAATTATTTTTACCCATTGTGGGTGTGGGGAAACGCGGAATACCGAGGTTGTTACCATCGCCGTAGTGTTCGCCGTGCCACGTCAGGATCTGACGTCCGCTGGGTGCTTGCCAGTAAAACCCGATTGGGCGTGGTTGTGGGTCAGGGGCCATCGCCCGGTTGATCGCCATCGCCATGCCCTCGAAGCCGGCATCCAGCAGCATATCCACCAATGCCCAGCTTTGTCCGTTGACATCACAGTTCAGCGCATAACGAATGTCGAACCCGTAGTCTTTCCGTAGTGACTCCGCGACGGTCAGGGATCGCATCAGCATATCGGCGGTAAACAACGGCGAGACATTGCAATACATCCCGCCGAAGTCGATCAAGCCCTGTTCGTGCACGGCTTGCAATCGTTCGATTTCACGATCGGTAGCCTGCTTGATAAAATCCTCGACTATGATCGTGACTTCGCACGTCCACTTGAATTGTTCGCCGGGTGGGTTGTCCGCGTAACGTTCGGCGAGTGTGATCGCATTGCGGATATGCCCTCTTTGCAGAGCAAACACCGATGATTGATAATTGGTATAGCCAATATCTGTGTGAGAATGATGGAGTAACAAAAGGTCTTTAATGGTCATTATGTGTTCACCTAACGCACGGTAACGGCATCACGCGGTCCATAATTGACCGGATAGCCGAGATGTTTTTTAAAGAAAGGCATAACGTGTTCCCAGATCTGTACTGTGTAACCATAAAGCGCATGATCTACACCTTCAAAGGCGACGAGTGTCGATTCTACGCCGAGTTCCAGCAGCGCCTTATGCAATTTTTCCGCTTGGCTGAAGGGGACAATATCGTCTTCGGTGCCGTGAAGCAACAGATGCGGCGGTGCATCAGCGTGGATGTAAGTCATCGCTCCTGAGCTTTTAACCAGTTCAGCGCGATCTTTGACCGGGCCACCGAACAACCAGTCCGCCGGGCCATCGTTTTGATGCAGCCAGGGCCATTCTTCGGCGGAAACGGTCATATCCGTCGGTGGGTTGACTGCCGCGACCGCCCTGATACGGGTGCTGTGGCCTTCCCAACCGCACGCGCCTTCGAGTTCGGGTACATCAGCGGTGGCGGTTGCCAGCGTTACCAGATGCCCACCCGCCGAACCGCCGTATAGTCCGATGCGGTCAGGGTCGAGATTGTAGCGGTCGGCGTGAGCACGTACCCAGCGGATCGCCGCTTTGACATCATGGATTTGTGCGGGGAAAACGGCTTCGTGACTCATGCGGTAATCAATGCTAGCATAGAAGAAACCTTGTAACGGCATGAGCAGGCCACGCCCAATGCTACGTTCACCCAGATGCCACCCGCCACCATGCACTTCGATGATGACCGGCGTTTTTTCGGGCCTGGGCATACCTGGCGTCTCTCTGGGGTAGGCCATATCAAGCAGAAGGGCTTTACCGTCTTCTGCCGTGCCGTACTGTACGCCAGTTATCATTTCGACATGGAAAGGTAAATCATGATGGGTCTCGCCCATAGAACCTCCAAAATTGACAATGTGGACATGTCCAATTATAATACCGCTAAATAACGTTTTGTTCAAACTCTAGAATAAAGACCTCAAAATGACGACACCCTATCGCTATTTCGACCCGGCGTTGCAAGCGGAAGCCTATGAACTCTATGCAAGTGTTGCTGATCTACCACTGATCTGTCCGCATGGACATGTAAATCCGGCGTTGTTCGCCGATGAGAACTATACATTTGGTTCTCCGGTGGATTTGCTCATCATCCCTGACCATTATGTTTTCCGAATGTTGTATTCGCAGGGGATCGCCTTAGAAAGTCTGGGCATATCACGCCGGGATGGTACGCCAGTGGAGACCGACCACCGCAAAATCTGGCAGACGGTCGCCGATCACTGGCATCTGTTCAACGGAACGCCGACGAGCATCTGGATACGTGATGAACTACGCGAAGTTTTCGGTGTAAACGCGAAGCTCAATAGCCGGAATGCACAGACAGTATACGATCAGATTGCAGATACTCTCGCTCAACCGGGGTTTACGCCGCGCAATTTATTTGAGCAGTTCAACATCGAGTTGTTAGCGACGACAGATGCGGCGACGGATACCCTTGAGCATCACCGCATCATCCGTGAAAGTGATTGGTCGGGGCGCGTCATCCCAACCTTCCGTCCAGATGCGGTCGTTAACCTTGACCATCCCGACTGGCAAGACAGCATCAACACGTTGAGTAAAGTCTCCGGCGTGACGGTTTCCAGCTATGCAACTTACATGCGAGCGTTGGAAGCGCGGCGGGACTTCTTCCGGTCAATGGGTGCAACAGCTACCGATCACGCCGCGCTGACACCTTATACCGAGAACCTCTCTGACAACGAAGCTGAAGCCATCTTCAAACGGGCGATTAAAGGTGAGGCGACCACCAAGGATGCACGACGCTTCACCGGGCATATGCTCATCCAAATGGCACAGATGAGCATCGAAGATGGCTTGACGATGCAGTTACACATCGGGTCGTACCGGAACCACAATCAACGGTTGTTCGAGCGTTTCGGGCGTGATATGGGCGCTGATATTCCTATCCAGACCGAATTTACCCGCAACCTCAAACCGTTGTTGGATCGAGTTGGTAGCAACACCGACCTGACAATTGTCCTGTTTACGCTGGATGAAACCACCTACAGCCGTGAGCTTGCCCCGCTCGCCGGGCATTACCCGTCTCTGTTGTTGGGGCCGCCCTGGTGGTTTTTCGACAGTTGGAACGGCATGAATCACTTTTTCGACCGGGTGATGGAAACCGCCGGAATCTACAACACAGCCGGTTTCAATGATGATACCCGCGCCTTCCCCTCGATACTGGCCCGTCACGATGTGTGGCGACGGGCATCAGCGAATTGGTTAGCTTCACTGCTGGTGCGTGGATTTATCGACGCGACGGACGCCTACCAGATGATACGGGCACTGGCCTACGGTCTTACGAAACACGCTTACGGATTAGACGAAAGCTGATGGAAATCATGACATTACCCGTCATCGAACGCTCATATGTCGAACACAATGGCACCCGATACGCACGCTTACAAGGCGAGAAAAAACTGATCGTCGCGGGTGACGTTACCGGTTTCGAAGGCGAAGAACAAGAAGCGGGGGCGTTGGTATGCACGCTTTCCGCTGTCAACGCCGCACAACTCAGGCAGCGTCTGCCCTGGCTGCGTCCGGCATCGCTGGGTCTGGAGACATCCGCCGGTTTTGGGGATCGCCTGGGGTGCGCGACGGTCGGACATCTTATGGCAGTGGGGGAGTTGGACGTCGCGCCGGTCTTGGCACAACAATCTGTGCGGGAAAACGCACGTACCGGACGCACGCCGCAGCAGGTCGTGGATGACGCCCTGTGGGGCGCGTTTGAGTTCGGTTGGCGCAAACCCTGGGGCGCGGACGCCGATCACCTGAAAACAATTGACGACATCACACCATTCGTTGCGGCAGGGTATACGTTCTACACGATAGATCCAGGCGATCATGTCGATGACGCCGCTGAGGAAGACGACGCGAAGACCCTGCGTGAGAAGGCCGCCCGGCTGGACTGGCAAACCCTACGGACAGATCTGGACACATTGATCGAACGGTTAACCCACACGAAGATACTCCAATTCACGGAATTAGGTATCTTACGTGCGGTGGTGAAATCGTATCTGTTCAGGGGGTGAAAACAGGAGAAATTAAGGGTACACTATTGGCCTATGAATGAGCTATCGTCTCCACCCACCGATTTCGAAATCACACCAGAGGATTGGCAGCA
>DAOTTX010000220.1:0-5261 GCA_034437515.1 Anaerolineae bacterium
TGCCCACCGCTGAGCGTATCGACCGGGCGATCCGCCATCATCGTTAGATTGGTGATTTGCAACGCTTCTTGCACGATGCGCTCATCTTCTCGGCTCCACTGCTGGAACCAGCTCTGATGCGGGTAGCGTCCCTGAGTGACCAATTCATGGACAGTCAGGCCCTCTGGTGCCGTCGTCGACTGCGGCAGGATGCCCAACTGCTTTGCCAGGTCTCTGGCCTTCATCGCGTGGATTCTTTGCCCCTCCAGGTGAACCGTCCCTGTTGTGGGTTTCAACAGCCGCGAGATACCGCGCAGCAGTGTCGATTTGCCACAACCGTTGGGGCCAACGAGTGCTGTAATAGATTTCTCATGAATGGTCATGTCCAGACCCTGAATAATGATATTACTGCCGTCATAAGTCAGGGATAAGTTGTTCACGTCAATCATGGTGATAAGCTTTCCTCAAATACATTGAAACGCTCAGGCTAACCGTACTGATAACGGGTTTGATAAAGTAGATAGGCAAAATACGGCGCGCCAATGATGGCAACGACGATCCCCACCGGCACTTCGGAGGGCGAAATCACCCAGCGTCCGATCAAGTCGGCCAACATCAGCAGCACACCGCCCAGTAGCGCTGCCGCCGGAACCAATCCCTCGTGCGTTGGTCCCACGAGACGCCGGGTGATATGTGGCGCAACCAATCCCACAAAGCCGATGGTGCCTGAGACCGCAACAGCGACCGCCGCTAAAGCCACACTTAACACCATCAGAAAGCCACGCTGAATATCCACGCGCAAGCCCAACCCCTTTGCCAGGTCGTCACCCAACCCTAACGTATTCAGTTGGCGCGCCATCAGGATGGTGATCGGTAATAAAACAACCAGCCAGGACGCGATCGTTTGGACATGATCCCAGTCGCGCCCGTACACACTCCCGGCCAGCCAGATCGTTGCCTGCTGCACCTGGTTAATCTCCCCAAAGACAATCATAAGGCTGGTCAATGAACTGGAAACCGCACTCAACCCGACTCCGACGAGAATCAGTCGCACCGGGGCGCTACCCCCTTTCCATGCCAGGGCAAAGATGAGGATCGCCATCGTGACCGCCCCGCCGAACGCGGCCAACGGCAGCCATTGTAACGGCACGTCAAACCAGACGATGACCGCGACCGCCGCGAGAGATGCCCCCGACGTGACACCGATAATGCCGGGATCGGCCAGCGGATTGCGGGTGATGCCCTGTAGGATCGTTCCGGAGACGGACAACGCCGCACCCACCATGAAGGCAACCAGAATGCGCGGCATACGAAATGTCCATACAACCAGCTCATGACGAGTGTCGTCTGTTTCGATACCGAGTACGGTTTGCAGTACCTCGACCGGCGTGATGTCGAACTCACCATAGCTGATGCTGGTCACCAAGACACCGATGCCAACCAGGATCAACACGCTGAACACAGGAAGCACACGACGGTCCAGCTTGAATGAGAAGCGACCGACTCGCAGTGTGCGCCAGGCAGGACGCGGGATTGGGTTCTGTGTGGGCAACATTGTCATTAGCTTTTCACCTTCCAGCGAGCCAGATAAACGAAGAACGGCGCGCCCAACAATCCCATCATCACCCCAACGGGAAGTTCTTGAGGACGAATGATGACACGAGCAACCATGTCGCCGCTGATAACCAGCAATCCACCAAAAACCGCGCTGTAAGGGATAATCCAACGGTAGTCAGTCCCCACAAAGAAGCGTGCAAAGTGGGGTGCAATCAGGCCGACGAAGCCAATCGGTCCAGCCAATGCCACCGCGCCGCCAGCCAGCAAGATCGTTGCCCCCGCTGACAGCAGCTTGATCCATGCGGTGTTCTGACCCAGACCAGCGGCGATCTCCTCCCCCAGGCTGATCGTAGTGATCTGGCGAGCCATCACCAGCCCGGCAAACATCCCCAGGATCATGTAAGGGGCGGTCAGGCGCAGTAGATTCCACTCGCGCCCGGCTAATGAACCCACCGTCCAGAAGCGAATCTGGTCGAGCGTGTCCTGATCTGCGATGAGCAGAGCCGTTGTAAATGCTCCGAGGAAAGAAGTCAGGATGACACCCGCCAGAACCAGCCGCAGCGGGGACGCGCCGCGTCCCGGCCCCATTGATCCCAGACCGTAGACGATGATAGCGGCAGCCGTGGCACCGATCATGGCGAAGATGGCATAGGTTGACAGCGGGGGACTGCCGAGGATGAAGACTGCCAATACAACAGCGAACGAGGCTCCGGCATTAATGCCCAGGATACCCGGCGACGCGAGTGGGTTGTGGGTCAGTCCCTGCATGATGGCCCCGGCAACTGCCAGCGACGCCCCGACGAATGTGCCCGCGATCACCCGTGGTAAGCGCACAGTGCGGATCACGAGATGGTCGAAGGAAGTCTCATCGAAGTTGATCAGCGAAGCAATCACGGTCGCTGGTGTGATCTCCGCCGCCCCCAGCATGATACTGAGAACCAGCGATAGGAGTATCAGTGCCACTCCGATGAACAGACCGGGCAACAGCCACAGCCGCTTGCTTCGTAGTGTTTTCGGTGGATTTATTGCGCTTTCCATAATGTGTGATCCTTACTGTCAAGAAGATGTGCAGCCCATCCGCGTGGACGGGCTGCACGCGATTTTGGGCTTAGTCGGATGCTTCTTCAGTGGCTTCTATGTCAGACTCCATCTCCTCATCTTCCCCTAGAGCAAGATAGCCCTTGTCCTCAAGAAAGAATGCAAACTCATCGACCGCTGCATCGAAACTCGGCAATAATGCTGAAGCGAATAAGTTGCGGACATCAATAAAAGTCACGTTGTCTTGCTGGACAGCAGGCAGTGTCTGCCACAGCGGAGATGTGAGAACTTCTTGGGTAGCCATATTAGCCTCTGTTCCTTCACCACGTTGTACGACAATGATGATCTCTGCATTTGCTAGCAAATCAATACGCTCAATGCTGAGACCACTGACGCGACCACGTGCCTCCGTGTAACCTTCAAGCTGTGTAACATCCGGATCGAAACCCATCCCCATCAATTCAAATGAGGTGAGTACTGAAAATTCGTTGCTATAGATTGAAAACTGTCCGGGAAAGAAATCGACAACAGCTATAGTGGGTGTCTCGATTAGACGTTCAGAAAATTCATCCAAGCGATCAAGGTGAGCATCAACGAGACCCTGTGCTTTGTCTTGTTTATCGAATACAGTCGCTACATCAACAACATATTGCAAACGGTTCAACTGATCAAATTCGATCAATACCGTTGGTGCCACTTCGAAGAGCAAATCCGAACTTTCGCTTCTAGCAAATGTCTCTGCATCCATAACAATCAAGTCAGGCTCTATCTCCAATATTTGTTCAAAAGGGAAATTACCTCCTGTTTCAACACATCCCCCAAGATATTCAACGTCTTCCAATAGTGGCATGACTAATGGATCGAATCTGCCTAGGTTCAATTCTTCTGGAAGTCCACAAGCGGCTAGAAGCGGTTCATCAATGATCGCAAAAACGGCCGCAGTCTGGGCTGTACCAGCGATAACTCTCTCAGGAGTTTCAGGGATACAAAGTGGCCCATTTGTGACGAATGACTCGTCAAACAGGCGGAAGCCGTCTTCACACTCGGTATCCTGCGCCGCCAGCGGGACGACGCTCACCAGCAGCAGCGCCAGCAGCGTTAAGATGGAAAAGGTACGGTATTTCATGGTATTACTCCTTAGCGTTGGTTGAATGAATTTCATGAGATGAGCGCCTGTCGTTGGCGCTCAACCAGACGGGCGTACAGACCATCATCGTTCACAATATCGGCGTGGCTGCCCACCTCGACCACACGCCCCGCATCCAGCACGGCAATCTGGTCGGCGTTGCGAATGGTCGAAAGGCGGTGGGCAATCACAATCGACGTGCGTCCCTGCATCAGGCGTTCCAGCGCCTCCTGGATTTGTGCCTCGGTTTCGGTGTCCACGGCTGAGGTTGCCTCGTCTAAGATCAGAATCGGCGCGTCCTTCAATACCGCACGGGCAATGCTCAGGCGCTGCTTCTGCCCACCGGAGAGCTTCACGCCGCGCTCGCCGATGGGCGTGTCGTAACCTCCCGGCAGGCTGAGGATGAAGTCGTGGGCGTTGGCGACCTGCGCCGCCTCGATTACCTCCGCGTCGGTTGCATCCGGCTTGCCGAAGCGAATGTTCTCGCGCACGGTGCCGTTGAACAGGAACACATCTTGCAGCACCATGCTCAGGTTGCGGCGCAGCGCACCCAGCCGCATCTCGCGCAAATCAACGCCGTCAATCAGCACGCACCCGGCCTGCGGGTCGTAGAAGCGGGCAACGAGGCTCACGACGGTGCTCTTACCCGCGCCCGTCGGCCCGACCAGCGCCAACGTTTGCCCCGGCTCAATGCTCAGGTTGATGTCGTGCAGCACATCCACGTTTTCGCGGTAGGCGAAGTGAACGCCATCCATCTGCACCCGCCCCTGCACCCGCCCCGGATCAACCCCACCCGGCGGATCGTCAACATCCGGCTGCATCTTCAGCACCTCGTCAATGCGGTTGACCCCCGCTACGCCGCTTTGCAGGCTCTCGGCTGTGCCCAGCAGCAGCCACAGCGGTTGGTAGAAGGTCGTCAGGTACAGCACAAACGCGACAAGATCCTCAACCGGCAGCGTACCGTTGATGGCCTGCTGTCCACCGAACCACACCACCAGGATGATGCTCACGCCGGTTGCGCCCTCTATCGACGGGAACAGGAACGCCGTCAGCTTGCGCGCCAGGATGGATTGCGCGGTGTAGCGATCCGAGATGTGGCGCACCCGCGACAGTTCCTGATGTTCGCGGTTGAAGACCTGAATCTCCTTGATGCCAGATACATTATCCTGTACTAGACCACTCATCTCGCCGTAGTTCTCACTCTCCTGCTTAAACGCGCGCTGCATCGGCAGGGCTAACCGCACCACCGCCCCCAGCGCAAACGGCACGGGCACCAGCGCCAACAGCGTTAAACGAACGTCCAGCGTCAGCAGGATAATCACGATGCCTACCGCCAGCAGAAAGCTGACGACGAAATCGTAGATGGCATCGGCGACGACGGGTTCGACCTCCACCGTGTCTTTGACGACCCGTGAAACGATCTCGCCGGACTGCCGCTCGGAGAAATACGCCGGAGAAAAGCGTTGTAGATGCTGGTAAACCGCCACCTGTAGATCATGCACGAGGCCGAAAGCGACGACGTGCGAGACGTGAAAGTTAATGAACTGTCCGGCGCTGCGCA
>DAOTTX010000221.1:0-1888 GCA_034437515.1 Anaerolineae bacterium
GGCGTCCAAATCCAGGTGAACAATAGCGCGGTAAGATTCTGGGGCTCCATCACCTCTCACAGTCTCGCGTCGCCCACGTGGCTCAAGATCCAGCGGCAATCTCGTCGTCGGGGTCAATGCTTCGCCATTCCCTCCCGCTTCACCGGAGTAGATTTCCGTACTCCCACATATCGCTTACGCGCTTCGATATTTGAGGCGTGGCTCCGTGATTTCCCTGTTCCCTGCCAACGTCGCTATGCTGTAGTAAATCATGCGCAAACCAACTCTGTCTTCCATCTTCATCTCTGTCCGAAACGGGCTCTTCCGTCAGGGGGGAAGCATCCATTCACCGTGGAGAGCGCGGGGTATCCCGGGCCAGGGAATGTGTTCGCAGACGGCATAAGGAGATGCAGCCAGGGGCGATCGATAGCTGGATATCGGCGAGTGCCACACGACGCCAACTCGCCAGCGAGGCGTCGTCATCAGCCCGGCGCAAACGTAAATGCTCGGACTATGGGGTACGATACTGGCTCTGGTCGGCGCCACGGACAACAGACAACAAACGATGCAAATCCCTCCCAGCACTGCGGTGACCGTGCCGACAACCAATGCCTTTCGCGCTCCTCGTCGCTCTTTCCGGCTCATATCAAATCAGCGGATTGCCCCATTTGTTCAATGGTCTCTTACCACCAGCGGCAGGAAAAGCCAAGAGGACGGAATCAACACGCGTGCCGAACTGTGATTGTCGCTGGTATTGCCTTCCACGGTTGCGCTGGTGATGGCAGCGCTATTGGCCAAGACCAAGCCGGTATTCAAGTCTGGGCTGATGACACCGGTGATGGTGATGACGCCACCGACTCTCGGCGCCAAATCTTGGCCCTCCCATACATATGAGAGGGCGCCGGTAGGTACGATGGTCGCGCCCGTCATCGTATACCCAAGATTGGTTAACAGGGAAGGCATAACGTCGGAGATCAGCACGCCTGTGGCGGTCAGATATCCCTTGTTGGAGAAAGTCAGGGTGTATGTGATGGTATCGCCCGGAGACGCTATACCGGGTTGGGCAGATTTATGGATGGCCACGTCGGCTTGGGCGGGAAGCGCAAACCGGGCCACAAAGCCATCCCGCTCTCCGGCGTAGGCATTGATCGGTAGACCCCAGGACTGCAAACTGTGACCGGTCACATACACGTGACCCCTCCCATCCAAAGCGACGCCTTCATTCGCGTCGTGATCATACGTCGCTCCCATAAAGGTATTCCATCCTCTGACGCCATCGGTATCCAGTTTCATCAGAAAGGCTCTGTTGAACACCCCGTCGCCCTTACTCTTGCCCGCGATGAAAAGGTTGTTTGTCCAGTCTACGGTGATGGCTTTGCCATAAGACGTGCCCTCAAAGCTCGCGAAGGTGTTCCACCGTCGAACGCCGTCATTCCCCCTCAACCCGGCCACGAAGACATCATTGTGAGAGCCGTTGTGGGGATTGATGGGTGCGCCCCAGGTGGCATAGCTATAACCGGTCACGTACACATCGCCGCTCTCATCCACGGCGATTGCTGACCCTCCATCGGAGTCGGCCGAGCCCAGAAATGTGTTCCATTGCCGCGCACCGTTGGTGTCCAGCTTGGCCACGCAAGCTTCAGTTCCGCCAAGGTAGGGGTCGACCGGCGAGCCCCAGGTGTCATAACAGTTACCGACGACGTACACCTCACCGTCGCCATCCACGGCGAGACCCTCACCAGTATCCAAGCCACCTGCCCCCCAGTAAGTGTGCCATTGGAGAGCGCCTTCACTGTCTAACTTGGCCACAAAGGGAGCATACCATCCACCAGGATAGGGATCGACCGGCGAGCCCCACGTGCCACCGGCCGTACCGACGACGTACACGTCGCCGCCGCCGTCCACGGCA
>DAOTTX010000222.1:0-5389 GCA_034437515.1 Anaerolineae bacterium
TTTATGCGGCCAATTTGTCAGGTCAGCAACTTTGCCTTTCACATAGGTGAATGCGTCTTGTATGCTACTCATAGGATCCTCCGTGGATTGTGGTTGTGGTTATTCTCAATCTTACCGGAGGTTCCACCCTTTTGTGCACCCTGCATCAAGGTGACAGGTGGTGAGTTTTTGCCGGTCAAAAACGCCCTCCACTTAACAATAGACAGCTTTTCGAGTATGATATGTGCCGATTTGCAAACCCTTTCGGAGTTTATTTGATGAATACAACCACGCAGCGTATTGCTTATGTTTTTGGTATCTCGATGGCGGTCTTGATGGCGGTCTCGTTGATCTTCCCGGCGATCATCTCCAACCAGACGACGACGGTAGAGGTTGAGCCGACCAACACCGCACCACCGCCGACCTTTCCACCGCCGCTGACGGACTTCAGCAGTATTTCTTTTAACGAACAAGATTATTTGCATCCCAGTGGTGTTGTTGCGGTGAGCGTGCCGACCGGCTGGGAAGTTGTGCCACCGGGACCTGCCGGGCCGACCGGTGGTGTGAACCTCAACCTGAACAGTGAGAGCAACGACTCCACCATTCAGGTCAGTGTCGAAGCACCGCCGCAAGAGTTGACGACGACTGAGTCGATCAGCGCCTACCTACCCGCTGCCCGGTTAGAGGGTGCCTGGGCGGGGACGCGCTTCCTGGGCGGTGTCGATGAACTGCGGCGCGATATCGAAGGAGACCGCCTGCTGGTCGAGTTCGCCTTGCAGGATTCACAGCAGCGCGAATTTTTCGCCCGGCAAGCCTCCTGGACGGATGGCGATTGGCTGTACAGTGTGCGTGTCGCCGTGCCGGAAAACGCGGTTGACCTGTTAGACTTCTTGCTTGATCCGATGATTGATGCTGTAAAGCCGCAGCGCCAGTTTCAGGACACGCCGCTGACATGGACGGCGTACTTCGATGAAGAAGTCAACCACATTCTGCGCTACCCGACCGGCTGGACGCAGACCGATGGCGGTGCCGGTGTACCGACGAGCTTCTCCACGCCGACCGGCTTGCAGGTGCAGGTCGCATCCAGCGAAGAAACCATCGAAAGTGAAGAGGCCGCCCTCGCCTGGGTGGAAGGTGTGCGTGGCGGCATCGACGCCGAGGAAGCGCAACCCGTCGAACGCTCTGGCGGCAGTGGCTACGCGGTGACCTATACCTACACTAACCCGGATGGTGAAATCCGTGATGGTTACGCGGTGTTGCTCAACGGTGAGGAAGGTCTGCTGCACACGGCGGTCGCATTGCTGCCCATCGGCGAGGAGATTAGTCCGTTTGGTGCGGTGGAAGCGACCGAGGAACCGGAAGCCACCCCTGACCCGAACCTGCCGCCGGGCATCCAGCAGGCTACGCCCTTCGGTGATGCCGTCGAGGCGTTGAACACGTTCTCGCTCATCCTCGATTTGAACCTGCCGGAACCCGAAGCTGAGGCCACACCGGAAGCGACCGCGCCGGTGGAAGAAGCGACGGAAAGCGCCGAATCTACACCGGCACCGGAAGCGACTGAATCGGCTGAAGTGACCGAGGATGCGCCGGAAGCGACCGAAGAAGCCGAAGCGACTGAAGAAGACTAACGCTACGCCCCCTCTCCCACTTGATAGGTTCCCGCAGGAACCTGTGGTGAGGGGTAGGCGGCTATGTTCTCATCTTGTCAGTGTACTAGCGCATGAGCCGGACTTTTTGACGTTCGGCTCTGGTTGGATGGTGTGTTCGGAGTTGTGCAGTTTGGTATGGCAGTTGCCGCAGAGCAGCACGCACTTGTCGAGTTCTTACAGCAGACTTTCCAGCTTACGATTGCCGAGGTTGCGTAGGTCGAGCTTATGTTCTTTCTCGTCGCTTTTGGTATGGTGGAAGTTGAGCGCGGCAAGGTTATGATCGTAGCCGCAACTGCTGCACGCACTACCTAGCCGATCCATCAATTCGAGCTTGCGGGCGATCCCCCGCGCCCGCTGCTTTTCGTAGGATTGGTGATGTGCGTTTTTGCATTTCGACGAGCAAAAGTGTGTCCGTCGTCCGGTGAGTGGGTTCCTCACAGGTGACGCAGTGGGTGTGTTCGTGTTGCTCGCTCTTAGGGCGTCCATGCCGTGTGCGGCGAAGATGACGAAATACTCACCGCCGCCGCCCGCCGCGAAACCGCTGTATGCCGTATGCGGACGCGCTCTTACAACTCAAATGGGACAGCAACGAAACCGCCCTCCGGGAACTTTACCAGCGGTATGCCTCGACATCGTAAGGCTCACCTCCATACTACGACCATGTGTTTTTGCACACACAGATCTATGCCTTCCGTGCCTCCAACTTCTCGCGGAGGACTTGCGTGACGACCTGGGGGTTACCGCGACCCTTGAGCGCGCCCATCGACTTACCCATCAACGCGCCGAAGAGCTTGTCCTGCCCTTCGAGGTAACGCTCGACCAGACCGGCGTTGTCGTTCAGCACGCCTTCGATAATCTCGCCGATCTGTCCCTCATCGCTGACCTGTCCCAGCCCTTCACGCTCGACGATAGCGTTGGGAGCGTCGCCTGTTTCCCACATTAACGCAAGAACTTTTTCCGCACTGCCCTTATTGAGCTTGTCGCTATCCACCAGCTTGACCAGTTCGGCGAGGTGCGGCGCGGTGACGTTTGTCTCACCGACGGCTTCACGATCCACACCTTCTTTGTTGAAGATGCTGAAGAGTGACACCAAAATCCAGTTTGCCGCCGATTTCGGGTCGGCACCGGCGGCGATGACTTGCTCGTAATAATCCGCGATGGAACGCTCACTGACCAGTAACCGGGCGTCATAGTCGCTCAGATCAAGTTCATCCATAAAGCGTTTTTGCTTGGCGTCGGGCAGTTCTGGCAAGGCCGCCTGCACTGACTCAACGTACTCGCCGGACATCTCCACCACCGGCAGATCGGGTTCGGGGAAGTAGCGGTATTCATCAGCGCGTTCTTTGTAGCGTTGGATGCGAATCTTGCTGAGTTGCTCATCCCAGCCGAGGGTCGCCGGTTTGACGGTATCCCCGCCTTCATAGAGTTTGATCTGCCGGGCGACTTCGGCATCAATGGCACGCACCATACTACGGATGCTGTTCAAGTTCTTGATTTCTGTGCGGGTGCGGAACTCGGTGTCGTCCGGGTGCATCACGCTGACGTTGGCCTCAAAGCGCAGCACGCCTTTGGACATATCGCCGTGGTTCACACCAAGATACTGCAAGATCGCCCGTAGTTTACGCGCATAGGCTTCGGCCTCGGCACTGTTGCGGATATCCGGCTCGGAGACGATTTCCAGCAGTGGTACCCCCGCACGGTTGAGGTCAACCAGACTGAAGCCACCGCCGACATGCTGTGACTTGCCGGTGTCCTCTTCCATGTGGGCGCGGGTGACGCCGATGCGCTTCTCGGTGCCGTCTTCGAGCGTGATGTCGATGTAGCCATTTACTGCCAGCGGATACTCGTACTGGCTGATCTGGTAGCCTTTGGGTAGGTCAGGGTAGAAATAGCTCTTACGGGCGAACTGGTTAAACGGCGGGATCGTGCAATTCAGCGCCAGCCCGACCATTGTGCCGTATTCCATCGCCTGCTGGTTGATGACGGGCAGCGTCCCCGGCAGTGCCATCGACACCGCATCGACGGCGGTGTTAGGTGCAGCCCGCACACCATCTACGACCGGGCAGGGGCTAAACATCTTGCTTTCGGTCAGCATCTCGGCGTGGACTTCCAGGCCGATAATCGTTTTCCATTCGCTCATGATGATCTCGATCCTGTGGTGACTACTAATGATGCGGAGAATTGTACCATTACCAGCGCCCGAACGCACGCAGCACACGCATGTTTCGCAGTGTCAGCACACCACCCCAGGCTTGTCTGGTCAGCTCCCAGGTTTCTGGCTCACCCCATTGCCAGTTCGGGAACCAGGCACCACTTTCATCTTGCGTGGCGACGAGAAAGTCGAGGTTCTTTTCAATGATTTCATCATCGAACAATGCGGCAAAGGGCGACAGCGGCGACCTCACGATGGAGAGCGGCGGTAGACCGTAGCTATGCCATTGGTCGGCGTCGGTTTCGACGGTTGCGGGGACAATCCGCGAGAGATGCTCCAAAACGGTCGTCTGGATGTTTTCCGGCAGACCAATCGTCTCGGAAAAGCGCACGTAGCATTGTAGGTCGTGCATATCCATCTCATCAGGGTGATCTTGCAGATGAGTGACCACCGCTGCCACTACTCGCTGGCGCATCGCCTCGGTGAAGTGATCGGCGTAATCATAGAGATACCCGGCGATCTCCGCACGCGGGTTAGCGAGGCGCTCGTCAAGGTCATTGCTGAACTGCCACCAGGGCGCGTGCGGCGCATCGTCGATGTTCGCCGGGATAATGGGCCAGTTGTTCGAGGCTTCGTCGTAGGTGGCGTTGAGATAGGCACAAGCGGCCTTTACTAACGGATGGTTAGCAGGCGCGTTGACTTCACGGCAGCGTTGCAGGGCGACGGTCGTCGCAATCACCGAGGAGGCTTCAAGGTGAATGTCGGGTTCCAGGCTGTACCCAAAACCACCGTCATCGGCTTGAAAGGCCGCCAGTGCCTCAAGGATGTCGGCGGCGCTGCGTTTTTCAAAGTGATATTCGTACAGCAGATGCTCCAGAGTGCGGGCCGTTGTTTGCAGATAACCGACTGCGTCTTGCCACATAATAGGGTTTTCTCCGATAATCGAACATTAATTCTATTTTAGACGATTATCGGTGTGAATCAAATGACCAATACCAAACCCACGATGAAAATCACGATGACGAGCATAATAACGGCGATGATGCCGTACATGGCGATGGTTCGGTTGTCTGACGCTTGCTGCTTGTATTCGATTTTTTCCAGGCCGGTCTTGGCAGTTTTGTTATCCGGGTTGACATCCAGCACGCGGTTTAACCACTGCTGCCGTTCTGGATCGTTATTGGCGAGTTTTGCCAGCCACAGCATGGCGGTCTCGTTGTGACGATCCCGTCCGTATACCTGACGCAACATCACTCTTGCCCCATCACGATTGCCACCCTTTGCAGCGCGGATCGCTAGTTGGAGCAGTTCTTCGTTGTTGGTTTGTTTATCATCTACGACCATAGTTTTGGACCCCAAGAGTTAATCGCTTCCATACTACCTATTCTATACAAAATTTTAACAATGCAAAGCAGTGTAAGGGATTTTGGTTCTTCAGGATCTTACGTGGTGAACATAGGTTCTGTGCCAAAATTGGCAATATATGGTCAGTAATCACCCCAATACCTTCGCCAATTAAGCGGCAGATCGATCAGATTGGCTAGCGTGAATGGCACTGAAGCATGTTAATCGTCGCCAAATACGAGAAATTAAATGCTCATCGGGTGGA
>DAOTTX010000223.1:0-1514 GCA_034437515.1 Anaerolineae bacterium
ATTGTTGCATACTAGGTGATGTTTTCATATCAAAGTCCTTTCTGGTCTAATTTTACTTTTTTCTTTTGGTGATGTCAAATTATTGATTGATGGAAGCGAGTATCTCGGCGACTGAAGTCGCGAGCAACCATTGCCAAGTCCGCCTGCGCGGACTGGGGGGCAGTCGACGAAGGTCGACTTTGCAGATGTAGCCCGCGGTTTCAACCGCCGGGCGAAGTATCTGGCACTGATAGGAGAATAATATGCGAGCGCCGTATACACAACTTTATCTGCATTTGGTTTGGGCAACGTGGGATCGTCTGCCTTTAATCAACGAGGCTATGGAATCCCGTCTCTATGCCGCTGTCGCCGAGAAATGCCGCAAGTTCAAATGTGTGCCGTTGGCTATCGGGGGACTTGAGGATCACGTTCACCTTTTGCTTCGCTTACACACGACCGTAGCAATAGCCGCGCTTGTGAAGGAAGTAAAGGGATCATCATCTCACCTGGTGACGCACGAGATCGCGCTGGGGGAGTTCTTCAAGTGGCAAGGATCGTATGGAGCATTTACATTGCGGAAGTCAGAGGCGCCCGAAGTGCAAACTTATATTGAGAATCAAGAGGAACATCACGCTGAGGGTACTATTTGGGATGTATGGGAACGGACGACGATTCCGGATGAGGAATTCCCCGGTGAATGAGGGACAGTCGACGAAGGTCGACTTTGCAAAGGTAGCACGCGATTTGAATCGCCAGCAATAGGCAATGGGAGTGGATTTCCCGGCGACTGAATTCGCGAGCAACGGTTGCCAAGTCCGCCTGCGCGGACTGGGGGCAGTCGACGAAGGTCGACTTTGCAGATGTTGCCGCGATTTTAATCGCCAGGCAAGAAAGAAAGGATGTTTATGCGTATTCTCTTACTAACCGCCTACTTCCCGCCCGATACAGGCTCGGCGGCCCATCTCTTCTATGAGTTGGGCGCCGCCCTGGTCGAGCGCGGGCATCAAGTTACCGTGCTGACCGGCATGCCGGGCTATCACGCCCAAGGGTCGTTAGAGCGCTACGAGGGCAGGCAGCACGTCGAGGAGACGGTGAACGGGATGGACGTGGTGCGCGCAGCGACGCCGGAGCGGCGCACCTCGATGGTGGGCCGGGCGCTGTGGCACTTCGGCGGAGCGCTCGTCTTCTTCCGCGAGGGGCTGCGGCTGCCGCGTCACGACGTCGCGATGCTCTATTCGCCGCCGCTGCCGCTGGGCCTGACCGCCTGGGGCTGGCACAAACTTCGGGGGCTGCCCTTCGTGCTCAACGTCCAGGATCTCTTCCCCCAGAGCATCATCGACCTGGGGCTGCTGAAGAACCCGGTCATTATTTGGGCCTTTAGGACGATAGAGCGCTTCATCTATCGTCACGCACCGCAGGTCACGGTCCATTCGCCCGGCAACCGCGAGCACGTGATCGCCCACGGCGGGGACGCCGCGCGGGTCGCGGTCGCGCCCAACTGGGTCGATACCGACTTCATCCAGCCCGGCGAGCGG
>DAOTTX010000224.1:0-1708 GCA_034437515.1 Anaerolineae bacterium
AATCCCAACCCCGACTTGATCCGGATGGTGCCGCACGATGAGCGTGAAGCGTTCGTGCGCCAGCTCACCGAGCGTACCGTCGAGGGCTTTTTCGACGCACGCGGCATCGACACCGGGGTGGAGTATAGCTACGTGACCCATCACCGCCAGACAGATGGCGACGAGTCGCCGGGTCAGCACAACCCGCATACACATATCGTCCTGCCGGGCACCTACTACGACGCCGATGAAGGCAGACGAAGACCGCTGTACTTCAGCAAAAACCGTGAGGCGAACCATATCGAGCTGATCCACGAGACCACGCAGGAACACACGGCCGACTTGATGGATCGTTACGCCGGACCCGACTGGGAGCAGCGTTACGACGAACTAACAGCCGTGCGTGAGCAGCAGGAGCGCGTCATCCTGGATGAGCCGCCGCATGGCGTGTGGGATGGTGATTACGTATGGGCGGGTGTGCGTCGGACGGACGAACAGACCAGCGCCGCTGGAGTTTACGGCGTGTTTCCCAACCGCAACGGCAAGACGAGCCTGCAATTCCGTCCGTTCTCTAAGGACATTAAGCATGAAGAGGCGCAGATCGCCGCCAGAGATCTGAAGAAACGCCTGCAAGCTGGGGCACGCAAGATTGACCGCGAGGACGATCTGCGGCCAACGCTGGATTTTGATATTTGACGATAAACGCACACAGGAGCCGGAAGCGCATCGTCGACCAAACGGAACGCGCCTCAAGCCCCTGTGTACAAATGATGAAAGTGACTACAGTATGACACAGAAACACGAAACGACCAACGACGAAAACACGGGCAGAGGTGAGTTTCTGTCTACCTTGTGCCCACAGCCATCGGCTGATCTGTGGCTGGAACTGCGCTGCATCCATCCGGGCACGGGCGAAGTGCGGACACTCTGGACGCAGATCGGGAACGAGAAACAGCGCGAAGCTGTACTGCAACAGGCGGACAAGCTCAACGGCGACGGCTACGGCGTGTACTTCGCGCCTTGCCTACGCTCGCAGAAGAAGGGCAACGCGGCATCTGCTGCCCTGCTGCCAGCACTCTGGATTGACATCGACGGATCGGAGGAGAACCGTCAGCGCGATCTAGAACGACTGCAAGCCTTCGATCCGCTTCCTTCTATCATCGTGTCCAGCGGAGGTGGCTGGCACGGCTACTGGCTTGTGGATGAACCACTCGTACTCGATGAGGAGAACAAGCAGAAAATCGGTCGGGTGATGCAGGGCTTGTTCACTGCGCTCGGTGGCGACGAGGGCTATGTGAAATCCGTCGCCTCGGTCATGCGGCTACCGGGCAGCGTCAACACCAAGCCCGACCGCAATGACGCAGCGGTGCAGATCACGGATTGGCACCCGGATCGGCGTTACCCGCTGCACTGCTTCGACTGGCTAGAAGTCCAACCTCAATCGAAAGTTGAACGGATTGGAGGGCTGGAAGTCGTCACCTTGAACGGAAACGCCCCGCTGCCACCGCGTACTGAGGGCTATCTCGCTTCCGGTGCAACCAATGGCAATCGCAATCACGAGTTGTTCGCCGCCGCCTGCCAGCTACGCGATGCCGGTTACAGCCAGGCCGATGCAGAGCGCGAATTGGTAGCACGCCATGTTGCTGATGGAACTGGCTCAGAAAATCCTGCCGCCCGTGAAAAAGAAGCACGAGCGACGATTGCCAGTGCCTTCAGCCAATCACCCAGA
>DAOTTX010000225.1:0-1523 GCA_034437515.1 Anaerolineae bacterium
GAACCCACCAAAGACGAACTCCTCGACTTTGTAGAAACCAGACTCGCTGCGCTCAAGCTTAAGAATCCTGACCCCGTGCTTAACAAAATGACCGGCTATGGATTCCATAACACCAGTTACTACACCTTCCCACGCCTCACCGAGGATGCCGAAAATATCGCTGCTAATCTCAAAAACTACATCAATGGCTTTTCCGCCAATGCCCGCGAGATTCTTGAATACTTCAGCTTCAATACCCACATTGACCGCCTCGACGAGGCTAACCTGCTCTTCATGATTGTCCAGCGTTTTGCCGCCATCGACCTGCACCCCGATGCTGTCTCCAATGCCGAAATGGGTTACATCTTCGAAGAACTCATCCGCAAGTTTTCCGAGCTTTCCAACGAGACCGCCGGGGAGCACTTCACCCCCCGCGAAGTCATTCGCCTAATGGTCAACATCCTCTTTCTCAACGATCGGGAAGTCCTCACCACACCCGGCATCGTCAGGACTATCTACGACCCCGCCTGCGGCACCGGCGGGATGCTCTCAGTCTCCGAAGACTACATCCGCGAACTCAACCCCCTGGCCAAACCCGTCGTCTTCGGCCAGGAGCTCAACCCCGAATCCTACGCCATCTGTAAAGCCGATATGCTCATCAAAGGCCAGGACGTCACCAACATCAAATTCGGCAACACCTTCACCACCGACGGCCTGGAAGGCGAGCACTTCGATTATATGCTCTCCAATCCCCCCTTCGGTGTCTCCTGGAAGAAGGTCGCAAAGCACGTCAAGAAAGAACACAAAGACCGGGGCTACGGCGGGCGCTTCGGTGCCGGCGTGCCGCGCATCTCCGATGGCTCCTTCCTCTTCCTCCAACATATGATCTCCAAGATGCATCCCCGCAACGGCGGTTCCCGCATCGCCATCGTCTTCAATGCCTCTCCTCTCTTCTCCGGCGTTGCCGGCAGCGGCGAAAGCGACATCCGCCGCTGGATCATCGAAAACGACATGCTCGAAGCCATCGTCGCTCTGCCCGATCAGCTCTTCTACAATACCGGCATCTTTACCTACATCTGGATCGTCACTAACCGCAAGACCCCGGAGCGCAAGGGCAAGGTCCAGCTCATCAACGCCATCCACTACTACGATAAAATGTCCCGCAGCCTCGGCAACAAGCGCAACCTCATCTGTGATGGTGATGAGTGCCAACCCGACTACATCGGTGAGATCACCCGCATCTACGGTGACTTCATCCACGACGACACCCGTACCTTCACCATCGAAGGCGA
Organism: Anaerolineae bacterium; assembly: GCA_034437515.1. Lineage (GTDB taxonomy): Bacteria > Chloroflexota > Anaerolineae > Aggregatilineales > Phototrophicaceae > DAOTTX01. The sequence continues at coordinate 1,272 of DAOTTX010000225.1, forward strand.
GCAAAAGACCATCACTGTCAGCAAAATCTTCGATAACGACGACTTCGGCTACCGTCGCATCGTCGTCGAGCGCCCCCTGCGCCTCAACTTCCAGGCCAGCCCAGAGCGCATCGCCCGCCTGGAGGACGAGCGCACCTTCACCAACCTCACCCGCTCCCGTAAGAAGGGCCAGGCCGCCAAAGACGAGATCGCCGAGGGCCGCCAGCTCCAGAAAGAAATCAAAGCCGCCCTCCTCACCCTCGATCCCGACCG
>DAOTTX010000226.1:0-2062 GCA_034437515.1 Anaerolineae bacterium
GAAGACCGGAGCCTCTCGTCGCAGAACCACTCCGGCCTGAACTGAACCCTTCGTCCATTGCCCGTGGAGGAGCTGGTCAACTGACGTTTGCGCTGGTATAGCAGGTTGACCGTATCCTGAAGACAATTGAATACCTGGTCGTCGAGTTCACGGCACCAGCTCGCATCTGCAGCTTTCCCGAGGGTATCAAGCCAGTTCTCCCATGAATCAGGGACAGACGCCCTTCGTGACAGGATGCTGCGCAGTGGGGGTAACGTCAGTACCTCGCTCACATGAACCTGCTGTTCAACTGGACGAAGGACAGGAAGCAATTCGGCATCACCTACCAGATCCTCACGTACTCCCAGGATGATCACGCGGTGTCTAGCCTGCGGAATGCCATACTCTTCGGCCTTGACCACGAAGTCCACTGCTTCAAGAGCCCAAGGCAACGCCTGCGTGGACAGAGAATACAGCCGGTACTTGGGTCCGGACCCTCCGTTCACGGTCGCGCCCGGATCCATAAGGTCGCCCTGAATGCGGGGGAATAGGCGCTCCCCTTTCGGCCTTGATGTCAGGATGCCTTTAACATTCTCCATGACGAACGCGGCCGGCCAGTGGTGAGCGATGATCTTCAGATACTCAAGGTAGAGATAATGACGCGGATCATTTCTGAACTCCTTGTTTCCGGAATTCCGCGACCGCCCAGCCAGAGAATACGCTTGGCACGGCGGGCCGCCGATCAAGACCCACTCGCCTTCTTCATGGAGCGTTTGACTCAACCGATGGTCCAGTTCACCTTCAACACCGTCTCCGCCCAGAGTTGCATTCCAAGCCTCACGCTGAGCAGCTTGCCAGTGTTTGGGATATGCAGCGAACAACTCCTTGATCGAGAGCTTGCCAGGGTCGTCAACGTGCTCATAATACTCTTCCGGTACCGGCTCATTACGATATCCAAACTGCCTGAAAAAGGAGCGTAGCGACAGTGTTCGCCAAGCTACCGGGTCCTTCTCCACGGACAAGCGCACCCGAAACCCACCGCCGTCATCTGTCCGGAAGCTTGAGAATCCTTCACTCAGTCCCCCGGGACCCGCGAAGACATCGATCACCGGAATGTGCTGTTCAGATAAAGCCATGCTAACTTCTTACACTAACTCACCTTTAGCGATTATTCAAGCAACCATAAGAGACGACTGTGCAATCGCTTGCATACCGATACATATCTGCGATGCCCCGTACTTCCACGATGCGGCCATCTTGTGGCCGAGTCAGGACAACCTGATTCCTCGTGCCCTCCCGACAGCACTTAAGGCAGTCTACGGCGTCAGGTCCTCGAAGACGGCGTCGGCGTCAGTCGTTCCGTAGGAGATGACCATGACGTGGACGAAGCTCTCGTCGCCGTTGGAGTTGGCGTCGAGGGCGAGGTCGCCGGCTGAGAAGGTGTCCCAGTCGGCGTCCATGACGGGCACGCTTCACACAAGGGTCGGCGTCACGGCAACCACCTGATACAGGACACCCAGACGCCGATCTTGGCCCTTTCCTGTCCTTGACAGCTTCGCGGCGATGAAGTGAAGGCGTCAAGAGAACAGTTGGGCCACAGATCCGCCGATCCGCCCCAAGATTACGCTGACTTCTGCCCCTCCCGGATGTGCTCGTAGACGTCCTTGAGCAGGTGCTGGCTGACCGCGTCGCGAAACCGCTCTTCGTTCATGTACCGGGCGGTGATCTCTTCGTTCTGGTCCATCCGGTCGATGAACAGGCCCTCCAGCGCCTTGCGGAAGACGTACCCGAAGTTCTCCATCGTGTTCGCCTTCGCCGCCTGTCGCAGCGTGTCGTCGGCCACCGCGTCTTCACGGATCGATTCGAAGAAGAGCTGATCACCAGGCTTGAACTCCGTGCCAAATCGCTCGTTGAGGATATCGATCAGCTGCGACAGCTCAATATCGTCCGGGTTCGCCGCTTTTGTGCCCACAGCCGTCGGCCCGTCCACGGGCTCCGTCTTGCCCGCCTCAAGATCAATCGAGCCTTCACCAATCTTCTGCAGCCGGTAGTACTTGAGCGATACGTCGTCGTCGAAGTGGTA
>DAOTTX010000227.1:0-20647 GCA_034437515.1 Anaerolineae bacterium
ACTTGACACGAATATAGCCATTTCGATTGTGCTCATAGCTTCCAGTTCTGTGCTCGAAACGGCGATTTTGACGACAAATAGGCCTTCTGACAGCCGTTTTCTTGAAAACTGCTGTTCTACAGCATCAGAGTGTAATGGCGATGCTCAAGACAAATGACCCACTAAGTGACATCCTGGCTACCCTGCCAGCGCCAGTGAAAGACCTGGATCCGAAGACCAACCGAGAGTTGTGGAAATCCTGGTGTGAAGGACTCATTGCTCCAGTGCCGTTGCCAGATGACCTACCGCCGCTACGGATGTTGTTGGTTTGGGATAATCTCTCCGGCCACAAGACCGAGAGTTTTGTTGAATGGCTGATTGAGCATGGTATCATGCCACTTTACACCCCCTTGGGGGGATCCTGGTTGAACATGACCGAATCAATACAGCGTATCTTGATACGGCGTGGACTAGCGGGACAGCATCCAGCCTATCCGAGTGAAATCATTGCCTGGCTCGAAGCTGTCGCCTGTGCCTGGAACCGGAATCCGACTCCCTTCGAGTGGGGTGGCAAACGGGCAGCACGGCGAGCGCGGAGCCGCCAGCGTCGCCACGCGCTAGGTGGCTCTGGAGCTTACACTCGTCGCCCGATACGACGTCCCCAGCGTACCATAATCGAGAAATGGCGATCCTCATGTCAAGTGACCCACTAGGCGGCCGTCCAGCCCCCATCGACGTATAGCACGTGACCGGTGACGAAATCGGACGCCGGGGAAGCCAGGAAGACGACCGCCCCGAACAAGTCCCATATCTGCCCCACCCGGTTCATCGGGATACGGCCGAGGACCCAATCACGCGTTTCGGCATCGTCCAAAAGGAAGGCATTCAGATCAGTGCGGATAAACGTCGGCGCCAGCGCATTGACGTTGATACCGTGGGGCGCCCACTCGATGGCCAGCGAGCGGGTGAGGAGGTTGACACCGCCCTTGCTGGCTGCGTAGGCGGGGTCCTGGGCCCGGCCCTGGAGGCCGCGCACCGAGGAGAGATTGATGATCTTTCCCACCTCTTGTTCCAGCATCACCTGGCCCACCGCCCGGCAACAGAGGAAGGTGCCCTCAAGGTTGACACGAATGATCTTCTCCCATTCCTCCACCGGGAACTCGACGGTAGGTTTGATAGAGACAATGCCGGCAGAGTTGACAAGGATGTCGACCCGGCCGAATTTCTCCACCACCTGCGCCACCAACCGGTTCACCTGGGCCGGGTCGGTGACGTCGGCCGTGGCCACCAGCGTGCGCCGGCCGAGACCGCGGACCTCATCAGCGACGATCTCCAGGTCCTCCTCGGTCCGGCTAATGGGCACGACATGCGCGCCCGCCGCGGCGAGGGCCAGGGCAATGCCTCGGCCCAGGCCCTTGCTGCCTCCGGTGACAATCGCTACCCGGTCTTCCAACGAAAAGAGCGACGGGACGCCCTCCAGCTTCTCTCTGGGGATATGTTCCACAGGAACCTCCTTGGATAGGATAGGGGTGGTGAACGGGCCGGGTCGCTGCGTTACGCCTCGTCGTCCTCAAGGACCGCCACAGCCCGGATGGGGGACCCGCTGCCGTTGCGGATCTTGAGAGGCAACCCGACGTAAATGAAAGTCTTGCCGGCCACCAGGCTCAGATCGCCCAGATTCTCGGTGTTCAACGTCTGCATTTCGCGACAGACCTGGTGAGCGGGATAGCTCTTGGTGAGGGAGCAATCGTGACTGGGCGCGTCTTGGCCGATGTTGACCGCCCCCTGGCCGTAGATGAACTCTGCCGCCTCCCGGCTAAGCCCCGAATACTTGGTCAACCAATCCGGCGTGCCCCACGTGCGGTTATAATGGCTCGAGTAGAGAAGAACCGTATCTCCCTTCTTAATCTCCAGGCCATCCTTCTCCAACGCTTCCTTGATCATCTCCACCGTGTAATAGGTCTGCGGTGGGATGTGAGAGAGATCGAGGCAAATCCCCCGGGTGTAGAACCAGTCGAGGGGGATTTCATCGATGCTCGGGGCATCCGGGTTGGGGTCAATGTGGCTGATGGAGTCGACGTGGGTGGTTCCGTGGGTGCTCATCTCGATCTTCTCTGCGGTATAGCTGTAGTTCTCCTCGAAACGTCCAGACTTAAGGGTCTCCTCGTGAGTATCCACGACGGTGACCTTGGTCTCCGGATGACCGGGCCAGACCGGAGCACCGGTGAAGATTTCTTGGCTGAGATCAATCAGTTTATAGCCCATTTCTTCATTTCCCTCATTTTTATTATGATTTCAGATGGTTATCTTTTCAGCTCTGGCAAGGTAACTCAACCGGCGTCCCCGCTTATCCCCCTTCAATAAGATGAATCAGGCGGATCACCGCTCCTTCCGGGACTTCGTACGTCTTGTGATCCTTGAGATGCACGACCTCGCCATTCACGACCACAAGATAGAGAATTCCGTACTGGGTCCCCAGGTCGGCCAGCTTCATTCCCTCTTTCCACGTTCGCGATTTACCATTTACCCAGACAACGCCTTTCTCATTCACCATAGCAGGCTCTCCCATAAGGTATGAACAATCGAAAAGCTTCGTAAGTCACACTTGTTGCGTGACACGCGCAAAAACTGCGGGCCGTTGTCACGCTGAAATCGTGACCTACTAATGCATGAACCACCCTAAACGGGTTGGATGAGCTCAAGAGAGACGCCGTCGGGGTCGAAGAAGTAGGTCCATTTCCAACCTTCCATTGGCCCCGCGGGGATCGTCGTTGGGGGAGCGGTGAAACGCACGCCCTGGTCAAGCAGCGATTGGTAAACAGCGTCGATGTCCTCCACCTGGAACGCGATGTGGGTGGCTCCCACGTCGTTATTCTTCCGGTCGAAGGGCCGACCCTTGGCCGTGACATATTCTATCAGTTCGATCTGCGTGTTTCCGGCGTTCAGGATAGCCAGCTTCACTTTTGCGCCAGACACGCCTAGATTGTCGGACCGGTCATCCGAGCTGCGCTCGCTCTCTTCCGTCAGCACCAGCTCCAAGCCCAACAGGTCGCGGTAGAAGGCGACGGACCGGTCTAGGTCACTGACGGTGATACACGTGTGATGAACCCCAAGAATCATAGCTTCCTCCTGCACAAAGATCGCCAGCTCGGCTGATGAAGGACAGGACAGCCAAACCGTCCTGTCCTTCATCAATACACAATCTATCCTTCAGCCTCTTCCAGTGCTCGGAGGACGACCTCAGGCGATGCGGGATACTCGTCGATCCAGACACCGATGGCGTCGTGGATGGCCGCCATGATCGCAGGCGGCGGGGTATTGGCCGACCCTTCTGAGAACCCCTTGGCGCCCTTGACGCCGTTGGGGTGAGGAACCTCGACGATGCCGTACTGGAGTTCTGCGGGATAGTCAGCGAAGGTGGGCATAGCATAGTCGCTGAAATTATCGGGGGCGAATTCGGCGGAGGGGTAGTAGGGATAGGTGTTCTCGGTGAGCGCGGTACCCATACCGATGTGCAGGCCACCGTTGATCTGTTGGCGGACGAACAAGGGGTTGACCGCTTTACCCACTTCCCAGACATGGATGACTTTGGTCACCTCTACGACACCGGTCTCGGTGTCGACCTCGACCTCCGCCACGCAGGAGCCAAAGGAGATGGCGCCAACCGCCGGCATCGCGCCGGTCTCGGAGTCATGGGGGTGGAAGAAGTCAGGCTGCCAGGCCCCGGTGCCGACGAGGAAAGCGGCCTCGGCGCCACCGCCGAAGTTGGCCGCGCCACCGACCTCAGCCATACTCATGGCGTGTTCGGGATAGCCTTCGACGTAGACCTTATTGTCAGCGACGACGATCTGATCGGGGTCGAGCTCCTGCATAGGAGCAACCTCTTGTAGATTCTGCTTCAGCATAGGGGCGACGTATTCGCGGATCTTCTGCTTCAGATCCTCGGCCGCGTTGACGACGGCGTGGGGGTCGATGAGGGTGACGCGGCTGGCGAAGCTCCCTAGCGAGAGGGGCGCGAAGTCATCGGCGAAGTTGCTGGCATAGATGTTCTCAATGGGTACATCGAGCGCGTCGGCTGCAAACTGGCGCAAGATCGTCGTCGATCCCTGGCCCAGGTCTACAGCGCCAATCAAGAGCACGAACGTCCCGTCGGGTTTCAGTTCAATGGCCGCCTGGCTGGGATCGCCGGCGCCCTTGTTTCCTGTAGGGTGTAAAACGCAAGAAATGCCTACACCTCTCTTCTTCATAACTGTTACCTCCTCCGTGAACTCATGGCCATGAGATGGTCGGGCAACTCGATCCCTGCCAATCTAGCAGTCTCTTTCATAGCCTCCAACGCTCCAGCGCCCTGAACCGTATAGCGGGAGACACCCTGATCTCCATCACGCCAGGCGTTGATGAAACGCAGCTCCCAGGGATCCATATCCAGTTCCTTAGCAATCTTGTGCATCTGCATCTCCATCCCGAACTGACCGTTCATGATGGCGAAGCCACGCATCGAGCTGGAGCCAGCCTTATTGGTCATGACCGTCTGCGCTTCCATGCGGATATTGGGAATGTGGTAGGGGCCGGAGGCAAACATGCCGCACTTCTCCGTCCCGTAAGGGGAGAAGCCACCATAGGCACCGGAATCGTGCCATTCCTTGATCAGATTGGCTACCAGAGTTCCGTCCTTCTTGACGCCGGTCTTATACTCAAAGATGAAGACGCCACGCTTGGTCGAATATTGCAGATCCTCGCGGCGGGTGATGCGGTACTTGACCGGTTTCTTGAACTTGAGGGCAGCTAACCCAGCGATATGGTCTGCGTGAATATGGTTCTTCCCGCCGAAAGCACCACCAACCGTGCCGCCGATGTAGCGAATCCTGCTCATCGGCAGGCCGAAGATCGCACATAGCTGACCGAGTTGGAAGTAGAGGCACTGGCTAACTGTGTGAATCGCCAACCGCTCAGCCTCGTCGATGTACGCAACGGAGACGTGAGGCTCCATCGGCGCGTGGTCCTGCTCGCCAGTCTGGTATCGACCTTCGACGACGACGTCGGCCTCTTTAAAGCCCTCTTCGACGTCGCCGATGTAGATGACGCGCGTCGTCATTCCGGGCTCGTACTCCCAGAGATTGCTCTCGGAACCAGGACGGACAAGGGACGCACCCGGCTTCATCGCCTCGAACATGTCGAAGACAGGTTCCTGCTCCTCGATGTCGAGTATAGCTTTCTGAACACCTTCTGCAGCCGCGTCTTCGCTGACGCCGACAACAGCGGCGAGGTCTTCACCCTTGTAGCGAATGTGCTCGGTGGCAAAAACGGGCTGATCGCCGCAGGCGCCGTAGATATTCACGCCGGGGATGTCTTCTGCGGTCAGGACTCCCACAACGCCAGGCACCTTCTCGGCAGGGGAGAGGTCCAGGTGACGGATAATCCCTTTATGGACCGGGCTGCGCAAGACCTTGACGTACAACATGCCAGGAAGCACGATGTCGTCGACGAACTTGGTCCTGCCCGTTACCTGCCCGACTCCATCGTAACGGGGCATTGACATTCCAACATATTCTGTCATTGTTCCTACTCCTTATACTTGCCGCTAGCAACCGCTTGGATCGCTTCGATAACTTCCTCATAGGACCCACAGCGGCATAGATTGCCGGACATAAAATCGACGATCTCCTCGCGTGTGGGATTCGGATTCTTTTCCAGCAGTGCCTTGGCAGACATCAACATCCCGGGGGTGCAGAACCCGCACTGGAAAGCGCCTGTTTCGTGGAAAGCCTTCTGCAAGGGATGAAGGTCAGCGCCGGGAGGGGTCAGCCCTTCGACCGTCATAACATCTCGCCCTTCAACAGTGAGCGCGATAGTGAGACAGCTACGGGCGGGCTCTCCATCCAGCAGTACGGTGCATGCGCCACAGTCGCCGTCGTCGCACCCACGCTTCGGCCCGGTAACACCGAGCTTCTCACGAAGGACGTCAAGCAACGTCTCTGTAGGGGTAACCAAGACATCCACTGGGGATCCATTCAAAGTGAACGATAGTATCTGCTTCATGTTCGTTTGTCTCCTCGCCTAGCTCTCAAGGCCAGCAGCCTGGGCTAACGCACGAGCGATCAGCGCCTTCCCGGCCTTCTTTCGATACCACGCCGTGGCGCGCTGGTCGTCGATGGGCGACGTCGCAGCTACGGCTTTCTCAGCACACTCCGCGATGACATCCTCGTTGAGGGCCTTGCCCTTAAGGGAGTCCTCTGCCTCTATGCAGCGCAGCGCCGTCGGGGCCATGGACCCCACGACGATGCGGGCATCCACGCATTCCGAATCTTCCATCTGCAATCGTACAGCAACAGAGGCAACGGCACACGTCTGGGCCTTACGCTTGCCCAGCTTGAGAAATACGGTCTCCCCTTCCTTAAGGGGGACGTGAATCTCGGTGATCAACTCCCCTGTCTTGAGCACGGTCTCACCGGGGCCAGTGAAGAAGTCTTTGATAGGCACGGTGCGCTTGCCGTCGGTGCCAACCAGTTTAAGCTCGGCATCCATCACCATCAGTGGTGGAACTAGGTCTGCCGCCGGAGAGGCGTTACCTAAGTTGCCACCGATGGTAGCGGTGGTGCGAATGGGAACCGTACCTAGCTGAGAAGCCGCTTCAGCAAGAATGCCGAATTTTTCAACTACCAGTTCGTTTTCGACCAGCTTGGCGACAGGAGTGCCGGCACCAATCACCAGCTGCCCCTTCTTTCCTTTTACAAAGTCCAAATCCAGCTTACCGATGTAGAGCAAAACCTCGGGCCAGAGTTCGTGGTAGTTGATAGCACGCACCAGATCGGTGCCTCCGGCCAGGATGGTGGCTCTCTCACCGCACTCGGCAAGCAGGCTCACTGCTTCACCGACTTCGGTTGGAGAAAAATACCTGACGTCATTCATAAGTTGTCCCTCCGTTTTTCTTTGGACTATCTGACATACCAATGACCATACGTCTTCGGGGAATTTTTTCCTTTTACTCACCTCCTATCCTTGGAACTGAACCGACATCTGCGAGAGGCCGAAAAGCTACAGAGAGTAGATAGCCCTTCCAGTATAGCTTGAAGAGCCCGCAATCAACAATAAAGAGGGAACGAAAAATCCAGGCACCAGGACCGATCAATGCTCAATGAAGAAAGAATATGTGAAGGCAGTATCACCAAATAATCAACCGATAATCGATTATCGCGTATTTATTCTACCACCCTTCGAGCCCGATGTCAATTCAGCCATATCGCAGACTCGCCGTAAGCAACGCCCGGTAGTTCTCCAAGGGAACGAAATCGGGAATGGAATTGCTCGATCCCAAGAGCCATCCGCCGCCGGGCGCCAATACCGCTGCCTTAGCGCGTACCTCCGCCTCCACATCCTCCGGCGTGCCCTCACACAGCGTGCGCTTCAAGTCGATATTGCCAGCCACAGCGATGCGATCGCCCCACCTCCGCTTCACGGCCACAATATCGTTCATCGGTGGCTCGAAGGGGTGGATGGCATCGAAGCCACAATCAACCAGATCCGGCAATAATGCTGTCAAGTCTCCATCACTGTGGAGCCCCACCGGTAGCCCCGCTTGGTGGCAGCGATCCACGATCTTCCTATACCAAGGGAAGATCAGGTCCCGGTACAACTTAGGGGCCATCAACGGACCACTGTTGTAACAGAGATCGTCCGGCATCCAGATGGTACCCACCATGTCATACGCCAGCAAAATCTCCAGCACCTCAAGCTGGCTCTGCGCCAATTGATCAATCACGTCTTTCACCAGCTGGGGATCTTTCTTGATTTTGAAACAGAAATTCTCGAAACCCATAAGCTGCCAGGCTCCCATGAAGAGGTAACCCAGCTGGACGAGCAGCCGCATATCGGAGGGCAAGCAGGAACTCATTGCGTCCAGGTAAGTGTCCATATCGACGTAATCGTTGTAGCCGCCGAATTCGTCGGCTTCAGGCCAAGGGAAAGCCGCGAAATCCTCCCTGTTGCGAATGATGCCCGTCTCTTCGATGGCCCAACCTGCAACCGTTGGTGCAGAAGACACTCTGTCTTGAGAGCGGCGCCACGCCTTGACGAGCGGGTGAAATCCCCTCACCACCGAGCGCACACCGGCACGCATCGACACGAAATCATACCCGGCCTGGCGCCAAAAATCGACCTCGTCTTGAACGCTATTGATAGGCCGCCCCAAGATGGCCGCCTGGATATCGCGGTGAATGGAGAGCTCGAACAGGGGCGCTCGATCGCCCTCGCCCTGGCGCAACATAGCGCGGCGCACGCGCCCGAAATTGGTACCGATCAACAAGTTTCCTGCTCTTGCCATAATATCACCAGCTAAGAAGATCACCGTCTTCCGAGGGCCCGGATAGACCGGCATCCCGGGGTGGATTTCCTGGCTTGGATCGATACCGTCCCGCTACCTCCCGCGGCGATTCCCCAGCCAGGAGACGCTCTGTACAGTCAGTCACGACGGTGGCGAACTCCGGGTCGTTCAAGTGAGCGTCATCTCGATCACCGGTACCTCCGGCCGCAACCCCCCTTTTATGGTGTCGATCATTACCTGATTCCCTTCCGGCCCCCACAGCTCCCGTCCCTTCTGGTTGGGATCGGAGAATCCTTGCAAAGGAATCACCACAACCGTGGACCCCAGCGCCCGGTTGAGGCGCTCAACCATCGCTTGAGCCGATCGCCGCATCTCTTCCAGCGATGGCAGGACCGTCGTCATCTGCGCATTGTGAACCATATGGGGGCGGTCTTGGACCTCTGGCGGGGCCTTCTTGATGGTCTCAAAGAGAAGGTAGTCATTTCCCCCCACCGAGACGACCGCTGGAATCTCGTAACGAGAGAGGCTCTCCAGACGATTTGGAGCGCCAGCCAGCCCGCCGTTCTGGTAATCAATGATCTCGTGGGTACTGAGATCGATGACGGCCTCAAACTTCCCGTCTTCGATCATGTTCTCCATCGCCGGCCCGCCGGTACCGTTGGCGTGGAAGGGCACCACCTCGTAGCCCTGCGATTCCAAGGCTGCCTTAATCCGCATCACGCACGGGGTGGTGATACCCAGCATTGTGATCGCGATGTTAGGCTTCTCGGATTCCGTTCCCGCTTGAGCGCGGAGGGTCATCCCAGCGATGGCATTAGCGGCGTTCCGCAAGATGGGCCGGCTGATGAGATTGATGCCCAAAATATCGGTGACGGAGTGCATCATGCAGATGTCCTTCGTCCCAACGTACGGCCCGAACTGGAACGTGCCGCTGGCGATGGGCGAGAGCATCAGCTTCGGGACACCGTAAGGCAGATTCCGCATGGCGGCGGTGCCGATGGAAGTTCCCTGGCCCCCGCCGAGGCTGATGATGCCGTCCAGCCGGCCATTCGCGTAGAGATCTTGAACGATGCGGCATACCCCCTCCGTCTGCGAAGCGATCGCCAGGCCCTTCTCGCCCTGCTCTAACAGGGCGTCCAGCGTCGTGCCCGCTGCTTCGGCCACCTCCTGGCGCGTGATATCGGCCGGCACGGAGGGACTGCTCAAAATCCCCGGGTCGATAAGAATCGTCTCCAGGCCCCAGGCCGCGATCTGGTCGCGCACGAAGCCCGCCTCTTGGCCCTTCGTGTCCAGTGTCGCCACGATGACGACGGTTCGTCTCCCCTTCATCCTAAATCCCCGCGAAGTGGAAAGGAGCACCGGGAACTGGCTCCCGCTTCTTACGCACGGGCATGCCGTCGTAAGGATAGACCTCGTGTTCCAGCACAGCATCGTCGTGGCTGGGGAGGATGAAGTTGGCGCGACAGTCGATCTCCTCCATGCTCCGCCAACCATCGACGATATTCACTAGGCGCTGCTGGATCCAGTACCGCCAGTGCTCGTCCATCTTGGGCTCGAAGTTGCGGTAGCGGAAGATGGCATCACCCACAATGACGGCGCTCCCCATGGAGGTCTCCACCTGAACCGATTGGTGGCCTGGGGTGTGTCCCGGCGTGGGAAAAGCGATGACGCCGGGCACGATCTCCGCCGCGCCCTCCAGGACCTCGAACTGGCAGCCGACGAAAGGCGCCTCAAGCCCCAGAATCGGCGCTTCGTAGGAGCGGAAGTACGGTGGAAGGGGATTGTAGGCCCAGCGGATCTCCTCCGCCGTTGCGAAGTAGCGGGCGTTCCGGAAGACCTTCATATTGCTGGTGTGGTCCCAGTGGAGATGAGTGAAGATGCAGACATCGATCTCGTCGGGATCGACGCCCATCTCGCGCAGCGCGTCGGGGCTCTGGAGAGCGTCCCGTTTCTCGCAGGAGTGATGGTACTTACTCGCCCGCTCAGCGTCGGGTAGGCCCGTGTCGACCATGATCTTATGTTCTCCCGTATCGACGTAGAAGCAGACGACGGGGATGTCGATCTTGCGACCGCTGTCCCCCTTCATAAACATGTACGTTCCGTGATCGGCTTTGCACCAACCGGTGTTAATGGGATAGATGCGTGTTTCTTTTATTGACATGACAATCTCCTTTCTTACAAGTTTTCTACTGGCCCGGCGACAAGAGATGTACCGCCGTTGGCCACAGTTCAGCTACATCATGGTACTGGTTGGGGTCGACGTGGAGGATGGCCCACACCACGGGCTTCTCCGTAGCACCCCAGGCCAGACGAGAGATCTCCAACACCGATGCACCGAGAGATAGGCCCAACACCTCCCTATCCTGCTCCGTAGCCGGGACGATCCCCAGATCCTCCTCCGCGCCGGTTAAGACCACGTGATACTCTTCCTCCAAGAGGCCCTGAAACGACCTCTGGCTAACGTTCTCTCCCTCCAGGCCCGGACAGACGTCAAAGGGCAGATAATTGATCTGATTCGCCAGCGGTGACTCGCCGACACGGCGCGTGCGCTCGAATCGGCAAACCGGCGCGCCCACTCCAATCGCAAGTCTCTCCGCGACAACGTCTGCAGCCGGTTCCACGCGCACGACCCGCACTTCAGAGGTGGGCTTTAGCCCTCGCTTCTGGGTATGGGCGTGGACGCTCCCCACACCCCGCTCAGCCAATCCCAAGATCCGAAACCAGCCAGCTTCCGCCTCGACCAGCCCCTTGCGATGAGCAGAGACTAGCACCCGTCGCATATCGGTGTCGGAGGCGCCGTAACGCTCGCAAAGCGCATCAACGTTCCAGATCGTGCCAATCTCGAACGCGCCGCCGGCAACCTCCGATTCGAACTCCCGCTGTAAATCCCTTGGAAAATCGATCGTCATACACCCTCTCCTCTAAGTTGACAGAATCCCCCAAGCGTTGTAGTCTTGGACCATCCTCACTGATATTGATGAAAAGGAGGCCAATTGTGAAAGCACTGGTCAAGTATGCTTTGGGCTCCGGAAACGTCGCCTTGCGCGACGTCGAAGAGCCTGTTCCAGGCCCCGGTCAGGCCAAGATCGCGGTCAAAGCCGCTGGTATCTGCGGCTCGGACCTGCACATCTACCACGATGAGATCCAGATCCCCATCGAGCCGCCCGTTGTGATGGGCCACGAGTTTGCCGGTGTAGTCGTCGAATGCGGAGAGGGGGTCGAGCACATCCAGGTTGGTGATCGCGTGACCTGTGAGACCTCGGCCACCATCTGTGGTCGCTGCCTCCAATGCCGGATCGGAAACTACAATATGTGCACAGATCGAAAAGTCGTGGGCTACGCCGTTGATGGCTGTTTTGCCCGCTATTGTGTCGTAAACGAGCGGCAGGTCCACGTCCTTCTGGACAACATCGACTTCGTTGCCGGCGCACTCACCGAGCCCCTAGCCTGCTGTGTCCACGCAGTCACCGAAATGACGCCGATTTTGGCCGGGGACGTGGTCGTCATCACCGGGCCGGGCGCCATCGGCCTCCTCTGCCTTCAACTCGTCAAGGCGGCCGGCGGATTCGCCGTTGTATGCGGCACGGCTCAGGACCAAGAGCGGCTCGAACTGGCCCGGAAATTGGGCGCAGACACAACCCTCGACGTGACGTCGGAGAATCTGTTGGCCTGGCTCGCCACACACACCGAAACCGGGGGCGCCGACGTCTTCCTCGAGTGCGCCGGCGCTCCCCCAGCAGCGCGGTTGGGTCTCTCTGCCACCCGCCGAGGTGGGCGATACACCCAGATCGGCCTTTTCAGCAGCCCATTCGAGCTGGCCTTTGACGTGATCGCCTACAAAGAGCTCCGCGTGACGGGCGCCCTGGGCCAGAAATGGACCGCGTGGCGGCGTGCCCTCTCGCTGATGGGCCATGAAAAGGTGCACACCGGTGCCCTGGTCAGCCACGTTCTACCGCTTTCTCAATGGAAAGAAGCATTTCGTCTGGTGGAAGAGAAGCAGGGTCTTAAAATCGTCCTGCAGCCAGAAAACTAATCCATCAACAGACCGCCATTGACGTCGAGCACCTCGCCGGTGATGAAGTCGGCTGCGGCGGAGGCGAGAAAGACCACCGCCTGGGCCACATCCTTGGGGGTTCCAAGACGTCGCAGCGGCGTCTGCTGGCGCATCGCCTCGTTCTCTTCCTCGGAGGCTTCGGCGATCATCGGGGTTTCGATCCGACCGGGTGCGACGGCGTTGACGGTGATGCCATACGGCCCAACCTCACGGGCCAGGGACTTAGTCAGCGCGATGATGCCCGCCTTGGAGACCGCGTAGTGGACGCCGCACAGCACGCCCCCTGTCTTGCCCGCCGAGGACGACATATTGATGATCCGCCCTTCGCGCTGGCTCTTCATCTGGCCGACGACGGCCTGTGAGCAGAGGAAGACGCCTTTCAGATTGACCGCCAGCACGCGATCCCATTGTTCCTCGGTCACTTCTTCAAAGGAAAGAATCTCGTAGATTCCAGCGTTGTTGACCAGGATATCGATCCGGCTAAAGCGGTCGTATATCGCGTCCACAACCTGGTCGATCTGCGTGCGATCGGTGACATCCATCTCGAAAGCTGATCCCACGCCGCCCGCTGCCTCGATGGCAGTTAAGGTATCGTCCAGGATCGTAGCATCGATGTCGCCGACGGCGACGCGAGCGCCTTCTTGAGCCAACGCCACGGCGCAGGCACGGCCGATGCCCCGCCCCCCACCCGTGACGAGAGCTACCTTATCTTTAAGTTGCATCGCTGGGCACCTATTCGCTCAGATTATGATCTTCGCGGTACTTCTCTGGGATGAAGGGAGGTGCGACTGCCGCTACGACCTTGAAGACTTCATCACCATCGTTGATCAGTTGATGGACGCTCTTAGCAGGTGCAAAGACGACGTTTCCAGGCTCGACGTCGAAAACATCATCGTCCACCTTGATCTTTCCGCAGCCAGAGATGCAGTAGAAAACCTCCTCCTGTTCCTCGTGAGAATGCGCGTTACTGGTGAAACCAGGGTCAACAGAGCTCGTTCCCAACCACAGTTGGGTAGTTCCCAACGTCCACGGAGCGGCCAAATGACGAATGACGCGCTGGTGCGGGGGGGCGATACGATCTCCTTCAACGTCCTGCTCACGAATAAACCTCTTCTTCGCCATTCCTTCCTCCTCAAGCCCTAAGTGGTAACTTCAACATGGGATAGCAATAGATCGATAATCGATTGTCTACTTAATTCTATTTGTTTCTAAGAAGATGTCAACCGGGCTTGACACAGCCTTAAAAGATGGTAAAATCTTGCAATAATCGATAATCGGTTAAGGATAGATACATCTATACTTTTGCACTTTTTGATCAAGACCAATTTTTCAACATCAAACTGTGTATGTGATTATTTTATGCAACACAGGTTGCCAGTTTGTTGGTCAATATTGATTATTTTGTGGAAATTAGCGTTTTATATTGCGTGAAAGCATAAATTATTGCCGAGAATTATTTCACTAGCACATTATTTTTACTATTTGCACGGGCTTATTGTTATTTGGCAGCACTATACAACTAAATTAGCAGAAAAGCTTTTATCATTGCTATAATTGTATTATCTATCAAAATTTAATGCTTAAAATAAAAACCGCAAAAGTATAGATACGGTTGGACGGCGCCGCTCGCTGTAGCCGTATTCGTTAGCGCGCCAGACGCGGGCGCGCTCGCGCCGGTCAGGATCTGGTAGGTCGCCTCGCAGGCCAGCGCTTCGCCGGCGTCCAGCTGGTCGAACGCGCAAGCGGCGATCTCCCCGCCCAGGAGCGGATCGGTCACCGTGATGTTTTCCAGCGCGACGTTGCCTGTGTTTTCGACGGTGAATTGATACGTGATGACGTCCCCCTCTCGTGCATCGGCCGGGCCGATTTTGGAAAACGCCAAGGCCGGTTGGACGAGGAAGTTCCCTATAGCGATTGCTTTAACGTCCCCCGCTTCGACCGTGACCGTCCTGGATAGGCCGTCGGTGGGCCGCCAGCTATCGCCGTCCGGCAACGTTTCCTTCACGTAATAGACGCCTGGGGTCAGGTCGGGCGGATTGCGCTGGGGGTCGTTGCTGAAGACGACCTTCCCCTTGGCGTCTGTTTTCCCCGTCATCCCGATGACGGCTGAACCGTTCTCGCGGAATAATTGCAGGTCCCAGCCAGCGAGGCCGACTTCATCGTCGCCCCAGACGCCATCCTGATCGGCGTCATCGTATACCTGCCCGGTGATGACCGGCAGTTTGATCTGGCCAAAGTAGAGGGTCTGCACATCGTCGTTGACGTCGACCGTTTGCGAGAGGGCGCCGGTGGCGCGCCAATCGCCCTGCTCTTCCTGCACAACCGTGTAAGCGCCGCTCAGACCGTCGAACGTAACTTTCCCGTCGCTGCCGGAGAGGGCGGTCGCGAGCAGGCTGTCATCCTGATAAAGTTCGACTGCCAGGCCTTCGATCGCCGGTTCCCCATTGTCCGGCTGTCCGTTCATATTATAGTCGGCGAAACTGAACGCGGTGATGGAACCATCGGCATTCCAGACGCCATTCGCCTGGGCGTGAACCGAGTTGGCGACCATCTCGCCCAACACCAACTTCTGTTTGTTGGGGTCTACGCCGTTGAAGATAGCGCCGACGGGCAGCGAGAGGGTGGTCGAGGCCTGGACCTGCGCATCGCCGGCCATTCCCATCGTCATCGTGAAGACGGCCTGACCGTTTGCGTCGGTCGTGACCGTGTCTGAGGAGAGGTCGCCCGCATTACTGTTCAGGTCGACTGGCTGATCGGCTATCGGTTCCCCGCCTTGCGTCACAGTGACGGTGAAGGTCTGGCTGTCTCCGACCGGGTTGTTGGCGCTGGCTGGCGCAATGGCGACGCTGGGGGCGTCGACGGCGCAAGCCTCGCCCGGCACAGCGTCAATGATCTCCCAGGCGCGCAGCGCGAGGGCCGTTGTATCTGGGCCATTCGGCGTGTCCTCCGGATGTAGCCCGTCGGAGAAATGCCAGACCGCCATCTGGCGGGCGGCCATTTCGTTGGCGTTCCAGCCAGCGGCGCCTTTCAACAGCGGCGGATAGTGGATCAGCAGCCATTTGACCCGGCAATCTATCTCCTCGTCGCTGGCGACGTAATCGACGCCTTTACCAGTTTGGTGGTGTATGTCGGTGCAGAAGACCGGCGACTTGGCCCCGCCATAGAATTGGAATTCCAGGGTTCCGGCGTAGCCGCTCCATACATTGCCGTTAAGCGCGCCCTCGACCGTCCGCAGGCTTGGATAGCCAGCGATTTCCCCGATCTCCCCATCTGCCAAAGCCAAAGAAGGCGTGGATAATATGAGCAAGGCGACGATCAACGAGAAAACCAGGCGTGTTTTGTCAGGTAATTGATGCATAATCCCTCCCAATTTGCCGTTCAAGATTGATGGACGTTAATTTTCTGATTCCATTATAACAGAAATCGGGAAGGGGAATGTGAACGTTAAATCACAGATTTGTGAGCGTTTCGTCACGAACATCGGTTGGCGGGGCGGACTGATCGCGCGGGCAGTGCGAGGGGCATTTATTGATCCAGCCGGACCATCAACAGCGGGGCCAGCATCTCCTCCGGCGTCAGGCTGCCGTGATGTCCGTGAAAGGGGGTTTTCTTTTTTCTGATTGACAGGCGGCTGTCGTCTTGAGCCAGGAGGATCAGGTCGCCCACCCGCGACCGTAGTTCCAGGTCCATGTCGCGGGGGCCGAAAAGCCCGGCGGCGATGGCCCGCTCAGCCTCCAGAACCAGGAACCGGTCGCTCAGGCGCTCGGCGACGTAGGCGCGGACGGCGTCGGCTTGCCCCGGCCGGACGTACAGGTAGGACGCGCGCGATTCGGCGGCCGGCGGGATGAGGAGCAGGCGTTGTAAATCGGGATGATCGGTCAATTGCGCCACTTTCTCCGGCGGGCTGGCGATTTGTCCGTGGTCGGCGGTGATGAGCAGGAGCGCGCCCTCGCGGGCAGCGGGAGACAGTTGCGCCAGGCATTCCGTTTCCAGGGAGCGGAACAGGTCGCGCAACATCCCGTTGTACGGTTCCGAACCGGGGCCGTAGACGTGGGCCAATCCATCGACGTGGCCCCAATAGACGCTGATGAAGGCGGGCGCGCCGCTCGTTTCTCGCAGGGTCTGGCGCAGGTTGATCCACATATCGTACATACTGGCGTGACCGCGCATTTCTTCCATCCCCCGACTGAAGATGCGGGTCAGACCGCCGCCGATGAAGGCGCTGTGTGTATGCGCGATGGTCCGCACGCCCTGTGCGGTCAGCCGTTGGCCCAGGGTGGGCGCGACGACGAAGGACTCCGGTTCCCAGCCCCAGTCGATCAGGGCGTCGCGTTGCCGGTGCGCGGTTGGCGAGAGGGCCAACATATTGGTCAGCGTGCCATATTCGGCCAATAGGAGTTTCGTGCCCAAGAATCCGTGCGTGCCGGGCGGCAGGCCGGTCCAGAGCGTGGTCAGCGCGGCGACGGTGGTAGAGGGGAAAACGGAGGTCAAGGGGAACATGCGGCCCGCTCGGCGGAGGCGGGCCAGGGGGGCGTAGACGTCATCCGTGGCTAGACGTCCTTCCGCCAGTTGGCGCAAGTTCTGGTAACCCACCGCGTCAATCACGACGATGATGACGCGCCGGAGACCGGACGTCAAGTCTTTCCAGAGAGATGGGGGCATCGCCGGGGCCATATCGGGCGTTTCGACGCCCAACATCGCGGCGATGGTGGGCGCCAGGTTGGCGATGGAGTAGCCCTCATAATGAGGATAGATGAAAGTCGACGGCCCAGTTTCGTCCAGGCCGGGGAGGCGGTGGGCGCGGATCGTTCGCTCGATTTGGATGCTTGTGTGCATAGTGTCCCTTTCTGTGAGCGCGATTCCTACAGCGCGCTATAACGTGAAGATGAAACTCGTTCCGGTCGCCAAAATCAACAGCAATCCCGGCCACAGGGCCCGTCGAAGGCCGGGCGACCCGCTGGTAAACACGATGCCGCCTTTGGCGATGGTGTTGGCCATCGCAGCCAGAAGAATGACGCGCGTCGCCATTGTGACGTTGATATTGCCGGCATTGCTCAACTCGATCACCGAGAGCGTGATAGCGTCCATGCCGGCCAGTCCGGCGAAGAAGCTGGAGATGTAAAGGCCGGTGTTTCCCAGGTAGGTCTGGGCGGCTTTGGAGATCAACAGAACCAGCGCGTACAGGATTCCGAATTTAATCGTCGGTCCCAGTTCGAAGGGGTTGGAAATTTCTACACCACCCGCTTTGGTAGTGCGCTGAACCAGGTAGAGATAGATGCAATATCCCAGGCCAGACAGCCCGCAGGCGAGCAGCGGCAGCCATAGCTTTCGCAGCAGGTCGCCGTTTAGCGCGCCCACCGTCACGAGGACGCGGGCGAACATCACCGTCCACGCCACGATGATCGCCAGGGCAAAGGGTTTAGCGAGGTCGCTCTCTCGTTGACTCCGTTCCGAGAAGCTGAGGGTGACGGCGGTGCTGGAGGCCAATCCTCCCAGCAGCCCGGTCAATCCAATCCCTTGTCGGGGACCGACAGCTTGCACCAACACGTAACCCAAGAAACTGATGCCGGAGATGAAGACGACCATCAGCCAGACCTTGTAGGGGTTCAGGACGTCCAGAGGCGGCGGGCCAAAATTTTGATTGGGCAGGACGGGCAGAATGATAACCGTGATGACGGCGAACTTTAGCGTGGCGTAGATATCCTCCCGCGTGATTTTTTCAACGAAGCGTTCAGTCTCGAATTTGAGAGAGAGCAAGACAGTGGTCGCCACGGACAGCGCCGCCGCCAGGGGGAGGTATTCCCAATAGCATAAGGCCCCCGCGAGGATGGTGACAATGGCGGAGACTTCGGTAGTCTGCCCGACTCCCCCGCGCCAGGCGTCGATGGAGTGGGCGATGGCGATCAGCAGGCCCAGGATAGCGAAGATGCTGACGAAGGCCCACGGCGTATCCAATATCTCGGACACCAGCGCGGCCGTACAACCGATCATGCTCATCAGGGCGAAGGTGCGGATCCCGGCGAAAATCTCCCGGTCGGGGCCGCCGTAGGCGTACTCGCGCTGCAATCCGACCAGGAAGCCAATGGCCAAAGCGGCGCCAAAGCGATAGAAAAGATTGGCTTGCTCCATTCATTCCTCCTTTCCGCGATTTCTGCCCGGTCATAATCAGACCGGGCGCCGGACGAAGCGCCCCCGTCCCTTTTGCCCGGTGAACGTCCCCTCCTGGTAGATGACCTTGCCTCGGGCGATGGTCGCTTTGACCTGCCCGTGCACGCGCCATCCCTCGTAGGGCGTGTAGCCCGCCCGCTGGTGGAGCGCCGGCGCGGCGATGGTCCCCTTGGGTTGCGGGTCGTAGATCACCACGTCGGCGTCAGCGCCGGGGATCAGCCCGCCCTTGCGCGGCCACATGCCCCAGATGCGGGCCGGGTTGGCCGATAGCAGCGTGACCATCTGGGAGAGCGTCAGGCCGCCCTGGGCGACGCCATAGGTATACGTCAGGGGCAGCAGCGTCTCCAGACCAGGCAGGCCGCCGGGGGTCTGGGTGAAGTCATCCTGGGCGGTTTTCTGTTCCCGGCTATAGTCGCAGTGATCGGTGGCGATCATATCCACAGCGCCGCTCTCCACCAGGGCCCGCAAGCGGGCCGGTTCGCCGGGCGCGCGTAGGGGCGGTTGGAGGATGTAGCGCCACGCTTCATCCCCCTCGTAAGCGGTGTGATCCAGCAGTATGTATTGGGGGCAAGTCTCGCAGGTGGCCCGTTGGCCGCCGTCGCGGGCCTTCGCCACCAATGCGACAGACAGCGTCGTCGAGCAGTGACAGATGTGGACGGGGCAACCGACTGCTTGCGCCAGGAAGAGAATCCGCCGGATCGCCTCTTGCTCGGCCAAGGCCGGGCGGGAGCGTCCGTGATACCGCCAGCCGGTCTTCCCGGCCGCGATGAGGGCCTCGGCCTGGGCGCTCACCAGGGCGTCATTCTCGCAATGGACGAGCGGCCGGATGCCGTGTTGAGCGCAGGTCTCCATCAGGCGCAGGATCACGGCGTCGTCGGCGTAATAGTTGGGGCGGTAGGTGGTGTAGAGTTTGAGGCTGGGCGCGCCCAGGGCCGGCAAGCGGGCGAGCTCGCCCTCTCGGCCCGGGGGCAGGTCGGTGACCATCACGTGCAGGCCGTAATCGATCACAGCGTCCTGGGCCTCGACCAGGCGCGCCTCGACTGCCTCATCAAGCGATTGGCCCGGGAATTGCGTGGCGAAATCGACCACGGTCGTGACACCGCCACAGGCCGCGGCGTGTGTACCGGTGAACCAGTCATCGGGCGTCTGGTAGACGCCGGTGTCGAGTTGGATGTGTGTGTGGGCGTCGATGACGCCGGGGAGGACGTAGCAACCGGCGGCGTCGATCACGGCGGCCTCCTCAGTCGCCGCCAGGCCTTTCCCGATCGCTTGAATCGTCTCTCCCTGAATCGACAGGTCTCCCTCAATTGTTTCGTCAGGGATGACGAGGGCGCCCCCCTGAATGAGCAGTGTGTTGGACATACCCACCTCCTAGCGATTGAAGCTGACGATCTCCTCCAGCGGTTTCCGCTCGCGAGGCGCGCGCGAGGTGCGCTGATGCTTCTCGCTCAGGGTCGAGATGTCGCCCTCGTAACCGATGGCGATGGCGACCATGACCTTTAGCTCATCGGAGAGCCCGAAGGCCTCGCGCACTTTCTTGGGAGAGAACCCGGCCATTGGACGGGCGACCAGGTCAAGCTCGGTGGCCTGGAGCAGGATGTTCTGGACCGCCATACCAAGATCGAATAGGTAATATTCGCGCGCCCCGCCGCCGATCTGGCAGTCGAAATCCGGCTTGGAGTAGCCGAACATCAGAATGGGCGCGGTCTTGGCCCAGTAATTGCCGCCGGAAAGGGCGTCGCGTCCCCGGGCCAGCGCTTCGGCGTCGTCGCCGTTGAGCAGGATGAAGCGCCAGGGCTGATTGTTGCTACAAGAGGCGGAGAGACGCGCGGCCTCCAGGATCGCCTCAACCTTTTCCGTTTCGACGGGCCGTTCTACGATGGCGCGGGTGGCTTTACGCTCGTGGAGCAATTTGAGTATCTGTGTTTCCATTCGGGTGACCTCCGTTTCAAATGGGTGTTCGGTTGAGATGACATTGCATTTAGTGTAGCACATCTGTGGGATTTGACAAAATGAAAAAATGGTTCTCTGGGATTTCGCATGGCGAGACCCTAAAGGTTTTGCTCAAGGCCGCGCAAACAACGTTTTTGCCTTAAACAATGACCTTTTTCCATCAAAACCAGCGC
>DAOTTX010000228.1:0-3411 GCA_034437515.1 Anaerolineae bacterium
AACAAAAAACGGCGACCACTCAGGGTCGCCGCTTTTGTGTGCGTTACGAAATCTTGCTTAGTACATGCCGCCCATGCCGCCGCTGGGGTCGGGCATTGGCTGTTCTGCTTCGGGGATGTCGGTAATCAGTGCCTCGGTGGTGAGGATCATGCTGGCGATGGACGCCGCATTCTCGACCGCACCGCGAGTCACCTTTGCCGGGTCCGGGATGCCGTCCTCGATCATGTCGTGGTAGTCACCCGTTATCACGTTGAAGCCGACACGATGGTTCTTGCGGCTCTTCTGCAGGCGACGCACCGCTTCGATGATGACCGCACCGTCGTAACCGGCGTTGGCGGCAATCTTCTTCATCGGCGCTTCTAGCGAGTTACGCATAATGGTGATACCGGTGTTCTCGTCGGTACCTTCCATCTTGAAGTTCCTCAGCGCCTCAACCGCGTTAACCAGCGCCACACCACCACCGGGAACGACGCCTTCTTCAAGCGAAGCACGCGCGGCGCTCAGGGCGTCCTCGACACGGTGTTTCTTTTCCTTGAGTTCGGTCTCGGTCGCCGCACCCACACGGATGACCGCCACACCACCGCTCAGCTTCGCCAGGCGTTCCTGGAGCTTCTCGCTGTCATAGTCGCTGGTGCTCATCTCGATCTCGTTGCGGATTTCCTTGACGCGAGCTTCGATGTTGCCTTCGTCACCGGCACCGTCCACGATGACCGTGTCTTCTTTGGTGCTGACGACCTTACTCGCGCGGCCCAGGTCTTCCAGAGTGACGCTGTCGAGCTTGCGCCCGGTTTCTTCGCTGATGACGGTACCACCGGTCAGGATGGCGATGTCACGCAGCATAGCCTTACGGCGATCACCGAAGCCGGGGGCCTTGACCGCCAGCACGTTGAGCATACCGCGTAGCTTGTTCAGCACGAGGGTTGCCAGGGCTTCGCCGTCAATGTCTTCGGCGATGATGACAAACTCACGCTTGCCGATCTGAATCAGCTTTTCCAGCACGGGGATAATATCCTGTGCGGCGCTGATTTTCTTGTCATAGATCAGGATATACGGCTCTTCGATGACCGCTTCCATCGCTTCGTTGTCGGAGATGAAGTACGGGCTGATGTAGCCGCGATCAAACTGCATACCCTCGACGTATTCGGTTTCGAATTCCAGGCCACGGCTTTCTTCGATGGTGATAACACCATCTTTGCCGACCTTGCTGATGACACGCGCCAGCAGTTCACCGATTTCGGTGTCCTGAGCGGAGATGCTCGCCACGCTGGCGATCTCTTCTTCGGTCTCAATGGGGGTGGCCTGTTCCAGGATGTGCCGAGCGACCTCTTCGGCGGCAGCCAGAATGCCGCGCTTCAGCAGCATCGGGTTGGCACCGGCGGCGACGTTCTTCAGACCTTCGCGGACGATGGCTTGAGCCAGCACGGTTGCGGTGGTGGTGCCGTCACCGGCGATGTCGTTGGTCTTGGTTGCCGCTTCTTTGACGAGCTGTGCACCCATGTTTTCAAACGGGTCTTCCAGCTCGATCTCTTTGGCGACGGTCACACCGTCATGGGTAACGGTCGGCGCACCGAACTTCTTGTCTAGCGCGACGTTGCGGCCCTTCGGCCCCAGGGTCGTGCTGACGGCGTTAGCGACGGCATCGACACCGCGCTGGAGCTTACGACGTGCTTCTTCTTGAAATACCAATTGCTTTGGCATAGATTATTATCCTCCGTAAATGTTTTGGGATTGATCGAATCAAAAAATCCTGCGGATATGATGTGAGGAATTATTCCTCGACGATCCCCAGGATGTCGCTTTCTTTCATGATGAGTAGCTTCTTGCCTTCGAGCTTGATTTCGGTACCGGCATACTTGGCGAAAAGCACCAGATTGCCGACTTCCACATCCATCGGGATGCGTTCTCCGTCTTCATCACGCTTGCCTGCACCAGCGGCGAGTACCTTGCCCTGTTGCGGCTTTTCCTTCGCCGTTTCCGGCAAAAGCAGACCGCCAGCGATGGTCTCTTCTTTTTCTACTGGCTCGACAATAACGCGATCACCGAGAGGGCGAATGTTAATTGACATGCTTTGTTTTCCTCCTTCATGCATGGACAGGATAAGTGTTTGTCTGTTGATCTGTGCTGTTAGCACTCTAACACTTTGATTGCTAATTCCACGCAACATAATAACATGCACACCATACACAGTCAACGTTTTTTATGTGTTTCTAGCAAAGTTCTTATACGAATGCTAACGCAGACTTACGTTCGCGTTAGTTGCGTTTGTTTTGCTTATAGGACTTTCGCTCAGATTGTTCATAAAAGGTTTTAATGGGTCAAATTTCTGAATTTTGAACGGTCTTGAACTTTCCTGATATTCTCAAGCGAAAGTCCTGGCTTATAAGGAGAACAAACAGTATGAAGTAAGGAATATTATGCGACGTTTAATTTTCATCCTCATCTTGATTTTCGCGCTCGCGGCCTGCGCCGAAGATGATGCCGACGTCATCGAGGACGACTCGGTCGAAGCGGAGGCGACGACCTCCCTCGCGCCGACCTTTACGATTGAAATCTCCGAACTCGACCTGAGCTACCCGACAGAAGACCTGCTCGGCACGGTTGTCTCTTACGAGCCGGTTTCTGATCCGTCACTGACGTTTGATGCACTCGGCGACGGCGCAAAGGTCACATTTATGTTCGACGCCCCACCGACCGCGACCGGTGACTACGAAATTATCTTTTTAGCGAGTGCTAAGCGCAGCATACATCGTGGCGTTATTACGCGGGGAAGTCCGCTGACCGATGTGCCGCGTCTGCGAAAAACCCGCCTCGCCTGCCAGATTGTCCAACCAAAGATAGGGTACCGGGTAGGGCGTCCAGGGCAGACGCCGGTCGTATTCGACCACGACCAACCGCCCCCGTCGGTTCAGCATGGCATGGATGCGCCGCATCAACCGGGACTGCCGCAGGACGAAATGCAGCGCGTTCGCCATCAGCACACCGTCCAGGAGTGGCAGGTCGAGATCACCGGTGAAATTGGCTTTTATCGTGTGCAGTTCCACCGGAGAATCCCAGCCGTCGCGCAGGGTCGCCAATGCGCGATCATCCCGGTCTACCGCATAGATAGCGGCGTCCTCAGGCAGCAGTGTGGCAAGTGCGCGGGTGAAGTTGCCTCGCCCCGCGCCGAACTCCGCCCAGATGCTACCCTCGCTGACGCCGTCTTTAATTAATGTGACCATCTCTTCGTGTGTCATCGTGTGCCGTCCTTTTTGCTTGTCGCTGAAACTTATGTTAGATTTATTGAATTAAGTAACAATGAATCAATACCTTCGCCAAAATTCAGAAGACTGGAAAAACCGTGATTTTGGCAAAAATTTGACACTTTATGACCTTTTATAAACTCTATTTTCGCGCCAATTTTGATGTTTTCTA
>DAOTTX010000229.1:0-2795 GCA_034437515.1 Anaerolineae bacterium
TACCTCGAGCCCTTATCTCCGCGCTGATTTTCTTTACGGATATATATCGCTAGCACCGTCTCGTAAAGAGGTTGATGCGGTATATAAACAATTATTCCCAACGCTCTTGGGGGTCAACATGTCATATCATGTTCCAGCAGATATAGCAAAGCAAATGAACAATGCTCTTGAAGAACACAAAGAACTGTTGCACAAGTTACCAAGACTCAAAGCAAAGCTTCGGCGTCTAAACATTGATATAATGACAAACCCGAACCGCTGGAACAAGAAACGCCTTTCCAGTTGGTGGGAGGATGCAATCCAAGAAGCGAAAAGTTGAAATCAAGCTCCGTAAATACCGGTCAATCTAGTCAACCGGTCAAACCAATCAGGATCGCTGACTGGTTGACCGGTCTGATCGCTTTGACGGGTTATTTTGCACCCTCGTTTTCAACTGGCGGCACATCGTAGCGCTGCATCATGTCTAGCACCTCGCGACGATCAATCGCATACACCTTGCCACCCACATGATGTTTACGGCGCGAGTTATCCACCAATTGCAAGCGCTTCAAGATATGCCCAATCCACTGAGCATTGCCCATCTGGTCGGCTGTCTGCCCCAGGATGCCGCGAACGCGCTCACGCAAGTCAGTTCCCTTGATCCAGGTGATGTCTTCCGTATTGCGTGTGAGCAGTTCCAATGCCTGCAAAACAGCCTCCTCACGCTCGCTGAGCGACTTGCCCTCACTGATCTGCTCATCCCATTCAGCCGCGTTGGAGACGGCATCCAGCAGCCCGTTCATACTACCCTGCTCTTCAAAGAACGCTGCCAATGCGACCAGTGGCGACCACAGTTCGCCTGACCGGTTGTGCAGCTTATGCAGTTCGGGGCGCTCGAAGTAGTTGCGATACACCGCCTGAAAGTGTGTCAGCGCCAGTGTATAGAGCTGGTGCCGGATCGTCGCACCGTCGAAGTCGGGCGGGAAGGATGGCATCTTCCTGTTGGTGCGGCGCATGGGAATGGCGATGCAGCGGCTGGCGAGGATGTCCTCCAATCCCATGATTGCCGCTAGAATCTTCGGCGAATACACGTCAAAAGCCTGCGGCTTGAAGTCATCACCGGTGACGCGGATAGCAGGCATCCCCTGCTTGTAACCGCTGTTGAGCAGCTGGCGGATCTGCTGCATGCCCGGATCACGTGGGTTGTGATAGCGTTCCGCCTCGTCGATACCGACGGTGCATGACGTATGGTGGATCAGACGAAACATGCTCGGCCCGGTCGGGTCGGAGGTGGTAATCATGTTGAAGGCCAGCGGTTGTAGGACACGCAACACGGTGCTCTTGCCGCTGTTCTTGGGCCCGTTCAACGCCAGATAGGGATAAGCTGGAAACAACGTGTAGAAGTAGGTGCCTACCGTCCACAGCGTCAGAATACGGCTCTCGATCTCCGAACGAAAGTCGATGTACTGCTTGAACAGATCGTGGATGGTGGTGAACACCTCACCCGGCTGCACCGTCTCGCCTTCCAGGTAGCGCCGCAGATCGCTGTAGCGCCAGCGCATCAGGAATTCGGAGCCTTCCGGGATAACCTTCAGTGCAACCTCTTTCTCGCTGACGGTGATGATCTGCTCATGCGTCAGACGGCGCAGTTCGCGAGTGCTGGTCACCAGATAAGGCTGGATGTTGAGCTTGTTACCCTTCGTCCGTTCGGTAATCGACACCGTGACCATTGCCACATCCCGCCGAAAACCCAGCGCCGGGGATAGCAGCGGGATATCATCGCTCAGTATCTGGGGCACATCGTCCTCCTCTGCTTGCGCAACTTCTGAACGGGTGGCTTTCGCCAGATCGGTAAACGCCCGTCCCTTGATGCCAATCTTACTCACCGCAGTCTTGAACTCCGCGAAGGCAAAATCATCCAGTTGAACGGCATCTGTGAACAACTGGCGTGCCGCATCCTGTCGCTCGATCCCTTCCAGATCACCAACTCGGTCGATCTCCAGTGTGATCCATGACGGCGCGGTATTGAGCAGACTGGCGGTATCTTCGACAGTTGCGCCATGCTGCGACAGCCACTCGTTGGCATCCTTCACACCTTCAGGAAACTGCGGAATATAGGCACGATCTGATAGCTGCCGGGCGATTTCGAAGGCTTTGACACGGGCCTCGTCGGTGTTTTCCAAGGCAATGAACACACGCCGATGTCGCTTGAGTATCTCTAGCACTGCGTCGTTCATCGTCATGCCAGCGATAGCGATGGCAGGGATGTCCCACATCCCAAACGTGATTGCATCCGCTTGTCCTTCAACCAATACCACGCCCTCAACCTCTCCATGATACAGGTGATTGCGGTAGGGTTGTTTTTCGCCGATCAGGTCACGCGGCGGGTTGTAGTGTTTCTTTCCTTCTATAGAACGTCCGCTGAGGTATTTCAGACACCCCTTGTCGAGATGAACGTAAACCAGCATCCCTGCCGGAAAACGCTGTATGACGCTCCGCTAGCTATCGGACAGGTTCAAACCTTCCAGTAGGGGACGCTTGTCCAACGGCATGAAGCCGAGCTTCGCCAGCCGGATCGTCTGCATGTCCCAGCCGCGCCTGTTTGTCGCGTAGGACAGCGCAGGTGGCGTATTCAGTAGTGCATCATGCAACCGCTGCACGAGCTGACGCTCTGACCAATCGGCTGTCTGACGAAAGTCCGTCCCACGCTCGATGTTGATTCCGGCACGCCGTGTCAGGTGCTCGACGGCTTCCATGAAGTGCTGCGGATCGCGATTGTTCCAGCCGCTGCCGTAGTTCAGGTGATAGCGTCCGAC
>DAOTTX010000230.1:0-3857 GCA_034437515.1 Anaerolineae bacterium
GAGATCATACACGCGCTCAGTATGACCTTCCATTTCCATTGGTTCCGCCTCGACCGTCGCGTCCCACATTAAGATTGTCCCACTGGTATTCGCGGCGATAAACTTCTCCCCGTCCGCGCTAACGACAGCACGCGCATTAGTGGAAAGAGAAGCCGATGAATTGATAATCGTTTCGTCGGCGGTGTTCACCAAGGCGATACCACGCGAGCCGTAATTCAGCACAATATGGTCGCCACTGGCGCTGTACTCGATGAAAATAGGGCGGTTTTCGATCTCTACACCGCCGAGCAATTCGCCCGTGTTGGCGTCGATG
This sequence comes from Anaerolineae bacterium, assembly GCA_034437515.1. Classification (GTDB taxonomy): domain Bacteria; phylum Chloroflexota; class Anaerolineae; order Aggregatilineales; family Phototrophicaceae; genus DAOTTX01. The sequence continues at coordinate 314 of DAOTTX010000230.1, forward strand.
AATTCTAGCCCGTCGCTGTTATCATCATAAATTGCTAGCTCCGGATTATCGGGATGACTAGCCATTGCCGTCACGCCGCCGCCAATGTCGAACAGTTCTGGTTCTGTCTCTGTACCCAAATCATCGACGCTGTATTTCCAGATACCCAGCGTCCCGGCGACAAAAATATGCTCACCATCTGGGGAATAAACCGCAGTCTCGGCAGAGCCACGCCCCAAACGAATGAGCATCTCCATCGCGCTGATGTTATCAGTTGTAATAACCTCACGCTCGCCGTCCTGGGCAGAGACGACGCCAGCAACCAACAATCCGGCAAGGATCGTCAAAACAAGTACACGTTTCATAGCGCATTACCTTTCTTTACGTGTTCATTGCAATATGTGTTACTTTGAGGCTATATGCTCAACGTGCCACAAACGTGCCAAAACCACCGAGATTTCATGCCATGTGTGAAATCCGTGACTACTGATACAGCTTTTTTATAAGCTCGTTCGCTTCCTCAATGGACATGGGCGTGCCTGTATCGGTGTTGACTGTGACAATATGCGGCTGCAACATCTTCAAGATCAAGGGTGCTTCGGTCGCCGTTTGGATGGTGCAGGCGACATCTGCCGCAACCCGCAGCCGTTTATCAGCAGCCAGCACACCAACCGCTGCTGCCAGCACAGCCAACATTAACAAGCGATTGCCGCTAGTCTCTCCGACGGTGACGGCGGTGCAAAGGCCCTGCCGGGCGGCTGCCAGATTGCCAGTTTTTAAGTGAATTTCGCACATCGAACGATGTGCATCGGTGAATGCATAGCGATAGTCGATAGACCGGGCGACATCCGCAGCACGCTGATGTGCCACAATTGCGCGTTCATAGTCACTCTGCTTATTGTGAATACGACCTATATAATTAAGCGACCCAGCAACCCCACGTTGATCATTGACTTCCGAGAACAGGGCATATGCCGCTTCGATATACGTGAGTGCCGCCTCTAACGTGCCGCGCTCGATGGCATTAGACGATAGAATTTGCAGGCTGTATGCTTCGTAGCGACGATCTGCCAACTTCTGGAAGGTCTGGCGAGCAGCGAGCAAATAGTCATCAGCCTTCGCAGACAGCAAGCGATTACTGAACATCACCCCCAACTGGTACTGCTCAACAGCCATCTGGCGCAGATTGCCCATTTCTTCCCACAGTAGGATATTCTGTTCCAGAAGTTGCTGGGCACGCTCATAATCTAGTGCGTCGATAGCCGCCTGTGCCAGAAAACTCCGAACCTTACCGATCCCGACTTTGTCGTCAACCTGCTCGTAGTCCTCCTGCGCTCTCGACACAGCCGCATAAGCGGCGCGGATTTCGCCCTGTTTCTGGTGGACTAGCGCCTGCAAGTAATAACACTGAGCGCGTTTACCGGGGTCGGGTAGCGCAGTAGCACTTTCTTCCCCGGTCTCTGCGAATGTCCGGGCGGTTTCCAAGTCACCCTGGCGGAAGGCGTGTATACCCTGCTCAATGATAAAGTCCAGATGATCCGCACGCCGACCGATCTCTAGCGCAGTCTCCCCTCCGATCTTTATCCAACGCTCCCACTCTCCCGGCGAAACGACCATGCGAATATACCCCATACCTGTGGTCGTCATTTCTAACAGCAGGTTGGCGGCAGAGAGATCCACCTCAAGACGCGCCAACAACCATGAATGTGCCTGCTGTACCTGTGGCATCATCTTACGTAGCTGTGGAACAGCACGCCCTGGCGCAGATTGATAGGTTGCTTTCAATTTCATGAGTTTGCTCAGGTAATAGCGGGCATGGCGGTGTGCTGCTTCGTCTAAGACTTCCGCTTTATATGGCATTGGTGTCCTCAAACATCTGCCGGGCATGTTGCACCAATAGGGCGTGCATCTGGAATTCCCCCCCTGGTACAACATCCAGTAGGCCACGCTCGACAAGTCGGCGCACGGTCGGGCGAGCATCCTGGACCTCCCATACCGCCTCCATTGCTTCCAATTCAAAGACGGCGGGCTTCGGTGCGAATACCCCTAGCAGGGCAAACCGCTGTCGCATCTCGTCGCCCAGGCTGTTCGTGCTAAGTTCCAACAACGCGACGACCGTCAGCGGCACGTCGTCCGCGTCAACAGACTGTCTATCTACCGGGGCACTTTCGGAGAGCAACCGCGTTCCTTGACGTAAATCACGCAGTAACTCACGTGCCCCCCACCCCAAAAGGTGTTCCTCGCGCAGCAACCGCCCAACCACCTGTAATGCCAGTGGCAGCCCCTCCAGGTCCTCGATCATTTCGCTAATTTCATCCGGGTAGATTTCAACCGCATCGGGAGCAAGAACAGTCAGCAGTTCTAGGGATCGCACGTGGTCCAATACAGGAATCTTAAACAGTTCGTGCCGGTTAGTGACCAAAGCCCCTGCCACCTGATTCAACCGTGTTGTGACCAGTGTCGCGGCTTTTGCCCCCCCCACCTTGAACGGTAAGAAATCGGCCGTATCCCACACATCATCCACAACAATGAGCACCCTGCGGTCATGGAGCGTACTGGTCAGCAGTTGAGAGGCTTCGGTCACGGTTTTGGCGCGTTCTATTCCGGGCACAGCTAATGCGTTCCCCCAACGTACCAGTGTTGCAAATACATCGGGGGCTTGCCCCAAAGAAGCCCACAGCACCCCGTCCTTGAAGTGCCGTTGAACTGTGGGATCGTGTGCGAGTGATGCTGTCAGGGTCGTCTTGCCAATGCCCGGCCAGCCTTGCATCACAACCAATGGTGAAGAGGCTTGCAAGTTCGCCACGCCGAGTTTTTCTCGCAAAGCGGCTAGAATGTCCTCGCGCCCAATTAGCATGCCTGGCAGTGGGGGTAACACCCCCCCGGCAAATACATGGGCACGCAACGGCTCTCCCTTACGAATTTGCTCTGCAAGTTCAAGCGTTTCGGGGTCTGGGTCCATGTCGAAGTCTGTCCGTAGGTGTTGTCGCCAATGATGATAATGTTCCAGGGCTGCCGTTGTTTCATTGTTTTCGGCATAACACCGCATCAACCAGCGATGAACGCCCTCGTTTTCTGGCTCAAGCGTGAGCCAGGTTTTCAGCAATGTGATACTCTGGCGCGGGTCGTCTTCATTAAGTCGAGAGACAAGTTGCTCCAAAACGGGGGTCAAACGTCGTCCTATTTGTACGGATGTCATGCTCTGCCAATCATCGAATTGTGCAGCGCCACCTGCATCAAAACCCTGCATAAAGGGAGCAAACCAGGCATTCATGTTCTCCAATAAACCCGACCAATCGCCCGCGTTGAGGGTACTTTCTAACTCCCACAAATCCACTCGCATTGCCTCAGTGTTAACCAGGCGAACATTCTGCCGATCAGCCTCGATGTAATCAGCAAGTGGCGTTTTATTCAGTGCATAGAGCATCCGGCGCAGTTCAGCACGTGAGCGACCAACGTCAGTATGTGACCATAACAACACACATAAGTGGTCGCGGGCATGGGGACGGTTAGTTGCCACCAAGTACAGAAACAAAGCCAGGGCTTTTCGTCGGTTGATTTCGAG
>DAOTTX010000231.1:0-4084 GCA_034437515.1 Anaerolineae bacterium
GAGAACGATTTTCTCCCCTTCTCCCAGCGAAGCGTTGGGGAGAAGGGGTCGGGGGATGAGGGCCAAAAATTACCGAAATTACCGAAATAATACTTCTCAAACGGCTTCTTAACCGCCGTTCCCCCAATCACTGGGGGAAACATATTTCTAAATTTCTTGTATAACAGAATCAAAGACACAAGAGGAGGGAAATTATGGATACCGAGTTGATGCAGACTTTAAACTTCACCGCTGAGGACATCGAGGCCAACCGACGGGGTGAATTCAGCGAACGGCAGTGGGCCAAGCTGCCCCGTCCGGATTGGCGACGCACGCTCATCAACCTGGGATACGGGGTCGCGTTTTTGGTGGCCCTGGCTGCGGTTTGGCTCTCTTGGAATCAGTCAGGTGATTTAACCAATGTGCTCGCTGAATTCTCACTTTACACGGCGGTTCTCGTAATTGGTGGGTTCGCGCTCTATTTCTTCTACCGGGCTTATGAGCGGCGTCCACAGCTCCCAAGTGAGTTCGAGGTCAAATGCGTCACCGGGGAAGCGACCCTTTCCAGCGGCGTGCTGAGCAGCGGTCGGGAGGTCTATCGTGTGCGCATCGACGACCCGGCGATTGTGGTCAAAGACCCGGTGTTCGCCATCCCGCAAGATGCCTACCATACTTTTAAGCAGGGACGACGTTACCAGGTCTATCATGTGCCGGGGGTGGGCATCCTCAGCGCGGAAACCGAGCCAGCGCCGGAACCATTCGTACAATCTCGTAACACTTAAGGTCGCCGTGCTTGCTTTTTGGATCTTTTGCGGTAAAATTAAATTAGAATAAAGATTTAATTAAGGTACGCCGTATGGACGCTGACAAAAGCAAGTTGTCCAATAATCATATCCTCGTCGTTGATAATGACATCCATGTTTGTCATTTGATACAGGCGATGTTTTTTGAGAGCTACCAGGTGACGCTGGCGATGGATGGCACTGAAGCGATCAGCGTATTAGAGGATAAACATTTCGACGCGGTGCTGCTGGATGTCATGATGCCCCAGATCAGTGGTCTCGACGTGCTAGAACACATTCGCAGCCACCCCGACCACAACGATCTGCCGGTTTTGTTGCTTTCCGCAGCCACAGACGCGCAAACGATCAAACGTGGCTTTGAACTCGGCGCAAACGACTATCTCACCAAACCGATCACCCGTGACATAGCGCAGGCGCGAGTCCAGGCGCAGATTGACCTGCATAACGCCCTCATAGAGCGCGACATGCTCATCAAAACATTAGAAGATCAGAAAGCGGCGCGTGAACGCCTGACGCGCATGGTCACCCATGACCTCAAACACCCGCTGGGGAACATTCGCATGGCAGAAAATCTGCTGCGTGGGCATTTCACCGGGGATAAGCAGGGACAGGCGATGCTTGACAGCATCGCGCTTGCGTTGGAGGCGTCTGAAGAATTGCTGGGTGACTTTAGTGATGCCTATAGTGTCACCGGTGACATAAAAATTGAGCTTGAGTCCGTCTCGCTGAACGGCGTGGTCAGTGACGTGGCACTACGCTACCTGGGTGACGCCAACCGTAAGCAGATCGAATTGCACGTTGATAAATGTTTGTTGCATGTTCATGCGGATAAATCCCAACTGCGGCGGGTGGTCAGCAACCTCGTCAGCAACGCGATCAAGTATAGCCCCCATGACGGTGATGTATACATCACTGCCGTGCAAAAGGGGGATATGGTGCGCCTCTCCGTTACCGATCAAGGAGCGGGTATCCCGGCAGAAGAACAACAACAGCTTTACACAGAATTCGGTCGATTGAGCACACGCCCCACCGGGCAAGAAACCAGCACCGGCCTCGGCCTGTGGATCGTCAAAACACTCATCGAAACGATGGGTGGGCAGGTCGGCTACGAACAGGCCGCCACCGGTGGGGCAGTCTTCTGGATGGAACTGCCCGACGCGACGGCAGCGACGCAGGCCAGCGAGACGCTGGTTTATCCCAATACAGATCAAAACATCAGTTAGTTTCGTCCGCGTTCTCGTCTTCAACCGGGCCGGTGATGGCAAGGCTCACACCGTATCGACCGATCTTCGCCTCATAAGCGTCCATGATGGCGAGTACGGGCGGCACCTGTGTATGATCCACCACCACGACCAGCGCGGAGGTACCTTTTTTCATGCGGTCGAGGATCTTTTTAAGCTGGTCATCCTCTAGACCGGAATCCATCAGTTCGGCGGTTGCGCCGCCGGTCACTGCGCCGGCCGCCATGCCGAGCAGCGCCCCAAACGCGGAGCCGAGCGGCCCTATCACTGACCCACCTAACAATCCCACCAGGCCACCCACCGCCGCACCGGATTTCGACCCGGCACCGCCGCGAGGATCATGCACTTCCTTGATACTGGTTCGGTCGTCGAGGTCTTTAACCAGCACAGCAGCGTCAATCAGGTATAAGTCACCTTTGCTGTGTCTTTGTTCGAGTTGTTCATAGGCGCGGTCGGCTTCCAGCGCGTTCTCGTAGCTTGCGATGATAATTTCTACGGGTGAGGCCATGAGGAGTTCCCTTCTAGATCACACGGTAAGTTATCCCTATATTACCGGAAGTTGGCGCACTGGCACCATAAGCCTCTCAACCGGAGTTTTCCATTTTATTCAGTGTGTCATTCAGGCGTTCCAGCGTGACGACCAGTTTGGTCGTCGGGTCTTCGACGGGCGGTTCTTCATCCGGGGCTTCTTCCTGCGCCTGAACTCGCTCCATCAAGCGATTGTACGACCGCACGATGAAAAACACCGCCAGCGCGACCAGCACGAAGTTAATCACCGCGTTGATGAATAACCCGTAATTGATGGTCGCCGCGCCTGCTTCTTGCGCTACCGCCAGTGAGTCATATTCGCCCTCACCGAGCACGATGAACAGATTGCTAAAATCCACATCGCCGAGCAGATAGCCAATCGGCGGCATAACGATGTCGTTGACCAGTGAGTTGACGATGGTGGTAAACGCCGCCCCGATGATAATACCGACCGCGAGGTCGAGCACGCTGCCGCGCACGGCAAACTCACGAAACTCTTTGACGAAATTCCCAAACATGCAATTTCCTTTCCTGACTCTACTGAAAAAAGGTCATTTTGCCGAAAATTTGACCCGGTATCACACCACTTTGAACCTCTATGACCCACGTTTTTCGGGTCATATTGAGTTCTTTCAGCGGAGTCAGAGAAAGCTTTCCAAATTTATCTACGCGAGAATGAGGTAAGAGGCTATCAGCAGACAGTCATCCCTGAGAGACGATTATCCAAACTTCCAACGAAATCTGTTATTTATTTCGTCGGGATGTTTATTAAGTATCTTGAAGAAACACATTCATCACACTTTGCTTCATGGGCTACGATATCTACGGGGAACATGCTAGCAAATTCCGTCTATCTGGCTGATCCCACCGAACCAAATAGGCGCTTCAAAAACACCAGCATTTACTTCGATACTTCATTCTTAATCTACGCATTGGGGTACGCTGGTGAACCAAGGCAAGCTCCCTGTACTGAACTACTGGAACTACTTTACGAAGTAGGTGCCGATTTGAAGGTTTTTGAGCATACCATCGAGGAAATCAGGGGTATACTCGCAGCTTGCGAAAATCGAATTGCACAGGGACAACTTAGTAGTGCTTACGGCGAAACACTTGAGTATTTCATATCAAAACGCTACTCAGCAACAGATATTGCCTTACTTTCGGTACAACTAGAACGTGATCTTGGCTCTCTGCGAATAACGGTCGAAGAAAAACCAGATTACTCAAATCACTCTTACGTGATCAATGAAGACGGTCTCAAGTTATCATTGAATAATAGAATATCCTACAGGAATCCGGATGGATCAGCAATTTATCACGACATCAACTCGATATCAGCAATTGTTCGCTTGCGACGAGGAAGAGCAGAGACTTTTCTAGAGTACAGCAGGGCACTATTCGTTACATCAAATTCTGATTTGGCACAAGCAAGCAAGGATTTTTTTCTCTCAAAAAAACATCCACGTGCAGTTCCCCCTTGTGTGACCGATTATGACTTAACAACCAAAATATGGTTAAAAAAGGCTCACAACG